>NZ_VDLZ02000012.1:0-256289 GCF_006334905.2 Streptomyces sp. 3MP-14
CTGATCAGCGTCTCCGACGAACACCCCCGGGTCCCGGCGACACCACCCCCCAGGTCATGCCTTCGACAGGGGGCAACAGTCATACCGAGCCCAGAGGCCAGCGGCCCCATTGCAGGACCGCGAAAAACATAACGGGGCCGCACCGGCCGGGGGCGCCGGTGCGGCCGTCGGCCGTCCGCTCAGGTCTCGCAGCCCACGCCGTCGCCGTCCCGGTCGAGGTGCCGGCCGTAGCCGGGCTGCCCCGCGTAGATGGGAGCCGCGCCGGCGGCGCGGACCTCGGAGCAGTTGCGGTACGAGACCGCCCCGCCGCCGGAGTCGCCCGAACCGCCGGAGTCGCCCGAACCGCCGGAGTCGCCGCCGCCTGTCGTCGGGTCCGGCTCGGGTTCGGGCTCCGGTTCGGGCTCCGGCTCGGGTTCCGGCTCCGGCTCGGGCTCGGGTTCCGGCTCGCGCTGGGCGTTGTCGGAGCCGGGGCAGTCGTCGTCGGGTGCGACGATGGAGAGCCGCGCCGGCGTGGTCTCCGCGTTCTCGATCTCCTCGCCCGCCGGCGGGAGTTGGAAGCAGACGAGCCAGTCGTTGTGCTCCGCCGGCAGGTCGACGTCCCGATAGGCGCTCCGCGCCTCGACCTCCGTCAGGCCCACCTCGGCCAGCCGCTCCACGGCCTCGGCGAAGGACAGCGTGACAACGGACGGAACGGTCGGCGCCACCACGGCCAGGCCGTCGGCGGCCGGGCACGGGTCGCCCTCGCGCACGACGGCGAAGTCGACGGTCCCGCCCGGCGCGAGCGAGGAGCCGGCCTCCGGCGTCTGGAAGCAGACGGACCAGTTGCCGAGGGCGAACTGGTCAGCGTCGCCCTCGGTCGCATCGTGGGAGGCGGTCGCGAACCCGGCCGCCTCGGCGGCCTCGATGGCGACGGCGAGGTTCTGGCCGGTGAAGTCCGCCACCTCGCGCGGCTCCTCGGCCCGTTCCTCCTCATCCGCCGCCGCGTCGGCCGCCGCCACCTCGACGTCGTCGGCGGCGCGCTCCTCCTCGGGCGGCTCGACGAACACGAACAGCGCCAGCCACAGGGCCGACAGCCCCATGGCCACGAACTTTCTTCGGCGCGGCCAACCGCTGCGCCAGGCCAACCAGATGCCCAACGGCGGTAACACCACCAGCAGCGCGACGACCACGGCGGGGTGGTGCCAGCGCGACGGCGGCCTCGCGGGCGGCGGTTGCGGGACGGGCGGCGGGGCGGGTTCCGGGGTGACACGCATGGGCGTTAAGTGACCTTCCTGCTGCTCGGAGTGGTGAGGGGCTGGCACGCTACCGAACATCGGACGACTCATCAGGAAGTTCGCCGAATTGTGCCCCGGGAGCCCCACCGGCGCTGGCGCGGGCCGGTCGGCGGCCGGGGCGCGTTGTCAGTGGCATCTCCTAGGCTGCGAGCGACCGTTGGGATCGGCGCCCCACTTCGGGGACTGCCCGCCCACCAGCTCCCGCCCGTCCCCTCACCTCTCCCGGAGGACCTGATGACCACGGCTGACGACAGCGCCACCGACCACGCCCCCGTCTCCGGCGGCGCGCCGCAGGCGAACGGCGCGCCGCAGGCGAACGGCGCGCCCCGGGTCGCGGTGCGCGGGGAGGCGCGGCTGGAGGTGGAGCCGGAGACGGCGCGGATAGGCGTCACCGTGGGGGCCAGGGGCGGCGACCGGCGGGCGGCGTTGAAGGACCTGACCCGGCGCAACAACGCGGTGCTCGAACTGCTCAGGTCCTACGGCGAGTCCGTGGAGCGGATCGAGACCGGGGCGTTCAGCATCAGCCCCGAGCTGAAGACGGGGCGCGGGGAGCGGGTGCGGGCATACCACGGGAAGGTCTATGTCCAGGCGGTGTTCGTCGACTTCACCGCGCTCGGCGAGGTGACGACCCGCCTCGCCGACCTGGAGCTGACCAGCGTCGCCGGCCCGTGGTGGGCGCTGCGGCCGGACTCGCCGGTGCATCGGCGGGCGCGGCAGGAGGCGGTGCGGCAGGCGGTCGTGCGGGCCAGGGAGTACGCGGAGGCCATCGGCTCCGAGCTGGCCGGGCTGATCGACATCGCGGACGTGGGCGCGGACTGGATGGAGTCCGAGGTGCCCCGGGGCATAGCCGCCCCGGCCGGCGGCTACGGCGCGGCGCCCGGCGCGGCCGCGCCCCCCGCGCTGGACCTGGAGCCGCGTCGGCAGACGGTCTACGCCCGGATCAACGCGAGGTTCACCATCACCCCGCCGGTGCTCTGAGAGCCGCGCCGCGCCCACGCGAGCGCCCACGCGAGCGCCCACGCGAGCGCCCACGCGAGCGCCCACGCGAGCGCCCACGCCCGCGCAAGCGCGAGCGGCTCAGCCCACCAGCCGGCGCCGCCAGTCCAGCCCCGTGACCGCGATCGCGGCGGACGGCGAGCCGTTCCACTCGACGGTCAGCCCCTCCTCGGTCAGCGCCGCCACCACCTCGCGCCCGACCGCCGCCGTCGTCTCCTCCGAGCCGTCGAACCTGCCGTAGTACAGCGACAGTTGGCCGCCGTTGGCGGCGCCCTCCGTGCTCTGCTGGTGGAAGTAGACGAAGCCCCGCGCGTCCGGCGGGCTGACCCCGCCGATCTCCGCGTTGCCGCAACTGCGGCAGCACGTGAAGTGCTCCCGCGCGGTGATCCCGCCGAACGCCAGCTTCCGGAAGGCCCGTTCGATCCGCTCCGGGTCCGTCTCGCCCTCCCAGCCGGCCTGTTCGGCGACCCGCTCCAGCCACAGCCGGTCGGCCAGCGCCCGCGCCTGCCGCCCGGAGACCGGCCGCTCGTCGCCCCTGACCAGGAAGTCCTCGGCCTGCTCGGCGAGTTGGTCCCGGTCCGCATAGCCGCACCGCAGCGTCTCGCGCAGCCGTTCCTCCAACGCGGCCGCGTCCTCGGCGGGCAGCTCCAGCGGCGGCACCTCGGGCACCGGCGGCAGCTCGACGCGCCGCCACGCCAGCCCCGCCGCCCAGTCGGCGTCCCGCCGCGCCCACCCGGTCAGCGCCACGGCCACCGACTCGGCCGAGCCGAGCCGCGTGCGCACATGCGTCGCCGGCCCACCGTTCCGGTGCTCCAACTCGAAGTCGCCGCCGTCCTCCCGCCACACCTGCGCGAACTCCGTCGGCAGGTCCGGCACCCGCCGCACCACCAGGAACCGGTTCCCCTCGTCCCCGAGCCCCCGCACCAGCCGCGCCAACGTCCCGGCCGCCGGCCGGACATACCGCTCCCCGCGCTCCGTGCGCACCGTGATCTCCAGCATGGCCCCACTCTGCCATCGCCGCCGTGACGCCATGTCACGGAACGGTCCCGACCGCGCCCCATCCCGTTACGGCGCCGGCGCGAAGCGCCATGCTGAACCCGTGGTCGGCTGACAGGGGGCGGGAGTTGATGGCGGGCGCGGACGACGACGCACGGCCGGTGCCCCTGCCCGCCGGCTCCGGCCCCGGGCGGCAGGTCAGTTGGCCCATCGAGAAGGTCGCGGAGATCTACCGCGCGTCGATCGACCATGCGCTCGCCTCCCCCACGGTCGCCCGCGTTGTCGACGCGCGCCCCGGCGTGACCGGCGACGACATCCGCGCCCGGATGTTCCGCTACGAGAACGTCCAGGCGGCGATCAGGCCCTGTCGCGTCCGCCACCTGTACTACCTCCGGGCCGTGACGGCGCGCGAGTGGACGCTGGCCCGGCGGAACGAGCACGCGCGCCTGGCGCGTTGGAGCGCCCGCGCCGCGCTGGCGCTCGTGCTGCTTCTCGTCCCCACCCCCGTGGTCCTGGTGGTGCGCGCCCCGGCGCTCGCCGCCTGGCTCACGCCCCTGGTCGCCCTCCTGCTCGCCGTCCTGCTGCTGACCGACGTCCGCGCCAGGGCCCGCCTCCGCCGCTGGGCGCTGCTGGCCTACTACGCGCTGGCCACCGAGATATGGGAACTCGCCGCCGAGCCCCTCGGCCGGAGATGGGGCAACGCCCAGGCGCTCGGCACCGCGCCCGTGGTGCGCCGGGTGGTGGACGAACTGCTCGGCGAGGACCGGGACGCCCTGCTGCTGCCCGACAGCACCGAAGGGCTCCGTTCCCCCGGGAGCGACGGCTACCACGTCGACAACCGCCCGCTGGCCCAACTCCGCCGCAAGATCGACCAGATCGACGGCGGCGCCATCGCCGTCAGCGGCCCGCGCGGCGCCGGCAAGACCACCCTGCTGGAGAACGCGGTCGGGCCCGACGACTTCACCGTCGTCACCCATGCGCCGGCGACCTACGCGCCGCACGACTTCCTGCTGTCCCTCTTCGTCACGGTCTGCGAGGGCTACCTCCGCCACGAGGGCCAGCAGGTCCCGGACCTCACCCGGCTGTCCCGCCGCGCGCTGCGCGGCCTGCGGCACCCGTTGACCAGGGGCGTCCGCTGGTTCGGCTACGCGCTGCCGGCGGCGGCGCTGGTCGTCGTCGGCCTGTTCGCCACGGCGCGCTCCCTGCGGGAGGCACACGGCGGAACGGTCGAACGGTGGGTCGACGACCTCGGCCGGGACCTCGGAGACTGGGGCCTCGACGCCTGGCACGGCCGCAGCGTCGGCGCGGCACTCGTCATCACCTGCGCCGGTCTGCTGGTGTGGGCGCTGCGCCGGGCGACGTGGTTCACCGCCGCGCTGCCAACCGCCGTCCGCGTGCTGGCCCGCGTCGCCGGAACCGCCCTGGTCGTCGGCGCCGTGCTCTCCCTCCCGCTCGACCCGGAGATCCGACGCCAGACGACGGACCTCTACGACAACAGCGCGGCGACGCTGCTGCTGACGGCGCCCGCCGTGGTGGCGGCGGTCGCGCTCTCCAGCGACGTTGTCGACACCCTGACCACCTGGTACCGGACCCGGGGGCCGTGGCTGTTCGTCAACCCCGTGAACGGGCCGGTCCTCGGCGTCATTCTCGGGATCGCGCTGGTGGGGTTCCTCATCGACGAAACCGGCCGCGCCGTGCTCACCGACCCGTCGAACCCGACGCGCCTGCTCGCGTTCCTCGCCGGCCTGGCGCTGTGGCGGCTCGCCGCCCGCCCCTGGCGGAGGGCGCGCCCGGAGTCCGACCTGCTCCGCCGCTGCCGGGACCAGCTCTACCGGCTCCAGACCGCGCAGACCACGACCGCCGCCACCAACCTCGGCGGCGCGGCGGCCCCGCTGCTCACCCTCGGCGCCTCCGGCACCGCGACGCTGGCCACCGTCCCGCCCAACTACCCCGCCCTGGTAGCCGACTTCAGGCGGCTGCTCGGCGACATCGCGGCCGAGCTGGCGCGCCGCGACCGCCGGACCGTCGTCGTCATCGACGAGGTGGACCGGCTGGGCTCCGCCGAACAGGCGCTGGCGTTCCTGCGGGAGATCAAGGCCGTGCTCGGCGTGCCCCGGGTGCACTTCCTGCTCTCCGTCGCCGACGACGTGGGCGCCGCGTTCGTCCGACGCGGCCTGCCGCACCGGGATGTCACGGACAGCTCGCTGGACGACATCGTGCACGTCGGCCCCGCGACCCTCGCCGAGTCCGCCGCGCTGCTGACAAAGCGCGCGCCCGGCATCTCCGACCCCTATGTCCTGCTCGCGCACGCGCTCTCCGGCGGGCTGCCCCGCGACCTGATCCGCTACGCCCGCCGCCTGCTGGAGATCCAGGACGCGACGGAACAGCTCGAACTCCCCGACATCGCGCGGGCGATGATCCTGGAGGAGGTGCACGAGACGCTCGACGGCTTCCACAACCTCCTCGCCCGCCAACGATGGACGCCCGAGACCAGCGCGGTGCTCGTCGCGTTCCGCGACCTGATGGGCCACCTGCGCACGGCCTGCACCTGCTGCCCCGAGCGGGCGACCGCGCTGGAGGCGGCCCTCACCCACTTCGCGACGCGGCCGGCACCCGCCGGCGAGGAGGCGCGGGTGCTGCTCGACGAGGCGGCCGTCTACGCGTACTTCTCGCTGACGCTGCTGGAGATCTTCGGCCGCCCCGGCTTCGCCGCCCGCCGCGAGACGGCGGCGCTCGGCGGCGCCGACGGCGACCCCGAAACCCTCGCGGACGCCCGCCGCGAGTTGGCGGTGTCGCCGTACAGCGCGCGGCCGTTGCTGGACGCGGTCCGCAGAGCCTGGGCCCTCGCGATCCCGCCAGCCGGCGCGGCCACGCCCCCGCCGCCCCGCAGCGTCCCCTGCCGGGGTTAGCCGCGCCGGCGCGGGTCGGCGGGGGTCGGCGCGGTCGGTGCTTCGGCGCCTCGCCGGCGCCCGGGAACGCGCCCCGGGCGCCGGCGGGGCACCGCCCCCGGGCGCCGCCGCCCGGCACCGGCCGGGAACCGCTCGCCGGGCGCCGCCCGGCCCCGCCCGCTCGGCCCCGCCTGGCCCTGGCGCCGGCAGCGCCTAGGCTGGCCGGGGACGGAACGACGACCGGCCGTCGCGGAGTTCGGGGGAGCGGGGATGTCAGCAGCGGAACGCCAGACGCGGGTGCGGCTGCCCGCCGCCTTTCTCGCCCGGGCCGCCGCCGGCGCCCCGCCGGGCTCGCCGCTCGCGGCCCTAGCGCTCGACCACGCCGGCGCGCTGCCGGCCGGGCCCGAACGCGACGGTCTGCTCGCCGCGTTGCTCGCCGGCCCCTGCGCCACCTCGGCGCCGGACTGGCTGCTGACCGAGGCCGCCGCGTCCGAGGCGCCGCCCGTGCTGCTGGCCGCGCTCGGCCACCCCGACTGCCCCGAGGGGCGCGCGGCCGCCGTCGCCGCCCGCAGCGCGGACGACCGGCTGGGCGCCCTCGCGCCCGCCGGCGCGCCCGCCGCGCTGCGCGCCGCCGTGGCCGCCGAGCTGCGCCGGCGCGTGCCCGAGCCCGTGCCCGTCACCCCCGAGGCCGCCGAACGACCGAACGCCGCCCAACTCGCCCTGCGCCACCCCGAGCTGGCACCCGAGGTGTTCGCCGCCGCCGTTCCCCTGCTGCCCGGGCCGCCGGCCCAACTCGCCGAGGGCCAGGAGCTGAACGCCTGGATGGCGGCGCACGGCGCGGCGCTCACCACGTGGCGCGCGCTCTGGCGCGAGGTCCTCACCACCCACCCCGGCCGGATCGCCGAACTCTGGGAGCTGCTGGTCGACGAACAGGCCAGGGTCGTGGTCAGCGAACTCCTCCTGGGCACCCTCCCGCACGCCGTTCCCGCGCCGCTGCTGGTCCAACTCGCCGAGGCCGACCTGGCCCGCTTCGCCGGGGCCGCCCTCACCAGCCGGATCTGCCGGCTGCGCGTCGATGGCCACCAACCCGAGGAGACCGCAGCGCTGGTCGCCGAAGAACTGGCCGCGCTGCCCGAGTCGGACCGCCGGCTCCCGTTGGCCTACCTGGGCGCGTTCGGTGCCACCCCGGAACGCGGCCTCGCCACCGCGACCGACTGGATCGCCCGCGCCCTCGCCGAACGCTGGCGCCCCCTGCTGACCCCGGACCCCTCCGGCCCGCACGCGCCAACCGACCCGCACGCGCCGACCGAACCGGCCCCGGGCGCCGAGCCCGAACCCGCTCCCGAACCCGCGCCCGCGCCCGCCTGGCGCACCCCGCCCGCGACCAGGGCCGCCCTCCGCGACCGCTTCGCCCGCGCCGCCCTCACCGCGCTCGACCTCTGGCGCCCCCGCCCCGGCTTCCCCGTCACCCAGCCCCAACAGCTGCTCTGGCTGGCCGAGTTGGCCACCCTGCTGCCCGTCCACCGGCGAGAGCTGCGGACCCGCGCCGCCGAACTCCTCGCCGACGCCGAACGCGGCCACGCCCACCGGCGCCGCCGCAGGGGCGCCTACCCGGCCGCCGAGGACCCCGCGTTCGACCGCGCGCTCACCACCGTCCGCAGGGCGCTCGGCCTCGGCTGGCGCGGCATCCCCGCCAACCCGCCGCTGGTCGAGCTGAGTTGCCAGCCGCCCCGGACCCTGGAGCGGATGGCCGGCCCCGGCGCCCGCGACGCCACCCTGGAACGCCTGCTGCTGGCCCACGCCGTGCGCGGCTACCCCTCGGGGCCCGACGTCGAGACGCTGCTCGCCCGCCACACCGCGCCCACCGCCGCGTTGTTCCGCCTGACCACCCAACTCCCCGCCCTGCTGGGCGAACACCCCGGCGCCGCCCGCGCCTGGACCGAGGCCGTGACCGCCAGCGCGCACCGCGACGCGCCCACCCTGCGCGCGCTCCCGGCGCATCTCGCTCTCTCCGCGCCCCCGGCGCCCGGCGACGACGGCCGCCCCACCGTGCTGACCCTCGTCGTCGAGTCCTTCGCCCAACGCCCGGACGCCTGGCGTCACTTCGCCACCGCACCGCTGCGCGGCCACACCCTCGGCGAGGCCGTCGACCGGGCCGTCGCCCGCGCGACCCCGTGACGCGGCACCGCCGCCCGGCACGCCGAGGGCCCGCCGGGCGTTCCCCCGGCGGGCCCTCGTTCTCGTCCGTCTGATCGGTACCCGATCAACGTCGGATCAGCGTCCGATCAGCATCGGATCAGCATCGGATCAGCGTCCGAGCGGCGCTCGATCAGTTCAGCACCACGTCCGAGCAGGAGTAGAAGTTCTCCTGGCTGTCGGAGCGAATCCAGTGCACATACAGGATGTGCTGGCCGGTCCGGTCGGACGGCAGGGTCACGTCCCAGTAGTAGTGCCCGCCGTCGGAGCCGGCGCCGCCGGACTGGGGCGGGTCGGTGACGCTGTCGAGGAGTTCGAGGTCACCCCAGCCGAGGGGCTGGGTGGGGGACCAGCCGCTCTTGGTGATGTAGACGTCGAAGTCACCCGGGTGGGCGGCCCAGTTGCTGTACTGGATCTCGATGGTCGAGCCGGCCTGGAGGTCGGTGCTGGGCCAGTCCGCGCGGGCCGCGTTGTAGGAGGAGAAGTCGTACGGGCCGCCGCTGCCGCCGCTGCACAGCTCCCCGTCCGGGATGTAACCCTCGGTGCGGCCGCCGCCGTTGGAGTCCAGCACGGCGAACCAGTTGTACAGCGGGGTGGTGCCGGTCTCCGCCACCGCGTCGGCACAGGCCGGGTTGGTCGGGGTGCCGTTCTCGATCATGTCCCGGTAGCAGAGGTAGGTGCGCGATCCTGGCGACATCGCGACGCCGTGGGCCGACGCGGGGGATGGCAGGCTCGTCATCACCAGGGCGATGAGCGCCGTCACCAGAAGACTCAGGTAACGCGCCCTGCGCAGCGGAGACTTGCTCCGGTCGTTGGGAGGTCGAATGGCCATGTGGGGGGTCCCCTCTAGTGTCCTCCTCGACTCCGGGTCGGACGACCACCGCTCTCGTGGCCGGCCGGCGAACGGCTCACCTGCTCGCCCTCCACCGTGCGCGGCTGTGGGGTGGTCGCCCCGAACCGTCGTCGAGGTATACCGCCGTGCATCGTGGGAGCGCTCCCGCAAGCAACGTACCTCGTCCCGGCGCGCCACGAAACCGTTGCGTCCACATGTCCCGGGTGTTCGGGGCCAGTTGGCTTGTTCGTTACGGCCGCCCCCGCGTGGGGGCCGCACGGGTGGCGCCGCCGATTCGGGGGCGGGGCGCCGCATGAACGCGCCGTGCGCGGGCACGCTGCGTTCGAAGCGGAAGCGCCGGGCGCGGCCGGGCGGCGCCGGCCGACCGGGGCGCCGGGCCCGGCCGTTCCGGCCGTCGCCGGGCCGTGCCGAACGGTTCGGCGGGGCATTCGGCGTGGCAGGGGTGCCCCGCGCCGGCCGGGATGCTCTGATCGCCGGGACGCTCCGAACCGTTGGGGAGCCGCACGGAACCCGACGAGACTGCGAAGGGACGACGGAAGCGGAATGACCGGGTTGGGCGAGGGCAACACCGAGTACGGCCGAAAGAAGTTCAAGCGTTCGCTGAGTCACTTCACCGACCGCATCACCGCCGACGGCGGGGACGGGTGGCCGGTGGAGGCCGGTCGGTACCGGCTGGTGGTCAGCCGGGCCTGCCCCTGGGCGAGCCGGGTGCTGATCTCCCGGCGGCTGCTGGGCCTTGAGTCCGCGCTGTCCCTCGGCGTGGTCGACCCGATCCAGGACGACCGCAGCTGGCGGTTCACCCTGGACCCGGACGGGCGGGACCCGGTGCTGGGCATCCGCTTCCTGCACGAGGCGTACGACGCGCGGGAGACGGGCTACCCGGGCGGGGTCAGCGTGCCCGCGATCGTGGACGTGCCCACCGGAACGCTCGTGACCAACGACTTCCAGCAGATGACCCTCGACCTCGCCACGGAGTGGACGGCGTTGCACCGTTCCGGCGCGCCCGACCTCTACCCGGAGCGGCTGCGCGACGAGATCGACGAGATCTCCGAGGAGATCTTCCGCGACGTCAACAACGGCGTCTACCGCGCCGGGTTCGCCACCGACCAGGACGAGTACGAGGCGGCCTACGCCGACGTCTTCCACCGGCTCGACCAGCTCTCCGCGCGGCTGGCGGAACGGCGTTACCTGGTCGGCGACCACATCACCGAGGCCGACATCCGGCTGTTCACCACGCTGGTGCGGTTCGACGCGGTCTACCACGGCCACTTCAAGTGCAACCGCAACAAGCTGACCGAGGACCCGGTGCTGTGGGCGTACACCCGGGACCTGTACCAGACGCCGGGGTTCGGGGACACGGTCGACTTCGACCACATCAAGCAGCACTACTACCGGGTGCACACCGGCATCAACCCGACCGGGGTCGTCCCGGCCGGGCCCGACCCGTCCGGGTGGGCCACCCCGCACCACCGCGAACAGCTCGGCGGCACCCCCTTCGGCCCCGGCGCGACCCCGCCGGGACCGCCCCCGCCGGCGGAGGCGATCCCCTGACCCGCGACGCCGGCGCCACCCGGGGCCGCCGGGCCGCCGACGTGCTGACGCGGCGGCGCCCCGGGCCTCAGCCCTGGTACGGCGGGGCGTAGCCCTGGTGCGGCGGGCCGTATCCGGGTTGCGGGGAGGGGGGTTGGGGCGGCGACGGCTGGCCGGACGGCCCCGGCCCGGGCGCCTGTTGCTGCCCCGGCCAGGGGCCAGGCGGGGACGGAGCCCCGTAACCCGCCTGCGGAACGCCGTACCCGCCCTGGGCCTGGACCTGCGGCTGCCCCTGCGCCTGCCGCTGGTGGTCCTGGGCGAGGACCGTGAGGAAGTAGTGGAACTCCTGCTGCCAGGCCAGCGCCACGTTCGCCTTCCTGCGGCGCCGGCCGCGGGGCAGCCGGAGGCGGAAGCGGGCCTCGCCCTCGCCGTCCCACGTCATGTCGCCGAACATCTCGTGGAACTGCCCGCGCGGAATCGCGTGCTTGACCCGCTTGACGCGGTGGAAGACGCGGCCGGTGCGGATGAACAGGACGTGCTGGTCGGTCAGGACGACCGTGTAGAGCCGTTCGACCAGCGTCTCGTACAGCTCAAGCACCCAGAGGAAGAAGGAGGCCCAGAACAACGTCTCGCCCAACGACCCCACGGACACCTGGAAGACGACCCAGGGGCGTTCCTGCGGGCAGTGCCGCGCGGCACGTTGCGTTCCCCTCTCGATGATCGTGCCCTTCATGATCGCCATGCTGGCTCGCCTTCTTCCGGGGACAGGTTCGCGGCCTCGGCGGGCGCGGAATCCTCGGCGACAAAGGTAACGGTGTGCAACGTTCGTGCGACAGAGGGCATATAGGCGTCCCAGTGGCTCGGGTGGGCCGTGGAGAAGGTGACCGTCAGCAGATGACGTTCGGGAAGCGACGGGTGGGCGGGCACCGGGACATGGGCCTGGAGTTCGGCGAAGCGCAGCGTGAACGGCGGGCGGGACGGGTCGTTCCAGGGCACCTCGTAGGCGTGGCCGCCGGTGACCACGGCGGCGGGGCCACACGGCAGCTCGTACACCCCGCCCGTCCAGCCCCTTCCCTTGGCAGCCACCAACGAGTGCAGCGCGCCCTCGGCGGCGACACGTGGGTCGTCGCCGTAGTCGAAGCCGCGCACGGTGACCAGCAGGGTCGCCGTGGACGGCTGCCCGTTGACCAGCCGAAGTGAGCTGCCGACGAAGAGCGTTCCCGCCGAGCGGAGCGTCTGGGAGAGCGTGTGGAACGGCCGCACCATGGCCGCGTCGACCGGATGGTCGGCGCCTCGGGCCGCCAACTCGCGTCGCAGGTAGCGCTCCGCCCCCTCCTCGTCGAGTCCGACGGGCAGGCCGGTGAACGCCTCGGAGACCTCGAAGAGCGCCTTCATCAGGCCGCCACCGCCACGCCCTGCCATGCGGAGTCGAAACTCCGGAGGAGTGGGACCTCCGGGATGGCGACCGGCCTGGGTGACGGCAGTACGGCCGGCCCCAGCTGATTCGCGTCGGCCGTCTCGGCCGTGTCGGGCAGGGCTCCGCCCACGGCCCGGGAGTTGGCGGCGCTCGGAAGGAACGGGCCGGCCTCGGCGCCGGCCGCCGCCGGCTCGATGTAACTCCCCTGGGGCAGGAACTGGTCCATCTCCACCGGCCTGGTGTCGACGTCGTCCTCCCAAGGGGTGTTCTCCCAGGGCATCTCCAGTTCCTCCCAGGGATAGGTCACGTCCGCACCGCCCCAGTCGGCCAGCCCGTAGGCGCCCAGCCCCGCGAGCTTGAGCATGGTCTCCGAGGTCTTGAGCCCCTGCGAGACCAGTTGGAGGCCGAGACGGATGTGCGGGACCGGCACGAAGCGCGCGCCCCACCGGGTGATGTTCTGGAGGGTGCCGATGACATTGGCCACCAGGAAGTAGAAGTCGCCCAGTCGGGCCAACCTGGCCGCGTGCTCCCGTATCCAGCGGCCCACGTTCTCCATCACCGACTGGGCGATGTCGCCCACTTCCTCGATGATGGCGCCGATGGCGTCGCCGATGCGGGAGAGCCAGCCGGGCTTGTTCGGGGCGATGTTCATCGCCCGATCGAGGCGGTCGGCGACGGACTCGCCGAACTCCGTGTACTCGGCGAGGAGTTCCCTGGCCCGCGCGCGTACGGACTCCAGGCGCTGCTCGGCGGCCTCCTGGTCGGTCCGCTGCCGGCGGAACGTGTCGAGGGCGCGCTCGCGATCCTCGTCCGGCATGTCCTCCCACGGGTTGACCGGCGTGGGGGTGGGCAGCGCGGCGAGGGCGGCCTGGGCCTCGCGGGCCTCGATCTCCAGGTTGCGGGCCCGGTGTTGGGCCTCGGGCATGTGCGCGGCCCAGTCCTCCAGCGCGGAGGCGGCGACGGCGAAGGACTCCCTGGCCGCCGCCACCTTGGGGCGGAAGTCGTCGTCGAAGTTCTCCCGGAACGCCTCGGCGGAACGGCCGCGCCACTGGCCCGGGCCCGAGGTGCCGCTCAGCAGGAAGACGATGTCACCCAGGACGGTCGCGGTCTGGCGCACGTCCTGCGCGATGCGGGCGGCGGTGGGCTCGTCGCCGGGGGCCGGGACGAAGCCCAACGCCGGGTAGTCCGCCTCCTGTTCGGGGGACGGCGCGACCGGGAACGACCAGCTCATGCCTCGATCACCCCGCCGTCGCCCGAGCCACCCTGCTCCAGGGAGCCGGCCAACTCCTCGTCGATGGAGTCGAACGCGTGGATCACCTCGTCGAGCGCGGCGGCGGCCTGTTCGGCGAACTCGCGTAACTGCGAGATCCCGTACTCCCACTCGTCGCCGAAGTCGTCCATCCGGCCGACCAGTCGGGCGACGCCCATGGCCGAGCCCTCGGCCTCGGCCATCGCCTGGCAGGGCCGTTCCATCAGGTCGGCGACCTGACGGATGTTGTCCCGGGTGGCGCGGAGCATGTCGTAGTCGAGATAGAGATCGCTGGTGGGCATGACAAGGTCCCCCCTGGGTCCGGGCATGACGGTTCCGCTGTCGCGCAGCGGGAGACGGCGGCCCCAACTCCCCTGTGGGCGCCGCACGGTGGTGCATCGTAATCGAACGGTCACGGTGAGGGTAGGGGGCCTGGTCTGGCCTGGCTTGGCCTGGCCGCCGGCGGGGGCCGGTCTCGGCTCGGCGGGGCGTCGGCGCGGCGTTCGGTTCCCGTTCGAACTCCCCCGTTTGGGGCGGGATTTCATGTTCTGTACATGGAAGGTCGCGCTGCGTGGGAACTAGCCTCATGGGCATGTCAGTCGAGCCGGCCGAGCCAGCCGAGGGTGCGCCCGCGTCGCTTCGGGCGATCGATCTCGCCCGAACGGCAAGCGCGCTCTGTAGCGACGGCCGGCCGGCCAGGTAACGGCGGCGCCCGCGCCCGTTCCGCGCGCCGGGCTCCGCACCCGGCCGCCCTGACGGCGCGTCAACGCGCCGTCCCCCGCTTCCCTCTCGCTCCGCCGCCGGTGGCCCCCTCGCGCGCCGCGCACGCACCTTCGCACGCCCTCGCCGCGCCGCGAACGCCGCCCGAGGCACGCCGCGAACGCCGCCCGAGGCGCGCCCCGTTCCCTCGTTCCCCCTCGTCCGCTCCTTGTCCCGCACACAAAGGACCCCGCACATGAGCCAGCAGGCAACTCCCCAGCCCCGCCCGGGCGTCGATGACCGCGCCGCCGCCGGCGACCTCGCCCCCGGCGATGACCCCGCCCGCGGCGGCCTCAGCCGGCGCGGGTTCATCGCCGGCACCGCCGCTGCCGCCTCGTTGGGGGCGCTCGCCGGGGCGGCGAACGCCCCCAACGCCGTCGCACGCGCCCGCGACGCGCGCCCCAATGTGCTGCTGATCGTCACCGACGACCAGCCCAAGCGCACCGAGTGGGCCATCCCCAGGACCGTGGACTGGCTGGCCGGCCGGGGCGTGCGCTACACCAACGGCCATGTGACCACCCCGCTGTGCAGCCCCTCGCGCTCCTCGGTCCTCTCCGGCCGCTACGCGCACCATCACGGCGTGCGCAACAACCAGGCCTCCTACCAGCTCGACCAGTCCACCACCATCCAGCGCCACCTCGCCGAGGCCGGCTACCGCACCGGGCTGTTCGGCAAGTTCCTCAACGCCTGGCAACTGGCCGACAACCCGCCGCACTTCGAGGAGTTCGCGCTGCTCAGCCCGGGCTATGTGGACGCCAGGTGGAACGTCAACGGCGCCGTCCAGCAGCTCCCCGGCTACACCACGACGATCATCAGGGAGGAAACGCTCCGCTTCATAGAGCGCTCGACAAGCGACGACCGCCCCTGGTTCGCCTATGTCACCCCCTACGCGCCGCACGGTCCCAACACCCCGGAGCCCGACTACGCCGAGGTGCCGGTCCCGGCCTGGAACGGGCGCCCCTCGGTGCCGGAGGAGGACCGGAGCGACAAGCCGCCGTACATCCAGAACGCCACCGGAACCCTGGCGGACGGCCGCCGGATTCGGCGCAACCAGCTGCGCACCCTGCTCTCGGTGGACGACACCGTGGAGGCGTTCCGCCAGAAGCTGGCAGAACTCGGTCAGTTGGAGAACACCCTGGTCATCTACATCGCTGACAACGGCTTCAGCTGGGGCGACCACGGCTGGACCAAGAAGTCCGTGCCCTACCGGCAGGCCCACGAGGTGCCGTTCTACGCCTCCTGGCCGGCGGGCGGGCTGGGCGGAGGCCGGCGGGACGACCGGATCGTGGCCAACATCGATATCGCTCCGACCGTTCTCGATGCGGCGGGGGTCGTTCCCGACCATGAACAGGATGGGATCTCGCTGCTTTCCGACCGTTCTCGCGACCATCTGCTGGTCGAGTGGTGGAAGCAGGGGGACGGTGCCGCCGGCCCGCGCACCTGGGCCTCCTATGTCGCCAAGGACCGGCAGTACACCGAGTACTACGCGCTGACCACCAACGCGGACGGCGAGGTCTCCGGCGGCGGCGAGGTGACCTTCCGTGAGTACTACGACCTGGTCAACGACCAGCACCAGCTGACCAACGCGCTCCACCAGGCCGACGAGGAGGACGAGGCGAACCTCGGCATCGCGGAACTCGCGGCTCAACTCGCCGCAGACCGCGCCGGATAGGGCGAACGAACGGGCGACGGGTCGGCGCCGCGCGGAGGGAGCGAAGGGAAGCGCCCGCGCGGCGCTGTTGTCGGCGCCGGCGCCGACAACAGCGCCGACACCGGTGGCCACCCCGGCGCGGGGCCGGCGCCGGCGCCCCGGGCGCCGGCCGCCGTCGTCGCCGAGGCCGCCGGGGCCGCCAGCGCCACCGCGAAAAAAACTTTGGGAATGTCTGCGACATGCGCCGTGGGTCAGCGCGTCTTTATGGGTGACGGGGCGAGAAACGCGGGGGACGAGCTCGCCGGAGGGCCGGAAGGCCCGAGCCGATGAGAGCCACGAGGGAGACGTAGCGCATGAGCAAGCACAGCCAGGAGACGGTCGAGCGGCCGTCGTCCAAGCGCCGGTTGGCGTTGATGGCCGCCGTGGCCACGGCGGCGATGGCCACCATGGTCGCCGCCTCGCCGAGCCACGCGGAGACGGTGAGGCTTGCGGAGCGGCCGTCGTCCGAGGGGGAGCGGGCGGCGTCCGAGGGGGAGGTCCCGCAGACGGGCGAGGAGTTGGTCGCCACGCTGACGGAGCTGCTCCCGCAGGAGCTGGAGATCACGGAGTCCGAGGGCTTCGGGCTGGACGAGGGGCCCGACGTCAGCGCCTCCCTGGTCGCCGAGGACGGCACGGGCGGCACCACGTTCGACCTGAGTGCCTACCGCTTCGCGACGGACGACTGGCGGGAGGTCGCCGGTTGCCAGGGCTTCGGGGAGCTGGAGCCGGGCGACAACGGCTTCACCTGTGAGGACACGGAGTTGCCCGACGGCTCCATCCTCTCCTATGTCACCTGGGAGTTCGCGGAGGAGGACATCGAGGAGCCCTATCACCAGCGGGACTGGGAGATCTGGGTGGAGGGCCCGGGCGGGGAGAGCCTGGAGGAGCCCGGCGGGCGCACGCTGGTCCTCACCGAGTCCAAGGAGCTGTCCGGACTGGAGGACCCGGACTCCTACACGCCGCCGGTTGACTTCGAGCAGCTGGCCGAGGCCGCCCAGGCCCCGGTCTGGCAGCAGGTGTTCGACGCGGCCGACGAGCAGTGGGGTCCGCCGGAGGACTGGGAGGACCCGTCCACCGACATCCCGGCGGCCGAGCTGCGCTCCACCTTCCGTGCCCTGGCCCCCGAGGGCCTGGAGATCATCGACGGCACCGACGACGACCCGGGCCGGGCGACGCTGACCGTGGACGACGGCAACGGCCCCGGGCTGGTCGACATCACGACCGCCGGGCCGGTCGAGGGCCCCGAGGAGCCGTCGGCCGTCACTCGCCTGGCGCCGGTTGACGCGGCGGACGAGCCGCAGTGCGAGGACAAGGAGTTGGCGGACGGCCGACTGCTCAGCTTCTGCGACTGGGCGGCCAGCGAGGATGACCCGGTCGCGCTGAGCTGGGCCGTGGTGACCTACCCCGACGGCAGCGCGCTCGACATCACCTCGTGGAACAGCGAGGACTGGGAGTCGGAGCCCAACCGGGTCGACACCCCGCTGGGCGCGGTGGAGTTGGCCGAGATCGTGATCGCCGACGAGTGGCAGGCGCTCTTCAGCTGATCGGCCCAGCTCGGCCGGTGGCCGGGAAGCCGACACGGGCGGCGCTGGCAGGCGGCGCCGCCCGTGTCACCATCCCAGTGGCCCGGGGCGACCATGGACGTCCCCGGGCCGACAGAGCAACAGCCAGGGGGACGTGATGGGGCGGCGGGACGAGGAGTCTTTTCGCCAGTTCGCCGAGAGCCGCAGCCCGGCGCTCTACCGGTCTGCGTGCCTGATGACCGGCGGGGACATCCATCTCGCCGAGGATCTTGTGCAGGAGACCCTCGGCCGGATGTTCACGGTGTGGAACCGCAGGCGCTGCATCGAGAACCCGGACGCCTACGCGCGCAAGGCGCTGGTCCGGGTCTGCCTGACGCACCACAGACGACGCAGCAGCCATGAGCAGCCGGCTCCCCGGCTGCCCGATCAGCCGGTCGAGATAGGGGACACCTCGCTTCGGGTCACTCTGCTCCAGGCTCTCGCCACCCTTTCACCCAAGGACCGCGCCGTGTTGGTCCTGCGGTACTGGCAGGACCTGAGTGTCGAACAGACGGCGGAGGCCATGCGCACCAGCTCCAGCGCCGTCCGCTCCCGCTCCAGCCGCGCGCTGGCCAAGCTCAGAGACGAGCTGGGCCAGACCAGCTTCTCCGAACTGACCGCCGTCTGACAGGCGGAAGGGGACTCGCCATGACCAACGAACCAGGCACCGACCGACCGACCCCCGCCGAGCCGACGTCCGCCGAACGGGCTTCCGCCGAGCTGTCCTCCGCCGAGCTGTCCTCCGCCGAGACGACCCCGTTCGAGCGGGAGTTGGCCGCCAGGCTGCGCGAGGCCGGCAGCCGCTTCGAGCCCCCCGTCCCCGGGGTTCTCGCGGAGCACGGCCTGCGGCGCGGCCGGGCCCGGCTGTGGCGCCGGCGGGCCGCCACCGTCACCGGCGCCCTGGCCGTCGCCGGGATCGCGGTGTTCGCCGCCCAACTCCCCGGCGGCACCGGCCGCGCGGACGACCGGGGCGGCGACGGGACGCCGGCAGCCGCCGCCGTTCCCGAGACCGAGGCGGAGCTGATCGCCGCCTTCACCGAGTTGCTTCCCGAGGATGTCTCGGTCTCCCAGGCGCAGGCGGTCGGCGTCGACCGCTCGGGAGACCCCGGCGTTTCCGCCAGGGTCAGCACGGGGGACGTCACCTTCGTCCTCAGCGTGACGCTCGCCCGTTGGCAGACGGACGACGGGTCGTTCGCCGCGGGCTGCGTGGAGGCGCACTCCGCGGCGGGAATGCGCTGCGAGGAGGCCCAGTTGGCGGACGGCGCGGTGCGGACCCTCCTGGAGACCGAGCAGACCAGCGAGGAGGACGGTCTGGGAAAGGCGGGCGTCTACCCCTCCTGGACCGTGTGGGTGGAGTCCCCCACCCGTTGGGGCCGGGAGGAGGGGATGCGGCAGCTGTCCGTGACCCTCACGGCCGAGGACCCAGGGGCGTACCCGGAGAGCGCGGTTCCGCCGCTCAACGAGGCCGAGTTGATAGGGATCAGCGAGGCTCCCGTCTGGGAGGGGCTCTTCGACCGGGCGGACGCGCTCCATGGCGCCCCGGAGGAGTTCGACGACACCACCGGAAGCGGCCCCGACGAGATCACCGTGGACGTTCCGCCCGCCGATCTCCAGGCCCTCTTCCGCGAGTTGGCCCCCGAGGGGCTGGACGTCACCGACGTCCCGTCGAGCGAGCCGGGCAGCGCCTCCCTGGCCGTCGGCAACGGCACGGACGTGGCCGATGTCGACATCAACACCTACCCCCCGGGCAGCTTCGGCGACGACGGTGACCTCGGGCAGGCCCCGGCCTGCGTATCCGAGTTCCTGGAGGACTCCACCAGGGTGGACATCTGCCCGGCCGGCGCATCGGAGCGCGGGATCTACGCCGACGTCTACTACCCCGACGGCGCGTCGATCGACATCTATGTCGTCCCCAGGGCCGGCTCCATGCTGCCCCTCAGCAAGGAAGCGCTGCGCGCCATCGCCAGTGCCCCGGAATGGCCGGCCATGCTCCGGTGACGATCACCACGAGGCCGGGCCCGGCCCGCCGGGGGGCGAAAGGCACCGGAACTCGCCCCGTTCCCAACCGGTTTCAACCCTCCCCGGGGAGACGGTCGCTTCGTAAGCTGAAAGGGGAACCTGACCTCAGCCACCCCGGAGCCGCTGTGAACAGCCGCACACGACCGCGACGCGCTCTTGTCGCCGGCATGGCGACGGCCGCCCTGCTGCTCACCGCCTGCGGTGGGGACGACGGCGTCGAGGAGGAGATCCCCGGAGTCGACGCGGCCGGCGAATCCCCGGCTGACGGGCCGGACGGCGAGGACGAGACGCCCCCACCCCAGGACGACGGCATCGAGCGGCCGGAGATCGAGCTGCCCGACGAGGTGACCAACGTCTTCGAGGAGGTCGCCACCGACGACCCCGTGGAGTTGGCCGTGCTGGCCGACCACGAGCGCCGGGTCAACTCCCTCGACGAGGCCATCGTCACCGGCGACCTGGAGCGCCCCGCGCTCGGCTTCTACTCCTCCGGCGAGGCGTTGACCTCCGCCGTCGAATGGGTCGAGTCCCTCATCGAGAACGACGAGAGCTTCACCGGCACCACCCGCTACTACGACCGGGAGGTGACCGTCGACGAGGAGGCGGGCCGCGCCACCGTCCGCTACTGCATCGACGCCAGCGAGTCGTTGACCACCGTCCGCAGCACCGGCGAGGTCGATCCCGACTCCGGCGTGACCGTGCGGGTCCACTACCTGACCCAGTTGGACCGGAACGAGGCCGGAGTATGGCAGACCACCGAGGCAGTGGCCGACCCGGAGACGAACAGATGTTGAGCCAGCAGCCCACACCGGATCACAAACCCACCGCTCCCCGAAGCCCGGGGCGGCCCCGACCCGCCGCCGCGCTCCTCCTCACCCTCGGCGCGCTGCTCGCCGCCCAACTCGCCCACGCGCCAGGGGCGTCGGCCGACGAGGAGAACCGGGGCCGCTTCAACGGGAACACCGAGGACACCTCGGGCCAGGGCGGCGGCGGCGACCGTGGCCTGAGCGCCCACGCCGGCATCACCATCACCACCCGCGGCGGCAACGGAGGCGGCGGCGGGCCGATCAGCAGCGTCGACACCTCCTGGACGCCGCCGCCCTGCTACTACGCCCCCACCTACACGCCCACCGAGTTCAAGCAGAGCTTCGAGGACTACCTGAACAACACCCCGCTGCACTCCGGCAAGGGCGAGGCCGCGCGGATGCACGAGGAGGCGTACGGCGAGGACAGCGAGTACAACGACCACAACCTCGACCGCGAGGGCGAGGGCATGTGGTGGTCCAGCGTGATCAACACGGCGTCCAACGACCACGAGGGCCAACTCGCCTGCGACGAACCCACGTTCTGGGTCGACTTCGGCGACGCCCCGCCCGACATCCCCGGCGTTCCCACGCCCGAGCTGCTGGCCGAGTTGGCCTATGCCAACACCCGGGTGCCGGACACCGCGATCGAGACCAACCCGGAGGCCGAGCACACGGTCAACCTGCCCACCTGGATCTGGCTCGACGCGGCGGACTACCAGCCGGTCGAGGTCACCGCCCAGGTCGAGGGCTATGACATCTGGGCCACCACCCGCGCCGAGCCCAGCGCCCTTACCATCCGCCCCGGCACGGAGGACGCCACGCTCCACCCCTCCTCCGGCACCTGCCCGACCACCGACGACGGCGCCATCGGCACGCCCTTCCCCGGCGGGGCCCCCGAGCAGGCGCCGCCCTGCGGGGTCACCTACCTCCGCGCCACCCACGCCACCGGCCCCTACCAGCTCTCCGCCGGCCTGACCTGGAGCATCGACTGGCAGGGCTCGGGCGGCACCGGCGGCGACCTGCCCGACGGGACCTACACCACCGACCAGGATGTCGAGGTCCAGGAGATCCAGACCATCGTCCGCTGACCGCGCGGCCGGGATCGACACCGGCGCGCGGCCCGGTGCTCGACTCCGGCGCTCGACTCCGGCGCGCGGCGGAGGCCCGGGCGCCGGGGGTCGGGGGTCGGCCGGGGCGGCGGTCAGGCCATGCTCCGCGCGCCGTCCAGGGACTCGCGGATGATGTCGGCGTGGCCGGCGTGCTGGGAGGTCTCGCCGATGATGTGCAGCAGGACCCGGCGGGCCGACCAGCGCTTGCCCTCCTCGAACCAGGGCGCCGCCGGCAGCGCGTGCGAGACGTCCAGATCCGCCAGGGTGGCGACCAACTCGTCGGTGCGCCGCGCCACTTCGGCGTACTCCGCCAGCACCCCCGCCAGGGTCTCCTCGGGCAGCAGCCGGAACTCGTCCTCCCGCTGGGCGAGATCCTCCTCGGTCATGGCGGAGAAGTCGCCCAGCGCCGAGGGGCCCGCCACGATGAACTCGGCCCAGTTCCGCTCGGTCGCGCTCACATGCTTGATGAGGCCGCCCAGGGTCAGCTCGCTCGCGGTCGTTCGCTGCCTGGCCTGATCGTCGCCGAGGCCCCGGGCGGCGAACCGGAGGAAGTGCCGCTGGTTGGCCAACGCCTCCAGCAGGTCGGCCCGTTCCCCGCCGGGCACGCGCCCCGCGCCCGCGCCCGTCGGCTCCGAGTCGTTCAACGTCGGGGTGGTCTGGTCCGGGAGGGTCTGCTGCGAGGTGGTCATGGTTGGTCCGCCTTCCACGGTCGGGCGCCGGGGCTTTTCGTTTCCGCCGATCTGTGATCAGACTAGAAGTCCTAGCGGTCACTTTCCGTCCGCAATTCTCGGAGCCTCAGGAAACGACGCGAGAAATATGGCCAACACCAGCACCCGCACCCTGCGCCTGCTCTCCCTCCTCCAGAACCACCGCCACTGGTCGGGTGCCGAACTGGCCGAGCGGCTGGGGGTCTCCGCCCGCACGCTGCGCCGGGACGTCGACCGGCTGCGGGAGTTGGGCTACCCGGTCGAGGCGCGGCGGGGCGTCGAGGGCGGCTACCAACTGGCCGCCGGCGCCGCGTTGCCGCCGCTGGTGATCGACGACGACGAGGCCGTCGCCCTGGCCGTCGGCCTGCACCTCGCCGCCCAGGGCGCGGTGGATGGCATCGCCGAGTCCTCGGTGCGGGCGCTGGCCAAGGTGGCGCGGGTGATGCCGGCCAGGCTGCGGCGCAGGGTGGAGGCGCTGCGCGCGGTGACCGAGGCCGTCGAGTGGGGCGGCGCCGGCCCGGCGCCCGTCGATCCGGCCGCGCTGACGGTGGTGGCGTTGGCCTGCCGGGACAACGAACGGCTCACCTTCGGCTACACCACCGGCGACGAGCGCAGGTCCCAACGGCGGGTCGAGCCACACCGGTTGGTCTGCGTGGGACGGCGCTGGTACCTGGTCGCCCACGACCTGGACCGGCAGGACTGGCGGGTCTTCCGGCTCGACCGGCTGACCCGACCCACCGTCGACGGCGGCCGGTTCCGGCCCCGGGAGCTGCCGGCGCAGGACGCGGCGGCGTTTGTGCGGGCCCGGCTCCGAGAGCCGTCCGCGCCGCACGAGGTGGAGGCCGTCGTCGAGGCGCCGGCCGCGACCGTGCGCCGACGCGTCGGCCGCTGGAGCACGGTGGAGGAGATCGGCCCGGAACGCTCCCGGGTGCGGATGAGCGTCGACTCCCTGGAGTGGCCGATGATGATGCTCGGCGCCCTGGAGGCCGAGTTCCGGGTCGTCCACCCGCCCGAACTCCACGCCGCCGTCGCCGCCTTGGCGGCCCGCTTCACCCGCGCCACGGCCACCAGCGAGACGACGTCGGCGCCCGGGGCGCCCTGACCCGGACCGCCGCCCGGCCGGCACCCCGGCCCCACCGGCCAGCCCGGCCCCGCCGCGGACACGGCCCCGCCGGCCAGCCCGGCCCCGCCGGCCAGCCCGGCCCCGCCGGCCAGCCCGGCTCCGCCGGGGACACGGCCCCGCCCCGCCGGCAACCCCACGCCGCCGGGGGCACGGTCCCGCGCCGCAGGCAACGCTGCCCCGCCGGGGGCATGGCTCCGTCGGCAACTCGGCGCCGCCGGCACCCCGGCCCTGCCGGGGACACGGCTCCGCTGGCGCCCCTGGCTCCGCCGGCAATCCGGTCCCGCTGGCAGCCCGGCCCCGCCGGGGCTCCGCGCCGGGGATACGACCCCGCGCCGCAGGCAACCTCGCGCCGCCGGGGGCACGGCACCCCGGCCCGGCCGGCACCCCGGCCCCGCCGGCCAGCCCGGCTCCGCCGGGCAACCCCGCGCCGCGGACACGACCCCGCCTCGCCGGCCAGCTCGGCCCCGCCGGGGCCCTCGCCCCGCCCCGCGCCGCCGGCAACCTCGCGCCGCCGGCACCCCGGCCCTGCCGGCAACGCCGCCCCGCCCCGCAGGCAACCTCGCCCCGCGCCGCAGGCAACCTCGCCCCGCGCCGCAGGCAACCTCGCGCCGCCGGCACCCCCGCCCCACCCCGCCGGCATCCCCACCCCGCCGGCGACCCCACCCCGCCCCCAGAACCGGCCGGCCGCCCCGCAGGGGGAAGTGGCGCGGCGACCGAGGTCGCCGCGCCACCCGCACACACCCCCGGGGTTCCCCCCGAGGCCCTGGCCGGGCCGAACGCCCGCCGTCCGTGCGGCGGTTCGGCCCGTCGTGAAGCGAGGCGCGCGCCTCAGCTCACGGTGATGTTGGAGTTGCCGCTGCTCTGGTAGCCCTCGGTCGCCATGATCATGTAGTAGCGGAAGTCACCGAGGTTCATGCCAGCGCGGGACCAGGCGTCGAAGTGGGCGCCGGTGTTGATCGAGCCGCCGACCCGCTTCGACTGCCGCGTCGACCAGTACTGCGGGAAGGTCTGGGTGCCCTCGACCGACGGGGCGTTGTAGCGCATCGTGTGGTAGATGTCGTACGTTCCGCCGTCGGCGCTGACCGTGCCCCGGTGTTCTCCGGTGGGCCGGTAGGTGCCCCAGCTGTCGACGATGTAGTACTCGACGAGCGGGTTGGACGTCCAGCCGTAGAGGCACAGGTAGCCGTTGCCGGACGGGTTGAAGGAGCCGGAGTAGTTCACCGTGCGGCGGCTGCCGTTGGCCCAGCCCTTGCCGCAGACGAAGTTGCCGGTGTTGCTCCACTGGGTGCTGTACTGCCCGCCGTTCCCCATGGTCATGGAGACGGTGCCGTTCGAGTCGGTCCAGAACGAGAAGTAGTAGCCGTTGTGGGTGCCCTCCTGGTTGTCCGTGATGGTCTGCGCCTGCGCGGTGCCGGGCAGCGTCAGCACCGAGGCGGAGGCCAGCGCCAGGGCGCCGGCGCCGCCGATGAGGGTCCGGCGGCTGATCCTGGGGGTGGGGGCCTCGTCCGGGTCCCCGTTCCCGTCCCTGCGGTTGCTCATGTCCCTGCTCGTGTCCATGCCGTTCTCCCTGTGTGAAGGCTGGCGGTGGCCAGGCGGCGCGAGGCGACCCCGGCCGCTTCCCGCGCGGGGCGGGTCGCGGCCGACCGCGCGTTGGCGTCCCGGGGCAACGCGGCGGGGCTTGGCCGGTCGTCGTGCGGCCCGCGACCGGAGAGGCCGGGCGCACGGTGAAGTGGCCCGGATCGACGGGGTGTTGGCCGACCAACGACCCGCTGTCGATGGCATGACAATGCTCTGGAGCTGTCGGGCTGTCAACAGTTACCGCAAGGTTCCCGGAAGAAATGCCCGAGCGGATGGGAGTGCCCCCATGGCGGTGATCGCTGGTCAGTGGCTCAACGGCGAGGCGCCACCGCAGGGTTGCCGAACGCGCCCCGCCTCCTGCGCCGAGACTTCGCCGCCAACTCGCCGAAAACTTCCGGAAACCTTCCGGATCATGAACGGGTTCCGCTGTCAGCGGGTGACGGCATAATCACGAACCATGACGACCAGGGACTGGACCGTGTCCGAGATAAGCAAGGACCTCCACGCGTGGCTGCCTCCCCGGCGCGGCTGGGGGCTGGCGAACTGTGGCCTGCTGGTCTCGCCCCGTACCGCGCTGTGGATCGACACCCCCTACGACCCGGTGCTCGCCGGCGAGTTCCTCGACCGCAGCCGGGCGCTGCTGCCCGAGGGGGTGGCCATCGACCGGGTGGTCGTCACCCATGGCAACGGCGACCACTACTGGGGTGCCGGGGTCGTCCCCGAGGCGGAGATCATCGTCACCCGGGGCGCGCGCGACCAGATGTGCTTCGAGCCGCCGCCCCAGCAGCTCCACGCGCTGGTGGTCGGCAGCGACCCGAAGACCCCGCTGGGCGCGTATCTGCGGCGCCACTTCGGGGTGTTCGACTGGGCGACCACCGAGCCGGTCCAGCCGCACACCTACTTCACCGGCGAGCTGGAGCTGTCCGTCGGCGACTATCCGGTGCGGCTGTTCTCCCTGGACTCGGCGCACACCTCGGGCGACCTCATCGTCCATCTGCCGGCGCAGCGCGTGGTGTTCACCGGGGACGTGGTCTTCGCGTCCACGCCGGAGCGGCCCGGGGACCATCCGGTGCACTGGGCCGGCCCGTTGAGCGGGGTCATCGCCGCCTGTGAGCGGGTGTTGGCCACCGAGGCCGAGGTGTTCGTGCCCGGTCACGGCCCGGTGCTGGACCGGGCCGGGGTCCGCGCGCACATCACGTATCTGGAGCGGGTGCGGGAGCGCGCCCACGCGCTGCACGCCTCGGGGGTGCCGGCCGCCGAGGCCGCGCGCCGGGTGATCGCGGAAGGAATCGCTCCGGAACTGGAGTTGCCTGAGCGGCTGGTGGTGACCATCGGCACCGAGTACCGTCACCTCGACGGCACCCAGCGGCCCGGCATCCTCGAAGTGATGACCGAAGTCGCCCTGCTGGCCCATGAGTTGAGGTCCGGCGGCTGAGCTGGTCGAGCTGGGCGCCGGCCGGAACTGACCGGTGAGACGGAGGACTCATGACGGGGGCGGTGCTCGCGGCGCTGACGGTCGCGCTGGCGGTGTTCGTTGGCGCGCTGTGGCTGCGCGCCCGTGACCTGCGGCGGCTGCGCGCCGCCGAGGCCGACGTCGGGACGGCCCGGGCCCGCGCCCAGGACGCCGAGGCCCGCGCGGCGGCGGCCGAGGCCCGCGCGCTGGCCGCCGAGTCCCGGGAGGCGGGCACCGTCCGCCGCCTCGACGCGGTCACCGAGGAGTTGCGGCGGCTGGCCAGGGAACGCGTGCCGGCCGCCGCGCTCGCGTTGAGCCACCCGCACGCGCCGGTGCCGCCCGCGCCCTCGGCCGCCGACATCGGCCCGGAGGCGGTGGGCGCGTTGAACGAGGCGCTGGACGCCGCGCTGGCCGCCGTCACCGAGGAGCGGGAGCGGGTGGACGCGGCGGCCAGGGCCGCGATGCGCGGCGCGACCGCCAAGGTGCAGTCGCTGCTCTACCAGATCCAGAGCCTCCTCCACGAACTCCAGCACGAGATGGACGACCCCCGGCTGCTGGAGCTGGACTTCCGCAACGAGCTGGCGTTGCGCCGCATCCAGGCGACGGCCGTGCTCTGCGAGGCGTGGCCGGGGCTGGCGCGCACCGACTCCCCGCTGGCGGAGATCGTGCGCGGGGCTCAGTCCCGCGTCCCGGGCTACCAGCGGGTCAAGGTCGCCAACCACCTGCGCGAGCAGCGCCTCGGCGTGGTCGCGCGGGCCGCCGAGCCGCTGGCCATCGCGCTGGCCGAGCTGTTGGCCAACGCCACGGCCTACTCGCACCCGGAGACCGAGGTGCCGGTCACGTTGCAACACGGCGGCGGCCGTGGGGTGTTCCTGGTGATCGACGACGCCGGTATCGGCATGGAGGAGGACGCCCTGGCGCGCGCCCGCCGGCTGCTGGCCGGGCCCGAAGGGCTACTGCTCACCGAGTTGGGGAACCCGCCGCAGGCCGGCTTCGCCGTCGTGGGCCGGCTGGCCCGGCAGTACGGCTTCACCTGCCATGTGGAGCCCTCGCCCTACGGCGGCCTCCGCGTGATGCTGCGGGTGCCGGCCGAGATCCTGACCGTGGTCGAGGACGAGCACGACCTGTCGGTGCTGGCGCCCGAGCCCGTGTCGCCGCTGCGCCCCACGCGCCCCGAGGGCGCCGCCGAACGCGACCCGCGCGCCCCGGCGGCCCAACCCGCCCCCGCCGCACGGGAGTCGGGACCCGAGCGGCCCGTCGAGGACGATCCCGACCCCGACACGGCGCCCCTCCCGACCCGCCGCCGCCGCGCGCCCCGCGCCCCCGCCGCCACCCCGGCGGCGGGTCGGGAGGGGCCCGGCGCGGCACCGCCACCCGCACGCACCCCCGAGGAGGCCGACGCCCGCTGGAGCGCGCTCCAACAGGGCACCAGGTCCGGCCGCAGCGCCGCCGGTGACCCGGCGACGCCCGGCGCGGCCGACGGCCCTGACCACGAAGGAGATGACGGCTCGTGAAGACTTCCGAAGCGCGAGCGGCGGACGGGCTCGCCTGGGTCCTGACGCCGCTGTTGGAACTCCCCGGCGTGCGTCACGCCGTGATCGCCACCGGCGACGGCCTGGTCGAGGGCGCGTCGCCGGGGCTGAGCCGGGCGTCGGCGGAGCGGGTCGCCGCGATGACGGCGACGCTGCACGCGGCAGCCCGGGCGTTCACCACCGCGTTCACCGAGCGGGAGTCGCCCCGGCTCCAGCAGACCGTGGTGGAGTCGGAGGAGGGGTACGCCATCGTGGTGCCCGCCGGGCAGAACACCTCCCTGGCCCTGTTCGCCGAGTCCGACGCCCAACTGGGCAACGTCGCCTACCAGATGCAGGTGCAGGTCGCCGCCCTGGCCCGGGCGATGGCGGCGCCCGCCCGCCAGTCGGACGCCGCAGGGGCCGAGCCCGACGCCGCCGGGGCCGAACCGGACGCGGCGGGGGCCCAGTCGGACGCGGCCGGCGCCGGGTCGGCAGCCGCCCGGGCCGAACCGGATGCCGCCGGCAGGCCATGAGCCGTGCGCCGCGCCGCCGGCTGGTCCCCGCCTACCTGGTCACGGGCGGCCGTCAGCCCACCTCGCGCCCCGACCTGGACCGGCTGTCCGTCCTGACCCTGGTCGAGGCGCCGGAGCCCGGGGCGGAGATCGGGCCCGAACACCGAAGGCTGTGCGCGCTGTTGGAGCCCGGTTCCCTGAGCCTGGTCGAGTGCGCCGCCCATCTGGGGCTGCCGGTCAGCGCCACCGTCGTGGTGGCGGCCGACCTGATCGAACGCGGCCACCTGCACGCGCGGGGGCCGGTGCCCCGGGCGCAAGAGATTGACCGTTCGCTCGTGGAGAGGCTTCTCGTTGGACTCCGCACCCTCCGTTGACCTGGTGGGATACCTGCCAGCCGGCGGACAGACCCTGATGAAGCTGGTGGTCACCGGCCCGTTCGGGGTGGGCAAGACCACCCTGATCCGCACCCTCTCCGAGATCCCTCCCCTGCACACCGAGGAGGCGATGACCGCCTCCAGCGCCGGACACGACGACCTCGCCGGCGTGCCGGAGAAGTCGACGACCACCGTCGCCGTCGACTTCGGCCGCCTCACCGTCCCCGGCGAGTTGGTGCTCTACCTCTTCGGCACCCCGGGACAGGAGCGGTTCTTCCCGCTCTGGGAGGACATCGCGCGCGGCGCGCTGGGCGCGCTGGTGCTCGCCGACACCCGGCGGCTCGGCGACTCGTTCCCCGTGATGGACATGGTGGAGGAGCAGGGCCTGCCGTACGCCGTCGCCGTCAACCGCTTCCCCGACGCCCCCGCCTACGGCGACGAGGTGCTGCGCAAACACCTCGACCTGCACCCCAGCACCCCGCTGGTGCAGTGCGACGCCCGCGACCGGCACAGCAGCGTCGAGCCGTTGATCGCGCTGGCCGAGCACGTGCTGACCCGACTGCCGGAGGACCGGCCATCACACCCCGAAGAGGACCGGCCATGACCACAGCGACACCGCTCGCCCTCTACGGCCCCGACTTCGCCGCCGACCCGGCCGCCCACTACGAGCGGCTGCGCGCCCACGGACCGCTCGCCCCGGTCGAGTTGGCGCCCGGCGTCGAGGCGCTGCTGGTCATCGACTACCAGGCGGCGCTCGACCTGATGCGCGACACCCACACCTTCTCCAAGGACCCCCGCGCCTGGCAGGCGACCGTGCCGCAGGACTCGCCGATCCTGCCGATGCTCGGCTACCGGCCCACCGCGCTCTTCAGCGACGGCGAGACCCACGCCCGCTACCGGGCGGCCATCACCGACAGCCTGGGCCTGATCGAACCGCACGTCCTCCAGCGGCAGGTGGCGCACGCCGCCCAGCGGCTGATCCGGGAGTTCGCCGCCACCGGCACCGCCGACCTGGTGACCCAGTACGCCCGGCAGCTGCCGTTGCACGTCTTCAACAGCTGGTTCGGCGTGCCGGAGGAGGACAGCGAGCGGCTGGTCAACGGCATCGCCGGGATGGTCAACTCGGCGGGCAACGCGGCCGCCGCCTACGCCGACCTGGTCGCCGTCGTGACCCGGCTGGTCGCCGACCGCCGTGCCCGGCCGCGCCGCGACCTGGTCTCCTGGTTCATCGCGCACCCGGCCGGCCTGGAGAACGACGAGGTCATCCGGCAGATCACCCTCACCATGAGCGCCGGGCACGAGCCCAGCACCAACCTCATCGGCAACGCGCTGCTGCACATGCTGACCGACCCGCGCTACGCGGGCTCCCTCTACGGCGGCGCGATGACCGCGCACGAGGCGATCAACGAGGTGCTGTGGCAGGACCCGCCGATGGCCAACTTCTCGGCGCACTACCCCCGTTACGACACCGACTTCCACGGCCGCCGGCTGCGCGCCGGCCAGCTGCTGCTGGTCTCCTACGCCGCCGCGAACCTCCAGTCGCGGCCCGAGGTCGGCCACGACCTGCCGCGCTCGGGCGAGAACGCGCATCTGGCCTGGGCGGCCGGCCCGCACGGCTGCCCGGCCCGCCAACCGGCCCTGCTGATCGCGATCACCGCGATCGAGCGGCTGACCAGCCACCTCACCGACCTGGAACTGACCTGTCCCCCCGCCGACCTGATCTGGCGCCCCGGCCCCTTCCACCGCGCCCTGACCGCCCTCCCGGTCCGCTTCACCCCCCTGACGGGGCTGTGAGGCGGCCGCGCCTCACGTGATCCGTCGAGTCGCCACCGCTCCCAGAGCGTGGTCACAGATCGTCCGGGAGAAGACGGAACGCGTGACTGCCGGTGAGGGGAGCGATGGCCCGGAAGTCTCGGCGGTCGAGGGTCAGGACCACCTCGGTCTCGTATGACTCCGCCACCACGACGTTGACCGCGTCGGCGAGGTCGATCCGTAGTCCGGCGTAGCGGTTCTGCACGCGACGAGCCGTGCGCAGTGTGGCGGCGGACACGGCGGGAACGGCGACGCGGCCGGTGCGCTCCTGCTCCAGCAGCCAGTCGTTGATGGCCAGGGCCGCACGGCGGTCGACGTTGCGCGTGACGACATGCTCGATCTCCAGGATCACCAGCGGTGACACCACGGTCAGTGCGGCCTGGCGCATGGCCCGACGGGCCGCTTCGTGTTCCGGGGCAGCCACGTTGAGGGCGGCGATCAGCCCGGAGGTGTCCCCGACGATGATCACTCGGCGTCCGCCACACCGTCCGAGACCGCGCGGTCGATCTCCTCGGGCGAGAGAGGAGCGCCGAAGTCCAGGCGTGGAATGTCCCAGTCCTCCGCCCAACGTCGGGTCCGCAGCGCCGCCACGTGGAACGCCTCCCGGAAGTACTCCGACTCCGGCCGTCCCTCCCGGGCGGCGGCCTCCTTGATCAGCGCGAGATCCTCTTCGTCGACCATGACGGTCGTCTTCTTCAGAGCCATAAGGTTATGGTACCCGCGCCATAACTGAGCGCTCACCCAACGACGAAAGGCCCCGCCGGGGGCCCCGCCCCGTCGAGGTCGCCGCCCCCGCCCAGCTTGACAACGGCCAGCCAGGGCGGTTTGTCGTGCCTCCGCGCTGTGCTTCGTGATCAGATGCGTGGCGCTCGACATCGGCGAGACCCTGACTCGTGACGACCGGTACTGGGCGGCATGGGCCGACTGGGTAGGGGTTCCTCGCCACACGCTCTCCGCGCTGGTCGGAGCCGTGGTGGCGCAGGGCCGCGACAACGCGGACGCGCTCCGACTCATCAGGCCGGGCATCGACCTGGCGGCCGAGTACAGCGCGCGCGAGGCGGCTGGCCAGGGCGAACGCCTGGAGGAGGCCGACCTCTATCCGGACGTGCGGCCCGCTCTGGCGGAGTTGCGCTCCGTCGGCGTGCGGGTTGTGGTGGCCGGGAACCAAACGACGCGGGCTGGGGCGTTGTTGCGAGCGCTGGACCTGCCCGTGGACGCGATCGCGGTGTCCGCCGACTGGGGGGTAGCCAAGCCCAGCACCGACTTCTTCGTTCGGGTCATCGACCTCGCCGCCGTCCGGGCCGAGGAGATCCTCTACGTGGGCGATTACCCGCAGAACGATGTCTATCCCGCGCGGAGTTCGGGCCTGATGACCGCACATCTGCGGCGCGGCCCGTGGGGGCATCTGTGGGCGGACATCCCAGAGGTGCGGGCAGCGGCGGACAGGTCGATCTCCGGTCTGGACGAACTGGCGGGCATTGTCACGACCGGGTGAAACATGTACCCGGGCGTGATCGCCCGGGTACCGTTCGGAGTGGATTCGCCGAACGGAGCCGGGATGCCGCCACCAACGGCGCTGGAGGTAGGGCGCCGTATCGCCCACCACCGGCGCATCGCACGCATGACGCAACAACAACTCGCAGACGCAGCAGGACTCGGAGCCGGCACCCTTCGGAAGATCGAAAGGGGCGCCCGGGGCGCATCGGACGCTGTCCTTGACGCCATCGCGGACGCCCTCGGGATCGACGTGACCCGTCTGCACCGGGACCCGGACCGTGCAGCGGACCGCGTCCACGATGCCATGCCCACCCTCCGCGCCGTCCTGGCCTGTTGGGACGACCCCGACGACGGACCGGTGCGCTCACTCGCGGAACTCCGCGCGGCGGTCGCCGAGTCGGCTGCGCATCGGCTCGGCGCCCAGTACCTGCGGATCATGCGCACGGGGCCGGGTCTCCTCGTCGAGCTGCTCCGCACCCTGCACGCCACCCCCGCAGGCGGCCGGCAGGAACTCGCCCGGCTCGCGGTAGCCGCTTGCCGGTCGGTGGACGCCGTCGCCTACAAGTACCGGGCGCTCGACGCCTCCGGCCGACTGTTGGACCTGATGCGGTCGCTGACACCGCTGGCCGACGACCCGATCACGAACGCGACGGTGGCATACGTGCGAACGGAGGCGTTCTTCGCCGGCCGGGCGCACGCCGCCGGGCTGCGAGCGCTGGAACGCGCGATTGACGCCGCGCTGCCGCCGGCCAGCGCGCCAACCGCCGCCGCCCGCGCGGCGCTTCACATGCGAGCAGCCGTGATCGCCGGCCGGGCCGCCGACCACGATGCGGCCACCGAACACATGCGGCACGCGGAGGAATTAGCGGATCGTGTGCCCGAGGGGGTCTACGACGGGACCGCCGTCGGCCCGGACTCGGTGAGGATCCACGAGGTGTCGCTGGCGGTCTCGCTCGGGGATCGGGCGCTGCCGCGAGCGCTGGAGATCGCCCGAGAGTGGGCGCCACCGAAGTCCATGCCAGCCGAGCGGCGAAGCGCGTTCTACATCGAGCTGAGCCGCGCCCAGCTTTGGGCTGGGCAGCCGGCGGACGCGTTCGAGTCACTGAAGGTGGCGCGCCGGATCGCGCCCCAACACGCGCGCGAGCACCGGTGGGTGCGCGAGGACGTGGCGACGCTGCGGCGCCTCCGGCGGGCGGACGCGGAGAGCCTGAGCGCCTACGCGGAATGGTGCGGCGCCGGCTGACCCACGGTGGGTCAGAAATGCCCCTCCCGCGACGACGGCTCGGACCGAGGAGGGCGCGCGGCTGTGGGCGGCGAGCGAACGGCTCACCGGCGTCCCCTTCGACATCGGAACCGGGGCCGCCGCCCAGGGTCCGTCCCGCGCGCCCCCCGGGACGCCCCCCAACGACGAAAAGCCCCCGGCGGGGCCCCGACCCGTCGGGGTCGGGGCCCCGCCGGGGGCGGGGGTGGGGCGCGGAGGCGGGTGGGTCAGGTCGGCCGGTGGGTCAGGTCGGCCGGTGGGTCACCTCTCCTTGGTCGCGCTCAGCAGCGCCGGGATCGGGATCACGTCGTTGGGGATCTCCGCCGGGTCCTTGCTGATCGCCTGGGTGACGGTGAAGCCGCACTCCTCTAGCCACCGCCGGTAGACGGACAACTTCTGCGGCCCGCCCTGGCCCATCGTGGCGCCGATGAAGAACGCCGGGAAGAAGTCCACGTTGTAGTTGTCCGTGTCGTGGATGTCCTCCGGGTACACCGGCACCATCACATGGAGCTGCCCGCCGACCTCCAGCGTCCGGTGGACGCCCTTGACGATGCGGAAGACGTCGTCCCGGTCGAACATGTCCAGGAAGTGCTTGATCAGCACGACGTCGAAGCCGGACGGGATGCCCTCGAAGACGTCGCCGCCGATGAACGAGCAGTGGTCCGCCACCCCGTGGGCCCGGAAGTTGGCCAGGGCCTCCTCCTCCTTCTCGGGCAGATCGAAGGTGGTCACCTTCAGACCGGGCGACTCCTTCATCTGGTAGGTGTGGATCGCCCCGAGACCGGTGTTGCCCGCCAGGTCGAGGACCCGGGAGCCGGCGGGGATGTCCACGTTCTCGAAGAACCACGGGTCGATTCGCGCGGTGACCGTGTCCATCAACGTGGCCCAGGACTCCCGCAGATCGCGGTGCTCGGCCACCGCGCCGTAGAGCGTGCCCTCCGCCCCGTACAGCTCCTTCAGCCCGACCAGCGTGCCGGTGCGCGCGCTCTCCGTCAGATAGAACAGCTGCCGCAGCGCCACCACCTTGATCATGTTCATATAGGTCAGCGCGCGCCGCAGGTCGCGCTCGGGAACGTCGGCCAGCGCGTCCAGCGTGTAGCCGCCGGTCCGCTCGTCGCAGGCGACCATCCGCTCCTTGACCAGCAGGAACAGCAGTTGCTCCACCGCGTCCGGCTTGACGCCCACGGCCTCGCCGAGTTGGGCGGCGGTCTGGCCCGGCTTCTTCTGGATGGCGTCGACGATGCCCAGCTCGAAACAGGACAGCAGGGTCATGAAGCGCGCCGGCCCCACCATGTACTCGCGGAAGCGCGCCAGCGTGGCCTCGGGTGTCATCAAATCGGTCCCTTTCGAGTGGCTTGTCGCGTTGGTTGTTGCCATGGCCGCGCCTCAGCCCCGCTGTTCCTGGAGCCGGCGGGACAGCTCGATCCGCTTCACCTTCAACGTGGCGGTCCTGGGCAGTTCGGCCTGCGGGATCTGCACCGGCTCGGCCAGCTGCGGGAAGTCGACCACAGCGGCGCGCCACCGCTCGCGGTCCAGCGGCCGGTCGTCGGTCACGCAGACCACCGGCACCGGCTCCGACTTCGGGCCCGGCACCACGACCAGCTCGCTCAGCTCGTCCAGCTTGCCCAGCACCAGGTCCTCGACCTCCAGGATGCTGCGCACCCCGGGGATCATGTCGACCTCGCGGTCGAGCATGTGCAGACAGCCCAGCTTCGTGCGGTAGCCGACGTCCCCGGTGCGCCACCAGGCGCCGTTCCGGTTCTCGTCGTAACGTTCCTGCTCGCCGTGGTAGGTCTTCGCCAGCCCGTCCCAACCCACCTCGATATAGCCGGGGTTGGTCTCCGAGACCGGCCCGCCGTTCCGGCTCACCAGCCGCACCTTCGCCGAGCCCGGCCAGGGGAAGCCCACGCAACGGCCGTCCGCCTCGTGCGCCGTCCCCTTGAAGTAGGGGCGGCCGACGGCCGGGCCGACCTCGCTCTGCCCGTAGATCTGGAAGAAGATCGGAGCCTTCCGGTCAGAGGCGTTCAGCAGCCGGCTCATCGTGCGCGGGTGCATCGCGTCGAACGTGCTGCTGAAGCACTTCACCGAGGAGAACGGCCGGCGCGGGTCGTCCGTCAGCGGCTCCCACTCCATCAGCGAGTTGGGCAGCGCCTCGACGAAGCCGGGACGGTGCTTCAGGAAGAGCGAGGCGACCTGCTCCGGGTCGGACTCGTTCATCAGCAGGACCGGGATCTCCTTGAGCAACGCCAGCGACATCGCCGCGAACATCCGCGAGTGGACGAACGAGATGTGGATCGCCACCGTCTCCCGCATCCGGGTCATCGACAGCAGGTGCCACTGCGGGGTGAGCCGGGTGCCCATGGTGCGCGGGGTGTGCACCACCAGCTTCGGCAGGCCCGTGGTGCCCGAGGTGTGGGTGATCATCGCGGCCTCGTCCATCGGCCGCACCCGCGCCCGCACTCGCTCGGCGCCGGCCAGTTCGGCGAGCGAGACCGCGCCGGGGCGCTCGCCGGAGATGATCAGCACCCGCTCGGTCAGCTCGGCCAGCGGCACCTCGCTCATCCCGTCCAGCTTGGCGACGTCGGTCAGCAGCGTCGCCCGCTCCAGCCGGCCGAGCAGGGCGCCCACGGTCGCGGGGTCCAGATGCGGCGAGAGCATCACCGGGATCGCGCCGACCCGCGAGGTCGCCGTGGCGAGAATCCACACGTCGAAGTTGGCGCTCTTGTGGATCGCCACATGCGCGCCGGGGCGCACCCCGGCCGCCCAGAGCCGGCCGGCCAGGTCGTCGACGTGGTCGGCGAGTTCGGCGACCGTCAGCCGACGGCCGGCCTCCGGCAGCACGTGCAGGTCGTGGTCGAGGGTGAGCAGCGTCGCGCTGTTTCTGGCGGCGGCCCTCTCCGGCACGAGGCCGAGATGAAGACCGCGCTTCCGTATCGCCTTGTGGATGGACAAGCCCTTCATGGTTGCTGTCTCCCTGTCGGTGTGCGGTGGACCTGCGGGACGGCGCGGGCGTGCGGGCACGGGCGTGCGGGCACGGGCGTGCGGGCGCGGGCGTGCGGGCGCGGGCGTGCGGACCTGCCGGCCCCGCCCGGCCCGCCGGGCAGGGGTGGCCGGGTGGCCTCTCGGAGGCGGGGCGTCGCCGGCGGTCCTCGGGTGTCGGAAGGGGGGCGGGGGGCGGTCAGTCCGTCCAGAGCCTGAGCTTCTCCGGGTTGCGCATGGCCCAGATATGGGTGATCCGTTCGCCGACCACCTCGATGGCCAGCACCACCACGAGTTCGTCGCCCTGGAGGGCGACCAGCCCGGGCTGGCCGTTGACCGTGCGCGGCAGGATGGTCAGGTCGGGCGCGCGCTCCGCGATGTCGACGAAGACCCCGGCCACCCGCTGGTCGCCCTCGACCGGGCGCGGCTCGGCGCTGGCGATGCCGCCGCCGTCGGCGATGGTGGTGACCTCCGGGTCGAGCAGCCCGATCAGCGCCCCGATGTCCTTGGCCTCCCACGCCTGCTTGAAGTCCCGCACCACGTCGGTGCGTTGAGCGGCCGAGGGGGCGCCGGGCGCGCGGCGGGCGCGGATGCGGCGGCGGGCCGAGGACGCCAACTGGCGGCAGGCGGCCGGGGAGCGGCCGACGATCTCGGCCACCTCGGCGAACGGGTAGTGGAAGACGTCGTGCAGGATGAACGCGACCCGCTCCGCCGGCGTCATCGACTCCAGCACGACGAGAAACGCCATGTTGACCGACTCGTCGAGGGTGACCCGGTCCGCCGGGTCGACGGCCGCGCCGCCCGACCGCCCGTCGAGCCACTCCGTGCGGTCCGGCAGCGGCTCCGGTATCCACTCGCCCACATAGCGCTCCCGCCGGGCGCGGGCCGAGCCGAGCAGGTCGAGGCAGACCCGGCTGGCGACCCGGGTCAGCCAGGCGCCGGGGGAGGCGATGGCCGCCCGCCGCTCGGCGGACATGGCGTACCAGCGGGCGTAGGTCTCCTGCACGACGTCCTCGGCGTCGGCCAGCGAACCGAGCAGCCGGTAGGCGACGTTGATCAACTGCCGCCGCTCGCGCAGCACGTCGCGCAGGTCGGCCTCGTCCAGGTCCGCCTCGCGCAGGGCGTTCCCCGGCTCGCCGTGAGTGGTGCTCATCTGGTCCCCAACTCCCTTGTGCGCGCGGTCGGTTCGGCGCGCCGCCGGGTGGCGGCCCGCCGTCGCCGCGCACCCCACCTCACATTACGGGGAGCCACCTCGTCAGTACCTGTGACCGTTTCGGTTCCCCCCGCCCTGGCCGGAGCCGGACTCCGGTCACCCCGTCGGCTTCGTGCCCGAAGCCGCTCACGTCCCGAGCTGAGGAGAACCGTCATGAACGTCGCCCTGTGGATCGTCGCGAGCGTGCTGGCCGTGGCCTTCCTGGCCGGCGGGGCCATGAAGCTGGTCCAGCCGAAGGAGAAGCTGGCGGCGTCCGGCTTCGGCTTCGTGGAGGACTTCAGCGACAACGCGGTCAAGGGCATCGGCGCCGTCGAGATCCTGGCCGGCATCGGGTTGATCCTGCCGGCCGCGCTCGACATCGCGCCGGTGCTGGTGCCGTTGGCCGCCGTCGGGATCGTGCTGCTGATGATCGGCGCGATCGTGGTCCACGGCCGGCGCAAGGAGACCCAGTCGATCGTGGTGAACGTGATCCTGATCGCCGTCGCCGCCTTCGTGGCCTGGGGGCGCTTCGGGCCGCACTCCTTCTGACCTTCTGACGCCCGACCTGACGCCTTCGGCGCCTCTTTCGACCATCTCGGAACGGCCGGCCGCCGCCCGACCCCCCGCGGGCGGTGGCCAGGCCGCCGCCCGACCCCCGCGGGCGGCGGCCGGGCCACGCGGCCCAGGACCGGCACCCCGGTCCTGGGCCGCGTCACTTCGTCGAACGGGCCGCGCCGCCTCCACGAACGGGCCGCGCCCGGCGGGCCGTTCAGTCCGTGGCGAGCGCCGCTGCCGCCGGCAGCCGGCCGGCCGCCTCGGTAGCCACCCGCAGCACCCCGCCGAACCAGGGCGCGTAGCGGTCCGGCTCGTCGGCCAGCTCCCGCCGCAGCCGCTCCGGCGCGACCCAGCGGACGTCGGCGACCTCCTCCGGGTCCGGGCTCAGCTCCGTGCCCACCGGCACCCGGCCGACCAGCACATGGTCGTACTCGTGCTCGACCCGGCCGGTCGCCGGGTCCTCCGCCCGGTACACATACACGCCGGCCCGGTGCAGCGGCGCCCCGCGCACCCCGATCTCCTCGACCAGCCGGCGCGCGGCGTCCTCGACCAGCGTGTCCCCGGGCGCCGGATGGCCGCAGCAGGCGTTGGCCCAGCGCAGCGCGAACCGCGTCTTGACCGCCGCCCGCCGCTGCACCAGCACGCGGCCCTCCTCGTCCAGCAGCAGCACCGAGAACGCCCGGTGCAGCTGCCCGGGCGCGGTGTGCGCCTCGGCGACCGTGGTGGACCCGGTGGCCACCCCGTCCGCGTCGACCAGCTCCACCAGCTGCGCTTCCCGACTGACCATCGCGGGTCACCCGCCTCCCGTGATCCGGGCGGCGCGGCGCCGGCCGGAGTCGAACACCAACAACGGCAATTCCCAGACGTCTTCCGACAGTTGAATGGCTATGCGCCGCCTTCTTCGGAGTCCGACAACAACATGACGTTCAGCATCTGAGCCCGCCACTGATAGTACGCCTGGACTTTGTGGTACTCCCCGTCGGGCGCCGAGGTGATGGCATAGACGGACCTGCGGTCGTCGCCGTCGTGCGGATAGTGGTGCAGGAAATGCTCGATCTTCGGCTCTATCGCCACCGGGAGGGTGAACGGGTCGGGCGTCATCACCGCAAAGCAGATACGTTCGATTTTCCGGGAATCCCAGCCGACCGTGGTGTAGATGCCGAACGCCTCCCGGCCCAGCCGCAGCAGCCGTTCGCTCGGCTCGGGTAGCCCGATCTCCCGCAGCAGCGTCCGCATCCCTTCCGGCTGGAAGCACTCGGCGGGCGCGTGGGCGAAGTAGGTGTTCACCGTGCGGTGCCGGTAGTCGATCCCGACCAGGCTGACCCGGTCGTGGAGGCCGTGCCGGGTGAAGAAGTCCAGGTTCTCGCCGAGCGCCGGCGGCGCCGAGGGCAGCTCGGCGAGCGGGGCGAGGCCCTGGAGGTCGTCGGCGGGGAAGAACGACCAGGTCTTCTTGAATCCGCCGACCACGCCGAAGTCGATTCCCGAGGTGTCGATCGGAAAGTTCCGGTGGATCTCGCCGAGGAACGCGCCCACCGGGTGGTCGGTCTTCGCGGTCAGGTCGTTCGCCAGGGCGATCGCGTAGGGATCGGTACTCGCGGGAAACATCGTGAACCGGCAGTCCAGGTCGCCCGCGTTGCGCGCGCCGGTGGCCACCCGGAACGCGATGACGGAACGCGCGAGTTTGTCCTCGTAGGCCGTGAGGATCGGCCAGACCTTCGCACGTTCGCAGGGCACGTCCAACAGCCCGGCGGATTTCTCGATATCGGCGTAGATGCGCGCCAACGCCGCGCTGTCGGCGGTGTTTTCGGGGCTTTCGGGGCTTACCGGTCCAACGGCGCTTACGGCGCTTTCGGCGGGTTGGGACATGCGTCCTCCAGGTGTCGCGGTGAACGGGCCGCGTGACGGGTGCGGGTGAACGGGCCCCGTTACCGGGCGAAGACCAGGGTGGCGGGCGAGGGGGTCGGCTGGAACGTGATGTCCGAAAAGCCGGCCTTGACCAGCCAGGCGTGGTAGTCCGCGCGCCGCCAGGTCCCGCCCCGCTTGCTCTTGAGCAGCATCTCCGAGGCGAAGATCAACGGGAACGGTGGCCCGCCCCGGTCGTCGTCCACGACGTAGTCGCAGATCACCAGCGTGCCGCCGGGCCGCAGCGCGGCGCGGAGCCGGGTGAGGATCGCGATGTTCTCCTCGGGGCCCTCCTGGTGGGCGATGTGGGAGAACACCGCGACGTCGTGCGCGGCCTCTCCGAAGTCGGTGGTGTGCAGGTCGCCGTCCACGCACGTGAAACGGTCGGCGACGCCGCGCTCGGCCACCAGCCGGCGGGCGATCTCGTTGATCGGCGCCCAGTCCAACTGGGTCGCCCGCGCCTCGGGGTTGAGGCCCAGCCAGATCGCCGAGTAGATGCCGGAGCCGCCGCCCACGTCGAGGATCGAGATCGGGCCGGCGCCGGCCAGCCCCAGCTTCTCGGCGGCGATCTCGGCGACCGGCACCGACTGCGCGGCGATGGCCGGAACGACCTCCGCCCAGTGCGGGTTGTCGGCCACCTCGGTGGCCGCGTCCGCCACCGGGCCGCCGACCCGGACCACCTCGGGCAGGTCCACCATGGCGCCCATGTGCGCCAGCTTCAGCCGGGCGAAGCTGCTGAGGTCGGCCGGCCGGCCCCTGACCAGGAACGTGGCCGCCTCCGGCGAGTTGCGGTAGCCGCCCTCGCCCAGCTCCACCAGGCCCAGGCTGACCAGCCCGTCGAGGAGGGTCTGCGCGCCGCGCTCGGAGATGCCGGCGCGGGCGGCGAGTTCGTCGGCGGTGCCGGCACCGGCGTCGAGGTGGGTGAAGAGGCCGTGGGTGGCGGCGGCGCCCAGGATGCCGGTGGCCCAGTAGCCGTTGATCAGCCGCATGATGCCGTCGGGCGTCGGCCGGTCCTTCGTCCCCGGCCGGCCGTCCCGGCCGTCCCGGCTGTCAGGGGTGTCGTCGAGATCGCTCATGCGTTGTCCCTCGTGTGGTTGGCCAGCGCGCTCCGCAGCGCGGTCACGACCCGCTCGACCTGCTCCCCGGTCAGCTCGGCGTGCATCGGGATGGCGAGGTTCCGCGCGAACAGGTCGGCGGAGACCGGGCACTTCTGGTCGGTCCCGTAGACCGGCTGGAGGTGGGAGGCCCAGGTGCCGTGGCCGCAGCCGATGCCCTGGCCGCGCAGCTCGGCCGCGACCGCCGCGCGGTCGACGCGCGGGTCGAGCGTCACCATGTACGACTGCCAGGCGTGGGTGCGGTCATCGGGCACCTGCGGGAGCGTGACCAGCTCCTCGTCGGCAAGCAGCTCGCCGTAGCGCGCGGCGACGGCGGTGCGGCGCTCCAACAGCTCGTCGATGCGGCCGAGTTGGACCTGGAGGATGGCGGCGGCGATGTCGGAGAGCTTGTAGTTGTAGCCGATCTCCGTGAAGACCGGGATCGGCAGGCCGACGACCTGCGCCTGGTCGAAGATGCTGCCGATGCCGAACGAGGAGCGCACCCGGGCGTCGGCGGCCAGCTTGGGGTCGGCGGTGAGCAGCGCGCCGCCCTCGCCGCTGCTGGCGCCCTTGCGGCCGTGGAAGGAGAGGCAGGCCACGGGCGCCAGGGCGCCGGCCGGCCGGCCCCGGTAGGTGGCGCCGACGGCGCAGGCCGCGTCCTCGACGACGAAGAGGCCGTGCCGGGCGGCGATCTCGTTCAACTCGTCGTAGTCGGCCGGGAGTCCGACGGTGTCGACGACGATCAGGCCGACCGTGCGCGGGGTCACCAGGTCGGCGACCGACTGCGGGTCGACGGTGCCGGTGTCGGGCCGCACGTCGGCGAAGACCGGGGTGCCGCCGACCCAACGCACGGCGTGCGCCGGCGCGGGAAAGGTGAAGTCGGCGACGATCACCTCGTCGCCCGGGCCGACGCCGAGCGCCAGCAGGGCGAGGTGGAGGGCGGCGCCGCAGTTGCTGGTCGCGACGGCGCCACCGACGCCGTAACGTTCCGCCAGCTGGGCTTCGAGCGCCTTGCCGCGCGGGCCCTGGCCGGCCGGCCAGCCGGAGGCGAACACCTCGGCGACGGCGGCGAGTTCGGCCTCGCCCAGGCTGGCGTGCACCAGGTCGATGGGCTCCGGCGGGTTGCCCGGGTCCGAGGAGAACATGGTGGTCACCGCGCGACACGCTCCGTTCCGGTCGTCGTTCCGGCCGTCGCCCGGTCGGCGGGCGGGGCGTCGCTCGACGTGGCAGGCGGCGCCGGCGGCTCGAAGCGCAGCGGCGTGATCTGGGTGACGTCGTAGCGATCGCGAAGGTCCTGCACGGCGTCCCTGCTGGGGGAGCCGCCGGCGTCGAAGATCTGGCAGATCTCCTCGAAGTACTTCTCGTGGTCGGGCGATGGCGCGCTCTGGAAGAGCATCCGCGCCGGCTGGTCGGTCGGGTTGCGGAACGCGTGCGGCGTGCCCGGCGGGACGAACATGCAGGCGCCCGCCGTCGCCCGCACCACCCGCTGGCCCTCGGGGGACTCCCAGTCGTGCCAGGAGTCCTCGGTGCGCTTCAGCGGCTCGAAGGCGAAGAGTTCCAACTCCCCTTCGAGAACGTAGAACAGTTCCTGGGAATGGAGGTGGGAATGCGCGCCGACGTCGAATCCCGGGGGGACCACGACCTCGAAGACGGATATCGAGGAGCCGTCGGCTGCGGTGACCTTGAACGTCACCTCCTGCATGGGGGTGATCAGCTTTCGCCCCTCACCGGGCGGGACTATGAGACCGGTCATGCGAATGCGTTTCCTGTCGTCGGTGTGGGATGTCGCGTGGGGCGGGGGACCTGGCGGCCAGGCGCGCGCCCCGGAGGATGCCGCGTTCAGTTGCCGCATTCAGTCCAGGGCGCCCGGCAGGTCGAGTTTCCAACGACCCACCGCCATCTCGGCGGTGATGCCGGGGCCGAATCCCGCGATCACGCCGGTGGCCTCCGGCATCGGCGTGTCCTCCTCGAACAGCCGGCGGAGCGCGTCGAGTACGACGGCGCTGGCGATGTTCCCGTATTCGGTGAGGGTGGCCCAACTGTGCCGGAACATCTTGCGGTCGACGTCGAGGAACCTGCTGAGGTCGTCCAGAATGCGCGGCCCGCCGGCGTGGATGATGTAGAAGTCGAGGTTCTGGATGTCCCAGCCGTGGTCGGCGGCGAGTTCCCGCAGCACGGGTGCGAGCGGCTCCATCGTTCCCGGGACCCTGCGGTCCAGTTGGAAGTGGAATCCGGTGTCGCGCACGGCGTAGGAGATCCAGTCCTCGGTGTGCGGAATGAGATACGAGGCGTTCCGCTCCAGGGAGATTCCGGTGCCGCCCCTGCCCCGCACCACGGCGGCGGCTACGGCGTCACCGAAAAGGCCGTCGGACAGCAGGGAACCGATGTCGTCGTCCGTGGGCTGGTAGCACAGCGAGCACAACTCGCAGGAGACGATGAGGACATTGCCCTCGGGATAGGCGGTCAGAAAGTCATGGGCCCGGTTGATCGCGGAGCCGCCGGCCGCGCAGCCCAACTGGGCGATGGGTATCTGACGGGTGTCGGAACGGAATCCCATGGCGTTGATCAGCCAGGCGGTCAGCGATGGCATCGTGAATCCCGTGCAGGACACATAGATGATCGCGTCGATGTCCCGTGCCGTTAACGCGGCGTTCGCCAGGGCCTGTTCGACGACCTCGGGGCAGCGCTTCCTCGACTCGACCTCGTAGACGCGGTTGCGTTCCTCGAAACCCGGGTGCTGGAGCGTCTTTTCGATGGGCTGCACGATGTGGCGCTTCCGCACCCCCGTGTTCCTGATGAGCCGCAGGGCCAGGGGAAGCTGTGGCTTCCCCGCGTGGACCTCCTCGGCGAAGGCCAGCGTCTCCTCCATGGTGATGACGTGTTCCGGCACACTCACCGACGGCTTGCAGAGCCTTGGCATATCGAGAATCTACTTTCTGTAGAGTTTCCTTGGAATCTGCCTTCTCCGCGTGAAGTTTTTTCTCGCAGGTCTCTCGGTGCTGGTCGGTCGGCGCCCCGATGGGTGTGGGGCACGACCGGGTCGAGGTGGTTTCGGGTCGGTCGAGGTGGTCGGGAGGGAACGAGGCACGGCGAAGCGGCGGTTGGCTCGGCGCACGCCGCCGCAGGCGGGAACCGCCGGCCGGCCGGCGGGTGTTCGCACAGGTCAGCGGCATGAGAAACGCCGCAGGCGACGGGAGTCTGCCGGCGGCGGATGCGACGGATCGGGAGGGACCGGCGGGGCCGGTCGGCGCGGCGCGGCCGGGCGTCGGCGGCGGCCGGGGCCGTGCGGGGGAGGAGCTGCCCGGGGCCCGAGCGCGGCGGGGCCGGATCGCGCCCCCGCGAGGAGCGAGGGCAGGATGGGGGCAACGATTATATGTATAGGTTCTTCGTCGCAGGACTGTCAAGGTCTCCGGCTTTGGATCATCAGTTTCCGGCGATCCGCGCGGAGTTGGCGCGTCGGCCCACGGCGGCGGAACATCCGGGCCGCATGTGCCGACGGGTCCAGGGCGCGTTCGACGGGTCGGTCGAAGCGGGATTCCCACGGGCCGGACAACGACGACAAGAGCCACCATTCGCGAGCGAATGGTGGCTGACTGGGTCCGCCGACGCGAGGGCGTGCCATCGGAGGGCGGCGGTGCGGAGAAGGGAATTCCGTCGCCGGCCGCCGGCGGGTTCTACTGGTCCTGATCCTGGCCGGTCAACTGGTCGAAGGTGGCCGTGACATCGTCCGGATGGTAGTAGGCGCGGCCGGTGTGGGTGTAACGCCGCCAGCGGTAGGTGTGGGCGTAGCGGTAGACCGTTCCCTTGGGAACGTGCCACAGCGCCGCGATGTCGTCAGCGGTCAGTCCGGCCGTCGTCGTTCGCGGTTTCACGCGCTCTCTCCTTGGCTTCTTCGAACCTGACGGGCGAGCCTGGTCCAGCTCGTGGCCGGCCACGAGTGGTGGGGGGAGATCGAGCAGACTATTTCCGAGGGCTGGGCGTCGTCGCGGGACCGCATTCGCGCCACCAACTCCCCCTCGCATTCCGGGACCGGGCAGTAGCCGATGGGAACGCGCCGGGAGTTGTCGGGATAGGCGACGTGGTGGGCGCGCCGGGCGAGTTCCCGGATCTCGTCCATGAGGTCGCCGGCGGCGGGATGCCGGGTCAACCAGTCGATATGGCGGCAGAGAAAGCGGGAGAGCGCGGGAATGTCGCGGGCCGGGCGGGCCACGCCGCGTTCCTGGGAGACCAACCCCGACCAGGAGGCCAACACCGTGCGAATGGCCGCGCGTATCTCGGCGGCGGCCGGACTGATCGAGTCGACGGTCGCGCTCTTCCGGGGAATCCGCCGAATGACCCGGACGACTTCGGGGCCAGTTCCCCGGTCGCAGTCGGAATACAGGGCGGGCATACTGAGCAGGTCGTTCACCAGGCGGTCCCGGCACATCAGACATAAGAACCAACCGGTACCGGCCCTGCCAGGTCCCCCGTTCGCGCCTGAATCGCGCCCACTTCTGCACGAAGTAGCCTGACACAGCTCGGGACTTACCACGGTTTCCCCCTCACAGATGCCGAAAGTCGGCTGCTCAGCCCGGGTGGTCGTGCTGTGCCCCTCCTGGTCCTCGGAGGAAAAGCGGAAAACGCAGGCGGGAATGTGGCCCCTCCGCAAAGGGGCCATAGGCTCGCCATGCGCATGAGGCTGAGAAGGCTGATCTACGATCTTCGAGATCGACAGCGCTCGTCAAGAGGGGTCGGTGGCCCGTCGCTGTGCGTCGCGAAACGCATCATCTGTGTGACGTCGTACGGGCGTTCCCCCGGGGGATATGGGGGGCTTTCGGGTGAAGAGCGCGCCGCCCCCGGGCGTTGGCGGGTTCTCGCCAGCGGAGCCGGGTGTGGAACCGCCAGAACCCGTCGGAGCGGCCCCGGGCGCGCCCGCGCACGCCGGGCGCGGAGTCGGGCGCGAGGCCGGGGTCGAGCCGGGGTCGAGCCGGCCGTGCGCGCGCCTCAACGGCCCCTACACGCGGCCTGGTTGGCGGCTGCGGCGGCGCTCAAGGAACAGGTCGGTGAAGACCGAGACCTTGGCCCGCAGCGCCCACGGATCGAAGGGCTTGCCGATGTAGTCCACGGCCCCGGCGGCGTAGCCCCGCGCGCTGTGCTCCGCGTCGATGCCCATCGCCGTGAGGAAGATGATCGGGATGTCCCGGGTCCTGGAGCGCCGCTTGATGTGCGCGGCGGTCTCGTAGCCGTCCATCCCCGGCATCTGCACGTCCATGATGATCACGGCGAAGTCGTCGTGCGTGAGCAGCGCCTTCAGCGCCTCGTGCCCCGAGGACGCGGTCACCAGCTCCTGGCCCAGGCTGGTCAACACCCCGGTCAGCGCGAGGACGTTGCTGTGCTCGTCGTCCACGACCAGGATGCGCGGCAGGTGCGGTGCGCGCCGGTCCCGCCCCTCGGCCCGTGCGGCGCCCGGCGGCGCGGGCGGCAGCGGACGCCCGGGAGTCGCCGCGCTCTGGCGTTCCACCAGCTCCATCTGCCGCTCCAGCAGCGCGCACCGCGCCTCGGCCTCCTCCCGCCGCCGCTGGGCGTCCGCCAACTCGGCCCGCAGTTCGCTGACTTCCGACTGCAAACGGTCCCGCTCCCGGCGCAGCGCGCCCGCCTCGCCCCACCCGGCCGCCAGCCGGTCGGCCCGTTCCCGCTCGGTGGCCCACCGGGACTCGATCTGGTTGAGCCGTACCTCCAGGTCGGCGATCCGGTGGCTGCGGTCCAACAGCGCCTCCTCCAGCACCTCGCCGCGCGCGGAGGAGCGGCGCGAGGTGCGGTCGGCGTCGGCGAGCTGCTGGGTCAGTATCTCGGTGGCCTGCCGGGGCGAGCCGGCGGCGGCCTCCGCCGCGCGGTGCAGGCGCCGCACATGCTCGAACGTGGCCGGCGTGGTCGGCCGGCCCCGGTGCTCCGCGAGATCGGTGAGCAGGTCCATCACCACCTCCCAGGGCGGCACCCGGGTGCCGCCCAGATAGCGGGACAGGGCGCCCGGATCGCGGCTGCGCCGCGCGGCGTACCGGCGCACCGAGATGCCGAGGCCGCAGAACAGCTCCCGCAGCGCCTCGGCCAGGGCGTGGCTCTCGGGCGCCAGGTCGGGGGCGAGCGGGCGCAGTTCAGGCACGTTCGGCCTCCGACGCCTCGCCCGCGATCAGCCGGTGCAGCGTGGGCACGACCGCGCCGAACGCGGCCCAGGCCGCCAGCAGCGCGCCCGGCGTCGAGCCGCCGGCGGCGAGGGTGAGCACGGCGGTGCCTGCGGCGCCGAGCGCGCCGAGGCTGAGGATGACGGCGGTGCGTAACGTCATCAACGGGCCGTTCACGCGGGTTCCTCCCGGGAGTTGGGGCCGGCGCCCTGCCGGCCGGAGCCCAGCATGACCCGGGAGGTGGGTGTTGCGGGCGCGTGTTGCTGAGTTGCCCGCCGTTGCGCGCCCGTTGCGCGCCCGGCGCATCCGGGTTCCCCTCAGCCGGCGCGCCCGCGCCCGCCGCCCGTTGCCGCCTCGGTTGGCAACACCGGAACGCCCGGTCAACGCCCGGTCGATGCCCGGTCGACGCCCGCCGGGTGCCGGCCGGGCGCCCGTTCAGTGCCCGTCCCCCCCGTCAGCCCCGTCCGCTTCCGTGGAACCCGCGCCCGCCGCCCCCTCCCCGCCGCTGTGGTACCTGCCGATCGGCAGCATCAGCGGGCGCCCCGAGACCGGGTCCTCGATCACGAGGCTCTCCAGCCCGAAGACCGCGCGCACCGTCTCCTCGTTGAGCACCTCGGACGGGTGCCCGGCCGCGTGCAGGGCGCCGTCGGCGATGGCGATCAGGTGGTCGGCGTATCGGGCCGCGAGGTTGAGGTCGTGCAGCACCATCACGACGGTGGTGCCCCGCGTCCGGTTGAGGTCGGTCAACAGGTCCAGCACCTCGATCTGGTGGCTGGCGTCGAGGAACGTGGTCGGCTCGTCCAGCAGCAGCAGATCGGTCTGCTGCGCCAGGGCCATCGCGATCCAGACCCGCTGCCGCTGCCCGCCCGACAGCTCGTCCACGGCGCGGTCGGCCAGCTCGGCGGTGCGGGTGGCGTCCAGGGCGGCGGCCACGGCGGCGTCGTCCCGTTCGTTCCACCGCGAGAACACACCCTGGTGCGGGTGGCGGCCCCGGCCGACCAGGTCCAGTACGGTGATGCCCTCGGGCGCCACCGGGGACTGCGGCAACAGGCCGAGCGTGCGGGCGAGTTCCTTGGCCGGCAGCCGGTGCACGGCCCTGCCGTCGAGGACCACCTGCCCCGCGCGGGGCGGGAGCAGCCGGGTCATCGAGCGCAACAGGGTCGACTTCCCGCAGGCGTTGGCGCCGACGATCACGGTGATCGCGCCGGGCGGCACGGCCAGGTCCAGGGACGCGACGACGACGCGGTCGCCGTAGCCGAGCGTCAGCCGCTCGGCGGCGAGGCGGTGGGACGTGGTCAAATCGAGCCTCCCGCCCGATGGGTGCGGACGATCAGATAGATGAGGTAGGGCGCGCCGAGCACGCCGGTCACCACCCCGACCGGATAGCGGTGGTCGAACGCGAACTGCCCGACGAAGTCGGCGGACAGCACCAGCAGCGCGCCGACCAGGGCGGCCGGCAGCAGCGTCGAGGCGCCGGGACCCACCAGGCGGGCCGCGATCGGCCCGGAGAGAAACGCCACAAACGCGATCGGTCCGGTCGCCGCCGTGGCAAAGGCGATCAGGCCAACGGCCGCCACGATCAGGGTCAGTCGGACGCGTTCCACCCGGACCCCCAGCGCGGCGGCGGTGTCGTCGCCGAGCCGCAGCGCGTCGAGGTCGCGGGCCCGCGACAGCAGCACCGGCGCCAGCACGGCCAGCGCGACCAGCGCCGGCACCGTCTCGTTCCAGGTCGCGCCGTTGAGGCTGCCGGTCAGCCAGCGCATCGCCTCCGCCAGGTCCCACTCGGCGGCGCGGGACAGCACATAGGAGGTGACGCTGTCGAGCATCGCGGAGATCCCGATGCCGATCAGGATCAGCCGGGTGCCGACCACGCCGTCCCGGAACGCCAGCCCGTACACCAGCAGCGCCACGCCCAGCCCGGCCGCGATCGCCAGCACGGAGACGGCGGTTCCGCCGAGCGAGAGCGTCACGATCGCGATCGCCGCGGCCGCGCTGGCGCCCGCGCTGATGCCGATGATGTCGGGGCTGGCCAGCGGGTTGCGCAGCATCGTCTGGAAGGTCACGCCGGCCAGGCCGAAGCTCAGCCCCGCCACCACGGCGAGCACCGCGCGCGGCAACCGCAGCCGGCCCACGGTGAACGAGGCGCCCGGCACCCGCTCGCCCGCGATCACCCGCAGCACCTCGTCGGGCGGGTAGTACGTCCGCCCGAACATCAGGCTCGCCGTGAACGCGGCCACCACCAGCACCGCCAGCACCAGCACGACCAGGAGCCGCCGCGCGGCCCGCCGCCGCCGTCCGACGGCGACGGCCCGCACCGTCGCGCTCGGCGCCGCGTCAACGGGCGGCGCCACGGGGGCGGTCACAGGGCACGCACCTTCTGGCGCCGGACGATATGGATGAAGAACGGCGCGCCCAACAGCGCGGTCACGATGCCCACCTCCACCTCGCTCGGGCGCGCCACCACGCGCCCCACCACATCGGCCGCCGTCAGCAGCACCGCGCCGGTCAGCGTGGCGAACGGCAGCAGCCAGCGGTGGTCCACGCCGACCAGCAGCCGGCAGGCGTGCGGAACGACCAGCCCCACGAAGCCGATCGGCCCGGCCACCGCCGTCGCAGCGCCGCACAGCACCACCGCGCCCAGCGCGGCCGTCGCCCGGGCCCGGACCACGTGCTCCCCGAGCCCGGCCGCGAGTTCGTCGCCCAGGGCAAGGGAGTTGAGGGCCCGCGCCGACAGCAGACAGATCGCGAAGCCGACGGCGAGAAACGGCCACACCTGCCCGATCCGTTCGAAGGAGGCGCCGCCGACGCCGCCGATCTGCCAGAGCCGGAAGCCGCCGGCGATGTCGTTGCGCGGCAGCAGCACCGCGCTGACCAGCGAGGCGAACGCCGCCGACGTGGCCGCCCCGGCGAGCGCCAGCTTCAGCGGCGTCGCGCCGCCGCGCCCCAACGAGCCGACGACATAGACGAACCCGGCCGAGACCGCAGCGCCCGCCATCGCCACCCACACATAGCCGACCGGCGAGGCCAGCCCGAAGTAGGCGACGGCCGTGACCACGGCCAGCGAGGCGCCCATGTTGACGCCCAGAATCCCCGGATCGGCCAGCGGGTTGCGGGTCACGCCCTGCATCACCCCGCCGGCCAGGCCCAGCGCCGCGCCGACCAGCACCGCGAGCACGGTGCGCGGCACGCGCTTGGCCACGGCCGCCTGCTCCAGCGTGTCCTCGGCGCCGCCGAGCCCGGCGACGACGTCGGACCAGCCGACGGTGCGGGAGCCGAACGCCACCGAGGCCAGCATGGTCGCGGCCAGCGCCAGCACCACGACCAGCAGCCACAGCAGCCGCGCCCGCGCCGAGCGGGCCCGCGCCGGCGCGCTCGGCGCGGGCACGGGCTCGACCGGCGCGCGGTGTGGCTCGAACGCCGCCGAGGGGGCGCGCGTTGTCATTCGACGCGGTCCGCTGCCTCGGCGAGCGCCGCCACATAGTCCTCCAACACCCAGGAGATGGAGAGCGGGGTGGGGTTGGCGGCGGTCGCCAGCGGCGTGCTGCCCGGCAGCAGGTAGACGGAGTCGCGCTCGACGGCCGGGATGCGGGACAGCAGCGGGTCGTTCCGCAGCACGTCCAGCAACTCGCCGGTCTCGTCGCCGTATCCCGTGATGATGTCCACGTCGTCGAAGGCGTCGATCCGTTCGGCGCTCTGCGTGAGGGCGAACTGGTCGGTGCCCTCGGAGGCGGTGGCGATGCTCTCCGGGATGGTCAGGCCCAGGTCCTCGAAGAAGAGGGTCCTGGTGTCGTGCGTGGTGTAGAAGCCGACCTCGCTGACGTCGTTGGGGTCGACGTGCGTCATGAACATCGCGGACTTGCCTTCGAGCTGCGGGTAGTCGGCGACGGTGGCCGCGATCTCGTCCTCGATGTCGGTGATCAACGCGTCGGCCTCGGCGTCGAGTCCGAGCGCCTGGCTGTTCAGCTGGATGATCTCGCGCCACGGGGTCGCCCAGGGGGCGTCCGGGTAGGCGACGGTCGGGGCTATCTCGCTGAGCGTGTCGTAGTCCTGCTGGGTCAGGCCCGAGTAGGCGGCCAGGATCACGTCCGGCTCGGTGTCGGCGACGGCCTCGAAGTCGATGCCGTCGGTCTCGTCGAAGAGAACGGGCGTCTCGGCGTCGAGTTCGGTCAGCCGCTCGGCGACCCAGGGCAGCACCCCGTCGCCGTCGTCGTCGCCGAAGTTCGCCGCCGCCATGCCGACGGGGACGACGCCGAGGGCCAACGGCACCTCGTGGTTGGCCCAGTTGACGGTGGCGACGCGCTGCGGCGCGGACTCGATGGTGGTCTCGCCGAGGGCGTGCTCGATGGTGCGGGGGAACGCGGCGCTGTTCGCGTTGCCCGCGCTGTCGGCACCGTCGCTGTTGTCGTCTGAGGAACCGCCGCAGGCGGTGAGCCCCAACAGGACCGCCGCCACGGCGAGAAGGGGGAGGCGGTGTGAACGCATGGCTCTCGTGACTCCACTTCCGGGTCTGGGTGCCGGACCTCACACGCGGGTCGCGGAACGCGGTCGTGGAGCGGTGCACCGGTCTGACGTACATCGGACACGAGGGGTTAGGTAAGGCTTACCTTTCCTCGACGTGCCCACCGGTACCTTAAGAGAGCGGGGCGGGTGTCGCAATCGCCCTTTACGGACACGGAATGTAGTGATTGGGACAGGGCGCCCCGGGGGCGGGGCGCCGACGACGACGGTGAGGACCGGCCAATGACGCGTGGTCGGCTGCGAGTTATTCGGGGCGGGCTGTAGACGACGACGATGCGGGGTGGTCCCGGTCCGTCGTCGGGCGCCGGGCCTCGGCCAGGCGTAGGAACACCCCTGCGTAGGCCGCCGACTTGGCCGCCTCCGGCGCCGCCGAGCCCACCACCGGAAAGACCCCGCGCAGCCGTTCCCGCAGCGCAGCGACCAACTCGGGTCGGGTGCGCCGCACCAGCCCACCCGCGAACACCACGACGGTGCCCGCCGGCACCCCGGCCCCCTCGATCGCCGTCGCGAGCAACTCCACCACCCGCCGCCCGTCGGCCGTCGACAGCCGGGCCGGCAGATACTCCCCGCCCACCTGCGCGTTGAGACAACCCCGGCGCCGACACCCGTGACAGACACCGTCCCCGAAGCCAGTGCGATGGCTCAGGTCGAACGACGGCACCGTCACCCCGTCGACGACCAACGCGCCGCCGAGGCCGGTGCCGATCCCCGCGTAGAGCAGGGAGCTTGGGCGCTCCTCGCGCAACAGCCACTCGCCCAGCGCGGCGGCCTCCGCGTCGTTCATGGACACGTCGGGCGGCCGCCGGTAGCCCAGTTCCCGCCACGCCGCCACGTCGTCCCAGCCCAACTGGGTCGCGCCCCACACCCGCCCGTCGATCACCAGCCCGGGGGCGGTCAGCCCGAACACCTCCCCGTCGGCGCCGGCTTGGGGCCCGTCCAGGAACTGGACGCCCCCGTCCGGGCCCAACATGGTGCTCTGCACCGAGGAGCCGCCGACCTCGACGACATGCACGCCCCGCCGCGCCGCGAGCCCGCAGGACCGCAGTGCCTCGGCGAGATCGCCCGGCAGTGACACGTTCGTGCCCTTCATGGGTGTTGCCCCTCTCCGCCGACCGCCCGAACCGCCGGCCCTACCAGTCTCGCGCGGGCGCTTGGGGGCGGGCTGTAGACGACGACGGTGGGGGTGGTCCGGGTGCGTGGTCGGCTGCGGCCCCGGTGGTCGGTTCCTCGCGCAGTTCCCCGCGCCCCTGGGGTGGGTGGGCGTTTGGGGACGCGGGGAACTGCGCGGGTGATGGGGGGCGGGCCGCGGTCGACGACGGTGAGGGGCGCCCCGGGTGCGTGGTCGGGTGCGGGCCGCGGTCGACGATGGTGAGGAACGGCCGATGGTGCGTGGTCGGGTGCGGCCCCGTCGTGGCTCAGCGGCAGCGAAACGCCCCCGGCGTTCGCCCCGTCGTGCGGCGGAACGCCGCGCCGAACGCGCTCGCCGACTGGTAGCCGACGGCCCGCGCCACCGCCTCCACCTCCCGCCCCCGCGTGAGCAACTCCACCGCGTGCCGGGCCCGCACCGCCGCGACCCAGCGCGCGAAGCTCGTTCCCGTCTCCGCCGCGAACGCCCGCGTGATCGTCCGCGCGCTCACTCCCAGCTGCGCCGCCCAGTGCGCCAACGTCCGCTGGTCGCCCGGGTTTTCGGTGACCGCGTCGGCGATGGGCCGCAGCAGCTCGGACACCGGCATCCGCAGCGGCAGCGCGTGCGGGGACGGCGTGACCACGTCCAGCACCATCGCCTCGGTCACCGACCGCGACGCCGGCGACAGCTCGGCATCGGCGAGCCGTTCCAGCAACAGCCGCAGCAGCGGTGTGATCTCCACGGCCACCGGAACGTCGGAGATGGACGTCGTGCCGCCGAAGCCGAAGAAGCTCGCCCGGAACCAGGTCCCCGCTATCGCCGACCCGGAGTGCAGCGTGCCGGCCGGCATCCACAGGCCCAGCGTCGGCGTGATGGTCCAGACCCGCGTGCCGACGACGGCCGTCGAGGCGCCCCGCTCGTTCCACAGCAACTCGTGGAACGGGTGCGAGTGTTCGTTCCAGGTGGTGTCGCGCTCGACGATCTCGTCGTAGCACCTGATCACGAACGGCACCGCCACCGCCCCCGGCGCGTAGGCGGGCAGCCTACGGGTCTCCCGGTCGCCGCGTGGGCGGGCGGCGGGGGACGAGGGGGCGGTGGCGGTGCGCACGCCGCCAGCCTAGACGCGTCGTCGAAGCGCGCGCCGGGTCAGCCGCCGGTGGGCCCGCCCAGAGCGGCGGACGCCCGGGCCAACGGCGTGCCCTCCGGCGTCGGGACCTCGGCGTGCGGGTCGCGGCAGGTGAAGCCCAGCCGCATCATGGCCCGACGCACCTCGCCGGGCGTGAAGTCGCGTCGGTCCTGGCCGGTGACGACCTGACCGACCTGCATCAACGGGTAGGTGCGGCGGCCGATGATCACCGACTGGCCCACCACCGGCTCGGGGCTGACGCCCTTCATCGAGGCCAGCACGGTGTCACGGGTCAGTTCGAACGGGTAGCGGGCGATGACGCAGCGCATGGGAACCTCACAGGGGAGAGAAGCGGAACACGGAGCGGAACAGGAGCTGAGCCGGGAGGGAACGAGTACCGGATGGACAGGGGGCTCAGGCGGCGCGGCCGGCGTCCGACCTGCGCGGCGCGCTGCGGCGCCGCGCCGTCGCGCGCCGGCGCGCGTTGCCTCCCGCGCTCCCGGCGCCGCCCCCGCTGCCGGCACGACCGCCCCCGGCGCGGCCCCCGCGCCCCGCGTGCTCCGGCGCGGGAGCGGTGATGACGACCGGCACCCCGGAGGGCTCCCGCGCCCCCGTGATCTGCCGTAGCGCCTCCTCGCCCGGCGCCACCCGGGTGGTCCGCGCGGTGATCCCGGCGGCGGCCATCAGCCGCGTCGCGTCGCGCCGCTGCTCGGGCGTGACGAGGGTCACCACGCTCCCCGAGTCGCCGGCCCGCGCGGTGCGGCCGCCCCGGTGCAGATAGTCCTTCGGGTCGGCGGGCGGGTCCAGGTTGACGACCAGGTCCAGCGAGTCGACATGGATGCCGCGCGCCGCGACGTTGGTGGCCACCAGGACGGCGACATGCCCCGTCCGGAACTGGGTCAGCGTCCGGGTGCGCTGCGGCTGCGACTTCCCGCTGTGCAGGGCCGCCGCCCGCACGCCGCTGCGCAGCAGATGGGTGGTGAGCCGGTCGGCGGCGCGCTTGCTGTCGAGGAATATGATCAACCGGCCGCTGCGCGCGGCGATTTCGGTGACGATGGTCCGCTTGTCGTCGCTCTGGATGTGCAGCAGATGGTGGTCCATCGTCGTCACCGCGCCGGCCGACGGATCAACGGAGTGCACCACCGGGTTGGTGAGGTAGCGGCGGACCAGCAGGTCGATGTTGCGGTCCAGCGTCGCGGAGAACAGCATCCGCTGGCCGTCCGGCCTGACCTGGTCGAGCAGGGCCGTGACCTGCGGCATGAAGCCCATGTCGGTCATCTGGTCGGCCTCGTCCAGCACGGTGATCGCGACCTGGTCCAGCCGGCAGTCGCCGCGTTCCACCAGGTCACGCAGCCGCCCCGGGGTGGCCACGACGACCTCGGCGCCGTTGCGCAGCGCGCTCGCCTGGCGGCCGATGGACATGCCGCCGACGACGGTGGCCATCCGCAGCCGCACCGCGCGGGCGTAGGGCGTGAGCGCCTCCGTGACCTGCTGCGCCAGCTCGCGGGTCGGGACGAGGACCAGGGCCAGCGGCCGGTGCGCCTCGGCGCGCTGGCCGGCGGTCCTGGACAGCAGCGCCAGCCCGAACGCGAGGGTCTTCCCGGAGCCGGTGCGGCCCCGGCCGAGTACGTCGCGGCCCGCGAGCGAGTTGGGCAACGTCGCGGCCTGGATCGGGAAGGGCACCGTCACGCCCTCGGTGTCGAGGGCGGCCAACAGCGGCTTGGCCATGTCGAGTTCGGCGAAACGCTCGACGGCGGGGAGCTGGTCGCCGGTCGTCTCGGGCAGCGCGAACTCGACCTGCCGGACGGCGGAACGACGACCGCCGCCGCCCCTGCGCGGCGCGGCGGGCGCGGAACCGCCGCTGCGGCCTCGGGTCGAACGGTTGCCATGGAATGTGCGGTTCACGGGGAACCCTCCTTGATGCGGCACATATCAGGGAGTCCCCGCACGAGAAACACGTCCGGGAGAACCGCAAGAATGAGCCGGGTGCGAAAAGAAGCCAGGGCAGACCAGGGGCGACGGACATGCCGTCTTCGGAACTGGTCTGACCGTTGTCGGAAAGCTGTCGAAAAGCTGCTGGGAATTCGTTCTGGAACGGTGCTCGTGGGGGCGGAAACACTCTCGCCGCCTGCCCGGACCACCGGGACGCGCCGCGCGCGTGCCGGCGCGGGCGGGAACCGTGGATCACGTCCCGGGATTCAGACCCCGGACGCCGGACCCCTGACGTCAGGCGGGAACGACGCTCCCCGTGTCGGGGCTCTGCCGATCGAAGGCGAAGCTGGCCATCTCATATCTCCTTTGAGCGGTACGCCGGCCGGCCGCGGTATCGCGGAAACCGTGTCGCCGTAATGATCGCCCTCTCCGGAAATCGGAGCCGCGGAGATACTCGCTGGGATGCGTGGCCACTCAAGGACACTGGAGGTTCTGGGAGTCACAACCACAACCACAACCAAAACTGCAACTGCCAACGACAGTAGCACGCCGCCCCCGACCCGGCACGAGGACGAGGACGGGCGCCGAGGCGGGGGAACGGGGGCGGGCGGCGCGGGCGGCGCTGGCTATGCTCGCCTGGACCCGGCCCGAACGGCCGGGCCACACGCGGGCGCGGGGGCACGGGGAGATGGCCGAGAGACGGGTGCTGCGGCACCGCCCGCGCTGCGCCGGGTGGGCGCTGGCGACGCTCGCCGCGATCACCTGCGGCACGCTGAGCGTCTGGGCGTCGACGAGGGACCGTGGCCCGTTCGCGCCCGAGACCTCGGTGGGCGCGGCGGAGTACGCGCTGTGGGCGCTGCTCGTCGCCGGCTGCGCTGGGCGGACGTCGTCGAGGTGGAACTCGCGCTGCGCACCGGCAGCACTCAGCCCGGCGGGCGCTGGCGGGTGACGCTGCGCCTGACCGACGGGACCGCGCGCTGGGTGCCGACCTTTGTGCACGGCGCGATGGGCCTCCACCAGGGCCCCGAGTTCGGCCCCGGCGACGGGGGCCGCAACTACTCTGCGGCGCACTCCCGTTGACGACCGGAGGCCGGCGGTGCGCGGACCTAGCGTGCGCCGTCGGCCTCGGGGCGGGCCGGTGCGGGCGGGATGATCTCGCCCGGGAGCAGGGAACCCACCCAGGCGTCCACGCGTTCGCCCCGGTGTCGAAGGCGGCGGCGGAGCGTTCCCTCGATCCGGAAGCCGACCTTCTCGGCCACCCGCCGGGAGGCATGGTTGCCCACCTCGGCGCGCCACTCTATGAGTTCGAGCCGCTCATCGTCGAAGGCCCACCGGCAGGCCGCCGCGACGGCGGCGCTGGTGACGCCCCGCGCCCGGGCCGCCGGGTCGGCCCAGTAGCCGATCTCGGCCGTCCGGTCGCCGCGCAGGTGGAGGCCGACCCGGGCGAGCCGGCGCGCCGTCTCCGCGTCCTCCACCAGGAACTCGGCGCGGGTGCCGCCGTTCCAGCCGGCCACGGCGAGGTGCTCGACGAAGTGCTCCGCGTGCTCCCGGAGGTAGGGGGAGGGCAGGTCGATGAACCGCCGCATCGCCGGGTCGAGCGAGACCCGGTACACCCAGTCGGCGTCCGCCCCCGTGAACGGGCGCAGCCGCAGCCGGCCGGCATCGAGCGTGATCGGCGGCACCGGCCCGGCCTCAGCGGAGCAGTTCCGGCGGGGCCGGGGGCAACTGGTCGGTGAGGGTGGTCAGTTCGCCGGGGGCCGCGCCCGGGGTTCCGTGGTGGCGGTCGACCGCCGCGCGGACCATGCGGGCGGCGGCCACCACGTCGACGTCGTCGGACGGCGGCTTCAGGGCGATCTCCAGCATCTCCACGGGCGTGATGATGTCCGCCTGGAGCCCGTCGGAGAGGCTGTCGTAGAAGACGTCGTCGTCCGTCAGCACGAGGTCGACGACGGCCCGGCCGGCGGCGCGGACGGCCGTCATGTCGGCGGCGGACGCCAGCTCGGCGGCGCCGTTCCACTCGGGGCGGTAGTCGGGGATCGAGGGGCGCATGGTTCTGGACGGTACCAATCCGGTGGTGCGGGTCGGGGACGGGTCGCGGTCTGGGGGGCCGGTCCGGTGCGTCAGTAGCTGATGCCGAGCGCGTCCAGCAGGGGCTGGCAGTTGGACTCGCAGGGGTGGGCCGGCTGGCCGTGCATCGCCTGGTCGCCCCGGGGGCTGCGGACGCGGACCGTGTCCATGCTGCCGCCGCGCAGCGCGGCCGGGCCCTCGCGCCACTCCGCCTTGGCCAGGGCCATGATCTCGGCGCAGTGCCCGTGGTGGCCCTGGATGCGGACCAGGCGTTCCATCACGCCGCCGGGCACGAAGTTGATCTGTCCCTTGACGTTGTGGCCGAAGTAGGTGACTCCGGCGGGCGAGGTGTACTCCGAGGCGAACTTCACGCCCTGCTTGCCGGCGCGGAACTGGAGCCGGTCGGCGTAGCGGCTCAGCGCGCAGCTGATGAGGCCCAGCGGGTCCGAGGTGGTGGTCGGGTTGTCCACATACGCGGTCGCGTTGGGCGCCGGCATCAGGCCGAGCGGGTCGGGGGAGGCGTAGCGCGCCAGGTGCGGGTCGTAGTGCCGGTGCAGGTTGTAGTGCCAGCCGGTCTCCTCGTCCGCGTACTGGCCGGGGAAGCGCAGAGGGGTCAACTCGCCCTGGCGGCCGGCCGGTTCGTCGGCGTCGGGGGTGGGCGCGCCCCAGAGCGTGCGGGGCGCGGTGGAGGCCACCGTGCCGCCGGGGGAAACCAGTTCGGTCGGCGTGCCCACCAGGTCGGTCACGATCGCCCAGAAGCGGTCGTCGACCTCGCCCTGGGGCAACGTTCCCGGCCCGTCCTCGCCGGGGCGGGGGACCCGGCCCTCGGTCTGCGCGACGGGGTGGAGGCCCTGGTAGTCCCAGGTGGTGACGGTGCCGTCGGCGGCGGTCCGCTCCACCAGCGTGGTGCCGAACCAGGCGAAGTCCTCCCGCTCGGCCACCGAACCGTCCGCCGTGTGCCGGCACTTGGCGATCCGCCGGCCCACCGGGTCGTGGAGGTAGCTGAACCGGGTGCCGTCCGGGGTGGTCACCTCGACGAGCCGGTCCTCGCCGTCCCAGGTGTACCGCCAGGTGTCGGGCTTCCGGGAGAGCCGGACCCGCTGCCTGAGAACGATGCGCCCGGCCCGGTCGTACTCGTAGCGGAACCGGCCGGCGCGGACCACGCGCTCCGCCCGCTCGTGCGGCCGCGCCGCCTCCTCGTCGGGCAGGCGCGAGGCGGCGACGTTGCCCGCCGCGTCGTAGGCGTAGCTCTCCTGGCGGCCCCCGCCCTCGACCTCGGTGACCCGGCCCATCGCGTCCAGCGTGAACCGGGTGCCGCCGATGGCCACCGGGCGGTGGTCGGCGCGGTAGCGGTAGGCGCGCCCCAGCGTCCGGTCGCCGCCGGTGACCCGCTGTTCCAGCAGCCGGTGTTCGGCGTCCCAGCGCTGTTCGAGCACCGGCGTGCCGTCGAGCGAGCGGCCGATCTCGCGCCCGGCCTCGTCGTAGTCGAAGCCCAGCGAGCGGCCGGCGACGCGCAGCCCGGTGATGCGGTCGGCCGCGTCATAGGACCAGTCCGTGGTCCGGCCGCTGGGCGTGGTGCGCCGGTTGATGCGCCCCATCGCGTCATAGAAGTAGCGCAGGGACCGGCCGTTGACGGACTCGCCGACGATCCGGCCGGTGGTGTCGCGGTCGAACGTGACCTCGGCGTGCGGCCCCTCGGCGCGCACCAGCCGGCCCGTCGCGTCGTGCTCGTAGGTGGTGACCTGCCCGTCCACGTCCTTGCGGATCACCTGGCCGAGCGGCCCGTAGGTGAATGCGGCCCGCTGGCCCTCCGCGTTGGTCCTGGCGGTCACCTGGCCGGCCGGGTCCTTCTCGTAGCGCACCTCGCGGCCCTCGAAGTCGCGCTCGGCGACCATGCGGCCGGCCGCATCATACGCGTAACTCCAGGTCTGACCCAGCGGGTTGGTGACCTCGGCGACGGCCAGTTCGGTGGTGTGGCGCCAGGTGGTGCGGGCGCCGTCGGGCGTGGTCCGCGCGGTCAGCACGTCGAACGGGCCGTACTCGTTGCGCGTGATCCCGCCGTTCTCGTCGATCTCGCACACGCGGTTGCCCTCGCCGTCGTACGCCCAGCGGCGGGTGGCGCCGGTCGCGTCGGTGAGGGAGAGCTGATGCCCCTCGACGGACCACTCGGCGGTCGCGGTGGAGCCCAACGGGTCGACGGTGGCCACGATCCGGCCGAACGCGTCGCGGCGGTGGAGGGTGGTGGCGCCCAGCGGGTCGGTCTCGGCGATCGGCAGCCCCGCGGCGTCGTTGGTCAGCCGGGTGGTGCGGCCCAGCGCGTCGGTCACCGCGACCATGGCGCCGGTGGCGTCGAACTCCCAGCGCGTGCTACTGCCGTCCGCCGCCACCGCGACGGTGTTGTTGCCGCGCTCGTCGTACTCCATCCGCCAGCGCGAGCCGTCGGCCTCCGCCAGCTCGGTGACGAAGCCCCGCTCGTCGCGGGTGATGTCGAGGGCGTGCCAGTTGGCCCGCTCGATCCGGGTCAGCTCGCCGGCCTCGTCGTAGGAGTAACGGACGGTCCTGCCCACCGGGTCGGTGACGGAGAGGAGCCGGTCGTAGCGGTCCCAGGCGCGCTCGGTCCGGTGCCCCAACGGGTCGGTCTCGGCGATGAGTTGGTAGCAGTCATTGAACTCGTAGACCGTGGTGTTGCCGAGCGAGTCGGTGAACCGCGTGCGGTGCCGCTCGGGTTCGTAGCCGATGCGGCTGTCGAGGAATCCGTCAACGCCCCGGGTCCCGACGCAGCGGCCCGCCTCGTCGTAGTCGTAGGCGTAGGTGACGCCGTTGCGGTCCTCCCAGCCGGTGATGCGCCGCTTCTCGTCATAGCGCAGCCGCAGCGGCAGGCCCGAGGAGTTGACGACCTCCGCCAGGTTGCCCGCCGCGTCGTAGCCGTAGCCGAGCAGGCGGGGGCGCTCGGGGTGGCTGAGCAGGCGCAGTTCGGTGATCCTGCGGTCCCTGGTGGTGACGCCGACGCGGTAGCCGCCGTGGTGGACCACGGCGGACGGGGCGCCGTCGGCGTCGTACTCGACGCTGATCCGGTTGTCGTTGCGGTCGGTGATGGCGACCAGCGGGAGTTCGCCGCCGCGCCGGCCGGGGACGGACGCGAAGTGCAGGGTCTGCCCGCTGTCGGGGCGGTGCACGGTCAGCGGGTCGCCGGGCTCGCCGGACCAGGCCAGCGGCCAACGGGGGCCCTCGACCGGCAGCACCGGGGTGTCCGGCAGCGGCGCCGGGTAGTCCAGGATCATCCCGTCGTCGGTGATCAGCCGGCCGCCGCCGGCGTCCAGGACGATGCGCTGGTCGAGCGTCGAGGACCAGGACGGGCCGAACCAGGTGCCCTCGCGCAGGCTGGACCGGTGGTGCCGCCGGATCACCAGCGGCAACACGCCCTGGAGTTCGACGTCCACCGCCTCCATGACCATCTCGCCGGTGGCCATGTCGACGGGGTCGGTGCGGCAGATCAGGTTGTCGCCCTGGCGGCCCATCCGGCGAAGGCCCTGGCCCAGCCCGCGAATTCCCTGGCCGAGGCCCCGCAGTCCGGTCCTTGCCGCGCCGAGCCCGCCGCGCAGGCCGCGCGCCAGTCCGCCGAGGGTCGTGAGGCCCTTCATGCCGGGGATGCAGTCGAGGGCGGCGAAGGCGACGTCGAGGAGGCCGGCTTCGCCGCGTGCGTATTTGATGAGGGTGTCGGCGAGGACGACGAGGGCGGCGGCGAGGACGACCCAGGCGAGGGGGCCGCCGATGATCATGACGACGATGCCGAGGACGGCGACGATGACCTTGCAGATCTCGACGAGGGTGTCCCAGTTGTCGGTGACCCATTTGATGGCTTTCTGCCACCATTTGCGGTTCTGGATGCCGGCGTCGGACGCCTCGTCGATGTCGCGGGCGCATTCGCGGGCGGCTTCTTCGCGCATCTCCTGGGCGTCGAGGGCGAGTTGGCGGGCGGCGGAGAGGCGTTCCTGGGCGTCGTCGACGCGGCCCTGCGCGGCGCCGGCGGCGGCCTCGGCGGCCTGTTGGTCGCGGGCCGCCGCGCGGACGTCGTTCTCGTCGGGGGGTTCGACGTTGTCGCGTTCGCCCTCGCGTTGGAGGCGTTCGGCCTCGTCGCCGGCCCGCCCCACCCAGTCGGTGGCATCCCCGAGCGCCGACTGGGCGGAGGTGAGATCGGCCTGGGCGGAGATCGCCCGGTCCAACGCCCGGTCGGCCATGCCCTGGGCGGTCTGGAGCTTGGGCCAGTAGGTGTGAAGTGCTTGGGCGCAAAGACTGTAGGAGTCTTCCAGCTTGGTGAGGTTGTCGGGCACGCCGTCGAACTCGCGGCGGAAGGCGTCGGCGGACAGGCCGGCCCAGTCCAGAACGGCGCGCTCGGACGCCAACCCCCGGATCTTGCCCAGCGCCTCGCCGACGTCGTCGGCGAACTCCTGGAGATCGTCGGCGAGTTCGCGGACCTCGTCCGGGTCCCCAGGCGTCGGGTCCCGGTCCATGTCCACCGGTGACCAGTCAGACGGTCGCGCCATGATCCCCCCAGGCAGTGCTCCCCAAAAGCGACCAAACACTACCCACGGGTTCACTAACTGGCAATGGTCGACGTCACGTTGGCGAACGGCGGGCCGTCGGAACCGTGTGGTCCCCGCCCGCCACCGTTCCGGAGGCCCCGGCCCGGCCGGTCCCGGCCCGGTCGAGGACCTGGGCCGCCGCCCGGTCGGCCCCGGCCAGCAGCGGGGAGGGCGAGCCGGGGGTGGCACCGATGGCGGACCCCGGCTGCACGGCCTCCGCCGGGATGCCCAGCACGATCACCCCGGGATCGGCGACGCCCTCGGCGTCCACCAGGTGGAAGCCGTCCGGCGTCACGTCCAGGGTGCCGCTCGACACCGGCGGCCCCGACGCGCTGGGCCAGCCGTGCAGCCGGGCCCGCCCGTCGCGCAACAGCCCGTCGAGCAACGGGTCGTCGGTGTCGGTCACGATCCCCTTCGACATGCGGGTCTCCACAAAGACCCGCGCCCGCACCGGCGTTGGCCGCGTCACCGCCGACCTGCCGATGAACCAGCCCTCCTCATGGGTCACCGAGCTGTCCTCGCCGAGCAGTTCGAGCACGCCCGCGTCGATCAGCGCCAGCACCCGCGCCGTGCGGTCCGGCGGCGGCCCCGAGGCCAGCGCCAGCCCGAGCCGGTTGAACCAGCCGTCCACGTCCCGCGCCACGCTGCCGCCGTCCAGCGCGCCGGCCGTCGCCAGCCGGCGCACCGACCCGCGCAGCGCGGCCATCGCGCGGTTGACGGCGTTGCGCGGGTGGGTCAGCGGCGCGTGCATCGCGTCCAACTCGTCGTCCACGTGCTCGCGCACCCACCGCCGCCAGGTCTCCGGGGCCACCGGCCCCGGCTCCGGCGGCCGGTCCAGCCGCGCCACGGACATCGCCCAGCGCGCCGAGGCCACCGTGGTCGCGATGACCCGGTCCACCTCATCGTTGTCGACGGCGGCCCGCAGCCGGTCCAGCGTCTCCGCCTCGTCCGCGCCGGGCACCAGCGCCTGGCGGCGGTGCGCGAACAGCGTGGACAGCTGCGCCCACGCGAACTCCCGCGCCAGCTGCGGCCACACGTCGCGCACGAAGTCCTGCCCCGGCACGGCCGCCACCCCGGCGAACCACTCGGCGGTGGCAAGGCGCGGCTCGTACCTCGGCGGAAAGCCGTCCGGATACGTCGCCTTGGCGCGGTAGGGGAGGCCGCGCCGCGAGCCGGCCACCAGGCGCGGCTCGCGCCCGCTCGGCCGATACCGCAGGCGCGCCGGCCGGAGCGGGTCGCCGGCCGACTCGAAGCGCCCGCCCCTGCCCTCGGTGAGCAGCGCCACCACGTCGAAGAAGTTCGCGCCCAGGCCGGTCACCAGCGTGGTCTCCCCCGCGGGCACCCGGTCCCAGTCCCGCTCGGCCGGCATCCCCGGCTCGATGTAGACCAGCCCGTCCCGTTCCGCCGCCGCCACCAGGGCCCGCACCCGGGGCGAGCGCTTCGCCTGCACCATGCCCTGCGCCAACACCACGGTGCGGGCGGCGAGTTCACGCCCCCCGGCCAGCCGGACGGCGCGCGTGCCGTCCGCGCGCCGGGTCAGGTCAACCGCCGTGCCCAGCACCCGCGTGACGCGCACCCGCCCGGCGCGCTCCGCGCGCGCCAACTGCTCGCGGTAGTAGACGCCCTGGATGCGGCGGCTCGGATAGGACCAGGGGCGCAGCGCGGCCGCCTCCTCGGCCACCCACCCGGGGCGGTCGGGCGGCGGCTCGCTCTCCCTGGCCCAGGTGATCAGGTCGGGGCCCGGCGTCACCGGCCCGGTCATCGGCGTGGACGCGTCGGTGTAGATGGTGGTGTGCGCGCTGTAGGTGTTGTTGAGCAGCAACGGGGACTGGTCGGTGCGCCAGGTCGCGCCGGCGCCGACCTCGATCCGGTCAACGAGCGCGACCCGCAGCGGCGGCGCGTCGTCCCGGTGGCGGGCGGTCAGCCGTTCCACGACCGCGACCGCGCGCGGCCCGCCGCCCACCACCACGGCGTCGAAGGTCACGCGACCGCCCGCGCTCCGGGGCGCGTTGCCCGTTCCCCGCGCCGCCGGCACAGCGGCCCCGCCCGTTCCGCGCGCCGTCACGCCGGCTCCGCCGGCTTCGCCGCCGGCAGCCCGCCACCGAAGGCCGCAGCCGCCGCACCGTTCCCCGCCGCCCCCGTCGCGGCCGTCGCCCCCGCCGCCCCCGTCGCCAACGCCGGCTCCAGCGCCGCCGGCCGCACCTCGACGCCGTGCTCGCCCCGCGTGACCCGCACGTCCAGCCCGTACACTCGGCTGAGCACGGCCGCGTCGAACGCCTCCGCCGGCGGCCCGTCCGCGACCACCCGCCCGCCGTCCAACAGCACCGCCTGGTCGCAGAAGTGCGCCGCGTGGTTGAGGTCGTGGATCGCGATCAACGCGGTCACCCCCTCCTCCCTGGTCACCGAACGGACGATCTGGAGCGTCTCGATCTGGTACCGCAGATCCAACGCCGACGTCGGCTCGTCCAGCAACAGCACCCGGGGCTGCTGCGCCAACGCCCGTGCGATCAGCACCCGTTGGGCCTGCCCGCCGGACAGCTGGGACAGCGGGCGGTCGCGCAGCTCGGACAGGTCGAGCCGTTCGATCGCCGCGTCCACCGTCGCCCAGTCCCGCCGGGTCGGCCGCAGCCCGATGTGCGGGGTGCGCCCCAACAGCACGGCCTCCCGCACGGTCTGGTCGAACGGCGTCGCCCCCGACTGCGGGACATAGCCGACCACCCGCGCGTGTTCGCGGCGCGCACTGGCCAGCAGGTCCCGGCCGCCGAACGAGACCGAGCCGCCGGCCGGGGCCAGCACCCGGGCGATGATCTTGGTGAGCGTCGACTTCCCGGAACCGTTGGGGCCGAGCAGCGCGCAGAACCCGCCCTCGGCCACCGACAGGGTGACGTCCTTGAGCACCTGGTTGCGCCGGTAGGCGAACCGCACCGACGCGACGTCGAGACTCACTGCGCCGCCCTCCTGGTCAGGATGAGGTTGATGAAGACCGGGGCCCCGATGAACGCGACCACGATGCCCACGGGAATCACCGAGGGCGCCAGCACGGTGCGGCCCACCGTGTCCGCGACCACCAGCAGCAGCCCGCCGGTCAGGAACGAGAACGGCAGCAGATAGCGGTGGTCGGCGCCGATCGCCAGCCGGGCGATGTGCGGGCCCACCAGGCCGACGAAGCCGATCACCCCGCAGAACGAGACCACCACGGCGGCCAGCACCACGGACACCACGATCAGCCCGACCCGCACCGCCGTGACATGGACGCCCAGGCTCTTGGCGGCGTCGTCGCCCGCGAACGCGATGGCGTTGAGATCGCGGCTGAACCACAGCAGCAGCGGCAGCGCCGCCACCGTGCACGCCCCGACCAGGCCCACGTCGCTCCAGCCCGCGTCGTTCACCGAGCCGAAGGTCCAACGGACGATCGCCTGGAGGGTGTTCTCGTCCGCCACGAACTGGAGGGCCGCCGTCATCGCCTCGAACAGCTGGGTGAGCGCGATGCCCAGCAGGAGCAGGGTCGCCGCCGACATCGCCTTGGCGGACGCCAGGCCCAGCACCAGCGCCGAGACGCCCAGCGCGGTGCCCAGCGCGCAGCCGATGACCAGCCAGGAGCCGGAGCCGGCCGAACCGCCGGTCAGCAGGATCGCCAGCGCGGCGCCGAACGCGGCGGCCGGCGAGACGCCCAGGGTGAACGGGCTGACCAGCGGGTTGCGCAGCAGGCCCTGCATGACCACGCCCGCCAGCGAGAGCGCGGCGCCGGCCGCGAAGGCCAACAGCACGCGCGGCAGCCGCAGGTTGATGATCACGGAGTAGGTCTGGGCGAAGTCCTCGGTCAGGACGCCGCCGAAGACGCGGAGCCGCACCGCGTGCCAGACGTCGAGCAGCCCGGCGTCGGTCGTGCCGGCCGTGACGCACCAGGCCGAGACCAGGACCGACACCACGGCGCCGATCCACAGCACGGCCGGCCGCCCGGCCCACGCGGGCCGCCGCCGACGCGACCGGCCGGCGGCGTTCTCGGCGGCAACGCCGGCCGCCGCGCCGCCCGTTGACCCTGCCCCCGCGCCGCCCGTTGACCCTGCCCCCGCGCCAACGCCGGCCGCCGGGCCACCTGTTCCGGGGCCCGCCGCGCCGTCGCCCTTCTCGAACTCGGCCCGGACGGCGGTCGCCGCCGGGTCCCGTGGGGTGGGGCTCATCGCGAATCGGCCACCCTCTGGATGTACGCGTCGGCGCCCGGGAAGTCCGCGCCCTGGAACTCCTCGACCCAGCGCGCCAGATACGCGTCCGGATCGACGTCGGCGAACGCGTCAGGGTGCAGCCAACTCGCCAGGTACAGCGCCCCGATGGCCTTCGAGAGACCGCTGGTGGCCCACCCGTTGGTCACGAAGACGCGGCCGTCCTCGACCGCCGACAGGCTCTCCCAGCCGGCCCGCCCGAACAGCTCCCCGGCCAGGGTGTCGAACCGGTCCTGGCCGGTGGGCTCCGCCGAGGGGCCGAACTCGTGGACCACGACCTCCGGGTCGCGCTCCAGGATCGACGCCGGGTCCACCGTCGTCTCCGCCTGCTCGTCGCCGCCGGTGTCCAGGTCGCCGAAGACGTTCTCGCCGCCGGCGGCCACGATGATCTGGTCGAATCCGGAGCCGGGCAGCCCGGTGAGGTACGGCTGCTCGGTCTCCCAGTAGACGCGCACCGGCTCGACGTCGGCGACGCGCTCGCTGATCACGCCGAAGATCTCGTCGTAGAAGCCGGCGACGCGCTCGGCGCCCTCCGGCTCGCCGAAGACCTGGCCCAGCAGGTCCACCGTCTCGTGGAAGACGTCGAAGTCCCAGGCGGTGGCCACGACCACCGGGATGCCGAAGGACTCCAGCTGCTCGCTGGCCTCCTGCCAGGCGCCGTTGCGGGGCAGGATGAACACGTCGGGGTCGAGTTCGACGACCGACTCGTAGTTGATCTCCTGGAGGTCCTCGCTGACCACCTCGTCGTCGGATATCTCCAGGTAGGGGAGGCGCGAGGCCGAGACGCGGTCATAGCCGACGACCCGGTCGCCGGCCCCGATGGCCTGGGCGAACTCGTTGCCGTAGCTGTTGAGGATCACCGCGCGCTCGGCCGGCCCGTCCAGTTCGACGGTGCGGCCGACGTCGTCCACGACGGTGAGTCCCTCCGCGCCGCCGTTGCCGGCGCCGCTGCCGCTGCCCTCCTCCGGCGACTCCTCGGTGACGGTCCCGCAGGCCCCGACGCCCAGCGCGAGGGCGACGACGGGGGCGAGGAGGGCGGACGCGCGGGCGTGGCGTTGTCTCATGGTGCTTCCGTTTCGGGATCGTTCGTTTCGGGGTCGTTCGTTTCGGGGTTGTTCGCTCGGGGGGCGTTCGCTTGGGGTGCCGGCCTGGCGGGACGGCCGGGGCGGGCGGCTGCGGGCAGGCCAGGCGGACCCGGGTCAGGGCCGGGGCGTCGCCGTCGTCGTCGGGTCGTCCGGCCAGTAGGGGTCGCCGAGGCTGAGCATCAGCCGGTTCGCCCAGGCGAAGAAGGCCGTCGCCGCCACCAGGTCGGTCAGCTCGGCGTCGGTCAGGCCCAGCGCGCGCAGCCGCGCGACGTGCTCGGGGGTGGCGGTCACCGGCGTGGTGGCCAGGGCGGCGGCGAACGCGACGATCGCCGCCCAGCGTTCGTCCTGGCCCTCGGCCAACGGCGCGGTGTCCAGCGGGAGCCAGTCGGCGTCCCGCTCCAGGGCGACCGCGAGCAGCCGGTCCACGTCCTCGGGGCGCTTCGACAGCTGGGCGGACTTGCGGGCGTGCACCGAGGCGCAGTAGACGCAGTCGGTCACCTTGCTGGTCGCGGCGGCGGCCAACTCGCGCTCGGCGCGCGGCAGTCCCTCCCGGGTGGCGAAGATCGCGGCGTCCAGCGCGGTGCGGGCGGCCAGCACGGCGGGCAGCCGGGACAGCAGCCGGAAGTACTCGCCGTTGGTCTTGCCCCGGAACGACGCCTCCTGTTCCTCGGTGAGTTCGTCGGTCGGCACCGGCGGCACCCAGGCCGTCCAGGACAGCAGCTCGCGGGTGTAGGCGACCGGGCGCTCCCGCCCGTTGGCGGCGGTCCGCGCGGTGCTCTTACGGCGGCCGCGCCCGGGCGTGGGGCGCGCCGGCGCCGGCGCGGGGACGACGGGGTGGCCCTGGAGCAGGCGCAGTCCCTGAACGGCGCGGACCTGGAACGCGGTGAACGCCGCCGTCTGGGAGATGGTCACCACGGCGTCCGGTGACCAGCCGGCGGCGACGAGCCGGTCCAGGTCCTCGCGGGTGGCCAACGCGGGGGAGACCGTGACGAGATCGACATGGGCGACGGCGGCGCGCAGCGCCGGGTCGGCGGGCGGGGCGTCGTCCCACAACGTGGGATCGCCGTCTCGCTCCGCGTGGTGGCGCACGAGGTCGTCGAGCCCGTGCCAGCGGGCGGCCAGCGCGGCCAGGCCCCGGCGCACGGGCGCGGGCACCGGCGCGTTCCCCTCGAACAGCGCCTCGCCGGCCGCCTGGGCGCGCTCGATCACCAGCGGTTTCCCGGCGCGGGCCGCCGCGATCCGCTCGTTCAGGCCGGCCAACCGGCCGATGTCGTCGGCCACTTGGCCGGCCACGGCCTTCGTCTCGGGGGTGGTGCTCATGGTGTCCGCCTCGTCGTGCTCGGTCGCTGGGCGGCCGAGAGGGCGGGGCAAACGTGTCGGGTACGTGACGAGAACGCGGCCCAGGGAGCCGAGGACCGGGACGAGTTCTCACGAGGAGCACGCTTGCCGCGTCACCGCGGCCGGGTCGTCGTCCCGGGGGCACCCCACCGTGCAGGAGGGTTGCCGGCCAGCAAGCCGGGACTTGGCGCTGGCACTCTTGACCTGCGGAGCAACCTAGCCCACCCGGACGGCTCCGGGAAAGCCTTTGTCCGAAATATGAGACAACTGTTCACGAAGTGGATACGCCCCAGGCGCCCCAAGGTGTTCCGGGCCGCTCAGTGCCCCAACCAGGGGAAGCCCAACGGCTCGGCCGCCGCCATCGCCAGCAACTCCTCGTCGTCGTGCGGCAGGACCTGCCCCAGGAACGGAAAGTCCGCCGGCTCCACCGCGATCCGCGCCACCGGCCGCACCGGCCGGGGACAGACCGCCTGCGCCGGCCGCACCCGGACGCCGCGCGCCACCATCGGGGCCTGAAGCTCGAACCCGTCGGGCGGCAGCAGATACACGCTGCCCGCCCGCCAGGGGCGCCGCGCCAGCACCTCGGCGGTGAGCGAGAAGTAGTAGAACGCGGGCGCCGGAGGCCCCAGATCGCCCGGCCGCGCGCCCATGCTGCTCATGAGAAACCGGTGGCGCTCCCGGTCCACCGTGGCGAAGAACATCGGCCAGATGCCGTCCGCCGCCGCGTAGACCCCGGGGCGGCTGCCCAACTCCGAGTCGTCCTCGGGCTGTCGCGGCTCCAGCACCCGGATGTCCGGATCGCCGCTGCCGTGCAGCAGCAGCCCACCGACGTCCACGGCGTGGCAGAGGAACCGCCACTTCGGCGCGGCCAGCCGGTACTCGATCACCGGCACCGCCCCACCCGGCCCCGGCCGCCCCAACCCCGCCAACAGCCGGTCAAACCCCGCGACGACCCCCCGCCCGGGCCCCACCCCCGCCGGCCGCGCCAACCACGGCGGCGGAAGCTCCGCTGACGACAACGCCTCACTGGCCATCTGCCCGACTCTACGGCGAACCGCCCGGCGGGCGGCAGCCCACGACGGGTTGGGCGCGAACCGCACGCTCGGACCGGGCGCGGGCGCGCCGTCCGGGAGCGCGCCGGCTGAGTTCACCGGAGCGAACGCCCGACGTCGATACGCTGGAAGCGACGGGCCTTCTCCACACGTCCCCCGCCCGTCAGGTCGAGAACCAACTGCCCACCGCGCCACACCCCTTGGACGGTGATGCGGGCCTCGTTGACATGGCTCCGGGTCGTGAACGACAGCCGTCCGCCGCTGACGGCGTAGGTGGAGCGGTGCACGCCGCGCTGGGCGGTGCCCGGCCGCAGCCAGCCCTCGATCGCGGCGGCCTGGTCGGGCCCGGGGGCCGGCTTGACCAACACGTCGAGGACCGTTCCATCCGCAAAGAAACGGAACACCTGTATGTCGGAGGCGAAGATGCCCTCGACGCGCGGGAGGCGGCCACGGCCGCGTCGGGTGGGCGACATGGTGACAGTGTCCCGGCCGGCCGAACCACACGCGCGTGGACCGGCCCGCCGTACCCGCCCCCGCCCCTCTCCCACCCCAAGAACAGGTCACCCATTGGGACTTGACATGCCGCCGCCCCTTCCACCACCCTTTCACTACTCAATTAATGAAAGGGTGGTTGGGTGATCGAGTACCGGATCGACCGGAGGACCGGGGTGGCCACCTACCTCCAGATCGTCCAGCAGACGAAGCAGGCCCTGCGGCTCGGCCTGTTGGAGCCCGGCGACCAGCTGCCCACCGCCCGCGAGGTCGTCGAGGCGACCGCCATCAACCCGAACACCGTGCTCAAGGCCTATCGCGAACTGGAGCGCGAGGGCCTGGTGGAGGCCAGGCGCGGCCTCGGCACGTTCGTGCGGAGGTCGCTGCGCACGGCGGCGGCCACCCGCGCGCCGTTCGCCGACGAGCTGACCGACTGGATGAGGCGCGCCCGCGCGGCGGGCCTCGACCGCGAGGACGTCGCCGCGCTGTTCGGCTCCGCTCTGGAGCAGGAGTTCACCGAGGGAGAGCAATGAGCAGGAAACCAGCGGCACTTGAGGCACGGGGGCTCGTGGTGCGCTACGGCCGCCGCCGCGAACCGGTCCTGCGGGACTGCTCGTTCCGGCTGCCCGAGGGGCGCATCTGCGCACTGGTCGGCCCGAACGGGGCCGGCAAGTCCACGCTCCTGTCCCTGGCGGCCGGAATGCTCCGCCCTGAGGCCGGAACGCTGCGGGTGCTCGGCGCCGGCCCGGCCGAGTCCCGGGCCCGGATCGGCTACGTGGCGCAGACCCGCCCCCTCTACCCGCAGCTCACCGTGGCCGCCACGCTCCGCCTCGGCGCCGAACTCAACCGGGGGCGCTGGGACCAGGAGGCGGCGGAACGGGTCGCCTACGGCGCCGACCCGGCGCCGAGCGTCGGCCTGGCGTCGAGCGTCGGCCTGGCGCCGAACGCGAGAATCCGCACCCTCTCCGGGGGCCAGCGCACCCGGGTCGCCCTCGCGCTGGCCCTGGGGAAGCGCGCCGAACTGCTGCTGCTCGACGAGCCGATGGCCGACCTCGACCCGCTCGCGCGCCACCGGCTGATGGGCATCCTGCTGGCCGTCGCCGTCGAACACGGCACCACCGTCGTCATGTCCTCCCATGTCCTCGCCGAACTGGAGGGCGTCTGCGACTACCTGCTGCTGCTCGGCAACGGGCGGATCAGGCTCGCTGGCGAGAACGAGGACATCCTGGCCGCGCACGCCCGACTCACCGGCACCTCCCCGGACTTCGCGCCGCACACCGTCGTGGAGTCCGGCGCGACCGGCCGTGGCCACACCGCGCTGGTGCGCTCGCGGGGGCCGGTCAACGCGGCCTCGTGGCTGGTCGAGCGGCCCTCCCTGGAGGAGCTGGTCCTGGCCCACCTGCGCAACCCCGGCGCCCCCGCCCTGTTCACGGGGAGCGCCTCGCCCACCCCGAACCAGGAGGCCGCCGCATGACCACGCTCTCGCACTTCCCGCGCCACGGAATCGCCCGGGCGCTGCTGCGACTGCACCGCGTGCCACTGTTGGGCTGGGCGGCGCTGGTCGTCGCCGGGGCAGCCGCGCTGACCAGGGGTGACGAACTCCGGAACGCCCAACTCCTCGCCTGGCTGCCGTGCGCCGTCGCCGCCTGCCTGGGCGCCGCGCTGATCGGCCGGGAACTGGAACGCGGCACCGCCACCCTGGCCTGGACCCAGTCCGTCACTCCGGCCCGTTGGCTCGCCGCGAAGCTGGCCGTCCCGGCGGCCGCGCTCCTCGGCGGAACGGCCGCGCTGACCGCGCTGTTCCGGTGGTCGTGGTTGACCGGTCCCGACAACGGGGTCAACCGCTGGAACAGCGAGTACTTCCACGCCGCCGGACCGGTGGGCCCGGCGTACGTCCTGCTCGGACTGGCGCTCGGCGCGCTGGCGGCGCTGCTCACCCGGCGCACCCTCCCGGCGGCGGGCCTGGCCCTCGGCGGCATCTGGTTGGCGTACCACCTGGGCGACCGGGTCCGGTCCTCCCTCTGGCCGGCGAACGAGGTCCGAGGCCCGTGGGGGCCGGAGCTGAACCACGTCGACCAGGTCGAGTTCGGGATGATCCTGGAGTCAGGAGAACGCGCCAGCGGCCTCGACTGCGGCGCCCAGGCCGCCCCCGGCGACCTCGCCACCTGCCTGGCGGACCACGGAGCGGTCGACTTCTACGCGAGCATCCACCCCACCGCCCACTACTGGCCGATCCAACTCGTCGAAACCGCCATCATCCTGACCCTCGCCGCCGCCACAACAGCCGCCACCTTCCGAACCCTGCGCCGCCGCCTGCCCTGACGGGGGCCGCCGGCGCCCCATCCATCTCGGATGCCGGCGGGGGCCGGCGGCCTCACCCCACGCCGCCCGGGGACGCCCCGCCCCGCCCTCAGTTCGCCCGCTAGGTGCTGTCCGCCCGGTGAGACATACCTTGCTGGTGCATTCGACTGCGGGAAGGATGAGCCGGCAGAGTTCCTGTCAGGAGTTGCGACGCTCAACTTCCACGAGTCGCTCAAGAGCGGCGTCCGGTGTTTCCGCTACAAGTTGGACGTAGTCCAAGCCCGAGTACATCGCGCCCTTCGGTGACAGGCCGAGATAGATTCCACCTCGATCGGTAGCGCCCACAGGGTAGAGCGGCACACCCGCCTGCTCGCCGAGAACGTCGAAGATCTCCTCCTCCCACTCGGCCGCGAGCGGATCGAGGACGAAGGGCGTGCGTCCAAGTGCACTCATCGCAGGGGCACGTTCGACCTGAAGACCTCCGAACTCTTGCAGGAAGACACGCGCCGCCCGATGGATCTCGAATCCGCCGCGCTCTTCGAGAGCAGCCTCCCAGTGCGCCGTTTCCACCTGCCGCCCCGGGAACCAGCCGGCAGCGCGAAGGGCCCGCTCCGTGTTCTCTGACCATCTGTGCGTTTCCTGAGTCGTCATGGTCGCCTTAATCCGTTGATTCCGAATTGATCGAGCACGTGCTGACACGAGTCGCAGATTGGTTTGATCTCACCGTGGCGAGGATTACCTTCCGCGCGTACGTTCACCGCCGCCATGGTGCCTCCCCGTGGGTCGACTCCGGCGTTGAGTGCGTCGCTAAGCGCTTCGGCCTCTCCGCATCGACTGTGTTGGTTGCCGACATCCTCTCGGATCGCCGCCGGAACCCGGTCGTAGGCCGCCCGGACGTCCGGGTGGAGGTTGTGGTCGCCGCCGCCCTTGATGCTGGCGCCGGTGAACGTGTGTTGGTTCCCCGCGGCGTCGGTGACGGTGAGGCCGGCGGAGCTGGTGGGACGCGTGTGCTTGTTCGCACCCGGGCGGGCCTGTTCGAGGTTGGCGCGCTCGCGCGCCGCCGCGAGGGCGCGTTCGCAGTCGGGGGCGAGGCCGAACGGGTCGACGGCGGTCTGGGGGTTGTCGACATAGCCGCGCGGATTGGGGCCGGGGGCGAGGCCGAGGGGGTCGAGGGTGGCGTACTGGCCGGTGTCGGGGTCGTAGTGGCGTTGGTAGTTGTAGTGCAGGCCGGATTCGGCGTCGGCGTACTGTCCCGGGAAGCGCAGGGGGCAGTAGGCGCGTTGGTCGCCTGGCCGCGTGCGGGGGGCGCCCCAGACGGTGGCGTGCTGCTGCCAGGCGATCTCGCCTGTCTCGTCGAGGAGTTCGGTGGGTGTGCCGACGAGATCGGCGACGATGCCGTAGAAGCGTTCGTCGATCCACTCCTGGGGGCGGTCCCGGAGAGCGACGCTCTCGATCTGGGTGACGGGTGTGAACCGGTCCTGTTCCCAGTCCCAGACGGTGCGTCGGACGTCGCCTTCGGCGGTGGTCTCGGCCTGTTCGGCGGGGACGAAGCGGTCCCAGTGGAACCGGGTCTCCGACTCGACGGTCTCGCCGTCGGCCGCCATGCGGCGTTTGGCGAGGCGGCGGCCGAAGGGGTCGTAGAGGTAGGTCCAGCGGGTGCCGTCCGGGGTGGTGAGCGCGACGAGCCGGTCCTGGCTGTCCCAGGTGTAGTGCCAGACGTCGGCCTTCCGGGAGAGGCGCTTGCGGCGGCGGACGACGACGCGCCCCTGGGCGTCATGTTGGTAGCTGATGTCGGACCGGCGGCGTTCCGGCCCCTCGCCGCCCTGGATCAGTTCGGCGTCGGCGAGGTCCCCTGCCGCGTCGTAGGCGTAGCGTTCCGTCCACCCTGCCGCCCGCACGCCGGTGATCCGGCCCCGGTCGTCGAGGTCGATGGAACGGTCGCCGCCGAGGCGGTCGACGATGGCGCTGACCGCGCCGTCGGGGCGGTAGGTGTAGGCGCGGTGTTGCAGCGATCGCCCGGTGGGCCCGTGACCCGCGTGAAGGGTCTGACTGGCCAGCTGTCCCGCGTCGTTCCAGGTCTGGCTCAGGCTGGACTCGCCAACGCGGCGTTCGACCTCGCGGCCGCTGTCGTCGTAGGCGAACGTCATGCGCCGGCCGGCGCTCTCGACGGCGGTGGGCTGGTCGCGGTCGTCGTATTCCCAGCGACTCTCATGACCCGACGGGGTGACGCGACGGATACGACGCCCGCGTGCGTCGTACTCGGAACGCACGGTTGCCCCGTTGCAGGTCTCGGCCAGGATGCGACCCAACGGGTCGCGCTCGTAGGCCAGTTCGACACCCGGGGCGTGCACGTGCCGCACCTGACCCAGCGGGTCGTAGGCGAACGTGGTCGTGCCTTCCGGGGTGTGCTGTTCGAGGATCTTGCCGCGGTGGTCGCGAACGTAGCGGATGGCCTGGCCGCTGGCGTTGGCGCGTTCCAGCAACTGACCGGCGGCGTCGTGGCGGTAGGTCCGGGTCCGCCCCTCGAAGTCGGTCTCGCGGGTCAGTCGCCCGACCGGGTCGTACGTGTAACTCCAGGTGGCGCCAGCCCCGTTGGTCACCGTGGTGACGCGCAGCTCGCTGTCATAGGTGAACCCCAGCCGGGTGCCGTCCGAGTTGATCCTGCCGCTGAGCAGGTCAAGTCCGTAGTAGGTGAACCGAGTCGCGGCGCCGTCCGGGGTCACGTGTTCGAGGAGATTGCCCTCGCCGTCGTACCGGCGGCGCTCGATCCCGCCGTCGGGGCGGACGCGCTCGGCCAACAGGCCCTCGACCGTCCAACTCGACCGTTCGACCCGCCCGTCGGGTGCGGTGCTGGCGATGACGCGACCGAACGCGTCCCGCTCCAGCCGGGTGACGGACCCCTCGGCGTCGGTGGCGGACACGGGCATCCCTGCCGCGTCGTTCTCCAGGTGCGCGCTGCGGCCGGCCGCGTCGGTGATGGTGACGACGGACCCGGTCGCGTCGTAGGTGTAGGCGATCCGGCCGCCGGTGGGGTCGGTCTCCGAGGTGAGGTTGCCCCGCTCGTCGTAGGCCATCCGCCAGACGCCGCCGTCCGGCTGGGTGACCGCGACCGGCTTGCCCAGTTCGTTGTTCTCCTGGGTGTGACGGGTTCCGTCCGGCTCCACGATCGCCGCGAGGTGACCGCCCGCGTCGTACTCGTAGGACGTGGTCCGACCCAGCGGGTCGGTCAACGACCGGAGCCGGTCATAACGGTCGTGGACGCGAGCGGTCCGCTGCCCCAACGCGTCGGTCTCGGTGACGAGTTGGTAGCTGTCGTTGAACTGGTAGACGGTGGTGTGGCCCAGCGCGTCGGTGAAGCGCGTCTGGTTCGCCTCGGTGTCGTAGGCGATGCGGCTGCTGAGCAGCCCGTCCATCCCGTCGGTGGCAACGCAACGGCCGTCTTCGTCGTACGAGTACCGGTACCAGACCCCGTTCCGGTCCTGCCAGCCGGTGATGCGGTGCTTCTCGTCATAGCTGAACTCGGTTGCGGCACCGGAGGAGTTGAAGACCTGGGTGAGGTCGCCCCGTTCGCCGTATCCGAAGCGCCGCAGCAGCGGGCGCGCGGGGTCGTTGAGCAGGTGCAGCGCGGTGATCCGGCCGTCCCGCGTCGTCACGCCGATGTGGTAGCCGCCCTGATGGACGACGTCGGTGGGTGCGCCGGACCCGTCGTACACCACATCGACGCGGTTCCCGTTGCGACTGGTGATCGCGACCAGGGGCAGTTCACTCCCCGACCGGCCCGACACGGGTGCGAAGTGCAGGAGTTCACCCGTCCGCACGCGCTCGACCACCAGCGGCGAACCCGGCCCGCTCTCCCAGCGCAGCGGCCAGCGCGGCCCTTCGACGGGGAGGACGGACTCCTCCACGTCGGGACGCGGATAGTCCAGGATCATCCCGTCCTCGGTGACCAGGCGCAGGCCGGCGGGGTCGAGGAGCAGGCGCTGGTCGAGCGTCGAGGTCCAGGACGGGCCGAACCAGCCGCCGGACCGGAAACGCGACCGGTGGTGACGCCGGAGGACCAGCGGCAGCTCGCCGGGCAACTCGACGTCGGTCTCGCTCATGACCATCTCGCCGGTGGCCATGTCGATGGGGTCGGTGCGGCAGACAAGGTCGTCCGCGCCGCGCCCGGAACGCCGCAGGCTGCGGCCGAGCCCCAACGCTCCCTGGCGCAACCCCCGCAGGCCCGTCGACGCCGCGCCCCGCAGCCCACGGGCCAACCCGCCCAGCGTCGTCAGGCCCTTCATGCCGGGGATGCAGTCGAGTGCTGCGAAGGCGACGTCGAGGAGTCCGGCTTCGCCGCGTGCGTATTTGATGAGGGTGTCGGCGAGGACGACGAGGGCGGCGGCGAGGACGACCCAGGCGAGGGGGCCGCCGATGATCATGACGACGATGCCGAGGACGGCGACGATGACCTTGCAGATCTCGACGAGGGTGTCCCAGTTGTCGGTGACCCATTTGATGGCCTTCTGCCACCATTTGCGGTTCTGGATGCCGGCGTCGCTCGCCTCGTCGATGTCGCGGGCGCATTCGCGGGCGGCTTCTTCGCGCATCTCCTGGGCGTCGAGGGCGAGTTGGCGGGCGGCGGCCAGGCGTTCCTGGGCGTCGTCGACGCGGGCTCGGGCGGCGCCGGCGGCGGCCTCGGCGGCCTGTTGGTCGCGGGCCGCCGCGCGGACGTCGGCCTCGTCCGGGGGCTCGACGTTGTCGCGTTCGCCCTCGCGTTGGAGGCGTTCGGCCTCGTCGCCGGCCCGGCCGACCCAGTCCTGCGCATCCCCGAGCGCCGACTGGGCGGCGGTGAGATCGGCCTGGGCGGAGATCGCCCGGTCCAGGGCGCGGTCGGCCATGCCCTGGGCGGTCTGGAGCTTGGGCCAGTAGGTGTGGAGTGCTTGGGCGCAAAGACTGTAGGAGTCTTCCAGCTTGGTGAGGTTGTCGGGCACGCCGTCGAACTCGCGGCGGAAGGCGTCGGCGGACAGGCCGGCCCAGTCCAGAACGGCGCGCTCGGACGCCAACCCCCGGATCTTGCCCAGCGCCTCGCCGACGTCGTCGGCGAACTCCTGGAGATCGTCGGCGAGTTCGCGGACCTCGTCCGGGTCCCCAGGCGTCGGGTCCCGGTCCATGTCCACCGGTGACCAGTCAGACGGTCGCGCCATGATCCCCCCAGGCAGTGCTCCCCAAAAGCGACCAAACACTACTCAGAGAAGGCAACGAGGAGCAACGGGTTACCAGGGGACACCGCAGCCGACGACGCGGGCGGCAGCACGACGAGGGCCTGGGTGCTGACCGTCCGGTGAGGTCAGTCGGCGGTGGGGCGCCAGCGGCGGTAGAGGGCCAGGAGGATCATCACGGGGAAGAGCGCCGCGCAGAGGACGAAGGGGCCGCCGGCGATCAGGAGGAAGAGGCCCATGAACAGCATCAGCACCAGTGGTTGGCCCCAACCGTCACCCGCGTAGGCCTGGTCCGTCCTGTTGGGTATCACCCAACTCCCCAGGTCCTTGGGGATCAGCCGCGCCTCGGCGACGCGCCCGATCTCGCAGTCCCCCACGTGCACGCGGATGTTGGTCAACGGCGCCGTGCCGTCGTCAGGGACGAAGGTGCCGAAGCAGTGCGTTCGCATACTGCCTCCCCCTCGGCCCCCTCCCTCGTACACCCGCTTGGACTCGCTGACGGTGACGGTGCCCTCCTCGCCGTGCCAGTCGAAGGCCGCCGCGATGATCCTCGCCTGCCGCACCGGAACGTCCTCGACCAGTTGCAGGACGAACCACGCCACCGGCGCGCACACCAGCCACATCAGCAACAGCGCTCCGATGTTGGCGTGTTGTGCCCCGTCCGTCAGCCACCGTCCCCGTCTCCATCCCGACCCCCGCACCCGATGCTCCCCGTTCTGTCCTGACCGCCGATCACCGTGCCCCGCCGTCCTGGCCCGCGCGGCGCCTACGGCCCTCGGGACGTCGCCTTCGGCCGTCCGGCCGTGAGGGTGTCCGGGGCACGCCTCCCGCGCGCAGCCAGGCGTCGCGCAACGCGTGGTGCAGGCGGGCCAGTTCCTTCGGGGCGTGCGGGGGCGCGTGGTGGAAGACGTTCCCGTACTGCCCCCGGTCGCCTGGCCCGAACTCGGGCCCCCGCTGGTACCCCATCCCGCCGTGGACGAACGACGGCACCCAGCGGGCGGTACCGTCCCGCATACGCAGCGCGACCCGCCACCGTCCGCCCGGCTGCGTGCTGCCCGTGCGCTGTGCGAGTTCGACCTCCACGACGTCCGCCCAGCGCACCCGACGAGTCCTGACCAGCCCCACCAGCACGGCCTCGTCGCCGCGCAGCACGAGCCCGCGCGACGCGGCTCGCCCGCATACGCCGGTCAGGACGGCCCACACCACGTACTCGGTCGGGCTCACCGACGTCTCGGGGGCGAACGGCCCACGGTCCCTCGTGGACGACCACACGCTCAGTGCGCCGCACGTGATCGCGGCCGCCGTGGCGAGCAGCCACGCGGCACATCGCGCACGGTGCCGCAGCACCCGTCGTCCAGCCAACTCCCCGCCCCCGTACGACTCGGCCGTTGTCCCCCGGCCACGCACCAGCCTGGAGCATAGCCACCCCCACCGGCCGGCCGGCGGGCAATCATCGTATGCCGGTTGACCTGAGCGAACGCCACCTCAGCCGGCAGCTTCGAACGCTTCGTCGTGCCTGTCGCTGACCGTGGTTCTCCGACCGTTCTGGCACGCGACTGGCACGCCACCGCATGTATGGGATTCCTCTGGGGCCTCCCGGCGCCGCTACCGAACCCGCGCTGCCCCGTTCTATCCCGGGAGGGGTCCCGAGAGGGTGAAAGTATCTTCCTCGCCGGGCGTCATGACCGCGGGAGTTGATGCATGGACGTCGTGTCGATGGCATTGCTAACTGGTCTTGTGCTGCTCGTCGGTTTTATCGTCGCGACGCGGCCAGCGCGCGAACCGTTCAATCTTTACACTCGTCGGCGGCGTTTTCGTTGGCCGACCATCCGATGGCCTCGCAGGACCGAAGGGGAGCTGATCAGTTATATCGAGCTGGCACGCCTGATAAACCCTCAGTTCGACTCGGTGTACAAATCCTTGGTGAACAGGCTGGTTCTCATTGGCGCGACGGCGTTGAATGACGGACGTGGTGAGGTCAGGATTATCGGGGAAAGGCTTAACAAGGCGGGTGGAGTGGACATGATGTTGGTTGCTCTTCATCATGCGGATGCCTTGAGCCAAGGGATGGGGAATGGGTACATTCTTCGCATGGTGGAAATGGCGTGGGACGGTATTGGGGAATGGCGCGGGTGATCGCGGAGGAGAAGGCGGCCATGATCTACCGGCACTCCAACCGTGAACGGCAACAGGAAATCGCCCAAAGCGTTTGACGCCCGGGTGCGGGCACAGCGTGAAGCCGCTGCCAGGAAGCGCGGCGACGGAGCATCTGGCACGGAGCTGGCACGGACCCGGCACGCGGCGGCCAACGGGCCCGGACAACAGAACGGCCCAGGTACGGGACAGCGTCCCTGACCTGGGCCTTGCCTGCGAGAGCGGGCGACGAGAATCGAACTCGCGCTCTGAGCTTGGGAATCAGCGGTGGTTGGGGCGTCACCTGTTGTCTGACCTGCGGATACACCCTTGCGGGCGGCTTCGTGAACTGCCTGAGATACCCGCCGTTGACCGCTGTGCAGCGCCCGATCTGGTGCGCATCTGGTGCGGCGAAGTGCGACCTCGTTGCGAACTGCGGGCACCACGGTTGCTGAGGTCTCCCCAGGTGGTCAGCCGGCCGTCTCGGGCTCACGCCGGCCGGCAGCGGTCGCGGTGGTTGCTGTACCCCGCTGCTGTACTGCGGGAGTATGGGTTCACCTTTCGGATGGCTGAGATGGCGGACGATGATGGGGGCCGAGTTGTTGCGGGAGGGATCGGAATGTCTTCGGTGACGCGTTGGTTATTGGTGATCGCGGGAGCGGTGATCGTGTTCGGTGGGTGCGTGTGGGTGGGTGACACGGTGTTGCCGTGGGATCGGGCTGAGCGGATCGCGGTGGGCGGCGGTGCTGGGGCGGTGGTCGCGGGTTTGCTTGGGGCGTGGGCTGCGTCGGCGCTGGCTCCCTCCTCGCCCCCGTCCCCGGCTGGTGCGGGCTCTGGGCCGGTGGCGTCGGGGGAGCGTTCGGTAGCGGTGGGGGAGAACTCGGGCGTGATCGTGATGGGTGATGGGAGCACGGTCCAGCGATGACGTCGGCGGAGAACGTGTCGGCGAGCGGGGAGCGTTCCATCGCGGCGGGCAGTAACCCAGGTGTGATGGTGTCCGGTGATGGCACCCGGGTCGATCAGCGCACGCTAGTGGTTGCTCCTGGCGCGCTGGCCCCTGGCGTGGAGGCGGACGAGCTGGCCCGGTTGCACAACCTGCCACGGGTAGATAGTGAAGTCTTCGAGGGGCGGGGCGAGGAACTGGCGGCGCTGCCCCCGGGCGGGGCAGGGATGATGGCACAGGCGGTGCGCGGGATGGGGGGTGTGGGCAAGTCCACGCTGGTGCTGCATCACGCGCGGGCGCATCTGGCGGCTGGCGGTGGGCCGGTGTGGTGGGTAGTGGCGGAGAACCCGGAGCAGGTGGTGGACGGGCTGGCGCGGCTGGCCGCGGCGGTTAGTCCGGTGCATGCCGCGCTGCCGCTGGAGGAGGCGGCGGACTGGGCGGTGACCTGGTTGCAGGGCCGCACCGGCTGGCTTGTGGTGCTGGACAACGTGAACGACCCCGACGACATCGCGCCCTGGTTGGGGCGCTTGGGAACAGGGCGGGTGCTGGTGACCACCCGCCGGGATGTGCCCTGGCCGGGTATGAGCACGGTGTTGCGACTGGATCCCTTGCACCCGGACGCCTCCTTGACGGTGCTGCGCGGCGTGGCCGGGGAAAACGTCACAGCGGACGAGAACGTATGGAGGGAGCTGGCCGAAGAACTGGGACATTTGCCGCTGGCGTTGCAGCAGGCCGGCGCCTACCTCGCGCAGACCCGTACCGCACCGGTTCGCTACCTTCAGCGCTTGCGCGCTGATCCCGCCGGCGTTCTGGCTACGTCTACCCCGGGCGGGCCACATCAGCGCACCATCGCCCGCCTGTGGTCCGTGACCCTGGACACCCTTGACAACACCAGCCCCGACGCCGTTGCGCTTCTGCGCATCCTGGCCTACTGCGCCCCCACTCCCCTACCCCGTGACGTCTTGGACACCGCCCTGACCACCCGAGAGGAGGTGGACCAAGCCCTAGGGCTCCTGCTGGCCTACAGCCTGATCAACCTGACCAACACCACCGTGACCGTCCACCGACTCCTGCAAACAGTTGTGCGCAGCACCGCACCACAGCCTGCTCCATGCGCCAGCCGCCGTCGTCGTTACTTCCCGTGGCGCCGCTCGGCCACCCCGTCCACAGCACCCCCCGACCCCAGCGCCACGATGGTCACACTGCTGCTAGACACGGCTCTCGAGCAGAACCCCCGGGAAGTGGACGCATGGCCGTACTGGCAGGCTTTGCTGCCCCATATCCGCACGGCCACTGCGTATCACTCTGCCGCCGCTATGCCGAACGAACTATCGGCTTTGCTGGGCAGGGCGGGTAACTATTTGACCGCTAGGGGGCAAGCAATGGAGGGACTGCCGCTACTTGAGCGGGCGTTGGCCATAGCCGAGGCGACGCAGGGACCCGATCACCCTGACACTGCGCAGCTGCTGAACGGACTGGCCGAGACCTTTAACAACCTGGGGCGGCACTCGGACACGCTGTTGGTGAGCGAGCGGGCGCTGGCCATCGCTGAGGTCACTCTGGGGCTCGACCACTTCGAATCGGCCGCACAACTGCACAATCTCGCGAGCGCCTTCTCCGCATTAGGTCGGCACGCTGAGGCGCTACCGCCCGCTAAACGGGCGCTAACCATCGTCGAGGCTACGCTGGGCCCCGACCACTCCACCACCGCTCGGGTGCTAGGGAATCTCGCCAGTATTTTCGCTGCGATGGGTCGGTACTCCGAGGCGCTGCCGTTGGCTGAGCGGGCGCTGGCGATCATTGAGGCGACGCTACGGCCTGACCACCCTGACACAGCTCGGGCGCTAGGACACCTGGCTCGCACACTCTCTGATTTAGGTCGGTATGCGGATGTGTTGCCGCTGCGGGAGCGGGCGCTGGCGATTGCCGAGGCCACCCTTGGCTCCGACCACCCCGACACCGCCGTGCTTCTAGGAAACCTCGCCTGCACGTTCACCGATCTAGGGCGGTATGCGGATGCGCAACCGCTTGAGGAGCGGGCGCTGGCGATTGCCGAGGCCACCCTTGGCTCCGATCACCCTGACACTGCGGAACGGGTGAATAATCTAGCAAGCACCTTCTCCGATTTGGGACGACACTCAGATGCGCTGCCGCTGAGAAAGCGGGCGCTGGCGATCACTGAGGCCACCCTGGGACCCGAACATCCCACTACTGCGGAACGGCTGAACAATCTCGCCAGTCTTTTCTTCGCCATGGGTCGGCACTCCGAGGCGCTGCCGTTGGCTGAGCGGGCACTGACGATCACTGAGGCGACGCTGGGGCCTGACCACCCCGCCACCGCGGAACGGCTGAACAATCTCGCGATTCTTTTCTTTGCCATGGGTCGGGGCTCCGAGGCGCTGCCGTTGGCTGAGCGGGCACTGACGATCACTGAGGCGACGCTAGGCTCCGAACACCCCACCACCGCTCAGCGGCTCGGCAATCTCGCCAGTATTTTCGCTGCGGTGGGTCGGGGCTCCGAGGCGCTGCCGTTGGCTGAGCGGGCACTGACGATCACTGAGGCGACGCTAGGCTCCGAACACCCCACCACCGCCCGGTACTCGGGGAACCTGGCCGGCATTTTCTTCGTGTTGGGCCGGTACTCCGAGGCGCTGCCGTTGGCTGAGCAGGCACTGACGATCACTGAGGCGAAGCTGGGGCCTGACCACCCTGCCACTGCCCCGCTACTCAAAGTCCTCGCTCTACTGGGACGCCGTACAACGGAATGCTCAGATGGGGGCAGCTAACGGGGTCGAAGGAGTGTTCCTTCGAGTGGGGCCGCGCCGCACTGACATCTGATGCGATAGCGCTAACGTACGTCGGGGTGGCGGGATTTGAACCCACGACCTCTTCGTCCCGAAGCAACTGGGTGAGGGGTATTCCTTGGGTTGGTGTGCCGCTCATCTGCGCCGATGGTCCGCACGCGTTCGCGGTTGTTCGCCGCCGTTTGCTGGCGTTGTCACGCAGTTAGACGCTCAGACAAGTTTAGCTCTGGCGGAGCGCCGCGGCCGACCTTGGGCGCAGACCACTCAGTTACCTACGAAGCTCGATCCATGCAGCTCTTACAGCATTTACGGCCCGTTGCCTCCACGAACGCGAGGGGGCACCATGCGGACTGGCCAGGGCCGCATGTACGGATGCCTCATCACGATCTACAGAATCGGCAGAAGTGATCAGAGCCAATAGCGCGAGTGCTCGCAGACCGAGGGCCGCCCTCTCACGACCTACTTCTTTCATGAATCCGTGGGCGATGAGGTTACGGACGTTCATTCCTTCTCCAAGTAGGAATGTTTCGAGAAAGCGTCTCCAGTCCGGATCGAACTCGTTCTCTGTCAACGGATCGAGGAGAACTCCCAACCCAGGGAACTGGCCGCTCCCATCGCCGACTGCCGTTCGGTACAGGGGTTCGTTGAGCTGTAGCAGAAGCGCGCGAGCTGCCGCTTCGACCTTGGGGACTGCCAGGTGAGCACTGGCTTCAAACTCACCAACCCAGTAGAATATAAAAGCCTTTGCCAGGGCTTGCGCAAAGTCCGGATGGACCCCTGAGTCAACCAGCGACATGTTCAGCTCTTCGAACGACGGAATGCCAAAGCGGGTCTTGATGAGATCCAGAGCATCCGCCAGAACGATCCCGTGCAAGTGAATGTTCATGGTCTCAACACGGATGAGCTCCCGCTGGAGGGCGTCATCATCGTCGCCAAGAACCCTCTTCGGTAGGTCGTTGTCGCCGAACATAACAGTCGTAACCAGCCGGCTAAACACAGACTCATGGAAAACTTCACGTGCCGTGCGTTCGTTAACCGCGAGCGTGCCGCTGGGCGAATCGGTATGAAACCAGTACCCCAGAGCAGCAAGCCATGTGTCCGCACGCTCGAACGGGCGCAGATAGCTGCGGAACAGGGTGTTCGGGATCTTGATCTCAGCCCCTATCGTCTTCCATTCCACAGGTGGCGCCGACTGTAGACGGGAGACTGCAACCTTCTCCAGCGCGGGCACATTTAGCTGACGCGCCCTTGAAGCTGCATTGTTCAGGTGGGCCCGGATTACGATCCCATCGGTTGCTCGATCAGCGTCGTTCAGATAGGCTGTCACCTCTGCCTCACTAGCTTTCCGAATACGCGAGTCGTCGCCCACAGCTCGTCTGCGCACCAGTCTCGCAACCTGGGCGATGATATGCGTATCGGTGTACGTCAACAATGCCCGATCGAGCAGATCGTCCACCCTCGGATCCACTGGCTGGGCATTCTTTTTCCGCTGCGGCGCCGTAAGCGTATCCAGCAGATTCACAAAAACATGGGGGGCGTCTTGGCGTCTCAGTGCGTCCTGTGCTGTATCGAACATGACGGAGGCCACTTGTTGCGTTAGTAGTATGAGCTTGACAGAGCGGGCCAGCGTCCAGGCGCGAAGCAACGCATGGCTCTGCTCGGTCATCCGGAAGTCTCCGCCGACCAAGTTAAGATAACCATGAGCGGCCTGCTCAGCCGCATCGCGAGGATTAACAAGGCGGAGGGTGAAGAGAATATCAGCGCAGCGCGCCCGTGCCGCAGGATGCGTGACGCTGCCCGCTAGCTCCCGCCACAGGGCACGAACTTCATCGTCGGAATCATTCAGTGCTCTAGGAATAGCCGGTCCATCGAGCGGCACGAGGGATGCGCCGGGCTGAGCTGATCCGAGCGGCATCACCGAAAGGTGATACGCGAAAGTCGTCACCAGTTCGCGCACCGCAGCGGGGTCGAGGGGCGGCGTCGGCTTTGCAGCGAGCTCCTGTACGTTGATACCCACCTCGAGAAAGCCCTCGGCTCCTTCGCAAGCCATGTCAACAAGCTGTGCCAAGGCCGGTACGGCAGCCGAATCATGCTGGTACGGGGTGAAGCCCGGCGCAGAAGACTGGTCACGTGACGCGCTGTCAACGGGGTGCACGTCGTGATCTTCAAATTCAACACGTTCCACTTCTTGCCCCGCTTACATCACGCGCTCGGTGTCGGCGCATTCAGTCAACCAGAGCCGAGCCTCGCACTCAAAACGGGTATTTGCGCGATCTTCTCCGCCGTCAGGCCGTTCCAGACCATGCCGCGTGGCCGGCGCCGGTTGGGGCACTGAATCACCTCGTCCGGCGTCACGATCAGGTTGGCGTAGCGGCTTTGGGGTGGCGCTGCTTTGGCGCGAGTGATCATGGCTCCGTAAGCTTGCGGCGCGTCGGGCAGTCTGTTGACCTGCCCGGTAAAGCACGACGTTGGGCCATGATCTTCGAGGCTCGCGCCAAAGTGGCTCCGTAAAGCCGTGGAGCCGACTGCCCCAGCCACGACGTACCCATTCTCTGGCGTCAGGTGGCTGATTGCTGAGTGCGCGGCACGGGCGCTGGCCGGGCCGGAGCGGGGCGGAGACAGGAGCGCAGGCCCGGCGAGGAGCCGGGCCGCGCGCGCCGCGCGGATGCGCGGCGCCCTTGATGTCGTAGAGAAGGTTGTTACTCACGCTGCCGGTGGCCGGCGGTGAAGCTGCGGGGCGCGTCGGCCTCGGCCTCGATGTCGGTGAAGGTGAAGCGGTCCAGTGTGGCGATGAGTTGGCTGGCGATGATCCATTTTATGGCGAGGTTGTCGAAGGGGATGCCTGCGGCGTCGGTGAGGACCGGGCCGTCGAGTCCGGGTTGGTAGAGGGTGCCGTGGACCCCGGCCAAGGTTCATGTGCGCACGCGTAGGGCGACGAAGAGTTGTCTCAGGTGTGGGCAGGCCCGTACAGAGAGCGTCGCGCAGGGCAGGCAGACGGGTGGGTGGGCTGTTTCCAGTCCTTGGGGCCAGTCACCAGGGTTGCCCGATGCTTCGCCCATGAGCCAGAGCACGCCGTCTTCGTTGCGATCCGCAGGGCCTCCGCAGACTTGGCACAACAGGCCGGCCATGGCGAGGCGTTGGCGTAGTGGATGGACCGCGCCGAAGTCGGGCTTGCCCTTGCCCGGGGTGGAGGGGACACGGCGCCACAGGACGCCGCCGATGTCGCGGTCGTAGGAGCGTTCGTCAGCGTAGGCCAGACGCCCGCGTCGGGTCACCACCGGCATGGCCGCATTCTGCTCGCCAGACCACTGGGTGATGTAGGGAACGGTGCCCCTGGTGGTGGTCGCCGGGCTCATCGCAGCCACCCGGTCACCGTGTTCGGGGGCTGTTTGTCGGCCCGATGGTTCTGAGGCCATTTACCTGTCTCACGTGTGCTCATATACTCGTGCATACAAGTTTTTCCGTGGTAGGCGGCTATGGGGTATGGGTTGGTTGCTAGACGAGTCGCACGCCGTCGTGCGCGCGGACGGCCGGCGGGTTGGCCCCGTCCAGGGCGTCCGTGACGCGGACCGCGTATGCCTCGTCGGCCAGCGCCGAGATTTCCTCACGGGTGGCCCAGCGCAGTTCGCTGGTCTCGTCCCCGGTCGTCGGCTGGCCGTCGATAGCCTGGCAGCGGAAGACCAGGGAGACGATCAGCCCGGTCATGTTCTTGTAGACGCCAGTCAGGGTCGCCGGCGCGGCGATCTTCACGCCGGTCTCTTCGAGGACTTCGCGTTCCAGGGCCTCGGGGATCGTCTCCCCGGCCTCCAGGACGCCCCCGGGCGGTTCCCACCTGCCGTTGTCGCGCCGCTTGATCAACAGTGCGCGTCCCAGATCGTCCACGATCACTCCAGCAACGCTGACGGAGTGCGGACGCTCACGACTCATGTTCCTCGACCCTCTCGACTGGCTAGGCTTCCCACCGTAGCAACAGAACTCGACTTCTCGTCTAGATACCTAAAGGAGTAATCACATGGCGGCACTTCCCTCCGGCGTCCTCGGCCCGCTGGACTCCACCAGTGACCGGGCGGTCTTCCGGCAGATCGCCGACCGGCTGCGCGAGGCGATCGACAAGGGACGCTTCAAGGAGGGCGCCAAGTTGCCGTCCGAGTCCGAGATGGTGGAGCACTTCGGCGTCTCCCGGATGACCGTGCGCAACGCGCTCTCCGTCCTCCAGGGCGAAGGACTGGTGCACTCCGAGCACGGCAAGGGCGTCTTCGTCCGCCCCCGACCGCCCGTCCGGCGCCTCGCCTCCGACCGGTTCGCTCGACGCCACCGGGATCAGGGCAAGTCCGCCTTCACCGCGGAGGCCGAGGCCGCCGGAAGCCGCCCCGAGGTGGACAACCTCCAGGTCAAGGAGGAACGCCCCACCCGCGACATCGCAACCAGGCTCGGCGAACCGCGCAGGGTCCTGGCCCGCCGGCGGCGTTACCTGCTGGACGGGCGACCGGTCGAGTTCGCGGCCTCGTTCCTGCCGTTGGACATCGCCCGCGATACCCCCATCGCCCAACCCAACCCAGGGCCCGGCGGGATCTACGCCCGGCTGGAAGAACTCGGCCACCGCCTCGACCACTTCGACGAAGAGGTGCGCGCCCGAATGCCCACCCCGGTCGAGGTGAAGACCCTGCATCTGGCTGCTGGCGTTCCCGTCATCCATCTCGTCCGCACTGCCTACGACACCGAGGGCCGCGCCGTCGAGGTCTGCGACACCGTGATGGCTGCCGACGCGTACGTGCTGGCCTACCAACTCCCCGCGAACTAAGCGCGACTGAGCGGGCAGCAGGAACGACTCGTACACACCAACACCCATACTCGTATAGACGAGTGGTCAGGTGTGTGGCACACTGGACCATGCCACCACGCTCGTGGGCTCACCGGGTCGCATCTTGTCTAGACGACTAGCTGTATGTGGCCGATGAGGGACGTACGAGGAGTAACGAACGTGCGTTTTACGATCCGAGTTGAGACTTCGGCCGCGACCATCCTGTTGACCGAGGAGCCGGCCCCGAAGGTCCGGGACCGGCAGACCGGGGAGATCCCCAAGGACGCGCTCAGCGGTGAGACGTTGATGAAGGTCGGCGCCTGGAGGACGGGGAGTCCTCGCTCCTCCAGGTGACCGTTCCCGAGTCCGGCGTGTCCCAGGGACTGGCCCTGGGCGGTCCGGTCGCGCTGCCGGGGCTGGTCGCCCGGCCGTGGGAGTCCGTCTTCAACGGTCAGTCCCGCCACGGCATCGCCTTCCGCGCCGCCGCCGTCACCCCAGCCGCCCTCCCGGCCTCGGCGGGAGTCTGAGATGTCCGAGCTGGTAACGCTGTTGAGCACGGGCGCCCCGGTGGCCGTTGCTGCCGGGGGCGCCGCCCTGGCGCGGGAGAGGTACCCGCGCTTGTACTGGTCGACGGTCGGCCTGCCGTGGTCGGCCGCCCGGCTGCTGGCCACCTACAGCTCGGTCATGGATGCCTGCGGCCTGACCGTTCCCCCGTCCCGGCTGAGGGCCTTGGCCGTCCGGGCGACGACGCGCCGCGAGGTACGGCCCGTTCCACCTCGCCGGGACTTGGTCCGTCCGACGGCCACGGGGCTGCGGGTCCGACTGCGACTCGCCCCCGGGCAGGAAGTCGCCGACCTGGCCGCCGCGACCGAACGACTCCGGCACGCGTGGAGCGTTCACGCCCACGTCGCCGAGGTCAAGCCTGGGGTGGCGGAACTGCGCCTGGTCGGCTTCGACGTACTCAACGACGTACGGATGCCGAGGACGGGCGGGGGTGGGCTCCTTCGGGTGCCGGTGGCGTTGCGTGAGGATGCCACGCCGTTCGTACGTGACTACCGCGCCGTCCCGCACCAACTCACCCTCGGCGCCACGCTGTCGGGGAAGTCCATGTACCTGCGGCTTCTGGTCGCCGGGTTGGCTCCGCAGCGTGTCGCGCTGGTCGGGATCGACTGCAAGCGGGGCGTCGAGCTGGCACCGTTCGCTCCGCGCCTGTCGGCCCTGGCCACCGATCCGGCCGAGGCTGCCGAACTCCTCCCCGCACTGGTCGCGTTGATGGAGGAACGCTACGACCTCATACGCGCCCGGCAACGCGACAACGGCGCCACGTCGAATGTGTGGGGGGTGCCGGAGGAGGAGCGGCCGGTGCCGGTGGTGGTGTTCGTTGATGAGGTGGCGGAGCTGTTCCTCACGGCGACGCGGAAGGATGAGGAACGGCGGGATGAGCTGGTCACCCACCTGGTTCGCTTGGCCCAACTCGGCCGCGCCGCCGGCATCTACCTCGAAGTCTGCGGCGAGCGTTTCGGCGCCGAGCTGGGCAAGGGCGCCACCATGCTCCGCGCCCAACTCACCGGTCGTGTCTGCCACCGCGTCAACGACGAAGCCCCCGCCAAGATGGCCCTCGGCGACATCTCACCCGAAGCGGTGACTGCCGCCTGCGTCATCCCCGCCGAACGTCCCGGCCTCGCGGTGGCGGCCGACTCCTCCGGCCGCTGGGCACGGATACGCACCCCCTACCTGTCGCTGTCCGACGCTGCCACGCCCTGCGCGATCCACGCCCACCGTGCCCCGACGCTGCCGGCGCTGGCCCGCTTCCGGCCCGTGGCATCGGCGGCGGTCGAGTCGGAACCTGCGGGGAGCTGATCGCGATGCGCGCCCAACTGATCAGGCCCGACCCGGTGTTGGTCCAGGCAGTCATCGCTGCCGCGTTGTCGTTCGCGCACATTCACGACCTGGCGGCGGCTGCCGGACAGGACGGATGGAAGGCGTGGGCCTACCCGGTCTCCGTCGACCTGCTACTCGTGGCCGCCTGGCGTCGGCTGCGGTCGGGGAACGGTGTGGCCGCCGGTTGGTGCTGGTTCCTGATCGCCCTGACCGCCTCCCTCGGCGCGAACATCGCCACAGCCGGCCTCCTCGACCTGGGCGACGTGCCCGACTGGCTGCGCGTCCTGGTCGCCGGCTGGCCCGCCCTCGCTTTCCTCGGCGGCACCCTCCTCGCCCACACACCGACCGAAGAACACCAACGCCTCGCCCCGACCGAACCCGAGACGGCTCCCGCTGCGCCTCCTCCTGCGGTGCCTGCGGCGCTGGTCCAGCACGCACGGAAGATCGCCGCCGAACACCAACAACGCACCGGCCAACCCATCGACACCCCCACCCTGCGCGCCCGCCTCGGCGTCCCAGCACCCCTCGCCGAGGCCATCACACACCACCTCTGACAAGGGAGACCACGCCTCATGCTGCGCCGCTTCCGCAACGTCGCCCGCGTCGGCCCGGTCCAGGTCGCCACCGGACATGACCAGCGTGGCCGGGAGAAGCACACGGCCGCCTGCATCGCACCGCGTTGCGGGTTCTCCGCCGAGTACGACACCCGCTCGGCCGCCGAACTCGCCGCCACCACACACCGCTGCTCCGCCTACTGAACACCGCTGAGGGAGTCCGCACTGTGAACGTGAACCTGCCCGTGGTCGTCGTCTTCGGCCTCGCCGCCTGGGCGGCCGTGCGCCTGCTCGGCATCCGCCCGTGGGCCGTGGCCCTGATCGCCCTGTTCGGCTTCTACCTCGCCGACACCTTCGCCGCCCCCGCCATCGATTTCGGCACCCGTACCGGCGTCGAGATCATCAACGACCAACACGACTAGACAACTAGCCAACGAGTCGCAGAACGAAGGCCCCCGGGGCGGAACCGATACCGCCAAGCATCCACCGCCCCGGGACCCCGACTCCACCCACGCACGCGCAGAAGGAACAGTCCCATCATCACCCGCACCACCCCGCCCCCGCTGCCCGAACTTGGAAAGCTCGCCGCGACCGGAACCCTGCCCGCGCTCGGATACCAGCTCGCCGGCCTCGGCGGCTGCACCCGCCCTGTCCGTCTCAACGGACACCGCACCGAACACCCCATCGACACCACCACGGGCGAGATCGGCGACGCCGTACGGTCACTGGTCTCCACTGAGTTGCCCGCCGGGAACCTGCTGACCCGCTGCAACAGCCGGCGTGCGACTCGCTGCGCGGCCTGTGCCGAGACCTACCGCCGGGACACCTACCACCTCATTACCGCCGGCCTCAAAGGCGGCAAGGGCACCCCGGAACGAGTTGCCGAGCACCCGCGTGTGTTCGCGACCCTCACCGCGCCCAGCTTCGGCCCCGTCCACAACCGACCCACCAACCAGGCACGTTGCCGCTGCGGCACCGCGCACGACCAAGACGACGCCCGACTCGGCCAGCCGCTCAACCCCGGCCGCTACGACTACGAATCCGCGGTGCTCTGGAACGCCCACGCCGGGCACCTCTGGCGCCGCTTCACCATCCACCTCCGGCGAGAGATCGCCAAGCGCGCCGGACTCACCCAACGCGCGCTGGCCGACCACGCGCGGGTGTCCTTCGCCAAGGTCGCCGAGTTCCAGAGGTGCGGCGCCGTCCACTTCCACGCCGTCATCCGGCTCGACGGCCCCGAGGGCGGTTCCTCTCCGCCTCCTTTGTGGGCGAGCGCCGAGCTGCTGACCGACGCGATTCACACTGCCGTGCAACGCACCCACCTCACAGGCCCGGACATCGACGGCAGCGCCCACGCCCTCGCCTTCGGCCGACAGACGGACGTGCGCACTATCCGCAGCACGAACTTCAACGGCGACACCGAACTGAGTGATCAGGCGGTCGCCGGCTACATCGCCAAATACGCCACCAAAGGCGCCGAGACAACGACGGGCGCACTGGATCGGCCGTTGAGATTTCTGGCCGAGCTGGCACCCATGGACATCTCGGAGCACGCCCGACGGCTCATCCGAACGGCCTGGACGCTCGGCGCACGCAAGGACCTGGAACACCTCCGCCTGCGCGCCTGGGCTCACATGCTCGGCTTCCGAGGCCACTTCTCCACCAAGTCTCGCCGCTATTCCACCACTCTCACCGCATTCCGCGACGCGCGGGCGGAATGGAGAAGACAACAAACCGGCGGCCATGGCCCGGACGAAACCGTCCTCGTCGTCGCCCACTGGGCCTATGCCGGCAGCGGCCTCAGCCCCGCCGAAGCGTGGCTCTCGGCGTCGCTGGCGGACGACTCCCGAGAGGGGTACGCCGATGAATGACCGGTTTCTCAGCGTGGGCCAGGTGGCCGAAGTCCTCGGGACGACGGTTCGGTTCCCCCGGCGGTTGATCGCCGAGCGTCGGATCACCTTCGTCAAGGTTGGGCGGCACGTGCGTATCCCGGAAAGTGCCCTCAGGGAGTTTCTGGAAGCCCGTACCGTTCGCCCGGCTCAACGGCGGAGTGGCCGCTACCGAAGGGCGGCCTGATGGGAAACAAGAAGGGCTCTCGGCGAAACTTCGGTGCTGTGCGGCAGTACCGCTCAGGCCGGTGGACCGCCAGTTACCGGGACCAGGACGGGGAGGAACGCCGTTCGCCCCAGACGTTCGCTACCAAGACGGATGCCGAGGTCTGGCTGGCCCAGGTAAGAGCGGACCTGACGCGGGGGGACTGGCGGGACCCGGATGCGGGGAAGGTGAACTTCGGGACGTACGCGGCGCAGTGGGTTGAGGAACGGGACCTGGCCGCGACCACGGAAGAGTTGTACCGACGCCTTCTGCGGCTGCATCTCCTACCGATCTTCGGCGCGCTCGACCTGGACCAGATCACGCCGCCCCGGGTTCGGTCCTGGCGGGCCGAGCTGCTGAAGGCGACGGGGGCGACGACCGTCGCCAAGTCCTACCGGCTGTTGAAGGCGGTCCTGGAGACGGCCGCCGATGACGAGCTGATTCGCCGCAACCCCTGCCGGATCAGGGGAGCGGGTAAGGAGTCGGCGGCTGAGCGGCCGATCGCCACCGTCGCCCAGGTGGATGCCCTCGCCGACGTGATGGGGCCGCGTTGGCGGCTGATGGTGTACATCGCGGCCTACGGTCCCGCGCGGCCGGAGGAACTGGCGGAGATGCGGCGGCGGGATGTGGACGTGGAAGTGCCCGGCGTCTGGGTGCGCCGGGCCGCGCCTGAGTTGACGACCGGGCGGCGTGTGGTCGGCGACACCAAGTCCGAGGCGGGGAAGCGGTTCATCGTGCTGCCTGGATTTCTGGCCAAGGAGCTGAGGCGGCACCTGGACTGGTACGCCGAAAAGGACCCGAACGGACTGCTGTTCGTGGGGGAGCGTGGCAAGCCGTTCCGCCGGTCCACCTTCGGGCGGAAGTGGCGGAGGGCGCGGGACAAGGTCAGGATGCCGGAGGGCTTCCGGTTCTACGACCTGCGGCACACCGGTCACACCCTGGCCACCCGCAGTGGGGCGAAGTTGTGGGACACGATGGTTCGCGCGGGCCAGTCCTCGGAGAAGGCGGCATTGATCTACCAGCACTCGGACCGTGAACGGCAACGGGAAGTGGCAGCCGGCATCGACGCTCACGTGCGCGTCATGCGGAACAAGATCAACCCATCTGGTGCGGGAGCCCTAATCAGTTCGAACACGACGAAGGCCCATGTCCCTGACCTGGGCCTTACTCACAAGAGCGGGCGACGAGAATCGAACTCGCGCTCTGAGCTTGGGAATCACCGTGTCCAGAGGCGCGATTGCTAGCCTGACCTGTGAGAACAGGCAGACTGGCAGCTACATGGGATGACGGAAGACCCCTCTGTTGACCGCTGTTTCCCGCCCGATCTGGTGCGCATCTGGTGCGCGGGGCCTTCGACTGCGACGCCCGTCGCCGTTCCCGTCGCAGAGGCGGGTACTCCGTGGGAGTCGGCTCCCGAACCAGTGGTACCCCGGCGCTCGTCGCATGCTCCGATGGCGTGGAAGTTGCTGCGAGCCTGGCCGAGGCTCAGCCGTCCGTTCGGCCCTCCGCGTACGCGGCTGGCATCGTGGTCGTCCTGGTCGTCGTCCTCCCAGAAGCACATGGGGCAGATCTCTATCCGCCGCTCTCGATGAGCGTGACAAACCTGCAACAGGGACAGGGATACGGCCCCTCACCAGCGTCTCTACGAACATTCACGTACGACATCACCACATGAGTATCCGGAGCAGCCGGCCGTAGCGCTCCCTGGTTGCGAACTACGGGCGTGGCGGTCACTGAGGTCGCCCAGGCTGGTCTAGCTACCGAGTAGCGGCGCCGTTCCCCTGTGCTCTGGGAGCCTCCATCGAGTGGATTGAATGCTGGGCTGCTACTGCACCAGCCGCAGGATGGGCCGTTGGTCCTGCACGCCGAGTAGTTCGCGCACTCGCGTTGTGGTCCATGCCAGTTCGTGGGCGAGCTTCCCCACAGACAGATTCGCTTCCTGAGCTGCGAGGTCGAAGGCTTGCCTGAGCAGCGAGGGCTGTTCCCCGGCGTAGTTGGACACCGATTCCGGCGAGAATCCAGGTTGCCCCTCAAGCGCACGGAGCCGCTGGTAGGCCCTGCTTGTCGTGGCGTCGGAGATGAGCCCGACTTCGCGACAACGGTAAACAAGGGAGTGGATCGACACGCCCCAGATCTGCCTGAGCTCGGAGAGGCAGGTGAAGTCCATCCTCTTGGGCAGGAGCGACAGGATGCTCGCCTGCGGGGTCAGGAACTCTGCGGCGAAGGCGTCGGCCTCCTTCTCCTGGCGGCTGTCACCTGTCGCATCCCCGTGAAGGACGAGGTGGCCGAGCTCATGGGCTGCTGTGAATCGGTGGCGGAAGACATCGTCGGCGCGATTGGCGGTCAGGATGACGAGCGGTCGTGCTGCCCGGGTGGAGAAGGCATCGACGGTGGATGCGGAGGGGTCGCTGGCGGGGGGAGTGACGACGACGATGCCGTGGGATTCCATCCTGCGCACCAGATGAGTCACGGGGCCATCACCCAGGCCCCAACGCAGCCGTAGCTCCTGCGCGGCTGCGACGGGATCGGTAGGCAATTCCGCCCCAGGGTGCACCTCTCCGCCGGCGAAGCCCGGAAGATCGACGAAGGGCAGCTGCACGCGCTGCTCCAAGGCGTAGGTGAGTTCCCAGATCTGCTCTGCGAATGCCAGGGCCCGCTCCCGCTGCGATTTTGGGGTGCTGCGGAGGCTACGGAAGTGGGCCATTGAGGCATCGAGGCGGTTGGCCGGTCGTCCGACGAGGAAGAACGTCGCTGGGACTCCAAGCGTCTCCGCGAGGCGCGGGATCAGGTCAGGACGGGGCTTGGAGACGCCGGTTTCGTATTGACCCACGGCGGCCGGTGTCACCCCGAGGCTTATTGCCACGTCCTTCTTGGTCATCTCCGCCAGCCGACGTGCTTGTGTCAGCCGGGCGGGGTCGAAGGCATCGGCGATGGCGCGAGGGGTTGTGCCCCGCTCCTCCAAGCCCGGGATGAGGTCTTGCCTAGTGGGTCGCATCGTCTTCGCTGGTTTGGTCCTGGACGGGCTCTGCTTCGGTCAGGGGCGGGATGCCTCGAAGTCGCTCCGAGGACCCGCGCGAGGACAGAGTAAGCGTGGGCTCGCTTCCCTCGGCGAAGCCGGTGTGCTGGGATTCCACCGAAGCCTGTGCCGGGATGGTGGAGAGCCGTGTCCCGTGGGACGTGACCGTCTTGGGTACCGTGAGGGGCGCAGGCTCGGTGACCCACTCCAGATGACGCTCCGTTCCCAGTGCTGCGATACCCCAGAACGCGGCCAGGAGCTCGGAGGCATTGCAGGCGAAGGGGACCAGGATCAGGCGCGTTCCCTCGGGCAGGTTTGCCAGCCCACCGCGTGGCTCGGGCTGAGGGGCCGACACATCCCAATCGATGTCGAGTGCATCTTGGACGTGGCGCGTCGGAGGTGCGAAGGAGAAGAGCTCCCGGATCAGCTCGGATTCCTTCGGGCCACGCGCCTTCCTGACGTCGACCGTGGTCTCGGCATACTTGTACGGGTAGATGAGACCGCGCCCGACCAGCATCAGGTCGAACGGAAAACGGTACGGCCTCACGGCGGTCGCGTCAGGTAGGTCCTTCAGTTCGTCCTGAACGCGCTGGAACTGGTTCTCCCAGCGGGACATTCCGAACGTGTGCTTCGTTTGGGAATCGCTCTGTTCGTGGGCCGCCTGAGCGTTGGCCTGCATGTTCCGCAGAGCCTGTCCGAGGCCCACCTGAACCAGGGGCGCCGCCTTGCCGAGGACGTTAGCCGCCCAGGGGGGAACGTGCACACTCATGCGGCGACTCCTCAAGTCGGACTACGCATCGGAGCATTCCTGTACGCGCTGCACTTTAGTTGATGTACGAGTTTTTTCACAACTGCTTGGCCGTGTCGCGTGATCCTTGCATCGATCCGGGCCCGAGCGGTCAGCGACACTTCAGTCCTTGCTGGTGGCTGCCCGTCGAAGTTGGTGTTGCCTGGCCGGGTAGCCATGCAGTGGATCATCACACCCGCAACTGACAAGCAGGGCGCGCGGCCGTGGCATCGGAGCAGACGGGCCCGCCGTGGGTTGGGTCCCTCTGTTGAGCCGGTTCGCCGGAGGCAGGCGGAGAAGAAGCCCAAGGGGCTGGATGCAGCCGTGTAGCCATGTCAACGTAGACGACTGCTCAGGAGCCTGAACTCACTGAGGCGCCCTGTGCTGGCAGCATCACCATGCCTCCTCCCTCCCGGATCCGATGTATTGGGTCATCCCTCGTCACCTGGCAGGCGACGACGATGCTCTTGTCGACCAGGTGGATGCAGTCCTCTCGGCCGCCGGCTGGCGGATGTGGCCGACCGCCCGCGAGACTCTTCTCTATGTGAGCCCGAACGAGCCGTGCGGTGCAGAGTGAACGCGTGAAGCGCTTCGTTCGAGCTGGGTGCCCTCCCGGTGGCCTGGCAGATCTCCGCCCGGTCGCATCTCGCCAGTGCCCTGCCGGAGTGGAACGCGTACTTCACCGCCGGTCTCTTCCACGAGGCACTGAGCTCTTTCAGCGTGGTCACTGATCGGGTGACGGGATCGATGCCCGCAACGCACGAGGCTCCCGTGCCGTTTGGGGGAGGTGTTAGAAGTCTCAACCCACAGGCACAGGAGCCGCGTTGGTTCGGTATTCTGCCGCACTCGACCTTCCCCACGCCCTGGTCGAGTGGGTCACGATGCTCATCGTCACCCGCGAGGGTGACCGCCGCTGCAAGCTCCCACCAGACCAGCGTGCCCTGGTCGGCCTTGTGTACCTGCGCCGGCACAACACCCTCGCCCAGCTTGCTGCCGGGATCGGCATCTCCGTCGACACCGCCCACGCCTACACGACAGCCGTCGTCGACCTGCTCGCCGACCGCGCACCCGGCCTGCTGCGCACCCTACGCGAGGCAAACCCGGACTACGCCCTGCTCGACGGCACCCTCGCGGAGTGCGACCGAATCTTCCGGATCTACGAACGCCAGGGCGTTCCTGTCCTCGCCGACCGCGCCTCCATGGGAGCCGGACCATGGGTGACGACACCCCTCAGACGCCCGCCAGGCCGTGACCTCACACCGACCCAGCAAACTGTCAACCGCGCGCTGTCCACAGCGCGGGCGCCAGTCGAGCGCGGCGTCGCACGACTGAAGTCATGGCGGATCTTCCGCAAGTCCCGACGCAGTCCGAATCGAATGTCGTCAATCTCCGCAGCTGTCCTCACTCTGGAGCGGCAGTACTGAAAGAGCTCAATGACTCCCCCGGTGAGTCGACGGGCTGCCATCCTGGGCGCATGACTTTGTCTGACCCTTCCCTCACACCGCACAGTACGCGGAGGATCACGGCGGTGACGCGACGCGACGTCTTCGACTACATACGTGGCGAGGGCGGACCTTGGTGGGGACGGCTGGAAGAGACCGACTTCCTCAAGGGCTTGTATGACCTGGACGGGCTGGCGTCGACGGACTCCCGGTTCGCGACAGTGCGCGGTGACAACGTCCAGCACCGGATCAACAATCCATTGGACTGGCCTGACGACTGGGTCCTCGAAGACCCGCGTTTCCGACTCCTCGACGGCCCCGACGAAGTGTTTCTCGCTTTCCTGGCTAGGCTCGTCCATCCAGAAGTGCTGCCCGATGCCGACCAATCATCCCAACGTGTTGAGAAGCTGAACCGCCTTCTCGGGCCGGACGGCTGGGCCCTCCGCGCCGTCGAGTTCCTGTCGGGTCGGCCGATCTATACACCGGTCCGCACGCAGGCCACCGGCCCACTGGTGTCGCTGCCCCTCGATGACGACGACACCGGGAAGCTCGACCTCGTTCTCGGTCAAACCCACAGCCTCCTCGACCGCGATGGTGAGGAGGTCGCCCGCGACCTGCTCCGCCCTGCCCTCCTGACGCTGCGTCGTGACGGCGGCTTCTACCACCCAATGCCCGGCGACGGATGGACAGCCGATACTTACGAGGCTGTTCTTATCGTGGATCGTGCGCTCCTGCCCGCGTTCACAGAGGCCGTCACCGAGGCGATTTGGCAGCGGTTGGAAGCCGTGCTTGCCAGGCTGCAACGCGACGATGTCCAGACCCTCGTGGTCGAAGGTGACATCGAACCGTTGCCAGCCGCCGCGCCGGACTGGCGGAACCAGACGGCCGAGTTCAATCCCTCGTTCGTTCGGGGCCTTCGCATCGCCTTCCCGTCCAAGGAATTCGATGTCGCACGGCAAGATTTTTCCGACCTTGAGATTCGTGGCCGCGGATTCTCCTACTTCTACGACACCCGTACAGATCGGGTGATCACCGACTTCCTCCTCGATGACCGGCCGTTGGTGGCAACGCTGTGCCACGTCACCCTCATCGACAAGGGCGGCGCCCTCTCGCCCAGGATCAAACTGTGGAAGAAAGACAAGACAAGGACCGAGAGGACGGTGGCCAGGGAGGCGATACCCGGCACTGAGGCCACTCATATTGTCAAGGCGCTCGTTGATACTAGCGATGTCTACGAGAACTTCTGGAAGGTCATCTGCTTCATCCAGAACTGTGTCGGGCTGGGCAACATCCCAGGAGGAAGCCGACGATTGTTCGTCGGAGACGAGGCCGAGTTGGCCAGGCTGCTCGCCGACCAAGACCGGACGACGCTCCTCGAAGCCGTCAGGACCGCCATCGGCGGTGCCCTCACGGAAGAGGACATTCGGCGAGTCAGCAACCGAAAGTGGCAACTCCAGCGGTTCAAGAGCCTGTTGACCGACACGGAGTTCTTCGAACGGGAACGCGTTCAGGCGGCAGGACCGGAAGCGGTCTGGCAAAGATTCTTCGAGGAGAATCCGTGGATCTTCGGCTACGGCCTCAATCTCGTCGCTTGTGAACCCCTCGATGACGGAAAACTGGAGCGCATCACGACTGGCGCCAATATCTTCACAGGGGCGGGGAAGCGCAGTGACGCCGTCATGCGTTCCAAGGGATTCATCAGCAGTTTGTTGCTCTGCGAGATCAAGACCCATGTCACACCCCTGCTGGCCAGTGCACCGTACCGACCTCCGGACGTTTACCAGGTCTCCAAGGATGTCGTTGGCGCCGTGGCGCAGGTGCAGAAGACCGCTCACAAGGCCCTACGTCTGATCACCGGCGAACTGCACAGGCTCTACCGGGACGACGGCGCCCCGACCGACATCGAAATCTCTACCGCTCGCCCCCGACAGGTGCTTGTGATCGGAAGTCTCAGCGAGTTCACCGAGCGAGGCGCGACGAACCCAGAAAAGATGGCCTCCTTCGAGCAGTACAGGCGATCTATCCAGGACGTCGAAGTCATCACGTTTGACGAGCTCTACGAACGAGCCTGCTTCATCGTGGAGGACCGCTGAGCCGTACCCGACCGCGGAAGACGTGCCACAAGCTGCCGGTATCGACCTCGGCGAGGACGTCGCTTGACGAGGCGTTTCAGCTTGGCGCGGGTGTCTTTGATGTTCTTCGGCAGCAGTTCGTGGCCGAGGACTTGGCTGATATCGCGGGCGCGGAGGGGGCTGGTCGCCTCGTTGAAGACGGCGAGGATGTGGGGTACTCGGGGTGCTCGGGCAGGTCGGGCGAGGTGGCTCGGGCGTGGAGCCGTTCGGTGAGGGCGGTGTCGGTCTTCCGGGTGATGGCCAGGTGATCAAGGTGGGTCTCGGCTTCCTGCAGTCGACCCTGCAGTTCGGTGATTTGTGAGCGGAGGTCGTCGGCCAGGGCCCGGGCAACGTCATCTTGGACGTCGGGCGTGTCGAGCAGGGGCTGGATGTTCATGCGGGCACCGCGTGCGGGTCGCGCCAGGTGGCGGGCGTTCACGCCGGAGAGGCAGAGGGCCATGACGTGGGTAGACACGGGAAGCGGAGGAGGCCGGGTGGTGCTCGTAGAAGCTGCCAGCCCGCAGCTTCGGGATCGCGAACGCCAGCCGTGGCCCGCGATCGGCTGCCATTCCCCGGAACGCGCAGCCGTAGAGGCCGCTGCCCACGCCCTTCGGCAGGCCCATGCTCACCGAAGACCGCTACGATCATGTGTTCCGCATTCACCGGGCGAACGTCGCGTCGAGGTGCGGGGGAAGGGGTGGACGTGCCGCGGGGCGTGGTGTACCGGAAGGCGATGCCGACGGGCCTGGAGGCGGTCACGTGCCTCGACGACTCGTTCAGTGTGGACGCGATGTTCGAGGTTACGGCTGCCGGAGGGCGGTTTCGCACTATGGGCGGTGCCGGTCGATGCGCTATGGGGGAAGGGGTTCCGGGCGAGGACAGCGGCTCCGTGCGCCTGGACTGGCATGTGCAGGTCGCCGGGTGCAACGGACAGGTGTGCGGCTATGCAGTCCCGAAGGCGGAGAAGCGGCCACGCCGCCTGTGGGACGGCAACGGTGGCGCCCGCCACACGCGACCGCGGAATCGGCGCCGAGCCGATGGCGCGGGTGGGTGCGTACGGGCGGCGGCGCAGCACCCGTACTGCCTGGCTGGAGGTCAGCAACGTGAAGGTGACTGCGGTGCGCGCGTACCGGCGTATGGCGACCGCGCTGTACGCCTGAACACCGCCATGTACGAGGGCATACCTAGCGCGAGTGCGACCGCGCTGTTCTGGAGCCGGCGGCTGGACGAGCCACTGGATGGGCCGCAGTGAAAGGGCACGACTACCTGGTGCCGACCCTGGTGGAGGTCGAGGGCGGCGCCGCGAAGTGGCAGCGGGCCAGGGAACTGTTCCGGGAGCGGGGATGGCCGGTCCGGGAGGCATCTCCGAGGGAAAGGCGGGTAGCGCGGCGGATCTTCGGGGGCCGGGAGCGGGGGTTCGACTACTTCTGGGCCGACGTGCCAGTGCCGGGCTCCGTGTGGGGGCTGGACCGTGAGGCGGGCTGGCAGGTCGCGAGGGTCGGCAAGGGCGAGCTTGTGCTCCAGGCCCGATGGTTCGGGCGAGAGGATGCGGATCGGACGCTGTTACCGGAGTGGCGGGTCTACAGCACGCGGCACGCCGCCTGGGCAACCAGGCCAGCGCTGGTGGCGTGGTGGGCGGGGCCCATGTGGTGGCTACGGGCTCGGCTGTACGGCACGGCGGTCAGGCTGGGGATGTTCGACGTCGGCGAGCGGGTGCGCGGCGACCGGGAAGAGGCGCTCAGCCTGGCCCGGCGCCTTCCGGCTCGCGGGCCGCGGACCGATGTCGACGTGCGGCCTCTGGATGGCCGGGGCCGTGCGGGGGGCGTCCAGCACAAGGAGGACGCTTTCAACCGTGGCATGGTCATGGTGGTGGTGCCATTCCTCCTGATGGCGCTTGTACTGGTTGTCGCACGGGAGGCACCGCTTCCCGGGAAGCTGTTGTTTGGGGGTGCCGCCGCCGCTCTTGCGGGGACGGCGTGCTGGAGCGCCGTCAGGCTGCCGGTGGCATCCACACAGGCCGGCGCTGCGACAGTCGCCGTGGTGCTGACGGTACTGGTCGTGGTGTGGGCGCTGGGGATACCAGGGGGCTACGAGGGGTTGGAGTGCCGGCAGGCGTTGGCGCTCGCCGCCGGTGGTTACGTCGTCGTGGGCAACTGGCTATTGGTCCGCCACTGGCGCTGGCGGGGCGTGCTGGCCGGCGTGCTGGTGCCGAGTGCCGTTACCGTCCTGCTCGCCGTCGCGCCGGGTGTGGGGCGTTTCCTCCACGACGCGTACGCGGACGAGCTGGGCCTCACCGAGTCAGAGACCTCCGCGCTCGGTCTGTGGCAGGTATTCGCGGCGATCAAGCTCGTGTGGCCGTCGCTGGCCACCGGTCTGCTGATCCTCGCCACGTGGGGGACGCTGCGGTACCTCCACCTCCTGCGCCCCAGGCACCCAGCCGGCATCACCATGGCAGTGCTCGCCCTCGTCTCGGCGCTGCTTTCAGACTTGGTGGCGGCCCTCGACTCGCCGGCCGAGGCGGCCGCCTCGCTCCGGCGGGCAGCGGAGGAGCGGACTGCGCCGCCGTCGTACTTCGGGGTAGAGCCGGAGTGGGTGTGCATCACGCCGACCGTGCCGCTCGCGGACCTCAACGAGCAAGGCGGACGCTTGGAACCCACCCGCCCGTACGTGTCCTTCGGGGGCGGGGCGGCCGACGGACAGGTCGTGCTGTGGAACGTCACGACCGACAAGCCGCTGCGGGTGCCGACCGAGCAGGTCCGCGTCGGTCCGGCCGGCGACCCGGCCGACAGCTGTGCGGAACGCCACAGGTCGGACCGTACTGCGGGGCAGGGGCCTGGGTGAACGGTTCCGCTCGCGAACTGGGCGTGCCCTACGCGTTCCGATGAAAGGCCTGCGTCGCGAGCACTGGGCTCCGGGCGCGGCCCCAGGGACAGCCGAGATGGCGAGACCGTCTGAGCATGGCGGTTCTCCTCCTCAGCAGACCGCTCACGTCATGCGGGCTGCAGCAGCCCGGGCCGCCCACTGCGGGGCGCCAGTTGGCGGAAGCGGATCGTTGCGCGGTGGGCCCGGGTCTGCTCCTCCGCTAGCGAGTCCGCCGGTGTCAGCAGGGCGGGAGATCGCGGAGCGTGAGCTGCTCGGCTATCCAGGCGACGCGCTCGGAGGTGTCCAATCCGGTGGGAAGCTCGACGAGGGGCACGCCGGTCGCGGTGCAGGCGTCGAGGACGGCTTGGTCTGCCTGCTCCTGGAGGGTGAGGACCTTGTCCCGGAAGCGGTCCCCGCCGGCGCGTTGGTCGAACCGGTCGCGGCAGTGGACGACGAGGTCGTAGGCGGTGGGCATCCAGGCCGTGCAGAGGGCTTCCATGGCGGTCAGGGTGTCGGCCACGCCGGGTTCGTTCGGGTCGAGGACGAGGCGGCCAGGGCGAGGACGTTGGCCGGGGTCTTGTCGGTGATCAGCAGGCGGTGGTTGCGGGCGGCGCGTAACGGGGTGGTGAGTTGGAGGGCGAAGAGGTCGAGTTCGGCGGCGAGGTCGAAGGTGCCCTGACCGTGGAGGACGACGGCCTCCATGAACGGGCTGGTGCGGGCGGGTTCGCCGGTGCAGGTGACGTTGACGGACCGTTCGCGGTAGTGGGCGGTCAGGGCGTGGACGAGGGTGGTCTTGCCGGCGGCCTGGGTTCCCTCGATGGCGATCACGGTGCAGTCGCGGATAGGCATGGTTCTCCCAGCAGGGAGTGGAAGGTGGGGGAGGCGAGCCAGTCCCAGGCGCCGGTGGTGGTGGCGGCCAGGACGCGGTTGACGTTGAGTCCCTCGGGCGCCCAGTGGCCCAGGCCGGCCGCGTGGGCGGCGACATAGGCGGTGGACAGGGAATGGCGGAGGTTGAGGACGCTGATCTTCTCCCGGGCGGTGGCGTCCGCTTCGGTGAGCCAGCGACGGTGGAGGGCGGTCATCGAGGTGCCGCGGAGTTCGGGTTGGGTGACGTCCAGGCGGAGTTCGGTGCACACATCGACCAGGCGGCGTGAGGTGCCGGTCAGCAGGTGGCCGGCGTCGAAGCGGGTGTCCAGGTAGCGAGGGTCCCCCTCGGCTGGGGCGTTGCGCTGCTTCCAGGAGGCGCGGGCCTGGTCGATGGTGGGTTGGGGCCGGTCGGCGGTGGCGGCGAGGACGGCGAGATCCGAGCAGAGCTGGTGCCCGGTGATCAGGTCAGCGCTGTTGGTAGCGGTGCGCAGGGCGTTGGCGGCCGAGCGCACCAGGGCCGGCTGTTCATCGGCGTCCTCGACATAGACGCTGGTGAAGTGGAACGGGACGTCCGCGAGGTCGGACGGGTCCCGCACGCCCGTGGGGAGGTCGAGCCAGACCACGGAGTAGCAGAAGGGCCGGTTGCCGTTCTTGATCCGGTAGTTCTTGGTCCACTCGACATCGATGGACGCCAACCGCACGACAGCGGAGCGCTTTTCGGGGGCGCGGGTGGGGCTGGTCAGGTTGCTGGTGGTGATCACGGCGTCTCTCCAACGGGGCGGTGGTGGGGCCGGCGACCGTTGCCGGGGCTGGTCCCACCGCTTGCCCTGGGGACGTTACTGGTTGGGATCGGCTGTGTTCGGTGGGTTGGTCGAAAACACGGCGGGGAGCAGGTGCCACGCCTCGCGTTCGACCGCTTCGGCGGCGTTCAGCGGCGCCTGCCAAGCGAGGCGTTCGGTGTGCTGGCCCGTCAGCAGGGCCACGCACAGCGCCTGGCCGAGGACCCCTGCCGCCAGCTCCTGCACCGCGCGGGCGGAGTCGGAACGCCCGGTGGCGAGTTCCTCGAACCGTGCCTGTATCGCTGCCGGTTGCTGGAGGGCGTGCAGGCGCGGCCCGATGTCGATCCCCAGGTCACCGGCGATCGTACTGGCGAGGGAAGTGGTGCCGAGATCGTGGCCAGTGTCCACCAGGGTCGCCAGCCCGCGCTCCCGTTCCGCGCGCCTGGGCCAGGCGTCACCCACTGCGGTGAAGCCCGGCAGGCGTCCAGCGGCCAGCATCCGCACCACGTGCAGGTCGTCCGGGAAGGAGTGCCAGGCCAGCATCTCCGCGTGCCGCCGCCCCTGAACGAGAACGCCATCGGTCAGCCGCAGCAACTCCTGTGCGTCTTCGGAATGTTCGATGACCGCGAGGCGGAAGCCGAAGTGCAGGGTCGCCGCCTCGACGTGCCGGCGCTGGGTGCGCTTGACGGGCAGGAAGACGGCCGCCGCACTGACCGGCACGGTGTCCTGTCCGTCGTCGGCGCAGTGCATCGCCATGCCCGTCAACAGCCGCACGTTCCTGGGGAAGGGGCGCTTGTCCGCGCCGAAGGGGGTGTCGGGCCAGGACAGGTTCGAGATCCGCAGCACCGTCAGCCTCGCGCTGCCGGGGTGTGGGCGGCAGTGCGGATGGAGCGGCCGAGGTACTTGGCGAAGTGGTTCTCCTTGAACCGGTACCGCTGCCAGATCGCGCTGATCGGCTCCTGGAGCACGTTGCCCAGCGGCTCCCACAGGTCCGGCGCGTCGTAGACCGGCCAGGCCCGCGCCACACCGTTGGGCTCGATGACGATCATGTGCCCCTCGTTGCTCGGCGTCCACGTCGTCATGCGCAGCGCCGGCCGCCACTGGTGCACGGTGCGCAACTCCGACAACCGGGAGAAGGTCTCGGCGGCTTCCTGGTCAGAGATGAACTCGTTCTCGTCCAGGTCCAGCGCGTTGCCCTTGCGCAGCGGCATGATCAGCTTGACCTTGCCGGCGTCCAACACATCGGCGATCTGGCAGGTGAACGGCAACGCCGGGAGCGTGGAGCGGTAGACCACGGCGGAGAGGGACAGGGGGATGCCGGCGTCCATCAGGGCCCGGACTCCGTGCATCACCTGGTCGTAGTCGCCCCGTACGCGGTTCGTGGTCGCCCTGGGCCCCTCCAACCCGACGTTGGCGAAAGCGATCTTCCCCGCGATCTGCCGGGCGTGCTGTAACCCGTGGGTGGCGTTCGTCGGCACCGCCAGGATGTGGTCCTGGTGGTACATGTCCACGATCTCGCCGAAGTCCCGCCGCATCAACGGCTCGCCACCGGAGAGGAACACTCGCGCCACGCCGGTGAGGTTGCGACGCATCACGTCGAGCTGCTCCAACGTCGGGTCGGGCAACTGGAGGATCTCCGAGCAGAACGAGCAGTCGAAGTTGCACCGCTTGGTGACCTGGAGGATCACAGACAGCGGAGCGCTCGCGGCAGCGGCCAACGAGGCGGTGTCCACGCCGGTGTCGGCGGCGAAGTGATGGCCGTCGTTGGCGAACGCCACGCCGCCACCGACAGGCCGCGAGGCCGGGCTGGGCACGGCGGGGATACCAAGGTGCGTCATGTTCGTCTCTCCCATGGGTTGGATTTGGGGCCACAACATGCGGGGTGGCACGAGGGTGAGCCGGGGAGGGGCCAGCGTGAGCACCGAGATCAGGTCAAAGCTGCGAGCTCCGTGTCGAGATCCACGACGGTGCAGCGCTTGAGTTGCACCACCAGCTGCGTCGCGAGGAACCAGTCGCTGGCCCGGTGGCCGTAGGGCAGGTGGTCGTCCTCATGAACCTTCAGTTGGGCGTTCGGTGTGGGGCCGAAGAGGGTGCCGAAGACGCCCCAGATCTTCGGGCGGCGGGAGCGTACTCCGACCGGGTTGGTCAGGTGCGGGCAGAGGCGGACGGCGAGGGCGGCGCAGGGGAGGCAGACCGGGGGCTTGGTAACCCTCGCCCCCTCGTAGCAGTCCTCGTCGTCGTTCATCAGGAACAGCCAGCCGTCGCGGGTGTGGCTGGCGGTCCCGCCGCAGACCTGGCACAACCGCTCGGCCTGCACCTGGCGTTGACGCGCCGGGTGCATGGCGGGGAAGTTCGGGCGGCCCTCGCCGGGCGCCTGGCGCACCCGCGCCCACAGCACGCCGAACGTGTCGCGGTCGGCCGGCGTCTCGTCCCGGTAGCGAATGCCGGCCAAGTCCGAACGGATCGTCACCCCTCGCCCATTGGATTCTTCGCCACTCCAGGCCGCGGCGTAGGGAACCGGGAGACGGCGCGGGCCCCAGGTCATCAGGGATTCGGGGACGAGGAGTTCGGGCACAGCGATCAACTTTCCGGGCGACGGCTGAAGGGGTGGGGTTGCGCGGTGTCGCGGTCGGCCTGAGCGATGCGCCGGACCAACACGACGGTGAAGGCACACCCCGGAAGGAGGGGGTGCCAACAACGCGAGCGGCGCGGCGCACAGCGCCAGCAGCATCAGGCGGACTGGTCCTCGGCGTCCGGCTCCGGCCAGTCGGCGGCCGGTCGGTCACCGTTGACCAGGACGGGGACACGCTCACCGTGGGCCAGAGCCAACAGGGCGTTCTGCACCAGGGGCAGGGACTCCAGCAACTCCCGCATGGGGCGCCAACCGGCACCGGCCGTGAGGGATGCCGCGTCGCAGGGCGGGGTGTCCGTCCGGCCGCCGTCAAGGATGTAGTCCAGCGCGATCGGGAGCCCGGACGGGCCGTGCTCCAGGGTGATGGCCAACGCGTGCGTGGCCTCCTGGTAGTAGCCGGTCTGCGAGACACTCAGGTGCCGCGCGGTCCGTACCGGGCAGTCGCCCGGCGGCACCGTGCCACTCGGCAATTGCCAGCCGCCCTCGATGTGCGGGTCTCGGACCATCAGCACGTGGTTGTCGCGCGTGGTGGCGAGCAGGGTCACCCGGACGGTCAACGGACGGGTGATGCGCGGGAGTTCGGGGGACGGGGCCGACGGGCTGTCGGTGGCGGTCTGCGGCATGGGAACACTCCGGGGTCGCAACGGCAGGGATTCAGGGGGTGGGCTGGGGCCGTTCCCCCGGGCCGGGAGCGTTGGGTCTCGCCCGGCCCGGGGGAACGGCGGGGTGTCGCCCGCACCCACCGCGAGAGGCGGGACGCCCGGGGCGGGCGACGGTCCGCCCGACGTGTGCAGTTCTCCGGGACTGGGAGCAGGAGAACACGCCAGGCCGTCGGGCGGAGTCTGTGGGAGAGCGCCGTCAGGCGTCCGGGGCCGTCGTCGCCTGGTCGGAGATGGCTGCGGTGGTCTCGGCGGCGTAGCCGATGAAGACCAGGCCGAAGACGTTCAGGAGGATCAGCGCCAGGCCGGCGAAGTGGCCGTCGATCGTCGGGAGGTGCTGGCGGCGATGGCGGCCGTTCACTGGGCCATCCCCGCGAGGTGACTATGGACGCGGCTGCGCAAGTCGTTGGCCCTGGCCAGCAGTTCCTCGGTGGTCAGGGCCTGATCGCCCGCCGCTTCCTCGGGTGGGGAGGTCGAGGGCTGGCGGCCTTCGGGGTTCGGGTCGGGTGCGTGGTGTGGGGGTGGAGGCATGGGTCGACTCCGTTGCTGCGTGGGTAGGTTCCTTCGTTCGGGCGGTGCCGTGGGGCGGGTTGTTCGCCTCGGCAGCTCGGGTTCGGGATCGAAGGTAGAGCGGCCGTCGTTGAGGCACCAAGGAGATTGCGCGAGTTTGCGGCAAGCCGATTGACTGCCTCGAACACCGAACCGACCATCGTCGTGTCGCGCAAAACTCTGCAAGGCAGCAGACAGGGGAACGACCATGAAGCTACGGTTCCTTGGTAAGAACTCCACGGTCGGCGACTGCCCGACCCTGTACGCCACCGACCGTGACACCTACCTCGTCCAGGGCTGGAGGATCTTCGCGAACGACCTCTTGATGCGGCTCAACCTCCGGAAGGGAGAGACCGCCGTGGAGGTGCCCACCGAACTGTTCGAGCACCTCACCGAGGACGGCCTGCCAACCGGGGAGATCAGGCGAGTGGCGGACCCGATCATGATCCTGACGCCGGGCGGTACGTTCGTCGTCCAGGGGCGTGAGGTGACCGACCCGGGCGCCCTGGCCCAGATGGACATCCCGGACTACGAGACCGTGGTCGAGGTCCCCAGGACCGCGATCACCGCCCTACTGGAGGAGCCACGTGGAGCTGATCTCCAGCGCCGAGCGCAACCAGCTCTTTGAGAGCTTCGAGCGGGACGCGTTCCACCTGGAGCTGCGGGACGACTACTCCGTTCCCGACGAGGACAGCCCGTTCACCAGCTGGCTGCGCGGTGAGAACGTCGACTACTCCTACATGGCGCCCTGGACGCGGCTGATACGACGCGTCACCAGTGAGGGGCGCACGGTCCGGCGGGTGCGCGTGGTCACCGAGCCGCCCAGCCCCTACATCCGCTGGGAACACGCCACCACCCGCTTCAACGAGGAGGCAGGCGAGGACATTCGCTGGCTCGCCCGACACCGACTGCCGACCGGCCTCGCTCTTCCTGTGGGAGGCAACGACTGGTGGCTGTTCGACGACCGCCTCCTCGCCGTCGGCCACTTCGACAACGATGGCCGGGTCCTCGGCTCGGGGTTGGTCCAGGACCCAGAGACCGTGGCCGCCTGCGTCCGCCTGCGGGACCGGCTCTGGGCCGCCGCCGTTCCGCACCGCGACTACCACCTGTCCTGAACCGCCCGTGACCACCCAGGTAGAAGAGGCACTTCAGGCGCTCGGCGCCCGGCTGCGCGGCTTCCGCAAGGACGCCGGATTCACCAGCGGCCGGGCGTTCGCGCGCGCCACCTCCTGGCAGGAGTCGAAGGTCTCCCGGATCGAGAACGGCAGGCAGCGGCCCAGCGAGGACGACATCCGGATCTGGTGCCAGGCCACCGGACAGAACGACCAACTCGGCGACCTGATCGCGATCGTTCGCCACGTGGACGAACTCTGGCTCGACCTGCGCAGGTTGCTGCGCACGGGCGCCGAACAGCGACAGCAACAGGCGATTCCCATCTATGGCAAGACGAGGGTGTTCCGCATCTGGCACCCCACGGTCATCTGGGGAACGATCCAGACCTCCGAGTACGCCGCGGCGGTCTTCGACCAGGTCGTCGGCTTCTACGAGGTCCCCGACGACGCCGAGGCAGCCGTCGCCAAACGGTTGGAACGCCAGCGCTACCTGTACCGAGGCGAGAAGATCTTCAATGTCCTCCTCGGCGAACAGGCGCTGTACACGAACTTCGGCGGCCCCGAGACGATGAAGGGCCAACTCGACCGGCTCCTGGCCGTGATGCGGCTGCCGCGCCTCAGCCTCGGCATCATCCCCAGGACGGCACCGGTCGCCATCTGGCCGGGCAACTCCTTCTCGATGTTCGACGACCGACTGGTCCTCGTCGAGACCTACTCGGCCGAGTTGTCCGTCACCCAGCCCCGCGAGATCGAGATGTACACCAAGGCGTTCGCCCTGCTCCAGCAGTCGGCCGTCTACGGCACCGCCGTCCGTGAACTCGTCCTTCGGGCGAGCCACCACTACGACCAACTGCCGACCGACTAGGAAAGTCCTCATGAACTGCGCGAGCCCTGTGGTACCCAACTGGCGCACCAGCACCCACACGAAGTCCGACAGCTGTGTCGAGGTGGCCGACAACGACGTGCGAGAGGTCAGGGTCAGGGACACCAAGGCGCGCGCGAGGGGAACGGTAACCGCCCGGCGGGACGCCTGGGGCGCGTTCGTCGAGTACGCGAAGCGGGCTCCGGGAGCGGGGAGTTGAGGCTTGCCTGGTTCAGCGGCGGCGTCGGGGCTGTTGAGGACGAGGGGTGGGGTGTGGGCGGGTTGAGGTTGCACTGGGGATGAGGCGTTGGATGCGCCAGGTTAGGAGGCGTGCGGGGGCGTGCGCGTAGTCGAGGGGGCGCTGGTGGGTGGCCTGCCGGAGGAGATGGTCAAGTTCGTGGCCCGCGGCTTCGGCAGCGGAGAGCGCGGCGCTGAGGTGCGGGAACGCAGGGTCGTCGATGATCTGCTGGGCATGAGCCGGGAGGGCGCGGCGGAGGTGGTAGAGGTGCCGGGCGCGTGCGGCGGCTTGGGGCGGCCGATGGTGCGCGACGCCCAGGGGAAGCGCCTCGGTGGCCTGGCGGTAGGCGGCCTGGAGATGAACGAGGGTCTGGTGCGCGGCAGCGGCCTGCTGGTCGTGCTGGCGTGACCGGTGCCAATGATGGGCCGCGATGACGGCGAGGACGAGCGCGTCGACGAGCATGGCGAAGGTCGCGTCGCCCGGAGGCGGGGGCGGTTGACGCAGCAGGGCGCGGATGGTTGTGCGCAGGGCGCGAGCGTGGTCGTGGTGGGCCCTGATGCGGGAGCGCGTGGCGCGTTCGAAGGCCGCTGCTGCGGACCGGAGTTGGGCCCCAAGGGCGGGTGGGACCAGGAGAGGCAGCAGGTCGAGGGTCTCGCCGAGAGCGTTGATGTGGGCTTGGGCTGCCGGATCGGGGCCGTGGTGGAGATGGTGCGGAATGCCTTCGACGGTGTCGGCGGTGCTGTGCCAGGAGGCCGGGGCGTGGAACGGCGCTGCGGGGAGGCGTTGGCGGATGCGGGGCCAGGAGAGGTCCTCGGCGAGGGTGGAACCGGCATACCAGACCGGCTGGCCGGCCGCGTTGATGTCGCCTCGCAGCGCGGCCTTGTAGCCACGAATGTCGCCCGAAGGCAGGCGATGGATTTCGACGAGGACATCGGAGGTGTGGGCCAGCAGCGCGAGGAACTCCTCGGGGCTGCTGGCCGCGGCGATGGCCGTGCGGATGAGGGTGCGGAGGCGCTCGCGGGCGGTGCCCGTGTGGCCTACGCGGTTGGCCTTCTCGCGTTCGGCACGGGGTGGGGCGCGAGGCGGCGGTGCGGTCGCCGCGTGGGACGCGCCGCAGCGCGTAGTCGATCTCGACCCGGGAGAGTTCACGGTCGGCGGTGAGGTAGTCGTTCCAGTGCCGGGCCGGCCGCAGGTCGCCCCGCACGGTCGTGGCCGCGATGTGAATGTGGTCGTCGGCGTGGCGGACGGCAACCCAGCGGCAGCCGTCCGGATCACCTTCGGGCGCGATGCCGGTGGCGGCCACGACCCGGCGCGCGATGTCCGCCCACTCGGCGTCGGTGAGGAGGCGATCCTGTGGCGCGGCACGGATCGAGCAGTGCCACACGTGGCGGCGCGGCGCCCGCTGTCCGGCCTGGTGGACGCGCAGGTCGAGGGCGTTGACCAGCTGCTTCCTGGCGGCGATGGCAGTGGTGCTGTTGATGCGGCCCGGATCGGGGGCGAAGCCGTCCCAGGAGGCGACCAGGTGCGGGTCGGTGTGTTCGTTGGCTCGGCCAGGGCCGTAGAGGTACGCGATCAGCTTCCCGGTGTCGCCGCCACGGGTGATCTTCGCGATCACGTGGCCGTCGGCCTTCCGGCCGTGGTGCGGTGCGCTGCCGTGTCGAGCGCCGCGATCGTGGAGTGGACGGTCTCCAGGAGACGTTGGGCGCGGGTAAGGACGACCGCGTCCACAGGCTGGGGATCGGCCTGGGAGTTCAACGCGCGGGCGATCTGGTTGACGTTGCCGCCGAGCCTTGCGACCTGGGCGCGCAACGCGGCCAACTCGTCGACCAGGTCGTCCACCGCCGTGCGCTGCCCCGGCAGCGTCAACTCGCCGTCCAGATAAGCCATCACCGCCGCGCCCACCAGATGGGCGCCCGCGATGTTCAACGACCGGGCCCGCGTCAGAATCGCCCGCTTCTCCGCCACGCTGTACCGGACATCCACCCGCTCCGCCCGCCGCACGGGCTCACGCCGGCGACGCCGAGCGACCCGCCGCAACGCCGCCTCCTCCGCGGCACTCCGCACCGACGACGGGCCCGCCCTCTCCCCCTCGGGCGCCCCTCGGCGCCCGCCCTCATCCGCCACCCCCGGGGCGGAGGACTCCCCGTTGGACCGGCCCTTGGACGGTCCAACGGGATACCTTGCTCCGCCGTCGGTGGTTGCGGGTGGGCGTTGGTGGTGTGCGGCCATGGTCAGTTTCCTGGGGTGGGGCGGGCGGTGTGGAGGTGGTGGAGGGCTTCCTTGATGCGTTGGTTGCCGGCAGCAAGGCCGGCGGCCTCGATGGCGGTGCGGGCCATGGCGCGGGTGATGTGGTCGGCATGGGGGTGGGCGGCGGCGATGGTGCTGGCGAGGTGCGGGATGGAGGCATCGGCGCGGCGGCCGGGGCGGTGGGGCCGGTCTGTTTCGGCCAGGGCCGGCCGAATGGGGAGCGGCGGTTGGCCGGTTGGGGGCGGGCCGGCCGGGTCGGCCGGAATGGAGGGTGATGCGGCGGGTGGGTGGCTGTGGCGGTTGATGAGGATGTGGAGGTGGGTCGCTCCCGCGAGGGCGAGAGGTGCGATGGCGGAGAGGACGGCGACGGTGGTGTCGTCGAGGCGGAGGGTGGTGGTGCCGGGTTGGTTGAGGTTGATGGCGTGTCGGCAGTTGGCCCAGATGCTGGCGGTGGTGGCGGCGATGAACAGCGTCCAGCCGTAGAGGCGAGGGCGGACGGGCGCGGTGCGCAGGACGAGGAGGGCGCGGACACCGTAGGCGATGAAGCCGTCGATCACTATGGGGAAGAGGTAGGTCAACGGCGGTCGGATGTGGGCGGCCAGCGCCATCTGAACGAGGGCGTCGTAGGAGAGGGCGCAGCCGGCGAGGCCGAGGCCGACGATGGCGTAGCGGTCCCGGCGGGTGGCGGTGGGTGTGTTGGCGTTCATGGGTCCTCGGGGTGGTGCGTGAGGTGCCGTATTGGCCGTCTTGCCGTTGCTCTCGCAGGTCAGGGCGAGTACGACCGTGGCGGGTTGTGGTGTCCGGGACGGCAGCGGATGTGTCCGGGCGGCGGTCCCAGGACAGGCGGGTATCCGTCTCGGGACGGGGTGCCGTCCTGTCGGCTTCCCGTCTGAGCTGGGCTTTTGGGGTGGGGACGGCTGGGACGGCAGAAGACGGGTGCCTGGCGGGTGGCTGGTCCGCTTGGCCGGGTTCAGGTGGTGGGCGCGGTCGCGTCGAGAGGGTGGACGGTGGGGCAGTAGCGGCGCCAGGCGTCGGTGAACTTGGCGCGGGCGTAGCCCTTGCGCTGGGTGTGGTCGGGCATCCGGACGTTGCCGGAGCGGATGTCGTAGTCGCGCAGCAGCCCGGCGAGGGCGCGGGCGGTGAGGCCGGTGCGGGTGTGTTCGCCCCAGGGCGCCTCGGGGGCGCTGTTGAGGGCGAAGAGGAGTTGGTCGGTGCTGAAGCAGTCGGGGTCGCCGGCGGTAGCGAAGACGCGGCGGACGTCGGCCAGCAGGCGGGCGTTGTCGGGGTGATCCGCTTCGGCGCGTGCCTCGTCGGCGACCATCCGCGCGCAGGCGGCGCGGGCGCGGGCCGCCCAGGGGCCGCCGGCGAGGTCGGCGACGATGATCAGGGGTTCCCAGGTGTCGGCGGCGCGGTCCTCGACGGGCATCTGGGGTTCCAGGCCCAGGGCGTGGGCGGTCAACGGGCGGGCCCAGGCGGCGACTCGGTCGCGGATGGCGCGCAGGCGGGAGCTGTCGCGCCTGGTGCGGTAGGGGCTGACGCGTTCGCCGTAGGCGCGGCGGCGCATCCGGATCACGATCGACCGGTCCATGACCGTGTCAGGCAGCTCGCCGATGCCGGCGAGGGCAGTCATCGCGAAGGTGGGGAAGTGGTGCGGAGTGTGATCGTTGCCGATCACGCGCAGCACGTAACGGCCGCGTTGGTGACCGGCGTTGAGCAGACCGCGCATCTCCTCGTTCCTCTCGGCCATCCTGGGGGTGCCGAAGAGGGTGTCGGCCTCGTCCACCAGGAGCGTGGGCGGTTCCTCGGTGATGGAACGGAAGACGGCGGCCGGTGTGGAGTTGACGGTGATGACCGGGGCGTGGACGGTCTCGGTCAGCATGTCCAACAGCCGGGACTTGCCACAGCGCTTCGCCGGGCCGACGACGGCCAGGCATGGCGCGTGCTGCCACGCGGCCTGGAGGTGGGTCGCGGCGACCCACAGTGCCGTGGCGTCCAGGGCGTGGTGGTGGGGTGGGATGACGAAGCGGGCGATGACGTCGCGGAGTTCGTCCAGGAGGGCGGCACCCGGCGACGGCGGGGCGTCGTGCTGGGTTGGTTGGGCGGTATTCTCGGTCATGGAAGATCCTCGCTCGGCGATTTCGGGAGGCAACCCGAGGCGCCGTGGGTGACTGTCCTGGGATGGGCGGTTGAAGGTATTCCGGCTTCAGGCCCCGGTGTTCGTAGCACCGGGGGCTTTCTGCACGGGCATTACTACCCCCAAAACCACTGCACTGCCAAACAGTTGCGATGGGCCATGCTGGGAGGCGACCCGGGACAGTTCGGAATCACCGCATTCGATCCTGCCGTGGTCGCTGCTTCTTGGAGCGGCCGTGAAACGGATGCTAGATTCCGACGCCCCTTGAGACGAAGGGCGTTGACCGACCATGCACCCTGCCTCTCTTTCCTCGCGGACCTTGAGCCGAAGAGCGCTCTCCCGCGACCACGTTCTTGCCTGACCTGCGGGCACGTCTGCACGCCCGCTCGGCCACGGTGCTACGAACACCGTGAGCCGACACGGCTTGACGCCGCCAACCGATATCCGCTTATCCCGATCTGCCACTTCAGTGGTCGCCTTGCCTTGCGCCCGCTGAGAGGAGACCCATGACTTCTTGCCGCACCACACCCATACCTTTTTCACGTTCCTTCGCCGAGGAGGTGGTGTCGCGTGGCTGAGCGAATGCTGAATGTCGACCAAGCCGCAGAGGTACTCGGCACCACCGAGCGTTTCCCGCGCCGGCTGATAGCCGAGCGCCGCATCAGGTTCGTCCGAGTCGGGCGCCACGTGCGCATTCCAGAGAGTGCGTTGAGCGACTTCATCGCGCACCACACCGTTGAACCGATTCGCCGCCCGGAGCGATCCCGATACCGGAGGGCCGCCTGATGCCGGGCCGCAAGCCGCGCAAGCGGCGCTTCGGCAGTGTGCGGAAGCTCCCCTCCGGCCGCTTCCAGGCGCGGTACACCGCACCAGACGGGTTGATCCGCAAGGCGCCGGACACCTTCCCGACCAAGACGGACGCCGACCTCTGGCTGTCCGAAACCGAGGTGGATATCGCCCGGGGCGCCTGGACCGACCCGCACGCGGGTGAGGTTCCCTTCGGCGAGTTCGCGACGCGCTGGGTCGGCGAACGAGGCCTCGCCGCCACATCCGCCGAGCTTTATCGGCGTTTGCTGCGCGTCCATCTCCTGCCGACGTTCGCGGAGGTGCTCGTGAACGAGATCACCCCGGCAGCCGTGCGCACCTGGCGTGCGGCGCGTTTGGAGACGACCGGTGCCACGACGGAAGCCAAGGCGTACCGGCTGCTGAAGGCCATCATGGAGACGGCTGTCGAGGACGACATGATTCGGCGCAATCCGTGCCGCATCAAGGGGGCCGGCCAGGAGTCAGCGGCGGAACGGCCGATCGCCACCGTCGAGCAGGTCTTCGACCTCGCCGACCACGTTGGACCGCGCTGGCGCCTGATGGTCCTGCTGGCCGCCTTCGCCTCCCTTCGCCCCGAGGAACTCGCGGAACTCCGACGCGGCGACGTCGACCTGGAGCAGGGCGTGGTGCGGGTCCGGCGGGCGGCGCCCGAGCTGACGACGGGGCGTCGGGTGGTCGGCAACCCCAAGTCGCGAGCGGGACGGCGGGAGATCGTGTTGCCGAGCTTTGTCCACCTCGACGTCCGTCGCCACCTGGAGTGGTTCGCGCAGAAGGAAGACGACGGCCTGCTCTTCGTCGGCGAGCGCGGGGCGCCGTTCCGCCGCTCCACGTTCGGCCGCCGCTGGCGACGAGCACGGGCCGGCGTCGGCCTGCCTGAAAGCTTCCGCTTCTACGACCTGCGGCACACCGGCAACACTCTCGCCGCCGACACCGGCGCCAAGCTCAAGGACCTGATGGTTCGCGCTGGCCAGTCCTCCACTCGGGCGCAGCTCATCTATCAGCACTCCACCGAACGCCATCAGCGGAAGATCGCCGACGGCATTGACGCCGAGGTCCGCAGGCACTCCGACGGGCGCACCTGACCAGGCGTGGATGTGGGGTGATCCGGGATGCGGTCCGTGGGGCCGCGTCCCGGATTCGCGTCCCGACGGACGGGCGATTGCTGCACGATGAAGGGGTGACGTACTGGGTGACGGTGGAAGTGGGGACCCCCGAGGGGGCCGTGGGGCTTGATGAACTCCAGCGGGAGGGTGCGGCATCGCTGCTGGCCAAGGGGCTGGAGTCGGTGGAGGCGATCGACGGACCCGACGGGGTCGAGGTGGAGGTTGCCGACTGCTTCGTGGGCGCACACCCGGAGGGTGTGCTCCTCGGGGTGTCCGTGGACGCGCCTGCCCTGGAGTTCGCGGAGGACGCCGTGCGGGCGGTTGTGACTGACCTGTTGGAGCAGAACGAGCCGCTGGCCGAGTGGCAGATCTCCAAGTGCGCGGTCGACCTGCATCCCGAACTCGCTCAGCGGAGCCTGGAGGCGGCGGGTGGAGAGGACGCTCCGCCCGCTGACCCGAAGGAGCGGGCGCGGCGCCACGCGGAGGCCCGTAAGCCGGTCGATACTCCCCAGCTTGACCCGGCGGAGATCGAAGCGATGCGCGGCAAGATCGGTGGACTCGCTCCCCGTTTGAAGGCGTTTCCCGTGGAGTGCTTCGGTTACTCCGACGACGAGGAGGAGCGGATCGTCAGCCGGGATGACGCCGAACTGGCTGCGGGCGCCTTGGTGTACGCCTCGGAGATCCTGGTGGATGAGCTGTTCCAGGATGTGGTGACGCTGCATGAGGAGAGCGGGACCAGCGTCGCGGACAGCGACGGCGTGTTCATGGTGCTGGAGCAGCTGCCCCCGGCATACGCCCACCTGTACACGGCGCTGTTCGCCAAACGGCTCACCGTGGCGGCCGTGTCGATGATCGAGAAGTTCACGCGCACCGACCACGCCGAGCTGAGCTGTGTCGCGGAGGAACTGCTGCTGCGGCTGCTGCTCGACGAGGCACTTGTCGTGGTGGACATCAACGGCCTGCTGAGCGAGGAGATCAAGGTCGCCTGGGAGTGCTTCGCCGATCAGGTGTATGAGGACACGGACCACGAGTGGCTGTATCAGCCGGCGATGGACGGAACCGACGAGGAGCCGAGCCTGGCCCATCTGGGTACCGCCCCGATGGGAGCGAAGGACTGGTTCACTCCGTTCGACGACCGGGGCTATGTGCATCCGTTCGCTGCTGCGGAGGCTGATGGCGACACGACGTGAGGGCGTTCTCCGACGCCCCGCTCTGGCACGGATCTGGCACGGCCTCTGGAGTGGTGCGGCCAGGAGGGGTCTTCCCGATGCTCGGGACGCTGGGCACCCGGCATTGTCCTGGTATGTCTCTGTGTATACCGCTATGCGGTGCAGGTGAGTGTGGTGCACGTCATGCAATATGCGTCTCGCGAAACGGATATCAGCGGTGTCCGACGGTCACGCACGAGCCATAAGTGCGGCTACCCGGGCGCCCAGGGGCTCCATTTGGCACGGATCTGGCACGTGACCCCATGCCGGCCTCGCTCAGCAAACAACCCCCAGGTCGCTGACCTGGGGGTATGAGATGGAGCGGGCGACGAGAATCGAACTCGCGCTCTGAGCTTGGGAAGCTCATGTTCTACCATTAAACTACGCCCGCCGAAGACGCCCCCCTGGGGCGATCGACGGGTACAGGGTACCGCATCTCCTCGGGTGGCGAAGACGTCGGAGTGCCGGCGCGGGGGTGGTGGGGCGGTCGCCTAGGGTGGCGTGCGTTGTCAGGACGCAGGGGAGAAGGCCACGTTGTCTGGTGCCACCGTCGTTACCGTCGTTCGTTGTGTTGAGGGGCACGTGTTCCGTGCCGAGCGCTTTCCCATGCCGCAGTTGGGCCGCGAACGGATCGGGCCCGGGCGGTTGTTGAGGTGTCCGCGCTGTGCGCGGCTGCGCAGTGTGGTGCCGGTGTCCGCGTCAGACGCTGGTGCGGTGGAAGTTCAGGTATGAGCGGGACGGCGTCGGCCCCCGTTGCCCCTGGTAGCGGGAGCCGGCGCTGGTCGAGCCGTAGGGGTGCTCGGCCGGGGAGGTCAGCTGGAAGACGCAGAGTTGGCCGATCTTCATCCCGGGCCAGAGCTTGATCGGCAGCGTCGCCACGTTGGACAGCTCCAGGGTCACGTGCCCGGAGAATCCCGGGTCGATGAAGCCGGCCGTGGAGTGGGTGAGGAGGCCCAGCCGCCCGAGGGAGGACTTGCCCTCCAGGCGGGACGCCAGGTTCTCCGGGAGGGTGATCACCTCGTACGTGGAGGCCAGCACGAACTCTCCCGGGTGCAGGATGAACGGCTCCTCGCCCGGGGGCTCGATCATCCGCGTGAGGTCCGGCTGTTCGACCGAGGGGTCGATGTGCGGGTAGCGGTGGTTCTCGAACACCCGGAAGTAGCGGTCGAGTCGGACATCGATGCTGGAGGGCTGGATCATCGCGGGATCGAACGGGTCGATCCGCATACGGCCGGCGTCGATCTCGGCCCGGATGTCCTTGTCTGACAGAAGCACCCCCCGAGGTTATCGAAAGGATTCCGCCAGGCGGCGCCGGCCCTTGGCCGTCGCGTCAGAGCGTGCCCAGCTTGATCAGCATCAGCACGCCCAGCAGTTGGATGGCGGACGCCGCCAGCGCCCGGGGCCACGGGATCTCGTGCGAGCGGCTGACCATCATCGTGAAGAGCAGCCCCGCGTACAGCCAGGTCGCCCAGCCCAGGACCTGCACGATCGGGTCGCCGCCGCCCAGGAAGAGGGCGAGCGCCAGCCGGGGCACGTCCGTGAGCGTCATGATCAGCATCCCGAGCCCGGCTGTCGGCGCCCACAGCCCGTTCCCGCCGAACTGGCGCGCCAGGTGGTGGGTCACGGTGGACAGCACCAGGGCCCCCAGCACCATCGCGACGCCGGTGAACAGGAGGTAGGGGATCAGGCTGGAGACGGTGGTGTCGAGGATGGTCTCGCGGGAGTCGTCGAGGCCGAAGACCGCCACCAGCCCGTAGAGGAAGCTGACGATGAGCGCCGGCCACCACATCTGGTAGTCGCGCATCGTCCAGAACGTCTGGCTGGGCCGGAAGATGATCCCGGTCAGCAGCTGACGCCAGGGCAGCGGGTCCGGCGGCGGTCCCGCCGGCGGCTGCGGCGCCCCCTGCGGCGGGGCGTAGCCGTCCCCCGGTCCGTCCCCGTAGCCGTCGCCCGGGTAACCCCCGCCGCCGTACGGGTCGTTGCCGTGGCCGCCGCCGGGCAGGGCGCCGTCCGCGTAGTCGTCGTGCGGGTAACCGCCCTGCGGATAGGGCGAGTTGCCCGGGTAGGGCCCGGGCTGGGGGCCCTGTCCTGGCTGGTAGGGGTAACCGCCCTGCGGGTACTGGTCGTCGCGCTTCCTTCGGAATCCGGCCACGCCCTAGAACGTACCTTCTCCCGGCGGCGCCGCACTCCGGGTTCTCCCGGAGCGATCCCCCGAACCGTCAGCTTCCGGTCGGCTCCGGCGTCGGCTCCGGCTGGTCGCTGGCCTCCTCGGCGGGGCCAGGCGTGCGCACCGAGTCCAGGAGCAGCTGCGCCACGTCCACCACCCGCAGCTCCTCCCTGGCCTTGCCGTCGTTCTTCTTGCCGTTGACCGAGTCGCTGAGCATGACCAGGCAGAACGGGCAGGCCGTGGAGACGATGTCCGGGTCGAGGGCGAGGGCCTCGTCGACGCGCTCGTCGTTGACGCGCTTGCCGATGCGCTCCTCCATCCACATCCGCGCGCCGCCGGCGCCGCAGCAGAAGCCGCGCTCCTTGTGGCGGTGCATCTCCTCGTTCCGCAGGCCGGGCACGCGGCCGATGATCTCGCGGGGCGGGGTGTAGACCTTGTTGTGCCGGCCCAGGTAGCACGGGTCGTGGTAGGTGATCAGGCCCTCGACGGGCGTGACCGGGACCAGCCGGCCCTCGTCGATCAGGTGCTGGAGCAGCTGGGTGTGGTGGATCACCTCGAACTCGCCGCCCAGCTGCGGGTACTCGTTGGCGATGGTGTTGAAGCAGTGCGGGCAGGTGGCGACGATCCGCTTGGCGCCGGCGGCCTTCAGGGACTCGACGTTCTGCTCGCCGAGCTGCTGGAAGAGGAACTCGTTCCCCAGGCGGCGGGCCGAGTCGCCGGTGCACGCCTCGTCGCCGCCCATGATGGCGAAGCGGACGCCGGCGATGTGCAGCAGCTCGGCGAACGCCTTGGTGGTCTTCTTCGCGCGGTCCTCCAGGGCGCCGGCGCAGCCGACCCAGTAGAGGTAGTCGACCTCTTCGAGGCTCTCCACGTCCTGCCCGACGACCGGCACCTCGAAGTCGACCTCCTTGGTCCACTCCAGGCGCTTCTTCTTGGCCAGGCCCCACGGGTTGCCCTTGCGCTCCAGGTTCTTCAGCATGGTGCCGGCCTCGCTGGGGAACGCGGACTCGATCATCACCTGGTAGCGGCGCATGTCGACGATGTGGTCCACGTGCTCGATGTCCACCGGGCACTGCTCGACGCAGGCGCCGCAGGTGGTGCAGGACCACAGCACGTCCGGGTCGATCACGCCGTGCTGCTCGGCGGTGCCGACCAGCGGGCGCTCGTGCTCGGGGATCGTGGGCGCGTCGGACAGCGTCCCTTCGGTCAGCGCGTCGTCGGCGAGCGGGGCGCCGGCGGTCGCCGGCAGCAGGTAGGGCGCCTTGGCGTGCGCGTGGTCGCGCAGCGACATCACCAGCAGCTTGGGGGAGAGGGGCTTGCCGGTGTTCCACGCGGGGCACTGCGACTGGCAGCGGCCGCACTCGGTGCAGGTGGAGAAGTCGAGGAGGCCCTTCCAGGAGAAGTGCTCGATCTGGGAGACGCCGAACTGGGGCTCCTCCTCGGAGTCCTCGTCGTCGAAGACGGTCTCGAAGTCGATCGGCTTGCCGCCGGAGGTCATCGGCAGCAGCGCGCCGAGGGCGGGGGCGCCGTCCGCGTTCCGCTTGAACCAGATGTTGGGGAACGCCAGGAAGCGGTGCCAGGCGACGCCCATGTCGGTGTTGAGCGCGACGGTGATCGCCCAGACCATGGTGGTGCCGAGCTTGATCAGCGCGACCAGGTAGACCAGGTTCTGGAGGGTGGCGGTGGACAGCCCGTCGAACGCGGCCACCAGCGGATAGGTGACGAAATAGGCCGGATCGTAGCCGTCGACGTGGTGGAGGGCGCCCTCCAGCCCGCGCAGCGTCAGGATCGCCAGGCCGATGATCAGGATCACGTACTCGACGAAGTACGCCTGCCAGGGCGTCGAGCCGGTGAAGCGGGACTTGCGCCCCGGGCGGCTGGGGAGGCTGAGCAGCCGGACCACGATCAGGGTGGCGATGCCGAGCACCGTCATCGCGGCGATGAACTCGATGTACATCTCGTACGGCAGGAAGCCGCCGATCACCGGGAGCGTCCAGTCGGCCTGGAAGAGCTGGCCGAAGGCCTGCACGATCGTCAGGGCCAGGGTGAGGAAGCCGATCGCCACGAACCAGTGGGCGACGCCGACCACGGCCCAGCGGTTCATCCGGGTGTGCCCGAGGAACTCCCTGGCCAGCGTGAGGCTGCGGGCCTTCGGGTCGTCGGTCCTCGACCCCGCCGGCACCGGCTGGCCCAGGCGCAGGAAGCGGACGATCTCCACGGCGGCCCGGCTGAATAGCGCGATGGCGACCGCGGTGAGCGTCAACGAGATGACGATCGCGGCGAGTTGCATGACGGCTCCTCGTACCTGCGGACGGGCGGGCTGCGAAGGCTAGACGATAGCCCAGGGCTCATCCTACTGAGCGGTAACTCAATTGGCTAACACGGCTCGTCGGGGCCGGCGCCGGCCGGTCGTTCCTCGCCGGGACTTGACTTCAAGTTTGGTTGAGATTCCAGGCTTGTGGCCGTGCCCGGGCGTTCCCGGTCGGGCATCCGGCGCTCGGGCGCCGGTCATCGCAGGAACTCCTGGAGGTCAGCCATGTCCATCGCGGAGCCCACCACCGCCGAGCCCACCACCGTCGAGTCCGCCGAAGCCGCCGTCGACGCGAACGCCCAGCCGGGGAACGACGCGGACCGGCCGCTGCGGCTGGCGGTGATCCTGGGCAGCGTGCGGGACGGCCGGTTCGGTCCGACCGTGGCCGACTGGTTCACCGGGCACGCCGAGGAGCGAGCCGGCGGGCGCGGCGACGTGACCGTCGACCGGCTCGACCTGGCGGACGTCCCGCTGCCGCTGGACATGTCCAGGGGCGGCGGCGAGGTTCCGTCCGAGGCGTCCGAGGCGCTGGCCTCGACGGCCCGGCGGCTGGCGGCGGCCGACGCGTTCGTGGTGATCACCCCCGAGTACAACCACAGCTTCCCGGCCGCGTTGAAGAACCTCATCGACTGGCACTTCAGCGAGTGGCAGGCCAAGCCGGTCGGCTTCGTCTCCTACGGCGGGGTCGGCGGCGGGCTGCGCGCCGTCGAGCAGCTGCGGGGCGTCTTCGCCGAGCTGCACGCGGTGACGGTGCGGCGCGCGGTCAGCTTCCACTACCCGTGGAACTGGTTCGACGAGTCGGGCCACCCCGGCGACCCGGCGGCCTGCGCCGAGGCCGTGGACGGGCTGCTGGACCAGCTCGTCTGGTGGGGCAGGGCGCTGCGCTCGGCGCGCGACGCCAGCCCGTACGCCGCCTGAGCCGTACCCGCAGCCGTTCCCGGGTTCGTTCCCGAGCCCGCCGCGCCACCCACGAACCATCGCAGAACCCCCCGAGAGGGTCGCCCCATGTCCGTCCTGCCCGCCCGTTCGTCAACGCGTTCGCCCGTCGCCATAGCCCTGGTGACCGCGCTCGCCTCGTTCACCATCGTGATGGACACCACCATCGTCAACGTCGCGCTGCACGCCCTCGCCCGCGAGTTCGACGCCCCGCTCACCACCATTCAGTGGGTCACCTCGGCCTATGTGCTGGCGCTGGCCTCGGTGATCCCGGCCGCGCCCTGGGCGATGGGGCGGTTCGGGGCGCGGCGGGTGTACCTGGGCGCGATCGCGCTCTTCGTGCTGGGCTCGGCGGCCTCCGGGCTGGCGTGGAACGCGGAGTCGCTGATCGCGTTCCGCGCGCTCCAGGGCCTCGGCGGTGGCCTGATCACGCCGGTCGGGATGTCGCTGGTGCTGCGGGCGGCGGCGGCCGGCGGGCGGCAGGGGATGTTGATGAGCGTCTCCGGTCTCTCGCTGCTGGTCGCGCCGGCGCTGGGCCCCGTCTTCGGCGGCTGGCTGGTGGACGAGGTCTCGTGGCGGTGGATGTTCCTGGTCAACGTGCCGGTCGGCGCGCTGGCCGTGGTGCTGGCGGCGCGGGTCATCCCAGCCGACGAGCCGAGCCCGGGCCGTCGGCTGGACGTGCCGGGGCTGCTGCTGCTCTCGCCCGGCTTCGCCGCGTTGATCTTCGGGCTGACCCGGGCCAACGAGTCGGCCGACGGCTTCGCCGCCCCCGACTCCTGGCTGCCGCTGCTGCTGGGCGTGGCGCTGGTGCTCGGCTTCCTGCGGCGGGCGTTCACCACCGGCGCGCCGCTGCTGGACCTGCGGCTGCTGCGGCACCGGCCGCTGGCGCTGGGGCTGCTGAGCCTGGTGCCGTTCGTCATGGGGTACTTCGGCTCGATGCTGCTGACCCCGATGTACTTCCAACTGGTGCGCGGGGACGGGGTGATGGAGTCGGGGCTGATGACGATCCAGCTGGGGCTCGCGGCCGGCGTCACCATGCAGCTCGCCGGGCGGCTGGTGGACCGGGTGGCGGCGCGCTGGATCGTGCTGCCGGGGATGCTGCTGGCGGCGACGGGGATGGGCTGGTTCGCGGCGGTCGCCGAGCCGGGGGCGGCCGAATGGCAGCTGCGGACCTCGCTGGCGGTGCTCGGGGTCGGCGTGGGCGCCACGATGATGCCCAGCATCACGGCGGCCACCCGTTCCGTCGCCCCGGCGGACGTGCCGGCGGCCAGCACCCTGGTCAACATCGGCTCCCAGCTGGCGACGGCCGTCGGCTCGGCCGTGATGGCGGTGCTGCTGGCCGGCCGGCTGGGCGGCACCGGGGGCGACCCGGCGGCGACGGCGGAGGCGTTCCGGGGGACCTACGTCTGGGCGGTGGCGCTGATCCTGCTGGCGGCCGTGCCGGCGGCGTTCCTCCCCGGGCGGGCGCCGGCTCGGCCAGATGCCGCCCCGGTGGGCGCCCGATCGGAGGAAGCGCGGCAGCCCGCGTCCCATATCCGATAAGTGGTCCGGAGGGGCGCGCACCATGGACGAGCGGTCGGTGAAGGCGCCGGCCGCTCGTTCGCTTTTCGAAGGGTGGACCGAGGTGGCTGTCCTGATGACCCCCCAACAGCGTTTCTGGTGGTGGCTGTTGCTCGCCGTCGGCGTGCTGCTCGCGGTGGGCGCCGGCGTGGCGCTGTGGGCGGCGCCGCCGTTCGACCAGATCGGCGGCGGCCACGGCGTCGAGGGGGGACTGCCGTGATCAGACTGCGGCGGGTGTACGAGGAGCCGTCGGGGGACGAGGGCGTGCGGGTGCTGGTGGACCGGATTTGGCCACGGGGGGTGAAGAAGGAGGCGCTGCCGCTGGACGAGTGGCCCAAGGAGCTGACGCCCTCACCCGAACTGCGGCACTGGTTCCACGGTCCTGAGGGGAACTTCGACGAGTTCCGGCGCCGGTACCGGGCCGAGCTGACCGCCGAGCGGCCGGCCGCCGCGCTGGAGAAGCTGCACCTGCTGGACGCCGAGGGCCGCACGGTGACGCTGCTGACCTCGGCGAAGGACCCGGCGCACGGGCACCCGGCGGTGCTGGCCGAGGTCCTCGACGAGATGCGCGACGGCCACGGCGGCGGGCATGGCGGGCACGGCGGGCACGGTGGTGGGCACGGTGGCGGCCGGCGCGAGGGGCACGGCGGCTGACCGGAGTTGGGTCCGCGGGGCGCGCCCGGTCGAGATGCGGGGGCCGGGGCGCCGTGCTGGCATGAAGGGGTGATTGTCACCATCGTGGGTACGGGCGCGATGGCCCGTTCCATAGCCACCAGGGCGCTCGCCGGCGAGCATGTCGTGCGGCTCGTCGGCCGCTCGCCGGGGAAGGCCGCCGACCTCGCCGACCAGCTGCGCGCCACCGCACCGCCGGGCGCGACCCCGGACGTCCGGGGCTCGGACGCCATCGCGGTCGAGGACGCCGACCTGGTGGTGCTCGCCGTGCCCCACCCCGCCGGGCTCGCGGTGGCCGCCGAGTACGGCGCCGCGCTGGCCGGCTCGGTGCTGGTGGACATCAGCAACCCGGTCGACTTCGCCACCCTCGACGGCCTCGTCGTCCCGGCCGGCACCTCGGCGGCCGAGCGAATCGCGGCCGAGGCGGCCCCCGGGGTGCCGGTGGTGAAGGCGTTCAACACCTGCTTCGCCGGGCCGCTGCTCGGCGGGAGGGTCCAGGGCCTGCCGCTGGACGTGCTGATCGCCGGCGACGACGAGGACGCCAGGCGGAAGGTCGCCGAACTCGCCGGCACCGGCGGCCTCAACCCGCTGGACGTGGGCCCGCTGCGCCGGGCCAGGGAGCTGGAGGCCCTCGCCTTCCTCCACATGGCCGTCCAGGAGCGCCTGGGGCTGAACTGGTCGAGCGCCGTCAAGATCCTCACCTGAAGGCGGGCCCGATGACCGTGCACCGGTTCGCCGTCTGGGCAGCGGTCCTGCCCATCGTCCTCGTGGTGACCTGGGACGCCCCGCCACTGACCGCGCCCGAGGGGGCCGCCGAGCCGGAACGCCCGCTGCCCGCCGTCGAACGGCCCACGTCGGCGCCGCACGTCGTCGGCCGCGACGCGTGGGGCGCCGACGAGGAGCTGCGCACCGAGCCGGTCACCTACACGGGCCCGGCGCGGGCGGTCTTCGTGCACCACACCAACCACCCCGACGACTACGACTGCGCCGACGCGCCCGAGATGCTGCGCTCCATGCACAACGACCACGTCAGCGGCCAGGGCTGGGACGACCTCGGCTACAACTTCGTGGTCGACAAGTGCGGCACCGTCTACGAGGGCAGAGGCGGCGGCGTCGACCGCTATGTGCTGGGCGCGCACACCACCGGGTTCAACATGGACAGCGTCGGGATCGCCGCGCTGGGCGCGTTCACCGACCCGGCGGCCGTGCCGGGCGAGCTGATCCGGGCCATCGCCGAGGTCGCCGCGTGGAAGCTGCGCCCCGGCTCCGACCCCAGGGACCGGGTGCGGATGGTGTCGACCAACGACGACAGCATGGTGCCCGAGGGCGACCCGGCGGAGCTGGACGTGGTCTCCGGGCACCGCGACATCGTGCAGACCGACTGCCCGGGCGACGCGCTCTACGCCCAGCTGCCCGCGATCAGGGAGGAGGCGGCCCGGCTGCGGGTCGCCGAGGCGCGGTGAGCGTTCCGACGCCGCACGGCCAGGTGGTGCCGCGTCAGTTCTGGCTGGTGCCCTGGACGGTGCTGGCGCTGCTGGCGGTGATGCAGGTGCTGGTGCCCGGCTGGGTGCAGCTGGGCTTCGCGTTCGCGGCGCTGCCGCCGTTGACCGGGCTGATCTACGGGCCGTGGCGGACGGCGACGCTGGGCGGCGCGGTGTTGACGCTGCTGGTCCTGCCGATGACCAGGCCGCCGCACATCGAGGACGCGGACGTGGCGGCGGTGGCGGCGATCGCCGCGTTCAGCGTGCTGGTCGCGCTGGTGCGGGAGCGCTACACCAGGGAGCTGGTGCGGGTCGGCACGGTGGCCGAGGCGGCGCAGCACGCGGTGATGCCGCCGGTGGCCGACCGGGTCGGCCCGGTGCGCTGCGCCGGGTTGTACCGGGCGGCGCAGGTGGCGGCGCTGGTGGGCGGCGACCTCTACGACGTGCGGGAGGGGCCGTTCGGGGTGCGGGCGCTGGTCGCCGACGTGCAGGGGCACGGCCTCGCGGCGGTGGGCACGGTGGCGGCGCTGCTGGGCACGTTCCGGGAGGCGCTGCTGGACGAGCCGGAGCTGTCGGGCGTCGCGCTGCGGCTGGACCGGCGGCTGCGGATCGAGGCCAGGCCCGAAGGGGCCGCGCCGTCGGAACTGTTCGCCACCGCCGTGCTGTTGGAGTTCCCGCCGGACATGGCCTCGGTGCGCCTGGCGTCCTGCGGGCACCCGCCGGTGCTGCTGGTGCGGGACGGGCGGGTGCGGGAGCTGGTGGCCGACCCGGCGCCGCCGCTGGGTCTCGGGCTGGCGCCGGTGGAGCCGCGTCCGCTGACGGTGCGGCTGGCGGAGGGCGACGTGCTGCTGGGCTACACGGACGGGGTGACGGAGGCGCGGGACGAGTCGGGCGGGTTCTATCCGCTGGTGCGGCGGCTGGCCCGGCGCTGCTCGACGGACCCGCGCCCCGAGCCGGGGCGGCTGGTCGAGTTCGTCTGGAAGGACATGACGTCGTTCGCGCGGGCGGTCGAGGACGATGTGGCGCTGCTGGCGCTCCGCCCGGAGCCGGAGGCCCGCCAGGAACGGGACACCCGCCAGGAACGGGACCGGGCTCCCGTGCGTTCCTCCTCGTGAGACCCGGCGGGGGAGCCGGGCCGCAACAAGGTTGAGTCGAGTGCGCTCAGGTCATTTGACGAGGGGCGCTTGCTGCGGCAGTCTTGAGTCAGCCCCACTCAAGCTACCAGCTGGAGGAATCCGAAATGGCACGTGCGGTCGGCATCGACCTGGGCACGACGAACTCCGTCGTCAGTGTTCTCGAAGGCGGTGAGCCCACCGTCATCACCAACGCCGAGGGCGCCAGGACCACGCCGTCCGTTGTGGCCTTCGCGAAGAACGGCGAGGTGCTGGTGGGCGAGGTCGCCAAGCGCCAGGCCGTCACCAACGTGGACCGGACGATCCGCTCGGTCAAGCGCCACATGGGCACCGACTGGAAGATCGGTCTGGACGGCAAGGACTTCAACCCGCAGCAGATCAGCGCCTTCATCCTCCAGAAGCTGAAGCGCGACGCGGAGTCCTACCTGGGCGAGAAGGTCACCGACGCGGTGATCACCGTTCCCGCCTACTTCAACGACCACGAGCGGCAGGCCACCAAGGAGGCGGGCGAGATCGCCGGCCTCAACGTGCTGCGCATCGTCAACGAGCCGACGGCCGCCGCGCTCGCCTACGGCCTGGAGAAGGACGACCAGACCATCCTGGTCTTCGACCTCGGCGGCGGCACCTTCGACGTCTCGCTGCTGGAGATCGGCGACGGCGTGGTGGAGGTCAAGGCCACCAACGGCGACAACCACCTCGGCGGCGACGACTGGGACCAGCGCATCGTCGACCACCTGGTCAAGCAGTTCGCCAACGCCCACGGCGTGGACCTCTCCAAGGACAAGATGGCCCTCCAGCGGCTCCGCGAGTCCGCGGAGAAGGCCAAGATCGAGCTGTCCTCGTCCACCGAGACCACGATCAACCTGCCCTACATCACGGCCTCGGCCGAGGGCCCGCTGCACATGGACGAGAAGCTCACCCGGGCGCAGTTCCAGCAGCTGACGGCCGACCTGCTGGAGCGCTGCAAGGTTCCGTTCCACAACGTGATCAAGGACGCCGGCATCCAGCTGTCCGAGATCGACCACGTGGTCCTCGTCGGCGGCTCCACCCGGATGCCCGCCGTGGCCGACCTGGTGCGCGAGCTGACCGGCGGCAAGGAGGCCAACAAGGGCGTCAACCCGGACGAGGTCGTCGCCATCGGCGCCAGCCTCCAGGCCGGCGTGCTCAAGGGCGAGGTCAAGGACGTCCTGCTGCTCGACGTCACCCCGCTGTCCCTCGGCATCGAGACCAAGGGCGGCATCATGACCAAGCTGATCGAGCGCAACACCACGATCCCGACCAAGCGTTCGGAGATCTTCACCACGGCCGAGGACAACCAGCCGTCGGTGCAGATCCAGGTCTACCAGGGCGAGCGCGAGATCGCGGCGTACAACAAGAAGCTGGGCATGTTCGAGCTGACCGGCCTGCCGCCGGCGCCGCGCGGCGTCCCGCAGGTCGAGGTCACCTTCGACATCGACGCCAACGGCATCATGCACGTCTCCGCCAAGGACCTCGGCACCGGCAAGGAGCAGCGGATGACCGTCACCGGCGGCTCCGCGCTGCCGAAGGACGACATCGAGCGCATGATGCGCGACGCCGAGCAGTACGCGGACGAGGACGCGCAGCGCCGCGAGGCCGCCGAGACGCGCAACCAGGCCGAGCAGCTCGTCTACACCACGGAGAACTTCCTCAAGGAGAACGCCGACAAGGTCCCCGGCGACGTCAAGACCGAGGTCGAGACGGCCGTCGCCGACCTGAAGGAGAAGCTCAAGGGCGAGGACACCGCCGCGATCCGCGAGGCCTCCGAGAAGGTCGCCGCCACCAGCCAGAAGCTGGGCCAGGCCATGTACGCCGACGCCCAGGCCGCCGGCACCGCGCAGGGCACCGAGTCCGCCGGCCAGCCCGGCGCGGCGCAGGGTGACGACGACGTGGTGGACGCGGAGATCATCGACGACGAGAAGCCGAAGGGTGATGCCGCGTGAGTCAGGACCCCCAGGGCTTCGACAAGGAGCCCGAGGTCCCGGACGCCGAAGCGGCGGACCCCGAAGCCGTGGCCGAGCCGAAGCCGGCGTCCGAGGCGGGCGGCGGCGACGCCACCGCCGAGGGCGCGGCCGAGGCCGAGGAGGCCGCCGCCCAGGCCGCGCAGGCGGCCGAGGTGGCGCTCACCGCCCAACTGGACCAGACGCGCACCGCGTTGCAGGAGCGCACCCAGGACCTCCAGCGGCTCCAGGCCGAGTTCCAGAACTACCGCCGCAGGGTGGAGCGGGACCGGATCGCGGTCAAGGAGATGGCCGTCGCCAACCTCCTGACGGAGCTGTTGCCGGTGCTGGACGACATCGGCCGCGCGCGGGACCACGGCGAGCTGGTCGGCGGGTTCAAGCAGGTCGCCGAGTCGCTGGAGACGGTGGCGGCCAAGATGGGCCTGGCGCAGTTCGGCAAGGAGGGCGAGCCCTTCGACCCGACCGTGCACGAGGCCCTGATGCACAGCTACTCGCCCGATGTCACCGAGACCACGTGCGTGCAGATCCTCCAGCCGGGGTATCGCATCGGCGACCGCACCATCCGCCCCGCCAGGGTCGGCGTCGCCGAGCCGCAGCCGGGGAAGCCGGCCGAGCCGGAGGAGGGCGCGTCGGAGCAGGACAACGGCGGCGGCCCGGACGAGGGCTGACGCGGTGGCGCGGACCACCGGCGCCGGTGACCGGCGGATCGCTGAACGGAAGGAGGGACGCCGGGGATGAGCACCAAGGACTTCATCGAGAAGGACTACTACAAGGTTCTCGGCGTCCCCCGGGACGCGACCGAGGCGGAGATCAAGAAGGCGTACCGCAAGCTGGCCCGGGAGAACCACCCCGACGCCAACGAGGGCGACACGGCGGCCGAGGAGCGGTTCAAGAGCGTCTCCGAGGCCTATGACGTGCTCGGCGACGCCAAGCGCCGCAAGGAGTACGACGAGGCGCGCGCGCTCTTCGGGAACGGCGGCTTCCGCGCCGGTCCCGGCGGCGCCGGCCAGTTCAACTTCGACCTGGGCGACCTCTTCGGCGGCGGCCCCGGGCAACAGCCCGGCGGCCCAGCCGGTCCCGGCGGCGCGGCCGGCGGCTTCGGCGGCGGGCTCGGCGACGTCTTCGGCGGGCTGTTCAACCGGGGCGGCCCTGGGACGCGCACCCAGCCGCGCCGTGGCCAGGACATCGAGTCCGAGGTGACGCTCAGCTTCACCGAGGCGGTCTCCGGGGCGACGGTCCCGCTGCGGATGTCGTCGAGCGCGGCCTGCAAGACCTGCTCCGGCACCGGCGACAAGAACGGCACCCCCCGGGTGTGCCCGACCTGCGTCGGCACCGGCCAGGTCAGCCGGGGCGGGGGCGGCGGCTTCTCGTTGACCGACCCCTGCGTGGACTGCCGGGGCCGGGGCCTGATCGCCCAGGACCCGTGCACCGCGTGCCGGGGCAGCGGCCGGGCGACCAGCTCGCGCACCATGCAGGTCCGCATCCCGGCCGGCGTGGACGACGGGCAACGGATCAGGCTGCGCGGCAAGGGCGCGCCGGGGGAGCGGGGCGGCCCGCACGGCGACCTCTATGTGGTGGTGCACGTCGACGACCACCCGGTCTTCGGGCGGCGCGGCGACAATCTCACCATCACGGTGCCGGTGACCTTCCCAGAGGCGGCGCTCGGTGGTGAGATCAAGGTGCCGACGCTCGGTGGCCCCCCGGTCACGCTGAAGCTCCCGCCCGGCACCCCGGGCGGTCGCACCATGCGCGCCAGGGGGAAGGGCGCGGTCCGCAAGGACGGCACCCGGGGCGATCTGCTGGTCACGATCGAGATCGCCGTGCCACGCGACATGGGCGAGAAGGCGCGCAAGGCCCTGACGGAGTACCGCGCCGCGGCCGAGGGCGAGGACCCCAGGGCAGGGCTGTTCGAGGCCGCGAAGGGAGAGTAACGAGATGGACGGCCGGCACGGACAGAGCAGTAACCCCTACGAACTCACCGACGACACGCCGGTCTACGTCATCTCCGTGGCCGCGCAGCTCTCCGGGCTCCACCCGCAGACGCTGCGGCAGTACGACCGGCTCGGCCTGGTCTCCCCCGACCGGGCCGCCGGGCGCGGCCGCCGCTACTCGGCGCGCGACATCCAGCTGCTCCGCCAGGTGCAGCGGCTCTCCCAGGACGAGGGGATCAACCTCGCCGGGATCAAGCGGATCATCGAGCTGGAGAACCAGGTCGCCGCGCTCCAGGCGCGGGTGGTCGAGCTTCAGCAGGCGGTGGAGGGCGCGGCGGTCGCGATGCGGCAGCGGGAGGCGCAGGTGCACGCCTCCTACCGCAGGGACCTGGTGCCCTACCAGGACGTGAGCCAGTCGTCGGCGCTGGTCGTCTGGCGGCCCGACCGCCGCCGCCGCTGAGCCCCGGCCGGGCCGGCCGCACGGCACGACAGAACGAACGCGACAGAACGAACGCGACAGAACGAACGCGACAGAACGAATGCGACAGAACGAATGCGACGCCCGTTCGCGCCCCACGCACGGGGGCGCGGACGGGCGTTCGCGCTGTGGTCAGCCGGTGGCGGCGCGGCGCAGGTAGCGGCCGATCAGGGGGAGGAACGCGCAGCTCAGCGCGGTGGCCAGCAGCCAGCCGGCGAGCACGTCGGTGGGCCAGTGCACGCCGAGATAGACCCGGCTGAAGCCGACCGCCACCGCCCACAGCGCGGGCACCCCCACCGCCAGCGCCCGGGTCAGCGGGCGCCGGCAGTGCGGCCACAGCGCGACCGCCAGGCCGATCGCGACCAGCGCCGAGGTGGTGGCGTGCCCCGAGGGCAGCGCCGGGTTGTTGACGTGCATCGCCCAGTGCGACTCCGGCGGCCTGGGCCGGTCGATCGCCAACACCAGGCCGTAGCGCAGCAGTTGGGCCACCAGCAGCGCTGCGCCGCCGGTCACGGCGCCCAGCCACCAGACGTTCCGCGCCACCAGCGCGCCGGCCGTCATCGCCAACACGACGGCCGGCACCCGGGTGCCGGAGTCGGTGATCACGGTGAGCACGTCCTCCCCGCCGGGGGTGCGCTCGCGCAGCGCCCAGTCGTGCGCCGCGCGGTCCACGCCCAGCGGGTCGTTGCCGCCGGCCACCACGACCGCGATGACGACGGCGCACAGCAGGGCGGCGAGCGCCGCGCACAGCGGCAGCGCGCCGGCGGGCGCGCGTCGGGGCACCATGGGGCGCCATCCTAGGCGTTGGGCCACGGGAGGCGGCCGTCGTGGCGGCGTCAGCGGCGGCGCACCGTCACGTCGTCGGCCCGCACATAGGCGACCCGGTGGCCGAGTTGCACCTGGTAGTACTCCTCGCCGCTGATCACCTGATGGCCCGCCGGATCGAAGGTGGTGGCCCAGTAGTACGTGCTGTCGGTGCGCAGCCCGACCACGTACTCCTGGTCCGCCGGAATCTCGTACTCCAGCGGCACCACCGGCTGGACCGGCACGCCCGCCGGATAGGCGCCGGCCTCCGGGTAGGCGCGGCCGTAGACCGGGATGGACTCGGCGCCCGGGCGGCCGGTCGCGACCCAGCCGCGCGCCGGGTGCGCGGTGGGCGCCTCGGCCGGGTTGTGGAACCAGGCCCGCTGCCCGAGGTACCAGATCGCGGTCCAGTCGCCCTGCCGGCCGGCGACCGCGAACTGCTGGCCGGCGGTGGCGCGGGCGCCCACGTCGTTGACGCCGATCGTCGACCGGCCGTCGTCCGGGTGCGTGCCGAAGTCGCTGACCAGCGGCGCCTCGTGGTCCGGCGCGGTGTGCAGGCGCACGGCCGACGAGCCGTGCGGGGCGCACGCGCTGCCCGCGCCGGCACAGTCGGTGAACTCGGGGGTGTGCTCCTCGTAGTCCGGCGCGATGGTCACCACCCCGGCGCGCGGGCCGCCCGCCGCGCCGGCGCCGTCCGCGTCCGCGCCGGCGCCGTCCGCGTCCGCGCCGGCGTCCGTGGCGTCCGCGCCGGCGCGCCTTTCGTCGAAGGGGGCGCCCAGCAGCTCGAAGTAGTGGGACCAGTCCCAGTAGGGACCGGGGTCGGTGTGCATCCCCGCGACGGACTCCTCGGTCGGGCCCTGCACGTTGTCGTGCCCGAGGATGTGGTGCCGGTCCAGCGGGATGTCGTACCGCTCGGCCAGATAGCGCACCAGACGGGCCGAACTCCGGTACATCGCCTCGGTGTACCAGGCGTCCGGGTCGGTCAGGAAGCCCTCGTGCTCCAGGCCGATCGAGGTGGCGTTGACGTACCAGTTGCCGGCGTGCCAGCCGACGTCCTTCGTTGCCACATGCTGCGCGACATGGCCGTCGGCGGAGCGGAGGCTGTAGTGCCAGGAGACATAGGTCGGGTCCTGGACCAGGTCGAGGGTGGTCTCCCAGGTGGCCTCGGTGTCGTGGATGACGATGGACTCGATCGCCTGGGAAGCGGGCCGGTCGGCGAGGTCGTGGTTGCCGTAGTCGCCGTCGCCCAACTCCTCGTAGGGCGCGGGCAGCCAGGTGCAGGAGATCCGGCGCGGGCACTCGACGGCCGGGTCGCGCTCGGCGTCGGGCAGGCCGAGGGCCTCGGCGGTGGCGGTATCGGGCGTGACCTCGGCGGCCGGCAGCTCGACGCGCTGGCCCTCGGCGGTGGTGCGCCGCTGGCCCTCGGCGATCACCCGGTACACCTCGTCGGCGAACGCCCGGGCCGCCGGCGCGGTGTCGGCGCCCGGGTAGGCGGCGACGGCGCCGTACCAGTCGGCCGGGTCCGCGCTCGGCGGCGCGCCCAACTCCCGCTGCGCGTGCGCCAGCAGCGCGGCGCCGCCGCGCACGTTGGCCGCCGCCTCGGTGCGCAGCTCCTCGGCCGGCAGGCCGGTCAGCTCGGCGGCCAGCGGCAGCGTGGACCGTTCGACGGCCGCCCGCGCCTCGGCGGCGTGGCTCGCCTCCGTGGCGTGGCCCGGGTCGCCGGCGCGGGTGGCCGCGCCGGCCGGCGCCAGCGGGCGGGCCGCGTCGCCGCGCGGGTCCTCGGCCCCGACGCCGTGGTGGCCGGCCCCGTGGTGGCCGGCGGCCGAGGCGTCCTCGGCCAGCGCGATCGCGACATCGGTCAGGTGCATGGGGCCGTAGCCGCCGGAGACGCTGGCCGCGCCGGCGTGGCCGTCCCAGCGGGACTGGAGGTAGGCCACGCCGAGCAGCACGCTCTCCGGCACGCCGTACTCGTCGGCCGCCTCGTCGAACGCGCGCTGGAGCGCGTCCCGGTCGGTGCCGGCGGCCGCCGGCGGGGCGGTGGCGCCGACGGCGAGCAGCGGCAGGGACAGCGCGAGGGCGACCGCCGCCTGGCCCGCCCGCCGGACGAGCGGCGAGCGGAGCGGCCGGGAGCGGGACAACGCTGGCCTCCGGGGCGGGAGTTGCGGGCGGGATGCCGTCGTCGGTGCCATGAACATGCTGTTACCCACGGCCGGGCCCGGCGAAGCGGCCGGGCGGGCCGGCGCGATGCCGCCGGGCGGGCAGCGGCCGGGTTGCCGTGGTGTCAACGCGGCGCGCCCCGAGCTGAGGGAGGATCACCCACTCGTTCGGCGGACGGTGGCTGGACTTCACCTCGGGGTGATTCCAGGGTGTCGGTATGAACGTAGCGCGCCTGCCCATAGCCATCGCCGCCGTCGTGGCGGCGCTGTTTGTCACGGCGCCCCCGGCGGTGGCGGCCGATCCCTGGGCGCAGGGCACGGTGAGCACCGTGGGCAAGATCATCTGGGAGACGGGGGACGGCCGCCTCGGCCTCTGCTCGGGCGCGGTGGTGGACGCGCCCAACGGCAGCGTGGTGGCCACGGCGGCGCACTGCGTCAGCGCGCGGGAGAGCCCGAAGGCGCCGGGCGACGTCTACTTCGTTCCCGCCTACGACCACGGGCGGGACAGCTACCGCGAGAACGGCTGGCGGGTGGCCTCGTTCCATCTGCCCGAGGGCTGGGACCCGTTCGGGGAGACCGGCGCGATCCTGCCGCACGACTACGCGTTTCTGACGCTGGAGCCGAAGGACGGCGTCACCGTCCAACAGGCGTCGGGCGCCAACGAGTTGGCGTTCGAGCCGGTGCGGGAGAGCGGCGAGGTCGCGGTGCTGGGCTACCCGGCGGCCGACCCGTACGACGGCGAGTCGCTGCGGTACTGCGCGGGCGAGACCAATGTGCTGGACGAGAACGAGGCGGAGCCGGTCAACCTCGGCGGGCTGCTGCTGGACGGCTGCGACCTGACCGCCGGCTCCAGCGGCGGGCCCTGGCTCCAGGACTACGACCCGGCGGCCGAGGCGGGGACGGTGGTCGCGGTGATGTCCGTGGGCAGCGGCGAGGGTCAGGTCGTCGGCCGCCCCTTCCCCGAGGCGGCCCGCCCCCTCTTCGACGCGGCGGGTGCCTCCGGCGGCGAGCCGGCCGATGCGGGTGCCTCCGGCGGCGGACCGGCGGATGCGGGCTGAGGCACGCGCTGGCGCACTACCGTGCCCGCCGCGTCCGAGGCGAGGACGCGGGGGTCCCGCAGGCGAGGCGTTCCGCCGGGTCTTCGCGGGGACGACGCCGCCGAGGCATGAGCCCTGTCAGAGCAGGTGGCTGGTGTCGAGGTCGAAGGCGAACGGGGGTGGCAGGGGGACCGGCTTGCCGTAGGTGAAGGAGAAGACGGCCTCGTAGTCCCGGCGGGCGGGCTCGCTGTGCAGGGTGACGGTCTGCTCCTCGCGGTCGATCAGCAGGTAGAGGGGAATGCCCCCGAGGGCGTAGCCGCGCCGCTTGGCCCCCCGGTCCAGCTCGGGCCGGGAACCGGTGATCTCGGCGACGAGGGCGACCCCGTCCGGGGCCATCCAGGACGGTGCGTCGTCGAACAGGGCGAGGTCACAGGGCGCGAAGGTGGCGTCGGGGATGACGTGGTTGCGCAGCCGCCGGCCGTCACCGGGCAGCGCGAGGCCCTTGTTTCCGGCGACGTCCATCTCGGTCGCCGAGTGCCGCAACACCTGGCGAACGAGCCTGCTGAAGTTCGCCTCGTGGGCACCGACCGGGGGCGGGGTCACGACGATCTCCCCTTCGACAAGTTCGGCGTGGAAGCCCTCGGGCGTCTCAAGCGCCAGAAAGCCCTCCAGGAGGGAGTCGTCCTCGATCGGCATGGGTTGCTCATGCGCCATAGCCGTCATGGTGCACCTCCGAGTTCTCGGTGGCCAGTCTCGTCGGCGGACGGGCGCCGCCGTCGCGGGATGCCTGTCGTTCACCTGAACGAATGGGGATGTGTGTGGCCCGTTGACCGGGGACGTTTGGCGCGTAGCCCCTTGAGTGGACTAGACTCAACTTATCGCACGCAGCATCTGGCAGGCCGTGGGGATCGGAGGAGTACCGCGAAGTGAACGCCGAGTTGACGAACAGGAGTCGGGACGCCATCAGCGTGGCGAGTCAGCGCGCGCTCACCGACGGGCACCCGGACATCACCCCCGAGCATCTGCTGTTGGCGCTGCTCACCGGGCGGGACAACGAGAACGTCCAGGATCTGCTCGCCGCCGTCGAGGCCGACCAGGCCGCGCTGCGGGCCGGGGCCGAGCGGCTGCTCGGGCAGCTGCCCCGGGTGCAGGGCGCCTCCGTCGCCCGGCCGCAGCCCAACCGGGAGCTGCTCGCCGTGCTCGCCGACGCCCAGCAGCGGGCCGGGCGGCTGGGGGACACCTTCGTCTCCACCGAGCACCTGCTGATCGGGCTGGCCGCCAGGGGCGGGCAGGCCGGCGCGCTGCTCGGCGAGCAGGGCGCGAGCGACCGCCGCCTGGAGGAGGCGTTCCAGAAGGCGCGCGGCGAGCGGCGGGTCACCTCGGCCGACCCCGAGGGGACGTACAAGGCGCTGGAGAAGTTCGGCACCGACCTCACCGAGGCGGCGCGGGAGGGCCGGCTCGACCCGGTGATCGGGCGGGACCACGAGATCCGCCGCGTGGTGCAGGTGCTCTCCCGCCGCACCAAGAACAACCCGGTGCTGATCGGCGAGCCGGGCGTCGGCAAGACCGCCGTGGTGGAGGGCCTGGCGCAGCGGATCATCAAGGGCGACGTGCCGGAGTCGCTGCGGGACAAGCGGCTGGTCTCGCTCGACCTGGGCGCCATGGTGGCGGGCGCCAAGTACCGGGGCGAGTTCGAGGAGCGGCTGAAGTCCGTGCTCGGCGAGATCAGGTCGAGCGACGGGCAGATCATCACGTTCATCGACGAGCTGCACACCGTGGTCGGCGCGGGCGCCGGCGCCGACTCCGCGATGGACGCGGGGAACATGCTCAAGCCGATGCTGGCCAGGGGCGAGCTGCGGATGGTCGGCGCGACGACGCTGGACGAGTACCGGGAGCGGATCGAGAAGGACGCCGCGCTGGAGCGCCGCTTCCAGCAGGTGCTGGTCGCCGAGCCCGACGTGGCGGACTCGATCGCGATCCTGCGCGGGCTCAAGGGCCGCTACGAGGCGCACCACAAGGTGCAGATCGCGGACGGCGCGCTGGTGGCCGCCGCCACCCTCTCCGACCGGTACATCACCTCCCGCTTCCTGCCGGACAAGGCGATCGACCTGGTGGACGAGGCGGCGTCCCGGCTGCGGATGGAGATCGACTCCTCGCCGGTGGAGATCGACGAGTTGCAGCGGGCCGTGGACCGGCTGCGGATGGAGGAGCTGGCGCTGGCCAACGAGTCGGACGTCGGCTCGCGGGAGCGGCTGGCCCGGCTGCGCGCCGAGCTGGCGGACCGCGAGGAGGAGCTGCGCGGCCTGACCGCCCGCTGGGAGAAGGAGAAGCAGGGCCTGAACCGGGTCGGCGAGCTGAAGGAACGGCTGGACGAGACCCGGGGCGTGGCCGAACGGGCCCAGCGGGAGGGCGACTTCGAGGCCGCTTCCAAGCTGCTCTACGGCGAGATCCCGGCGTTGGAGCGGGAGTTGGCGGCCGCCTCGGAAGCCGAGGAGGAGGCCAAGAAGGACACCATGGTCAAGGAGGAGGTCGGCCCCGACGAGATCGCCGACGTCGTCTCCGCCTGGACGGGCATCCCGGCCGGCCGGCTGCTGGAGGGCGAGAGCGAGAAGCTGCTGCGGATGGAGGAGGAGCTGGGCCGCCGGCTGATCGGGCAGACGGAGGCGGTCCGCGCGGTCTCCGACGCGGTGCGCCGGGCGCGGGCCGGGGTGGCCGACCCGGACCGGCCGACGGGTTCGTTCCTCTTCCTCGGCCCGACGGGCGTCGGCAAGACGGAGCTGGCGAAGGCGCTGGCCGACTTCCTCTTCGACGACGAGCGGGCCATGGTCCGCGTCGACATGAGCGAGTACGGCGAGAAGCACTCGGTGGCCCGGCTGGTGGGCGCGCCGCCCGGCTATGTCGGGTACGAGGAGGGCGGCCAGCTGACCGAGGCGGTGCGCCGCCGCCCGTACACGGTGGTGCTGCTGGACGAGGTGGAGAAGGCGCACCCGGAGGTCTTCGACACGCTGCTCCAGGTGCTGGACGACGGCCGGTTGACGGACGGGCAGGGCCGCACCGTCGACTTCCGCAACACGCTGCTGATCCTCACCTCCAACCTGGGCAGCCAGCATCTGATGGACCCGCTCGCCAAGCCGGAGCAGCAGCGCGAGCAGGTGCTGGCGGCGGTGCGGGCCGCGTTCCGGCCGGAGTTCCTGAACCGGCTGGACGACCTGGTGGTCTTCCAGGCGCTGGGCGGCGCCGAGTTGACGCGGATCGCGCGGCTCCAGGTGGACGCGCTGCAACGGCGGCTGGCGGACCGGCGGCTCACCCTGGACGTCAGCGAGCTGGCGCTGGAGTGGCTGGCGCTCCAGGGGCACGACCCGGCGTATGGCGCGCGGCCGCTGCGGCGGCTGGTGCAGACGGCGATCGGCGACCGGCTGGCGCGGAAGATCCTCTCCGGTGAGGTGCGGGACGGCGGGACGGTCCGGGTGGACGCGGCCCTCGACGGCGAGCTGACCGTGGAGCCGGTGGAGCCGGCCGAGGGCGAGGAGTCCACCGGGGCCGACGACGGTCGCGCCGTCGCGTCGGACGCCGCCTGACGCGGGCAGTGCGCGGGGCGCGCGGGGCGCGGGTGGCGCCCCGCGTCCCCGGGGGCGCGGACCTTGGGCGGACATGCCCCCTTCCTGCTGGTTGCCCGCCGGGGGCGGTGGTGGGGGAGGATGGGGAGTCCGCTAATCCGTACGAAGGGACCACCCGTGTCCGTTGACCCGTCCGCCATCCCGAACTTCGGGGGGCGGCCCGAGAAGCCCGAGCAGCAGCGCGGCCAGGGCCAGCAGCAAGGTCAGCAAGGCCAGCAGGGCCAGCAAGGTCAGCAGAGGGCGACCAAGCCGACCGGCCCGATCATGCCGAACCAGGACCTGATCAAGCAGCTGCTCGACCGGATGCAGCTGAAGTACGTGGAGGACAAGCAGGGCGACCTGGTGGCGCCCTGGAAGCAGTACCGCACGTACTTCATGTTCCGGGGCGAGGAGAAGCAGCGCGTCATCTCGGTGCGCACCTTCTACGCCAGGCCGCACTCCATCGACGACAAGCCCCGGCTGCTGGAGAGCGTCGACGAGTGGAACCGCACCACCCTGTGGCCCAAGGTCTACACCCACACCAACGACGACGGCACCGTGCGGCTCGTCGGCGACGTGCACATGCTGCTGGGCGCCGGGGTCGCGTTCGACCACTTCGTGGCGAGCATCGTCAGCTGGGTGCGCGCCGGCATGGAGTTCGACCGGTGGCTGGTCGAACGCCTCGGCCTGGCCAAGGACGTGGAGAACGCCGGGAGCGCCGACGAGGGCGGTGCGGCCGGCGAGAACGGCGACGCGACGCCCGGGGACCCGGCGTGATCGTCGCGTTCTCGGTGACCCCGATCGCCGCGGGTGAGGACGTCGGCGAGGAGGTCGCCGAGGCGGTGCGGGTGGTGCGCGCCAGCGGGCTGCCGCACCGCACCGACGCCATGTTCACCTCGCTCGAAGGCGAGTGGGACGAGGTGATGGCGGTGGTCAGGGACGCGGTGGCCGCCGTCGAGGCCAGGGCCGGGCGGGTCAGCCTGGTGCTCAAGGCCGACATCCGGCGGGGCGTCACCGATGGCCTGACGGCGAAGGTGCGCCGCGTCGACGAGCTGCTCGCCGAGGACTGACCCAACGCGCGAGCGGCCGCACGGGCGGGCGCCCGGCCGTCTCGACCAACGGCCGGCGCCCGCCCGGCCGTTCAGCCCGCTGTCTCCGCATCCGAGGACGCCGCCGGCTCCTCCGAGGCAGCCGCCGACGGCCCCGCCGTCACGCCCGGCACCGGGGCGTCCACGGCGGCCACGCCCGGCCCGACCTCCTCCGCGAAGTGGCAGGCCACCGGGTGGCCGGAGCCCCGGTCGCGCAGCTCCGGCTCCTCCGTCGCGCAGATGTCCTGCGCCTTCCAGCAGCGGGTGCGGAACCGGCAGCCGCTCGGCGGGTCCAGCGGGCTGGGCACGTCGCCCGTCAACACCGTGCGCCGCCGCTGCCGCTCGCGCCTCGGGTCGGCCAGCGGCGCGGCCGACAGCAGCGCCTGGGTGTAGGGGTGCGAGGGGCGCTCGTACACCTCGTCCCTGGTGCCGGTCTCCACGACCTTGCCCAGGTACATCACCGCCACCCGGTCCGAGATGTGCCGCACCACCGACAGGTCGTGGGCGATGAACACATAGGCCACGCCCAGCCGTTCCTGGAGGTCCTCCAGCAGGTTGACCACGCCGGCCTGGACCGACACGTCCAGCGCGGAGACCGGCTCGTCCAGCACCAGCAGCTTCGGCTGGAGCGCCAGCGCCCGCGCGATGCCGATGCGCTGCCGCTGCCCGCCGGAGAACTCGTGCGGGTAGCGGTTGCCGTGCTCCGGGCTGAGCCCGACCAGCTCCAGCAGCTCGGCGACCCTGGCCCGGCCGCCCTTCCGCCACAGCCCCTGCACCTTCAGCGGCTCGGCGACGATGTCGTTCACCGGCAGCTTCGGGTTGAGCGAGGCGTACGGGTCCTGGAAGACCATGCCGGCCTTGCGCTGCACCGGGCGCAGCTCGCCCGCCTTGAGCCCGGTGATCTCCTGCCCGTCGAAGCGGACCGAGCCCGAGGTCGGCCTGATCAGCTGGAGCAGGGCCCGGCCCGTGGTGGACTTGCCGCAGCCGGACTCGCCGACCACGCCCAGCGTCTCGCCCTCGTCCACGGCGAACGACACCCCGCTCACGGCCTGGACCTGGCCCACCGTCCGGCGCACCAGACCCCCGCCGCGCACCGGGAAGTTGACCACCAGGTCCCGCACCCGCAGCAGCTCCTCGCCGCCACCCCTCTCCCGGCTCTTGTCCAGGTCGGTCGTCGCGGTCATCGCCCCTCCTCCGGGGTGCGGAAGAACGCCGTGGCGTCCTCGGCCTCGGCCAGTCGCTCGCTGTGGTGGCAGGCGGCCCGGTGTCCCTCGCCGACGTCGGCGAGTTCGGGTTCGTCGGTGCGGCAGACCTCGGTGGCCAGCGGGCAGCGCGGCGAGAACGGGCAGCCGGCGGGGAGCCGGATCAGCGAGGGCGGGCTGCCGGCGATCGGCCGCAGCCGCTCGTCGCGCTCCCCGTCCAGCGCCGGGATCGAGCCCAACAGCCCGGCCGTGTACGGCATCCGGGGCTCGTAGAAGACGTCGTCGGTGGCGGCGATCTCGACCGGCTTGCCGGCGTACATCACCAGCGTGCGGTGCGCCATGCCGGCGATCACGCCCAGGTCGTGGGTGATCATCAGGATCGCGGCGTTGACCGTGTCCTTGACCTCCAGGAGCTTCTCCAGGATCTGCGCCTGAACCGTCACGTCGAGCGCGGTGGTCGGCTCGTCCGCGATGATCACGTCGGGGTCGTTGATGATGGCCATCGCGATCATCACCCGCTGCCGCATCCCGCCGGAGAACTCGTGCGGGTACGCGCGCAGCCGCCGTTCCGCCTGCGGGATGCCGACCAGGTTCAGCATCTCGGCGGCCCGGGCCAACGCCTGGCGGCGCGGCACCAGATGGTGCGCCAGCACCGCCTCGGCCAGCTGGTCGCCGACGCTGCGCACCGGGTTGAGCGAGGTCATCGGGTCCTGGAAGATCATCGCAATCTTCCGCCCCCGCAGCGCCTGTTGCTCCCTGGGCCGCAGCGTCAGCAGCTCCTGGCCCCGGTAGCGGATCGAGCCGCGCACCCGGGCCGACTTGGGCAGCAGGCCCATGATGGCCATCGAGGAGACGGACTTGCCGGAGCCCGACTCGCCGACGATGCCCAGCACCTCGCGGGCCCGCAGCGTGTAGCTCAGGCCGCGCACCGCCTGCACGGCGCCGTCGTCGGTGGGGAACTCGACCGTCAGGTTCTCGACGGTGAGGATCTCCTCGTCCGACGGCGGTTTGGCGTCGGCCAACGTGTGGGCGGCGTGGACCTCTTCGGCCGCCTCCGTGACCGCCGCCTCGACGGGCGGCGTGGGGGCCTTCGGTGTGTTGATGGGAGGAGTCAGGGACATCAGTCACGCACCCGGGTCTGTCGGGGGTCGAAGGCGTCGCGCAGCCCGTCGCCGATGAAGTTCACCGACAGGGCGATGGCGATGATGAACGCGCCGGGCCAGTAGAACAGCCAGGGCCGCACGCTCAACGCCGTGCGGTAGTCGGTGATCAGCCGCCCCAGCGAGGTGTCCGGCGGGCGCACGCCCAGGTTGAGGAAGGACAGCGCCGACTCGGTGAGCACCGCCGTCGCGATGGTCAGCGTCGCCGAGACGATGATGATGCCCACCGTGTTGGGCAGGATGTGCTTGAAGATGATCCGCCGGGCCGAGGTGCCCACCGAACGGGCCGCCTCCACATACTCCTTCTCGCGCAGCGACAGCACCTCGCCGCGCACCAACCGGGCGATCTGCGTCCACATGCACAGGCCGAGGAAGAACGCGAAGAGCAGCACGCCCTTGCCGGCCACGATCACCCCGATCAGGCCCGCCAGCAGCAGCGTCGGAACGGCGATCACCACGTCGGTGATCCGCATCAGCACCGACTCGGTCCAGCCCCTGAAGTAGCCGGCGAGCGCGCCGACCACGGTCCCGACCAGCGTCGCGACCAGGCCGACGATCACCGCGATCAGCAGCGACACCTGGGCGCCGCGCATGGTGAGGGCGAAGTAGTCGCGCCCCACGTTGTCCTGGCCGAACGGGTGCTCGCCCAGGTGCACCCCGCCGCCGCCGAGGAAGCCCGGCAGCACCGACAGGGTGGGCCGGCCCTCGCCGACGACCGAGCCGGTGGTGGTGGGGTCCTTGTCCCACCAGCCGGGTATCGGGCCGGCGCCGATGCTGGTGACCGCGAGGATCACCACCAGGCCGAACAGCACCATGCCGGCCAGCGCGCCCCGGTGCCGGAAGAACCGGCGGCGCACCAACTGCCCCTGGGAACGGGCGACCACGGTCATGCCGTGGGCCGCGTTCAGCTCTTTTTCGGGAGCCCCGCTCTCCGCGTTTCGCGTCATGGGTCGATCTCCTTTACGACAACCGGATGCGAGGGTCGAGGAAGGCGTAGACGATGTCGGCGATCATGTTGAAGACCACGATCGCGCCGCCGGCCACCAGGAAGAACGCCATGATCGGCATGGGGTCGCCCTGTTCGATGCCCTGGAAGAGCAGGGAGCCCATCGCCGACCAGCCGAAGACCTCCTCGGTCAGCACCGCGCCGCCGACGATGGTGCCGATGTCGTAGGCGACCAGCGTGGTGATGGGGATCAGGCCGTTGCGCAGCACGTGCCGGGTGACCACGGCCCGCTCGCTCAGGCCCTTGGCGCGGCCGGTGCGGACGTAGTCCTGGTTCATGACCTCCAACATGCTGGCGCGGGTGTAACGCGTGTAGCTCGCCAGCGAGATGAGGACCAGGGCCAGCGTCGGCAGCGCCAGGTGGCCCACCGAGTCCAGGCCCGACTCCCAGAACGTTCCCGAGTAGTTGGGGGTCTCGGCGCCGATCGTGGAGATCGGCCGGCCGTTCACCGACTCGCTGTAGTCGGCGAACGACTGGAGCATCCGGTCGGTGAAGATCACCGCGGCGGTGAAGACGCCGGTGAGGATCGACGCCGGAACGGCCGCCCTCCGGTACAGCTCGCCGCCGAGGAACCAGCCGACGGCGCCGCTGATCGCCACGGTGAGCAGCGCGAGGCCCACCACGGTCAGCAGTTCGGGGTCCTCCAGCACCGGGCCGAGCGCCAGCGCGGCGACCACCCCGATGCCGGCGGTGATCAGCGCGGCCTTCAGCGGCGGCTGCCAGTCCAGGCCGCTGACCAGGGTGGTGAACCCCAGCGCCCCGCCGAGAGCGGACAGCGCGATGACGATGGGCCCGAGCCCCGGGTCGGCGAACCACTCGGTGGCGGAGAGCACCAGCAGCAGCACCGCCATCGCCGCCGTCGCCGAGCCGAACGCCGTCAGCCGGCTGCGCCGGTCGCCGACGACCAGCGAGCCGCAGGCCAGGCCGACGATCAGGGAGATGCCGCCGACGAAGATCGGCGAGATGGTCGGATCGGCCAGCCAGTCGTTGAAGTCCAGCGCGAGGAACTGCTTGAGCAGGGTACCGACCCAGAACATCGGCAGCGAGAAACAGACGAAGGCGACGAACGTGACGGTCTGGTCCAGCGCCGTGTACTGCCGCAGCGCCGAGATCACGCCGACGGCGATGCCGATGACGATGGCCAACACGGTGGCGCCGGTGATCAGTTGGAGGGTCGCGGTGAACGCGCCCTCCAGGGCGGCGCTGACGCTCTGGCCCTGCCGGTCGACGCCCAGGTCGCCGGTGACGACGTCGGTCAGCCAGTTGAGGTAGCGGACGAGGACCGGGTCGTCCAGGCCCATGCGCTCGGATATCTCGGCCATCGCCGCCTCACGGGCGCCGTCCGGCAACTGTCTGGCCTCGGCCAGCGGGTCGCGGATGCGGGTCGACAGGAAGAAGACCACGACCGTGGAGGCGAGGAAGACCCAGATCGAGACGAAGAGCCGCCGCGCGATGAAGACGAGCATGGCGCTGACTCCTGAGGTTCACGGGGTGAGTTCTACGAGGTGAGTGCTACGGGGGGAGTGCTACGGGGTGAGTTCCACGGGAGGAGGAAGCGGGGAGCGGGTCGGGGGCGTGACGGGCGTTCCCGGAATACGGGACGCGGGGCCGGGAAGTCTCAGTTCCCGGCCCCGCACCCGTTCAACACGGCGCCGCGCGGGCGCCGTTCGAGCGGCGGGAGGTCAGCGCGGCGCGCGGTGACATCCCGTCGGCTCCGTCAGCTCTTGCTCCACGTCTGGGCGTTCCAGACGATGCCGTTCTGGGACGGGTTGGAGACCACGTTCTCCACCTGGCTGTTCCAGGCGGTGATGCCCGGGTGCTGGTACAGCGGGATGGTGACCAGGTCCTCCCAGAGGTGCGCCTCGATCTGGGCGGTCAGGTCCACCGCCTCGGCGAGGTCCGAGGTGCGCAGCACCTGGTCCAGCAGCTCGTCCAACTCCTCGTTGCCGTAGCAGCCGTTGTTGTTGCCCTTGCCGTCCGGGCTGCACTCGGCCACCGTGCGGTAGGTGGAGTTCCAGCCGGAGCGGTCCGGCGAGCCCGACCAGGCGAACATCGCGACGTCGAAGCGGTTCTCGGAGAGCGCCCCGGTGGTGTCGAAGAAGTCGGCGGCGGGCTGGAAGTCCACCTCGAAGCCGGCCTCGTTGCAGGAGCTCTGGATCAGCAGACCCGCGTCGTTGCGGCGCTGGTTGTCCAGGGTGCCCAGGACGACCTCGGTGCCGACCGCGTTCTCCTCCTCCAGGATCTGGCGGGAACGCTCGATGTCGGTGGTGCCGTACTGCTCGATCCACTCGGCCGAGGCGTCCACGGCCTCCTGGTAACCCTCGTCCCAGGGCGCCACGTTGCGGACCTGCTTGACGGTCGCGTCCGGGACCACCGGCGCGATCAGGTTGTCCACCAGCGTCTGGTACGGCACGCAGAGCGCGAACGCCTCGCGCAGCGCGTGCGAGTCGGCGAACGGGCCGTCGTTGAAGTTGAAGTCCAGGTGCTCGTAGACGTACTCCTCGCCCACCACGGACTCGATGCCGCTGGCGGCCTCGATCTGCTGGGCCATGTCCACCGTGGGCTGCGGCTCGATGATGTCCGCGTCGCCGTTCTGGAGCGCCTGCACCTGCTCCGGCTCGGCGACCATCCGGATGATGATGGTCTCGGCGGTCCCGGGCTCGCCCCAGTACTCCTCGTTCCGGGACAGCGTCACGTACTGGTCGGCCACATAGTCGGTGATCCGGTACGGGCCGGAGGAGGGGATCATCGACTCGTCCGGCAGCGCGCCGTCGATCAGCCAGCCGTTGTTGAAGAACTCGGCGGCCGGCTCAAGGGGCGCCGGGTCGTCGGCCTGGAGGGCGGCCAGGAACTCCTCCGGGGTGAACCCGGCCTGCTCGGCCACCACATGGGCCGGCATGAACACCACGTTGCCGTGGCCGGGGCCGGCGGTCAGCCAGTCGGCGTAGGGCTGGTCGTAGACGAGCGTGAACGCCTTGTCGCCGTCGGCGCACTCCGGCATCGCGGTGTCCTCGATGCCGGTGATGCCCGGCGACGAGAACATGCTGTCCCACCGGCCGCTCTTCGCGGTCCACCACAGCAGCACGTCGTCGCAGTCGATCGGCGTGCCGTCCGACCAGACCGCGTTCTCGTTGATGCTGTACTCGATGGTCAGCGGGTCCTCGGAGGTCATCTCGAACGTACCGAACTCCTCGTTCGGTATGGGCTGACCGTCCTCGTTGCCGAAGCGCCAGAAGCCGGACAGCACCTGCTCCATGACCTGGCCGTTGGCCGCCGAGTTGGCGCCAGCCGTGGTGCCGTTGTAGCTGTCCCAGGGCTGGGCCATCGCGTAGGTGACAGTGCCGCCGCTCCCCCCGGCGTTCGACTCCTCGTTGCTCTCTTCGCCGTCGTCGCTACATGCGGAGAGGACGAGAGCCCCTCCCAACATGGCCGCGACGAGCCTCGACGTTCTGCCGAATCGCGTCATCTCTGGCCTTCCACGCGTGAATGGCTTCGGGTGAAGTTGTCGTGAGCCTCCTCATAGATGGAGGTCCTAACAAGTGCGTCACCGTGACCGTTGTGCAGCCGAGATGTGACGAACGCCGCTCCGTGACCCGAGAGTTGGCCCAATCGGTGGCACATGGGGGCGATTCGCTCCGGTCTCCGCGCGTTGACCACCCCCGGGTGTCCGCTATCCGGGCAGTCGATTAGTGGACACCTGACCTACCCTGTCCCCCGACGGGGGAAATCCGCCGGAGTTGGGTAAAACGCCTGTGGGCGTGGGGAGTTCCGTGGTTCGGTGGATTCGTTGCTCTTGGGAGGGTCGGGCACACCACCCTCAACTGCGGGTCATGCGGGGGCGGTTCCATGCTGACGACCATCAACACCACCTTCACCGACACCCGGGCGGGTGACCTTACCTGGTCGCTGGAGCGTGGGCCACAGCCAGCGCTGGCCACCCTCGACCTGGAACTGGCCGACACCTCCGTCCAGTTGCGCGTCCTCGGCGCGTCCCACCAGGTACTGCTCAACGGCAGCAGGGGCGGCTGCGCCGAGACGGTGGCCTGCCTGGCCGGCGACAACTCCCCGCTGCCGCTGGGGGTCTCGCGCCGACTCGGGGACTACGACTACGAGTTCGCCGCGCATGTGGAGACGCTCAGCGCCGGCTCGTTCGCCGGCCGCGCCCAGGAGCTGCTGGCGCTGGTGGCCGAACACCCCCACGGGCTCGCCGCGTTGTTCCCCGGCGACCCCAACGCGTTCACCGCGCTGCTCGCCCAACGGCAGGGCGGCCAGGTCCACTGGCGCACCTGGCACTCCTATCCACAGGAGCGCCGGCTGGTGGCCACCAGGACCCGCGTGGTGGGCGCGCTGCGCGCCGTGGAGACGACGGGGAAGTCCACTCCTGTGGGTGACAGGGCGAGTTCGAGGTGTGACGTAACGTTCGGTTCATGATCGAGACGTCCGAAGCCGAGCGCGCGGGCGGCCCCTCCTCCACCGCCGCGCTGCCGGTGTCGCCGGGGGTGGGGCGGGCCCTGGTGCTGGCCGCGGTCTTCGTCTGCGCGGCCTGTGGACTCGTCTACGAACTGGAGTTGATCGCCCTCGCCGACTACCTGGTGGGGGACACGGTCACCCTCACCTCCCTCGTGCTCTCCTCGATGGTCTTCGCGATGGGCATCGGCTCGCTGGGCGCCAAGCGGCTGCGCGCCCGCGCCTCCGTCAACTTCGCACTGATCGAAGCCCTGTTGGCGCTCGTCGGCGGCTGCTCGGCGACCGTGCTGCACCTGTGCTTCCTGTGGATGGGCGAGGTGCGGCCGGCGCTGATCGCGTTCTCGCTCACCATCGGCCTGCTGATCGGCGCGGAGATGCCGCTGCTGATGACCCTGATCCAGCGCATCAGACGGCAGGACGCCGGGCGGGCGGTCGCCGACCTGTCGGCCGCCGACTACGTGGGGGCGCTGCTCGGCGGCCTCGCCTTCCCCTTTCTCCTGCTGCCGCTGCTCGGCCACCTCAACGCGGCGCTGCTCACCGGCGTCGTCAACGCGCTGGCCGGCGGCGCCGTCGTGCTCTGGCTCTTCCGCGGCGACCTCAGCCGGCCGACGCTCGCGCGGCTGACCCTGGTCGTGCTGGGCGTGACGGCGGTGCTGCTGGCCTGCACGCTCACCGTCGACTCGCTGGGCGAACGGGCGGAGCGGCTGCTGCGCCAACGGACGGCGGAGGACCGGGTGGCGACGTTCTCCTGTGCCCCCTCGGCGGCGCGCGGTGCGTTTGGCCCGACCAGTAACATATGCGCCGATCAGTGGGTAGGCTCCGCGCCATGGAGCACGAGGTCTACCTCCCGTACGCCCCCGCTGTCGTCCTGAGCGCCTTCGCCGAGCCCCGGCGGGTGGCGCGTTGTGTGCCGGGGCTCCAGCCGGCCCAGCCGGGGACGCCGGCCGACCGGGACGCCGGGCCCGACGCGTTGCGCGGCCGGCTGCGGCTGCGGGTGGGCTCCTCCAGCATCACGTATCGCGGGTCGCTGGTTGTGGCGACGGGGTCGGACGACGGCTCGGACCGGGTGGTGGTGCGCGCCGAGGGCGAGGAGGCCAGGGGATCGGGCACCGTCAGCCTGGTGTTGACGGTCACCGCGCGCCCGGTGGACGAGGGCGCGGGCTGCGCGCTGACCGTCGAGGGGCGGCTGACCGCGACCGGCCGGGTCGCCGAACTCACCGACGAGCAACGGGAGTCGACGGGGCGTCGGCTGCTGGATCGTTTCGCTGCCGCGCTGGCTGACGAACTGTCCCAGAACGCGGCGCCGATGCCGCCCTCGGGCGGCATCGGCGAACCGGACGACAACGAGCGGGTGATCCCGGGCATTCCGACGGCGTCCTCGCCTGGCGGCGAGCCTCGGGACGGTGAGCCGGCGCCGCCGGCGCCGCCTGGCGGCGGCAGCGCTTCGGGAGCGGGGGTGCCGAGGGGGCGCTCGGCGGACGAGCCGACCGGGTCGGCCTCCGGCGGGGGTGCCTCCGGCGGGGGTGCTGTGAACGGTGAAGGTGCGGAGCCGGGTGGGCGCGGTGCCTCCGGCGGTGCGGATGTGGGCGGCGACGGAGCCGGGGCCGGGGGTCCGGGTGCTTCCGGCGGGCCGGCTTCGGAGTCCGCGTCCGGCGAGGGTTCGGTGAACGGTGAGGCGTCCGGTGGGGGTTCGGCCTCCGGCCGGGGTGCTGCTGGCGGTTCCGTGTCCTCCGGGTCCGCCTCGGGCGAGGGCGCCTCCGACGGTGCGGATGTGGGCGGTGAAGGAGCGGGGCCCGGGGGCCCGGGCGCCGGCGGGGATGCGGCGGGTTCCGCCTTCGGCGGGGGTTCGGTGAACGGTGACGCGTCCGGTGAGGGTCCGGCCTCCGGCGCAGATTCCTCCGACGGCCCGGTGTCCTCCGAGTCTGCCTCCGAGGGGGTGGCGAACGGCGACGGCTCCGGTGAGGGTCCGGCCGCCGGCCGGGGGGCCTCCGATGATGAGGATTCGGCCGATGGTGATGGTTCCGCTTCGGGGGCTGGCCGGGCCGGCAAGGCCTCGGCCCCCGTGGAGCCGGCGGCCTCCGAGCCGGCGGCGGAGCCGGGCTCGCTGGGGGGCAGGGTGGCCGGGCGGGGTGAGGGCACCCCGTCGGCGTTGAACCCGGAACGTTCCGAACCTTCCTCGCTGCCCGCGCCCGAGGCCGACCACGCCCGGCGCACGATGATCGGCAGGAGCGCGGAGGAGGTCGATCACGCCCCGCCGCGCGGGCGTTACGCCCCCGAGCCGGCGCCCGAGGAGGGCGGACGCTCCGGCGCGTTGTTGCGTTGGGCCGCGCCGGCCGCCGCCCTCGCGGTGGCCTCGGCGGTGGCGCTGCGCCGCGCCCTCCGCCGCCGCTGATCCGGCGGGCCGCTGTCGCGGTGGCCGCTCTTGCGCCAGCCCGGCCGGCGGCCCGGCGATCCAGGTGGCCGTAGGCGCTGACCCGGCGGCCCGGCGGCCCGGTGATCCGGGCGGCCTTGCCGCCCCTGACGCGGTGGCCCGCTGTCGCGGCATCCCGGCCGGCGGTTTTCGGCGGCCTCCGCGCCGCTGACGCGGCGGCCCGACCGCGTTCCGTGAGTGCGCGGCTGCGCCTTGGCACCGCTGATGCCATAGCCCGTCGCGTTGCCCGAGTGCGTAGCGGCGCCGCTGTTGCCGCAGGTGGGCCGGCGGCCGGTGACCCGGCCGGCCTTGCCGTCGCTGATGTGGCGGCCCCGGCGGCCGTTCCCCGAGCGCGGCGCAGCCGGCCGGCGGCCCGGGTCGCGTTCTCCGAACGCGCGGCAGCGCCCCGGCGCCGCTGAGGCGGTGGCGGCCCCGGCTGCCCTGGAGCGACAACTCGCTGACGCGGCAGCCGGGTCGGCGGCCTCGGTCGGCCCTGCGCCGCAGCCGGCCGGCGGCCCGGGCGCCGTAGCCCGTCGCGTTGCCCGAGTGAGTGGCAGCGCCCCGCCGCCGCTGACGCGGTACCCGGGCGCCCCGGAGTCCCGGCGCCGCAACCCGCTCGACGGCCCCGCGCCGCCGATGCCGCCGCCCGGCCGGCGACCCCGTGACCCGGGCTGCCTCGCCGCCGCTGACGCCGGGGCCCGACCGGCTGCCCCGGCGCCGCTGAGACGGGGACTCGTCCGCGTTCCCCGAACGAGCGGCAACGCCCCGGCGCCCGGCCGGGACCTCGGCTGCCCCTGGGCCCGTTGACGCCGCAGCCCGCTCGAAGTCCCGGTGACTCGGGCGGCCTTGTCCCGGCTGAGGCGGTGGCCCGTCCACGTTCGCCGGCCGAGCGGCGGTATCCCGGCTGCCCTCGGTGCCGCTGGTGCGGCCGTCCCGGCCACCGTTCGCCGAGCGCGCGGCAGCGCCCCGGGCGCCGCAGCCCGCTCGACGGCCCGGCGCCCCGTGCGGCCTCGCCTCCGCTGACGCGGCGGCCCCCGGCGGTGTTCTCCAAGCGAGCGGCGTGCTCCGGGCGCCGCACCGGTCGGCGGTCTGGTGACGTGGGCGGCCTTGCTGCCGCTGAGGCGCGCGTTCGCCGGGCGAGCGGCGGTATCCCGGCTGCCCCTCGGCGCCGCTGGTGCGCCCGTCCCGGCCACCGTTCACCGGATGCGCGGCAGCGCCCCGTGCGGCCTCGCCGCCGCCGACGCGGCCGCCCCATGCGCCGCAGCCCAGGCCCCGGGCCGGTGCCCCGACGGCCCTGGCCGCCGTTCCTTAATCGCGCGGCAGCGCCCCGGCACCACGCGCCGTCCAGCATGAGGTCACCATTAGTCATTTCATACATCAGATCGTTATCGTCGAGGGGTGACCATCGATGACACGGAACGTGGAATCCGACTCCGCGCCGGCGATGCCGAGTTGGTCGTCCGGCCCGACCAGGGGGCGCGGCTCTCCTCGCTGACGGTTGGCGGGTTCCAGCTGCTGCGCCAGGGCGAGCGGTTCGGCTCCTTTGTGATGGCGCCCTGGTGTGGCCGCACGCGGCAGGGCCGGTTCCGCAACGGCGCGGTCGAGCACCAGCTTCCGGTGGACGCCGGTGAGCACGCCATCCATGGCACGGTGCGCCGCCGGGCGTGGACGACCGCGCGGGCGGACGAGCGGTCCGCCGCCCTGTACTGCGATCTGATCGAGCCCTGGCCCTACCCGGGCCGGGTCACCCAGCTGGTGGAGCTGGCCGAGGACGGCGGTTCCGTCACCCTCACGCTGGGCGTGGAGACGGCCGGCAACTCCTTTCCCGCGCAGGCCGGTTGGCACCCCTGGTTCCTTCGGCAACTCACCGAGGGGGGCAGGCCGGTGGAGATCGACTTCGCCGCCGAGTGGCAGGAGGAGCGCGGCGAGGACCATCTGCCGACCGGCCACCGGATCGCGCCCAAGCCGGGCCCGTGGGACGACTGCTTCGGGATGCCGGACGGCGTCGAGGTCCGGCTGAACTGGCCGGAGCAGCTGGCGTTGACCGTCACCAGCCGCTCGGAGTGGGCGGTGGTCTACGACGAACTGCCGGAGGCGGTCTGCGTGGAGCCGCAGTCCGGGCCGCCCAACGGGCTCAACACGCATCCCCGCCTGGTCACCGAGCTGGAGCCGCTGGAGGTCTCCACCCGGTGGGAGTGGCGGCTGGCATAGGGTCGGGGCCATGAGCGCGCGTGCACAGCTTCTTCAGCAGATCAAGGACAAGGCCGTCGTCCACGGCCGGGTGATCCTCTCCTCGGGGCAGGAGAGCGACCGGTACCTGGATCTGCGGCGGGTCGCCCTGGACGGCGAGGCGGGCCCGTTGGTCGGCCAGACGATGCTGGACCTCACCGCCGAGCTGGAGTACGACGCGGTGGGCGGGCTGACCCTGGGCGCCGACCCGGTCGCGGCCGCCATGCTGCACGCGGCGGCGGCGCGGGGCGAGCGGCTGGACGCCTTCGTGGTGCGGAAGGCCGGCAAGGCCCACGGCCTTCAGCGGCGGATCGAGGGCCCTGATGTGACGGGCCGGCGGGTGCTGGCCGTGGAGGACACCTCGACCACCGGCAACTCCGTGCTCACCGCCGTCGAGGCACTGCGCGAGGCCGGGGCCGAGGTGGTCGCGGTGGCGGTGGTCGTGGAGCGCGGCGCGGGGCCGGCGGTCGAGGCGGCGGGGCTGCCGTACTACGCGGCGTTCGATCTGGCCGACCTCGGGTTGGACTGAGCCGCCTGGACTGAGCCGCCCGGCCCGAGTGGCCTGAACGCAGCCGCCGGGACTGAGCTGCGGAGACTACACAGCGTCACGGTTTCACGTGAAACCGAGGCGGGCCGTCACGGCCGCCCGTCGCCGTCTGGGAGGATGGGCCCGACGATGATGCCCGGGACGCCAACGAAGACGTTCCCTGATGACGAGTAGCAGCCCATCGCACACTCAAGGAGCGCACAGATGCCCATCGCGACCCCCGAGGTCTACAACGAGATGCTGGACCGGGCGAAGGCCGGCAAGTTCGCCTACCCGGCCATCAACGTGACCTCGACGCAGACCCTGCACGCCGCGCTGCGGGGCTTCGCCGAGGCGGAGAGCGACGGCATCGTCCAGATCTCCACCGGTGGCGCCGAGTTCCTGGGCGGCCAGTACAACAAGGACATGGTCACCGGCGCCCGCGCGCTGGCCGAGTTCGCGCATGTGGTCGCCGAGAAGTACCCGGTCAACGTGGCGCTCCACACCGACCACTGTCCCAAGGACAAGCTGGACGGCTATGTCCGCCCGCTGCTGGCGATCTCCAAGGAGCGCGTGGACCGGGGCCTCAACCCGCTGTTCCAGTCGCACATGTGGGACGGCTCGGCCGAGACCCTGAAGGACAACCTGGAGATCGCCGCCGAGCTGCTGGCGCAGGCCGCCGCCGCCAAGATCGTGCTGGAGGTGGAGATCACCCCCACCGGCGGCGAGGAGGACGGCGTCTCCCACGAGATCAACGACGAGCTGTACACCACCGTTGACGACGCGCTCCGCACCGCCGAGGCGCTGGGCACCGGCGAGCGCGGCCGCTACCTGCTGGCCGCCTCCTTCGGCAATGTGCACGGCGTCTACAAGCCGGGCAACGTGGTGCTCCGCCCCGAGCTGCTCAGCGACCTCCAACGGGGCGTCGCCGAGGTGACCGGCAAGCAGGACCCGTTCGACTTCGTCTTCCACGGCGGCTCCGGCTCCACCGCCGAGGAGATCGCCACCGCGCTGGAGAACGGCGTGGTGAAGATGAACCTGGACACCGACACCCAGTACGCCTTCACCCGGCCCATCGTCGACCACGTCTTCCGCAACTACGACGGCGTGCTCAAGGTCGACGGCGAGGTCGGCAACAAGAAGACCTACGACCCGCGCAGTTGGGGCAAGTCCGCCGAGGGCGGCATGGCCGAGCGGGTCACCAGGGCCTGCGCCGACCTGCGGTCCACCGGCACCAAGCTGAAGTAGGCACGCGACACAGCCTGACGATCACGGCCGCGCCCGGATGCGTCTGGGCGCGGCCGTGGCGGGAAGGCAGACTGGACCCATGGTCACGCACGAGAATCTGCTCGGGGGACCGCCCCCGACCCATCTGCCCGACGATCCCGAGCCCCGCGAGCTGCTGGCTTCCGGCACGGCGCCGGCCGAGGTGGCGGCGAAGTACCCCACCTCCTCGCTCGCCTGGGCGCAGCTCGCCGACGACGCCTTCGCCGAGGGCCGGGTCATCGAGTCCTACGCCTACGCCAGGACCGGCTACCACCGGGGCCTGGACGCGTTGCGCCGCAGCGGCTGGCGCGGGCACGGCCCGGTGCCGTTCGAGCACGAGCCCAACCGGGGCTTCCTGCGCGCCCTGCACGCCCTGGCCCGGGCCGCCGGCGCCATCGGCGAGCAGGAGGAGTACGAGCGCTGCACCCAGTTTCTCCGGGACTCCTCGCCGACGGCGGCGGACACGCTCTCCTGACCCATCCCAGGCGAGCCCGACAGATCCCAGGCGAGGCGCCCTGTGCGCGGGGCGCCCTCGCCGGTGTTGGCCGGCCGGCCGTCCGCCGTGCCGAGCGCATCGAGACCGCAGACGGAGTGCCGCCAGCATGAACAGACCCGTGCCGCCCGCACCCTCCGACGCCGCCACGCGGCTGGCCCGTCGCGCCGAGGCGCTCGACGCGGCCGATCCGCTGCGCGGGGTCCGGGACCGCTTCGTGCTCGACGAGGCCGTCTATCTGGACGGCAACTCGCTGGGCGCGCTGCCCCGTTCGGTTCCCGACCGGGTGGCGGAGGTGGTCGCCGAGGAGTGGGGGCGGCTGCGGATCAGGTCCTGGACGGAGTCCGGCTGGGACTCCGCGCCGGAACGGATCGGCGACCGGCTGGCCCCGCTGCTGGGCGCCGCCCCGGGTCAGGTGGTGGTGGGCGACTCCACCAGCGTCAACCTGTTCAAGCTGCTGGTGGGCGCGGTGCGGCTGGCCGGCGACGGCCGGGACGAGATCCTGCTGGACGCCGACACCTTCCCCACCGACCGCTATGTCGCGGAGTCCGCCGCCCGGATGACGGGCCGCCGGCTGCGCGCACTGCCGCCGGCCGGGATCGCCGCCGAGGCCGGCGCGCGGACGGCCGTCGCGCTGGTCAACCATGTCGACTACCGCAGCGGGGAGTTGCGCGACCTGCCCGCGCTGACGGCGGCGCTGCACGAGGCGGGCGCGTTGGCGCTGTGGGACCTGTGCCACAGCGCGGGCGCGCTGCCCGTCGAACTCGACCGGCACGCCGTCGACCTCGCCGTTGGCTGCGGCTACAAGTACCTCAACGGCGGCCCTGGCGCGCCCGCCTTCGCCTATGTGCGGGCCGCACACCTGCCGCGCTTCGACAGCCCGCTGCCCGGCTGGTGGGGCCACCGGGACCCGTTCGCCATGAGCGCCGACTACGCGCCGCACGCCGGGGCGCGGCGGCTGCGGGTCGGCACGCCCGACATCCTGTCGATGCTGGCGCTGGAGGCCGCGCTCGACGCCTTCGACGGCGTGGAGTTGGCGGCGGTGCGCGCCAAGAGCCTGGCGCTGACGGACTTCTTCCTGGAGTGCGTGGGCGAACTGGTGCCCGAGGGGGCGGCCGAGCCGTTGACCCCGGCCGAGCACGCCCGGCGCGGCAGCCAGGTCTCGTTGCGCTGCCCGGACGCGGCCGGGCTGCTGGGCCGGCTGGTCGCGCGCGGCGTGGTCGCCGACCACCGGCCGCCCGACGTGCTGCGGTTCGGCTTCGCGCCGCTCTACACCGGCTTTGCCGAGGCGGCGCGGGCCGCCGCGACCCTGGGCGAGCTGCTGGGTGCGTCCCGCCGGGGACCGGCGGGGAACGGCGGGCGGTGAGCGGGGCGCCGGAACGCGGCCGGGACGCGGCGGAGTTGGCCGCGCTGCTGGCGCCGCCCGAGCCGTCCGCCGTGGCCGCGCCCGAGCGGACGGTGCGCTATGGCGGACACCCGGCGCAGCTGGTGGACCTGCACGGTCCTGGCGAGCCGGCGGTGGCGCTGCTGCACGGCGGGTTCTGGCGGGAGGCGTTCGACCGCCGCCATCTGGCGCCGTGCGCCCGGGCGTTGGTGGCGCGCGGGGTGTCGGTCGCGCTGCCGGAGTACCGCAGGGTCGGCGGGGGCGGGGGCTGGCCGGCGACCGGGCGCGATGTGCGGGCCGGGCTGGACGCGCTGCCGGGGGAACGTTCCGTGGTGCTGGTCGGCCACTCGGCCGGCGGGCAGCTGGCGCTGTGGGCGGCCGACCATCCCCGGGTGCGCGCGGTGTTCGGGGTGGCGGCGGTCAGCGATCTGGGCCGGGCGCTCGCGCTCGACCTGGGCCGGGGCGCCGTCCGGGCGCTGCTCGGCGGCGCGTCCGGGCCCGCCGTCGAGGCGGCGCTCGACGCGGCGGACCCGGCGCGGCGGCCGCGCCCGCCGGTGCCGGTGACGCTGGTGCACGGCACGGCGGACGGGCAGGTGCCGGCCGACCTTTCCCGCCGTTTCGCGGCACGCCACGGCGCCCGGCTGGAGTCGCTGCCGGGCGTCGGCCACTACGCGCCGCTGGTCCCCGGCCTCCCGGCCGGGGCCTGGCTGCTGGACCGCCTGGCCGAGGCGGCCGCGGGGTGAGCCGTCGAGCGGCGCGGGGGCGCGGCGGTCAGCCGCCGTTCCAGGCCGGGTCGAGCGCCGGGTCCAGGCCCGGGTCCCACGCAGGGTCCAGGGCGGGGTCCCACGCCGGGTCGAGGCCGGCGTCCAACGGCGGGTCCGGGGCGGGGTTGTCCTGGGGTACGTCCTGGGGCTGCTCCTGGGCCGGCTCCGGCACCGGCTCCCGGTAAGGCTCCTGGGCGTCGTCGGCGAAGGCCACCGAGTCGGTGAGGCGGGCGTAGGCGACGATGTTGGAGTCGTAGCCGCCGTCCTCGGTCCACCGGCCGCCGCAGGTGATCAGGCGGAGTTGGGGCGAGGTCACCGAGCCGTAGACCCGTTCGTCCGGGAAGTCGGACTTGGGGTACTGCTCGACCGAGTCCACCGTGAAGATCGCGATGTCCCCGTTGGCCCGGTCGATCTCGATGGTCTCGCCCGGCTGGAGCGAGCCCAGGCCGGCGAACGCGGCCGGCCCGTCGTAGGTGTCCAGGTGGCCGACCAGGATCGCGGCGCCGCGCTCGCCGGGGGAGACGCCGCCGGCGTACCAGGCCGCGCGCTGGGCGTCCTCCTCCGACGGCGAGGGCGGGCCGCCGTCCGGCGCCAGATCGGCGCCGAACACCTCGACGTCCGTGGCCAGATACGGGATGCGGACCCGGATCGGCACCGAGCGCTCCAGCGGCGGGGCCACCGCCACCTCGCCCTCGGCGCCCGAGCCGGACAGGTTCGCGGTGGAGCCCGCGTCGGGGGCGGCGGCCGGCGCGTCAACGGCGTCCGGCCGGGACACCCCCTCCGCGATGCTGCTGGAGGCACGCGCCTCCCGGACCGAGGCGCCGCCGCCGCTCGGCGCGAACACCCCGACCAGCAGCCCGATCACCACCACCGTCACCGCGACGGTGGTCTCCAGGCGGCGGGTGCGCGAGGACTGCCGCTGGTGCCGGGTGCGGGTCCCGGGCGGCGGGGGCGGCGGCCCGGCGGCGCCGCGCACCGCCGTGGCCACCGCGACCCTGGCCTGGCCGAGCGTGGTCGCCCGGCCCCGCACCAGCCGCACCGTCGCCGGCCCCGCGTCGCGCAGCCCGCCCGTCAGCCGCCGCGCGACCGGCACCCAACGCGCGGTCAACGTCCGCCACCGGGCGGCCAGTTGCCGCACCAGCGCGGCGGGAACCACCGGGCGCCGCGCCGTTCTCGATGCCGGGCGCCGCGCCGTCCTCGACGCCGGCGCCGGCGCCGACCGGCGACCCGACTCCGTCCCGCGACCCGACTCCGACGGTTCCGGCCCCGCTTCCGACGGCTCCGGCGCCGGCTCGCGCCCGCGCCTCGGCTCCGGCGGCGGCTCGGGCGCCGGCCCCGGCCTGGCCGAGGCGGCCGCGTGCCGCCCCGGCGTGCCCGTGCGCCGCCGGGCGCGCGCCGGCAGGCGCGGCAGCGCGGGCCGCCCGAAGGCGCGCAGCCCGTCCGGCAGTCGGGGAAGGCGCGGCCGGCCGGCCGCGCGCCGCTTCCTAGGCACTCCGCTCCCTCTAGTAGGAGTGGGTGCCGGAACGGCGACGCTTGGCGAGGAAGACGTACCCCACCGCGCCGGCCACCGCCACGCCGCCGCCGACGGCCAGCGCCGTCGCCTGGGCGCCGGACTCGCCGGCGCCGCCCGCGCCGCCGAAGCCGGCCGAGGCGCCGCCGCTCGGGGTGCCGGCGGTCGCGGTGAACGTGGCGGTGAGCTGCACCCCGTCGGCGCAGTTCACGGTGACCGGGTAGCCACGGCCGACCTTGAGGCCGTGCTTGATCTTGCCGGTGCCGACCCACTGCCCCGAGTCGCCCCGGCGCAGGTTGATCGGCTCCTTGAAGGCGTCGGAACGGGCCGGGCCGTCCGGGCGGCAGTTGGCGCGCACCGTCACCGAGGTGCCGGGGCCGCCGGAGGCGGGGGAGATGGTGAGCGGGGCGACGTTGTCCCAGGCGGGCTTGGCGTCCTCCAGCACGGCCAGGCCCTCCTGGGGCACGGCCTCCGAGATCTCGGTGACCTCCTCGGCCGTGGCCCGGCCCGGGTCCTGGTCCTGGGCCAGCGCCGGCCCCGACAGGCCCAGGGTGAGGGCGACGGTGACGGCCGCCAGCGCCAGCGGTCTGGTCGGCGGGGCGTAGGGGAGGGAACGGTTTGCCTTCATGAGCGGGTGACCTCCGGGGCGACTGCCGCACGCGGGGTGCGTGACGAGCTGTCACCCATGCGAACAGTCCGTGACCGACTCCGCATCCGGAGTGGGTCCTCGCGGGTGTATCGACGCCGCCGTCAGGGGGGCGGCGGCGCCGCCGGGCTGAACGCCCGTCAGTGCCGCCGCCCCCGTTTCCCTCCCCGGCGTCGGACCCGTTCGCCCGCCCTACGGCAGCTCGAAGTCGCGGCGCCGCACGCCCAGCACGCCCAGCCAACTCAGGCCCGCCGCAAGGGCGGTGAGCACCAGCAGCGGCGGCCACTCCAGCCCGGCCGCCGGCACGCTCGGCACATGGCCCAGCGGAGACAGCTCGCGCAGCGCGTCCGGCAGGTCCACGATCTCGCCCAGGAAGACGACCCCCATGGCGTAGGCCGGGATGGCCCAGGCCGCCGCCATCGCCCGGGGGAACCAGCCGAAGAGCGCCAGCGCGAAGCCCCCGGTGAACCACACGGCCGGCGCATACGCCAGCGAGGCCAACGCCAGCTCGGGCAGCAGCGAGGCGTCCCCGGTCGACGCGGCGCCCGCCGCGCCCAGCGCCAGCCCCGCGACCAGCAGCACCAGCGTCCCCGCGCCCAGCGCGAACACCAACTGGCCGCCGATCCACGCCGTTCGGGAGAGCGCCGTGGCCAGCAGCGGCTCGGCGCGGCCGTCCGTCTCCTCGGCGCGCGCCCGGTTCAGCGCCGCGACCACGGCGGCGAGCGCCACGATGGCGAGGATGCTCAGGCAGACCGAGGTGAAGATGTCGGTGATCGAGGCGCCGGCGATGGCCAGCTGACTGGCCATCTCCTCGACCTCCTCCAGCATCTGCTCGGCGTCGGAGAGGACCGAGCCCAGCATCGCGCCCAGCAGCAGCGCGCCGGCGGCGAAGCCCAGCGCCGTCCCCCGGCCCAGCCGGGTGGCCAGGCCGAGCGGGGTCGCCAGCGAGGCGGCGGCCCCCGGGCGGCCGGGGCGCGGTGGGCGCAGGCCGGCGTTCAGGTCGCGGCGGGTGCTCAGCCAGAACGCGAGCGCCGCCGTCACGCCGGCCAGCGCCAGCAGGAGCAGCAGCGGCCACCAGCGGTTGTCCACGAACGGGTAGCTGCGCTGCGCCCAGCCGACGGGCGAGGCCCAGGACAGCGCGGTCGGGCCGACGTCGCCGACCGAGCGCAGCGCGTAGGCGGCGCCGACCACGGCCAGGCCGAGACCGGTGGCGCCCCTTGAGAACGCGGTGATCTGGGCGGCGACGCCGGCCGTCCCGGCGAAGGCCAGGCCGAGGGCGGCGGTGGCGGCGCCGTAGAGCAGCGCGCCCCCTGCGGTCAGCCCGTCGGCGTCGACGGCCGCCAGCGTCGCGGCGAGCAGCGCGCCCAGCAGCAGGCTGGCGGCGGCGGCCACCGTCAGCGCCGCCGCCAACTGGGCGTGCCGGCCGAGCACTCCGGACCGCACCAGCTCGGCGCGGCCGGTCTCCTCCTCCACCCGGGTGTGGCGGACCACCGTCAGCACCACCATCAGGCCGACGGCCAGCGCGAAGAAGCCGAGCAGCTGGTGGCCGGTCATGGCGCCGATGTCGTAGCCCTCGTCGAGGTAGTGCTCGGGGCCCGACATGGCGATGCCGGCGGGGGAACGGAGGGTCTCGGCCGCGCCGGCGCGGTCCTCCGGCTCGGGGTAGTTGCTCTGGAAGCTGGCGACGCTGGCGGCCGTCGTCAGCGTCAACAGCCCCAGCCAGACCGGGAGTCGGACCCGGTCCCTGCGGAGCGCGAAGCGGACCATGGTGCCCGTGCCGACCAGCGGCCCGGCGGGTTCGCCCGAGGGCGCGGCGGCGGTGGCGGCCACGGCGGGCGTGGCGGTGGTGGCGGTCCCGTTCATCGCCCGGCCGCCTCACGCGCGCCGCCGTGGCGGTCGCCGTTGTGGCGGTCGCCGTAGTGGCGCAGCATCAGCTCCTCCAGGGTGGGCGGGTGGCTGAGCAGGGTGCGCACCCCGAACTCGGCCAGGGCGCTGATCGCCCGGTCCATGGCCGGCCGGTCCACGGAGAACCGCACCGAGGTGACGCCCCCGCCCTCGCCGCCGGCCGGCTCGATCCGCACGTCGTACACGCCGGGCAGCGCGTCGAGCCCGGCGACCGGCCGGCTGGTGGTCGCCTCGACGGAGGTCCTGGTCAGGTGGCGCAGGTCGTCCAGCGTGCCGGACTGGACGACCTTCCCCTGCCGGACGATGCTCACCCGGTCACAGAGCTTTTCGACCTGGGCCATGATGTGGCTGGAGAGCAGCACGGTCTGACCGTTCTCCTTCGCCTCGCCGATCAGTTCCTGGAACACCGCCTCCATCAGCGGGTCGAGCCCGGCGGTCGGCTCGTCGAGCAGCAGCAGTTCGGCGCGGGAGGCGAGCGCGGCGACCAGCGCGACCTTCTGCCGGTTGCCCTTGGAGTAGGTGCGGCCCTTCTTGGTCGGGTCCAGCTCGAAGCGGTCCAGCAGCAGCGCGCGGCGCTCCGGGTCGAGACCGCCGCGCAGCCGGGCCAGCAGGTCGATGGCCTCCCCGCCGGTGAGGTTGGGCCACAGCTCGACGTCGCCGGGAACGTAGGCCAGCCGCCGGTGCAGGGCGACGGCCTCGCTCCAGGGGTCGCCGCCCAGCAGGCGCACGGAGCCGGAGTCGGCCCGCAGCAGGCCGAGCAGCACGCGGATGGTGGTGGACTTCCCCGCGCCGTTGGGCCCGAGGAACCCGTGCACCTCGCCCGCGCGCACGGTGAGGTCGAGACCGTCCAGGGCCCGGGTACGGCCGAAGGTCTTGACCAGATCGGAGATCTCGATCGCGTTGGTTGAGCGCTTCATACCCGGGAAGCTACGCTTCTTTCAGAAATTTGTGAAGTTAGGAAATCGTCAGAATCTTGTTAACGGCTGGCAGGATGGCGGGATGACCATGGACCAGACCGGCCTCGGGGAGACCGAGCCTGAGAAACCCGGGGAGGAACCCCGGGAGTTGAGGGAGAGGACCGAGCGCGGGGACCCGTTCCCCCCGGAGGTCGCCGCGTTCGTGGAACGGTTCGCCGCCGACCTGGTGGCCGCCGGCTTCCAACGGATGGCGGCCCGCGTCTTCGCCTGCCTGACCGTCTCCGAGCACGGCGCGCTCAGCTCCGCCGAACTGGCCGAGCGCCTGCGGATCTCCCCCGCCGCCATCTCGGGCGCCGTCCGCTACCTCGGCCAGGTCCATCTCATCAGCCGCGAACGGGAGCCCGGCTCCCGCCGCGAGCGGTACCGCCTCCACCAGAACGTGTGGTACGAGGCGATGACCCAGCGCGACGCGTATCTGCGGCGCTGGGAGAAGACCGTGCGCGGCGGCATCGAGATCGTCGGCGCCGACACCCCGGCCGGGCGGCGGCTGAACGAGACGGCCGAGTTCATGGTCTTCCTGGAGGAGGAGATGAACCAGCTCATGGAGCGCTGGCACGCCCGCCGCGCGGTCAGCGCGCACCCGGTCGAGCAGGAGCCCGAGGAGCCGTAGGTCTTTCTCTTGGATCTCCGTGTGTCTGGGAGGGGTGCACGGGGTGGGGTGGTGCGGGTGGTAGGTGCGGGCCGGTGGCCGGTGCGGGGCAGCCCGTCTGGTCGTTTGTTGGTCGACGAGGCTTGTTGTGGGGGGTTGGGGTTCTGGCGCGGGCTACGACGCTGGGCCTAGATGGCGCACGATCGGCCGGGTGCGGGCGTAACGAATGCCGGCAGGAGGCTGGCTGGGAAGGGGGGCGCGGCTTCCGGGAGGTGGGGTTTGTTGCCGTCGGGGTAGTCAGGAGTGCGGTGCGTGCCCTACGGGCGCAGGGACCGCGCCGAGTTCGAGGGCCGGCCGGCGGCTGGGGGCGTGCGTAGCGCGCACCGGCTTCGCCGGCCTGCCCCGGCATGTCGCCCGTCTCGGATGTGGCCGATCGTCGGACGACTGGAGGGGCCCGTACCGGTCGTCGTTTCGAAGTGCGGCGCTTCGTCGAGTTCGGTCAACGACCACGCTGCCGCGCGAACATAGTCTGCCGTCTTGGTAGTCCGCGCGCCGTCGACTCCCGAAGGCGGGCGCGCGGGGGGTGGGGGACCTTTTTTATAGGTGCCCGTTTGGAAGTGAACAGATCGTTCAACTCTAGACGGGCACCTACAGAAAGAGGCCCCCACCCCCCTGCCCGGAAGCGGACAAGGTGCGGACTACCTCACCGGCAGGCGATGTTCGCGCGGCAGCGTGGTCGTTGACCGAACGCCCCGTCCTGCCAGCGGAGTGGAGTGGCGAGGGCCGTCCCCCTTCAGTCGCCCGACGATCGGTCACGTCCGAGACGGGCGACATGCCGGGGCAGGCCGGCGAAGCCGGTGCGCGCCACGCACGCCCCCAGCGGCCGGCCGGCCCTCGAACTCGGCGCGGTCCCCGCGCCCGGAGGGCACGGTCGCCATCACCCACCACCCCAGCGGCAACGAACCCCACCTCCCGGAAGCCGCGCCCCCCCTCCCAGCCAGCCCCTTGCCGGTATTCGTTACGCCCGCACCCGGCCGATCGTGCGCCATGTAAGCCACGCGTCGTGGTCCGCGCCCGAGCCTTCCGACCCCGTGGCGCGTCTCGTCGACCAACAAACGACCAGTCGGGCTGCCCCGCACCGGCCACCGGCCCGCAGTCCCTCTCTTGCGGATCTCCGCAGCCTCGCGACAACAGTGACCCGAGAGAGCCCGAGGAGCCGGCCTGAGCGGGGCCGCCCAGGCGCGGCGGTCAGGCCCGGTCCGGGACCGTCAGCCGCAGCGCCCCCGGCAGCACCGTCCAGGTCCGCGCGCGGGTGGGTCCCAGATCCACCGCGTTGGCCCGGTAACTGAACCCCGTGGAGCCGGAGACCGTCACCGAACTCGCCCGCGCCCGCACCTCGTTCCCCTTCGGTCCCGTCCGCACCACCACGTCGGCCAGCCCGCCGGCCGGCCGCACCGACACCTCGGCCACCGGCCGCTCGGGGTCGGCCAGCAGCCGGCCGTCCGCCTCGACCCGGAGCCGCTGCTCCGAACGCGCACGCGGCCGCAGCGGCACCGCCGCCCACGGCTGGCGCGGCTGCCACGCCGGGCGCGAGGGGCCGGACCGCCGTTCCCCCCGCGACTGCCGGGGGATCGGCACCCCGCGCCACCACCCCTTCGCCCGCGCGGGTCCCGCCGGCGCCGGGATGCCGAGCCCGCCCAGCACCAGCCCGCCCGCGTCGTCGCTCAGCACGTCGAGGCGGCGGCTGTGCCCGGTCAGCACCGCGCGCGAGGCGGTGACCGCGTCGGTCGGCACCCCCAGCGCCCGCGCCACCGCGACCGAGCTGCCGACCGGCACCAGCCCCAACGGCCGGGCGGCCAGGTCGCCTTCGCGATGCAGCAGCCGCACCGCGCGCAGCAGCGCCCGGTCGTCGCCGACGATCACCAGCTGGCGACCCTTCCTTCTGGCCAGCACCCTGGGCAGGGCCTCCGGCCCGTCGAGCACGCACACCCGGACCTCGTCGCTGGCCCCCGCGCACAACACGTCCCTGGCGATGCGCACCGACTCCCCGTCCACGCGCCGGGCCGTCGGGTCGATGACGATGAGCACCTGACTGTTCGCCTCCCGGCTGCGTCTCCCGTAAGCTCTCTGTGCAAGAGCCCCTGTCGCGATTGCGCAGGGGTTTCGTCGATCCGGGGCAGCACAGCGTAGATGCCCCGCTCGAAAGGGGTGTACGCCTGTGCCCGCACTTGTGCTGCTCGGCGCTCAGTGGGGTGACGAGGGCAAAGGCAAGGCCACGGACCTGCTCGGCGGCTCCGTCGACTATGTGGCGCGCTACCAGGGCGGCAACAACGCCGGTCACACCGTCGTCGTCGGTGACCAGAAGTACGCGCTCCACCTGCTGCCCTCCGGCGTGCTGAGCCCCGAGTGCACGCCGGTGATCGGCAACGGCGTGGTCGTCGACCCCAGCAAGCTGCTCTCCGAGGTGAGCGAGCTGAACGCGCGGGGCATCGACACCTCCCGCCTGCTGGTCAGCGGCAACGCCCATCTGATCACCAGCTACCACCAGACGCTCGACAAGGTCTCCGAACGCTTCCTGGGCAAGCGGAAGATCGGCACCACCGGGCGCGGCATCGGCCCGGCCTACGCCGACAAGATCAACCGGCAGGGGGTGCGCGTCCAGGACCTGTTCGACGAATCGATTCTTCGGCAGAAGGTCGAGGCCGCGCTCGACCACAAGAACCAGCTGCTGGCCAAGATCTACAATCGCCGCGCCATCGAGGTCGAGCAGGCCGTCGAGGAGCTGCTGAGCTTCGCCGAGCCGCTGCGCCCCTACGTCTGCGACACCACCCTGGTCCTCAACCAGGCGCTCGACGAGGGCAAGGTGGTGCTCTTCGAGGGCGGCCAGGGCACCCTGCTCGACGTGGACCACGGCACCTATCCGTTCGTCACCTCGTCCAACCCGACCGCCGGCGGCGCCTGTACCGGCACCGGCGTCGGGCCGACCAGGATCGACCGGGTCATCGGCATCCTCAAGGCGTACACGACCCGGGTCGGCGCCGGTCCGTTCCCCACCGAGCTGTTCGACGCGGACGGCGACCGGCTGCGGAGCGAGGGCCACGAGTACGGCGTGACCACCGGCCGGGACCGCCGCTGTGGCTGGTTCGACGCGGTCATCGCCCGCTACGCGGTGCGGGTCAACGGGATCACCGACTTCTTCCTGACCAAGCTGGACGTGCTCAGCGGCTGGGAGCGCGTCCCGGTCTGCGTCGGCTACCGGATCGAGGGCCGCGAGGTCAGCGAACTCCCCTACAGCCAGAGCGACTTCCACCACGCCGAGCCGGTCTACGAGTACCTGCCGGGTTGGCAGGAGCCGATCTCGGACGCCAGGTCGCTCTCCGACCTGCCGAAGAACGCCCAGGCGTATGTGGCCGCGCTTGAGGAGATGTCCGGCGCGCGGATCTCCGCGATCGGCGTGGGCCCGGGCCGGGACGAGACCATCCAGGTCCACCCGTTCCTCTGAGGTTCCGCCGAGTTCCCCTGCGGGGGAGCCCTCCGAACGCCCGTGGGCCGGGTGGTGGTCGTGACGACCACCACCCGGCCCACGCGTCTGGCGCCCCGCGCCCCGCCGTCAGTCCGACAGGTTGGCGTTGAACTCGCCCTCGCCGCCGTCCATCGGCGAGAAGGTGATCGTCTCCGGGTCCTCGACCGACCAGTGGATGCGGTAGCTGGGCAACGGGTCACAGCCGCCGGCGGTGGCGTCGCCCGGGCCGATGATGACCTGCTGGGACTGGAGGCCGCCCGCGACCATCGTCGACTCCCAGGTGCAGGTGCCGTTGCTGAACGTCACGCCCAACTCGCCGGCCGAGGCGGTGGTCTCGGTCTCCGCCGTCAGGTCGGGGCCGACCCAGGTCTTGCTGTAGATGTCGTACGGCATGGCGTCGTTGCCGGCGCCGGCCTCCGCCATCGTCATGGTCGACTCGACGCCGAAGCTCGGCGCGGTCCACACCAGCGAGCCGCCGCTGTACTGGAGGGTCTGCTCGCCCCACGGGCTGCAACTCGCGCCGCTCGGCCACTGGTCGTCGATGCTGTCGCTGTTGAGCGTCGCGACCGTGTCGTAGCTCTCCAGCACCGAGGACTCCATGCAGAGCGTCCCGGCCAGCACCGTGTACTGGGTGGTGACGATGTCGCCGGTGTAGCCCTCGGAGATCTCGATCCGCTGGAACCAGGTGTCGCCCCCGCTGCTGGTCATCTCGCCTTCCCAGGCGCCGACCATCTCCGTCGGTATCTGACCGCCGCCACCGATGTCGGTGGGGTCCTCCGTGGGCGTGGGGTCCTCGGTCGGGGTCGGGGTCGGGTCGTCGGTCGGCTGCTCCGACGTCGGGGTCTCGGTACCGCCGCCCCCGCCGGCCTTGTCGTTGTCGTCCCCGCCCATGGCGAAGACCGCGACGCCGATGCCCAGGGCCAGCACCACCACGGCGGCGACCACGATCCACAGCGTCTGGTTGTTCTTCCGACCCCCGGGGCCGCCCGGTCCCGGCGGGCCGTAGCCGCCCGGGCCACCCGGGCCGCCGTAGCCGCCGCCGTAGGGGTTGTTCGGGTCGCCCTGCTGCGGATAGCCGTAGGCCGGGGTGCCCTGCGCCTGCTGCGGGTAGCCGTACCCCTGGCCACCCTGACCGCCCTGACCGGGCGGCGGGCCGTAGCCGGGGGGCGGCGCGGCCGAGGTCATCGTCGCCATCGCGTCGACCGGGCCGTTCGGCGCCGGGCTCGGCGGCGGCGTCGCCGGCACGCTCAGCTGGGTGGGCGTGGGCGGCGCGGCCGACGGCGGTGCCGGGGTGGGCGGCGCGGCCGGCATCGCCGGCGGCGGGGAGCCGGCCGGCAGCGGCGGGGCCTGGAGCGGGTCCTCCGAGTCGAGCAGCTCCACGGCGTGCCGGCCCAGCTTGGCGACCAGCGCGCCGGGCAGCCAGGGCTCGTCGTCGTCCTCGGGGACCTCGGTGGCCTCCAACAGCTGGTCGAGCGTGGGCCGTTCGGCCGGGTGGCCGGCCAGGCACGCCTCGATCAGCGGCCGGATGCCCTCGGGCACCTCGGTCAGGTCCTGCTGGCCCTGCACGATCCGCAGCATCAGCGCGGTCATCGCGCTGTTGGCGTCGCCGAACGGGGTGCGCCCGGTGGCGGCGAAGGTGAGCACCGAACCCAGGCAGAAGATGTCGCTCGCGGCCGAGAGCGTCTCGCCCCGGCACTGCTCGGGCGACATGAAGCCGGGCGAACCCACGGCGGCGCCGGTCCTCGTCAGGCCCTCGCTGGTCGCCTCCAGGGCGCGCGCGATGCCGAAGTCGATCACCCGGGGGCCGTCGATGGTGATCATCACGTTCGACGGCTTGAGGTCCCGGTGGACCAGCCCGGCCGCGTGGATGTCCCGCAGCGCGCGCACCAGGCCGTTGGCCAGGATGCGCAGCGTTCGCTCGGGCAGGCGGCCGTAGGTGTGCGCGACCACCTCGTGCAGCGAGGGGCCGGCCACATAGCCGGTGGCGACCCACGGCGTCGCCGCCTCGGTGTCGCCGTCCAGCACCGGCGCGGTCCAGTCACCGCCGACGCGGCGGGCGGCATCCACCTCCTGCTGGAACCGCTGCCGGAACTCCGGCTGGCGGGCGAGTTCGGGTTGCACCAGCTTGACGGCCACCGTGCGCCCGCGGTCGGAGCGGGCGAGATAGACACTGCCCATTCCGCCGGCGCCCAATTTCCCCAGCAGCCGGTAGTGGCCCACCCGTTGGGGATCTGTCGGCCCGAGCGGTTTCATGCTGTCTTACTCCTCTTCGGTCCGGTAAGCCTCATGAGCATACGGTCGCCCCTGCACAGGGATGAGGACAGAAGCCGAACCGTGATCGGTTCCCTTTCCGCCGTGTTGGCCCACCCTCGTGTCAATTCGTGACCTGAGGCATATCTAATCGTTGCGCGTGTGCTCGGCCGGCTCGTCCTCCAGGCGGTTGAGCCAGGTGATCTGGATCGTGTCCCGATCACCCTCCTTGAGCCTGATGTGGATGGCCGCGTAGACGCTGCAGGTGGCGTCGTCACCGGTCTCCACCAACTGGTCCGGACCGAAGGTGAGTTGCCCGCCCTCGACCCTGACCAGCCGGTTCTCCCAGACGCACTCGATCTCGCCGCTGTCCTGCTCGCGTCTCTCGTACCGCATCAGCTGGTCACCGACCGCGCCCTGTTCGATGGTGATCACGTCCGACCAGTCATTGTCGTCGCGATCCGTGAACTCCTGCTCCCAGTCGGCCACCAGGTCCTCGGGAACGGCGGTGTCCGTGCGGCCCGGGCCCCGGTGCAGGGTCGCCTCCTGGTCCTCGTACGTCCACACCATCTCCTCACCGTTCTCCGAGATCCGCAGCGTCTGTACCGTGCTGTTGTCCCGGCAGGCCTCGGTGGTCTGGTCCTCGGGAACGCTCCAGTTCGACTCCTCGGTGAAGTGCAGACCCTCGCCGTCAAAGGAGTCGAGCCGCACATCATAGGCGCACAGAATCACGGGGGTGAGCGTGAGGGCGTTACCCACGAGTTCGCCCGCGTCGCCCTCGACGATCTCGAAGCGCAGCTCCCTGACCTCGTCGCTGGCGGTGGTGTACTCGCCCTGCCAGACGCCCACATACGCCTCGTCGATCGTGTCCCCCGAGCCGCCCGAGAGCTGGGTGACCAACACCACGGCCAGCACCACCAGCGCCAGCCCGGCGGCGAGCAAAGCGGTCAACGGGCCCTTGCGGTCGCGCCAGCCGCCGGAACGGGCCGGCCCGGCGCCGGAGTAGGGGGCGTTGGGCGTCCCGGGCGGGGACCAGCCGCCGCTCGGCGGCTGGTAGCTGCCGTTGGGCTGGGAGTAGGGGGAGGGGATCGGCGTCGGCCGGGGCGCCGGCCTGGCCCCGGGCCAGGACGGCTGGGACGGCGCGCCGGGCGGCCCGGGCGGCGGCGGCACCGAGCCGCCGGAGGACGGCCGTTCGCCGGGCGAGGGCTGCGGGGTGCGGTCCTGGCTGGGGGCCACCGGCGGGTGCGGGGTGCTCGGGTTGGTCCTCGGCTGGCCGGGCAGCACCGGGTTGTCCACCCGGCTGAGCGGGTTCTCCGAGTCCAGCAGCTGGACCGCGTGCCGGCCCAGCTGGGCCACCAGCGCGCCGGGCAGCCACGGGTCGCGCGAGGCGGCCTCGGGCTGGGTCGCCGACAGCAGCTGCTCGACGGTGATGCGCTCCTCGGGCTCCTTGGCCAGGCAACTCGTTATCAGCTGGTGCAGCGGCGCCGGAACGCCGGTGAGGTCGGGGCTCTCCTCGGCGATCCGGAACATCAGGATGTGCACGCCCGAGTCCAACGCCCCGAACGGGGTGCGGCCGGTGGCGGCGTAGGCCAGCAGGGAGCCCAGACAGAAGATGTCGCTGGCCGGGGTGACCCGTTGACCGCGCACCTGCTCGGGCGACATGAAGCCGGGGGAGCCGACGGTGGCGCCGGTGCGGGTGACGCCGGCGCCGGGGCCCGGCTCCAGGGCGCGGGCGATGCCGAAGTCGATCACCCGGGGGCCGTCGATCGTCAACAGCACGTTGGACGGCTTGAGATCGCGGTGCACCAGGCCGGCGCCGTGGATGGCGCGCAGCGCGTGGGCCAGGCCGTTGGCCAGCAGCAGCACGCTCCGGTCGGGCAGCGGGCCGTAGTCGCGGCCCACCACCTCGTGGAGCGAGGGGCCCGCGATGTAGCCGGTGGCGACCCAGGGCGTGGCGGCGTTGGTGTCCGCGTCCAGCACGGGCGCGGTCCAACGGTCGCCCACCCGCTGGGCGGCGGCGATCTCGTCGGCGAACCGGCGGCGGAAGTCCGGCTCCTGGGCCAGCTCCCGCTTGATCGTCTTGACCGCGACCGTGCGCCCGCGCTCCGAACGGGCCAGATAGACCTGCCCCATGCCGCCCTCGCCGAGCCTGCCGAGCAGGCGGTACTCACCGATCCGGTGCGGGTCCTGCGGCCTCAGGCGATCCATGTGGAAACAGACTCCCCCGGTGATGACATTGGTTCCCTCACCGAGGATAGAGGGGAAGGCGCCGCCCGTTCACTCCGGTTCGGCCCGCCTCGGCGGGCCGGGCGCGGGCCACTGGCCTGCGCGGCGTGCCGCCGGGGCCGGCCGGGCGGTGCGCCCCTTCCGGTCGGGGCGGGGTGGGACGAGTCGGGGCGGAAGGGGGCGCGTGGGGGCGCGCCGGGGGTGCGAACGCTTCGGCGTCGGGTGCGGGTTGTCCGGGCTCGGGTTGTCCGGGCTGGGGGCGGCGCCTCAGCCGTCGTGGGGCGCGGGCAGCTGCCGCACGGCCTCGGAGAGTTCGGTGAGCGCGTCCAGGATCTCCGCGAGCCGGGGCGCGCCGCCCACCGCCTCGGCCAACCGCTCCGCCGCCTCGGCGTGCTGGGGGCCGATCCGCCCGATCGCCGCTCGGCCGGCGGCCGTTGGCGTCAGCAGCTTGGCCCTGCGGTGCGCCGGGTTGGGCCGGTACTCGGCGAGGCCGCGCTCGACCAGCAGGTCGGCGACGCGCTGCACGCTCTGCCGGGTGATGCCCATGACCCGGGCGATCCCGGCCGCCGGCAGCGGCTCGTTGAGCACCGCGCCCAACACCTGCCAGCCGGCGGCGCTCAGTCCGGCCGGCCGGGCCAGCCCCTCGGCCAGCGCGAGGAACCGCCCGTTGAGCCGGAACACCGCCAGCGCCGAACCGGACAGCAGCGCCGGCGCCTCCGGCGTCTGGTCCCGGCCGTTCTCCCGCGCCTCCGCGCTCGCCGCCCCCCGCCGTGGCGTCGTCATCTCAACTCCCCTGCGCCGCCGCGACGATCGGGTAGGCGCTGGCGTCCGAGTCGGCGTAGAGGCGGAACCAGGCGTCGACGACCTCCGGCGGGTAGGCGTCGAGCCGGGTGAGGATCTCCCGGGCGAACGCCTCGGGGTCGGTCGGCCCCGCCGTGATCACGTCGCCGTCGGTGACCGCGTCCGCCTCCCGGTAGTGCGCGCCGCCCGCGTAGCCGCTCATCGCGAGCACCTCGGGGGCGGCCGCCGTGTGCGCCCGCTCGTCCAACAGCCCGGCGCCGGCCAGCCCGACGACCGCCCCGCAGATCGCGGCGACGGGCACGCCGGCGTCCACGAACGCCCGCGCCGCCTCGGCGAACGGCGCCAGCTCCGCGCCCTCCAGCCAGCCGCCGGCCCCGGGCAGGATCAGCAAGGCGCTGTCGGCCGGGCGCAGTTGGTCGAGGGTGATCTCGGGGAGCAGGCGCAGCCCGGCGATGGTGGTCACCGGCTCCGTGGTGCGCCCTACGGCGATCACCCGGTGCCCGGAGACGGCCAGTTCGGCGGTGGCGTGGCCGGTCTCCCAGTCGGCCATCCCGTCGTAGACGGCGAGGTGAACGGTGGCCCGGGCGGTGGGCTGGGCGCCGTGCTGAGCGGTGTCGGTCCCGGACATGGGCCGTCTCCCTGGGGTGGTGGTGTCGGGGCTCGGTGGTGCGCGAGTTCCCGCTTATGACAGGAGATTGTCATAACGACAGTATGCTGTCAATAGGGTGACGGTAGTCTGGGCTGCCGTGATTCAACGCAGCACCCTGCGGGAGCAGCTGGCGGAGGCCCTGCGCGAGGAGATCCTCGCCGGACGTCTGGCGCCCGACGCCGAGTTCACCGTGCGGGAGATCGCCGAGCAGTACGGGGTCTCGGCCACCCCGGTGCGGGAGGCGCTGGTCGACCTGTCGGCGCAGGGGCTGCTCGAGGTGGAGCAGCACCGGGGCTACCGGATCAAGCAGTTGACCTTCACCGACTTCCGACAGATGGTCGAGGCCCTCGCGCTGGTCGGCGACGGCGTGCTGCACCGGCACCCGGCGTTAGTCCAGTGGCCGGTCGGCCCGGAGGAGTTCACCTCGATCCGCCGCCGCGCGGTCGCCGCCCGCCAGGCCGCGCTCGCCGGCGACCTCGACATACTGATCGCCTACGACCTGCGCTACTGGCGGGAGTTGGACGCCCTCCTGGAGAACCCGCACATCGGCGAGTTCCTCGACCGACTGCGGGTGCGCTGCTGGGCGTTCCTGGTGCCCCGGCTGCGCGGGGGCCCGGGCGGCGGGGAACGGCTCGCCGGCCGGCTCTGGGCCGGCCACCTGACGCTCGCCGACGCCGTCGAGACGGGCAACGTGGACGAGACGGGACGGTTGCTCAGCGAGTACCGGTCACACATCCTGGCACTGGCCGCCGAACTCGGCGTGTCCTGAAGTGTGTCCTGAAGTCCGACCGAGAGAGCCTTGTTACGTGGCCTGTGACCTGTGGTTGGTCCCCCTCGTCGATGTGCTGTGCCACAGCCCCGACAACCCGTTCGCCGAGGAGATCGCCGAGTACGACCGGGCCCTGAAGGCCGCCGGGCTGCCGCCGGTGCCGGTCTTCGGCTATGTGCCGGGCATGGTCGGCGAGGTCGCGCCGGTGGCCGGCTTCGACTACACCGCGCTGCACCTGCTGCGCCGGGCGTACCTGCTGCGACGCAGCGGGTTGCCCGTGACGCCGGCCAACGAACTCGACGGGGACTACCAGCAGTTGCTGGAGATGTTCGAGAGCGGCGCCCAGGAGGCCCATCTCGTCTGGCACTTCGACCACGCCGGGGCCTACGTTCCGGTGGACTTTCCGCGCCCGCTGGTCAACGACGCGCTGCTGGCGGGCGGCGGGCCGCTCGGGTCCAGCCACGGGCTGCTGCGGGAGCTGGAACTGGTCGCGCCCGCGCTGGAGATCGACCCGGCCAGGCCGCCGGCCCCGCCGGAGCCGCCGAGCCGGCCGACCCGGCTGGACGAGCCGGCGGGCGCGCCGCCGTCCGACGGGGGGCCGTTCGCCCGCGAACGCCACGTGTGGCGCGGCCTGCACGCGGCGGCCACCCGCAGCCTGGCCCAGGGGTCGATGATCGTCTTCGGGTAGTCGTCCCCCGGCGGTCCCGGGTCGTGGACGCGGGAGCCGGCGGGGGAGGGGGCGCGGTTAGGCTGCCCGCGTGAGAATCCTCGTCATCGGCGGTGGCGCCCGCGAACACGCCCTGTGTCACGCCCTCTCCCGCGACCCCGCCGTCACCGAGCTGCACGCCGCCCCCGGCAACGCCGGCATCGCCGAACTGGCGACCTGCCACGCCGTCGACCAGCTCGACGGCTCAGCCGTCGCCGAACTGGCGCTGCGGCTCGGCGCCGAACTGGTCGTCGTCGGGCCGGAGGCGCCGCTGGTCGCCGGGGTCGCCGACGCGGTGCGCGCGGCGGGCGTGCCGGCCTTCGGCCCGGGCGCCGAGGCCGCCAGGCTGGAGGGGAGCAAGGCGTTCGCCAAGGAGGTCATGGCCGCCGCCGGCGTGCCGACCGCCCGCTCCTACGTCTGCGCCACGCCGGCCGAGGCCGACGCCGCGCTCGACGCGTTCGGCCCGCCCTATGTGGTCAAGGACGACGGCCTCGCCGCCGGCAAGGGCGTCGTCGTCACCGAGGACCTCGCCGTGGCCAGGGCGCACGCCCGCAGCTGCGAGCGGGTGGTGATCGAGGAGTACCTGGACGGCCCCGAGGTCTCGCTGTTCGCCGTGACCGACGGCGAGACGGTCGTTCCGCTGACCCCGGCGCAGGACTTCAAGCGCGCGCTCGACGGCGACCAGGGCCCCAACACCGGTGGCATGGGCGCCTACACGCCGCTGCCGTGGGCCGACCCCGGCCTGACGGACGAGGTGCTGGAGACGGTGCTGCGGCCCACGGTGGCCGAGATGCGCCGGCGGGGCGCCCCGTTCTCCGGGCTGCTCTACGCGGGGCTCGCGCTGACCTCGCGCGGGGTGCGGGTGGTCGAGTTCAACGCGCGCTTCGGCGACCCGGAGACCCAGGTCGTGCTGGCCCGGCTGGAAACCCCGCTGGCCGGGCTGCTGTTGGCGTCCGCCATCGGCGAGCTGGCCGACTTTCCGCCGCTGCGCTGGTCGGACGGGGCCGCCGTCACCGTGGTGGTCGCGGCCGAGGGCTATCCGGAGGCGCCGCGCTCCGGCGACCCGATCGGCGGACTGGACGCGGTCGCGGCCGAGGACGGGCCCGCCGTCTACGTGCTGCACGCCGGCACCCGGCGGGACGAGGCGGGCCGGGTGGTCTCGGCCGGCGGCCGGGTGCTCTCCGTGACCGCGCTGGGCGCGGACCTCGCCGAAGCCAGGGAGCGCGCCTACCGGGCGGTGGGGCGGATCGAGTTGGCCGGCTCCCACCACCGCACGGACATCGCCGCCCGCGCGGCCTCCGCCGGCGACGCCTGACCGCGCCCCCGACCCCGGCACCCGGCACCAGCCGCTGACCCCAGCCTCTGACCAAAGCACCACCATCGAGTGACCGATTCCCGGTCCGGCTGACGCGCCAGCCGCGCCCAACTAGGGTGCGGCGCACGCCCAACTACCGGGCGGCGCAACGTCGTCGACCCCACCCACCGGCCCTCAGGCGTTCGGCGCAGCGCGCCTTGCGCTGTCGGTCCCCGGTGTCACAGTGGGAAACAGACGCGACGGAGACGGACGGCGGAGGGCCGGGCATGGTGCAGCGCGAGGCGCGTAACCCCACATACTCCGCGCGGGATCACGCGCTGGCCGTCCTGCGGGTGCGCAACACGGCGCTGGCGCTGGCCCTCACGCCGGCGGCCCTCGCCGTCGTGCTCCTGGTGGTGGGCGCCCCGCCGGCGCTCGGCTGGTCGGTGGCGGCGGTGGCCGCCGGGGTGCTCGCCCTCGCCGGGGCGCTCGCCGCGCGCATCCTCACCGCGCGCCAGTCGCCGACGCCGACCGTTCCGCTGCCCGAGTCGGCGGCCCCCTCGCTGCACCGGCTGATAGGCGAGTTGGCGGCCCAGCTCGACGTTCCGAGGCCCGGCGCGATCGCGCTCACCCCGGACTGCGACAGCTGGCTGGAGGAGCCGGTCGGCCCCCGCTCCGAGGCCGCGCCCACGCTGGTCATCGGCTCCCCGTTCCTGTGGTGGCTGCGGGTCGGCGAGCTGCGGGCGCTGCTGGCGCCGGTGGTCGCCGGCACCGGGCCCGCCGCGCACCCCGACATCGCCTCGGCCCGCCGCTGCCTGCGCGCCTGGGACGCGGCCGTCGGGCACGCCGAAGGGGTGCGGCCGGCCGGCGCGCCGCTGACCGCCGGCGCCGGCTGGCTCGCCCGCCGCCTGCTGCGCGCCGCCGCCGAGCACTCCTCGCACATGGAACGGGGCGTCGCCGCCGCATCCGCCGCCCGCGCCAGGGGCGTGGACCAGGGCCTGCGCACCCTCGCCCAGGAACAGGTCGGGCTCGCCTACGCCGGCTGGGACCGGCTGTTGACCCGGGTCGCGCTGCCCGCCTGGCGCACCGGACGCTGGCCCAGCGGCCTGGACGCCGGGGTGGCCGCCGCGCTCACCGAACTCTCCAGCAGGGACCGGCTCGCCGACGGCTTCGCCGCGAGGCTCGGCCAGCGGCCCGCCTGCGACCTGCTGGAACGGCCGGGCGACGTGGACCGCGAGGTCTCGCTGCTGGCGGCCCGGATCTTCCACGGCCTGCCGGCGGACGGCGCCGACGGCTGGGCCCCGGTGGAGTGGCCGGCCTACCCGGACGAGGTGGTCGACCGCGTCTGGCGGGACCGCGCGGCCCGGCTGTTCACCGCGTTGGACGCCACCGAGACGCCGACCCTCGCCCGCGCGCTGCACGGCCTGGCCGAGGCGGCGGCCGCCGAGGGCGGCACCGACGCGCTCGCCGCGCGGCTGACCGCCGAGGCGGCGCGGGCGGAGGCGGCGCACGCGCCCCGGCAGCGGGTGGCCGACGGCGGCGCGGTGGGGCCGCTGCCGTTCCCGCCCCAACCGCCGCGCGGGCGGCGGGAGTCGCTCGTCGACCATGTGGCCGCCGCCGTCTGCTGCGCGGCGGCCGACACCGCCGGCGCCTCGCCCGGCCTTGACTGGCTGGACGGCCCGGTGCTGCGCACCGTCGCCGGCGGGCGCGTGACGGACCTGACCACCACGGTGCACAGCCTGGTCGACGACGGGGACCCGGCGCCGCTGCGCGACTGGCTCGCGGCGGCCGGCGTCCGTTCCGACAAGCCGGTGCGGCTGGTCTGACGCCCCGGCGGTCTCCGTTCCCGGCCGGCCCGGCCGGACCCCGCGCGCCGCCGCCCCGGTTTCCCGGGTCGCGGGTCTCGACACACTTCGCCCGAAGCGCCAATATCACGCAACCACCTCCGGTCAATCCCGCGACAAACGGTGACCGCACGCTCGCCATATGTGATGTGCTGGGTGACGGCACGACCACACCGGAGGTGCAGGGAGGGGAGCTTGACAGAGAGCAACGGGCGTATTCGCCGCTGGGAGGTGGGGACGCTCTCACACGCGGTGTCCGATCCGTACGGGCAGGGTCCGCTGCCCTGGCTGCGGTCCAGCGAGGGCCACTTCTACGACGCGGGCTACGCGTTGCCCGCCCAGCGCGTCGAGTCGAGCCCCTCGGGGCCGCGCACCGCCGACGACGTCGGCTGCCAGATCAAGGGCTTCGTCTCCGAGGGGGCGGTGGAGCCGGGGCAGGCGCTGGACTTCCGGGTGACGGTCGACCCGCCGCAGGAGTTCACCATCGACGTCTACCGGATCGGCCACTTCGCGGGCGACGGCGCCCAGTTACTGCTGCGCAGCCCCAAGCTGATGGGCATCAGCCAGCCGCCGCCGCTGATCGCCGGGCGCACCGCGTCCTGCCACCACTGGTGGTTGTCCTGGCGGCTCCAGGTGCCGCCGGACTGGCAACCGGGCGCCCATGTCGCGGTGTTGACGACGGCGGACGGCGCGTTCCGTTCCCACGTCCCGTTCGCGGTGCGCGACGACCGGGCGGCCGACCTGCTGTTGGTGCTGCCCGACGTGACCTGGCAGGCGTACAACCTCTTCCCCGAGGACGGCCAGGCCGGCGCCAGCCTCTACCACGGCTGGGACGCCAACGGCCGGCTGCTCGGCGAGCAGGACGCCTCCGTCACGGTCTCCTTCGACCGCCCCTACGCCGGCGCCGGGCTGCCGCTGCACGCGGGCCACGCCTACGACTTCATCCGCTGGGCCGAGGGCTACGGCTACGACCTCTCCTACGCGACCGCGCGCGACCTGCACGCCGGGCGGGTCGACGCGGCCCGCTACCGGGGGCTGGTCTTCTCCGGGCACGACGAGTACTGGTCGGTGCCGATGCGGCGGGCCGTGGAGGACGCCAGGGAGATCGGCACCTCGCTGGTCTTCCTGGCCGCCAACTCCATGTACTGGCAGGTCTCGTTGGGCCCGCTGCCCTCGGGCGACCCGGACCGGCTGCTGCACTGCCGCAAACGGCAGGGTCCGGGCCGCGCCATGCTCTGGCGCGAACAGGGCCATCCGGAACAGCTGTTGCTCGGCATCCAGTACGCGGGCCGGGTGCCTCGGCCCAGCCCGCTGGTGGTGCGCAACGCCGACCACTGGCTGTGGGACTCGACGGGCGCCGCCGAGGGGCAGGAGCTGCCGGGTCTGGTCGCGGGCGAGGCGGACCGTTACTTTCCGCGCACCCCGCTGCCGGACACGCTCAGCCGGGTGCTGCTGGCGCACTCGCCGTTCGAGGACGAGAACGGGGCGCTCCGGCACCAGCAGACCTCGCTCTACCAGGCGGCCAGCGGCGCCTGGGTGTTCGCCTCCGGCACCTTCGCCTGGTCGCCCGCGCTGGCCAGACCCGGCCACACGGACCGCGTGATCCAACGCGCGACCGCCAATCTGTTGGATCGCATCTGCAAACGAGAGTGAGGCGCCTCGCGGCCGGGGGCGCGCGGGGGGCCGGCGCGGGCGCGCACCCGCCTGCGGGCGCGCCACCGCCCTACGGGACAATGGGGACGGACAGGACCAGCCCGCTGCCATCCCCCCCCCGAGTCGCCAGGAGGCACAGTGCCAGGATTCGTCGAGCAGCCCGAGCCCTTGGCCGTCCCGGGCCTTGTGCACCTGCACACCGGGAAGGTGCGGGACCTCTACCGCAACGAGGCCGGCGAGCTGATCATGGTCGCCAGCGACCGGGTCTCCGCCTACGACTGGGTGCTCGGCAGCGAGATCCCGGACAAGGGGCGCATCCTCACCCGGCTCTCCCTGTGGTGGTTCGACCAACTCGCCGACCTGGTGCCGGGGCATGTCATCGGCACCGACCCGCCCAAGGGCGCGCCCGACGACTGGGCGGGGCGGACCATGGTCTGCCGGCCGCTGGAGATGGTGCCGGTGGAGGCCGTGGCCCGTGGCTACCTCACGGGCTCCGGGCTCGCCGAGTACCGCGAGCACCGGACCGTCTGCGGGCTCGCCCTCCCCGAGGGGCTGGAGGACGGGTCCGAACTGCCGGCGCCCATCTTCACGCCGGCCACCAAGGCGCGGGTCGGGGACCACGACGAGAACGTCTCCTACGAGGAGGTCGCCCGCCGGGTCGGCGCCGAGACGGCGGCCCAGCTGCGGCAGACCACCCTGGCGATCTACCACCGCGCGCGGGACATCGCCAGGGACCGGGGGGTCATCCTCGCGGACACCAAGTTCGAGTTCGGGCGGCCCATCGGCGAGGGAACGGAACGGCCGCTGGTGCTGGCCGACGAGGTGCTCACGCCGGACTCCTCGCGCTTCTGGCGGAAGTCGGAGTGGCAGCCGGGGCAGCCCCAACGGCCCTATGACAAGCAGTACATCAGGGACTGGCTGACCTCGCCCGAGGCCGGCTGGGACCACCGGGGGGACACCCCTCCGCCGCCGCTGCCCGACCATGTGGTCGAGCAGACGCGGGAGCGTTACACGGAGGTCTACCGACTCCTGACCGGCAACGCCTGGGACTGAGCCGCCCCGGCTGCTCACTCGTCCGGGTGAAACCCCGGCCGCCGCGGGGAAATCCCGGCCGCCGCCCACGAGTTCGGCGCCCGGGCCGCCGCCCGCCCCGGAACCGCCGGCGCCCGTTGCCCCATCACCCGCGCGAGTGATCTTCCCCGGCCCGCCGGGCGGGCGCCGGGGCGCGTCCCCGCGCCATGGCCGGCCGCCGGCCCGCCGGGCGGGCGCCGCCGCTCAGGTCAGAGCCAACCGCGCTCGCGCGCGCGACGGGCCGCCGTGTGCCGGTTCTCCGCGTCGAGCTTCGCCACCGCCGAGGACAGGTAGTTCCGCACCGTGCCCGGTGCCAACGCCGCGCGCTCCGCGATCTCCGCGATCGGCGCACCGTCCGCCGCCAGCTCCAGCAACTCGGCCTCCCGGTCCGTCAGCGGCGAGTCGCCCGCGCTGATCGCGTCGGCCGCCAACTCCGGGTCGACATAGCGGTTTCCCGCGTGCACCGTGCGAATGATCTCCCCGAGCCGCTGGGCCGAGACCGTCTTGGGCAGAAACGCCCTGGCACCGGCGGCCAACGCGCGCTTCAGATGGCCCGGGCGACCGTGGCCGGTGACGATCATCACGGCGCAGTCGGGCAGGTCCGCCCGGAGCGTGTTCGCCACCGACACCCCGTCCGAACCCGGCATCTCCAGGTCGAGCACCGCGACATCGGGGCGCTGGGCGCGGGCCATGGCCAGCGCCTCGGGCCCCGAGGCGGCCTCCGCCACCACCAACAGGTCGTCCTCAAGCGCCAACAGCGCCGCCAACGCCCCCCTGATCAGATGTTCGTCGTCGGCCAGCAGCACGCGGATCACCGACCGTTCCTCGCTCAACGCGACGCCTCTCTCTCCACGTTCTCCGCCTCCTCCTCCACCGACGGCTCCCGCCGCCGCGCCGCGCCGTCCACCGCGCCGTCGGCGGCACCGGCCCCGGGCGCCTCCGCGCCCTCCCGGTCCAACGGCACGCGCGCGGTCAGCCGGAAGACGCCGTCGGAGACGGACTCCACCGAGAGCGTGCCACCCAGAGCGGCCAGCCGCTCCCGCAGCCCGGCCAGCCCGCTCCCCGCCTGGTCGGGCCGCGCACCGTCCACGCGTGACCCGTCGTTCTCCAACGACAGCTCGGCCCAGCCGTCGGGCGAGCGACCGAACCTGATGTCGCACCGCGTCGCCGAGGAGTGCCGCAGCACGTTGGTGACGCCCTCGCGCACCACCCAGCCCAGCGCGGAGCCGACCTTCGGCGGCAACGACGGCGCCACCGTACTCGCCCCGGTCAGCGAGCAGCGGATGTCCGCCGCCTCCAACACGCCCCTGGCACCCGCCAGTTCGGCGCGCAGGTCGACCTCGCGATAGCCCCTGACCACCTCCCTGATCTCCCGCTGGGACTCGCGGGCGATCCGCTGTACCTCGGCCAGCTGCTCGGCGGCGTCCGGCGAACCCCGCCGGGCCAGCTGGGCCGCCAGCTCGGTCTTCAGCGCGATGACCGAGAGGTTGCGGCCCAGCACGTCGTGCAGGTCACGGCCGAACCGCAGCCGCTCCTCCGCCACCGCCAGCCGCTTCTCCGTCTCGCGTGCGGCATCCACCCGGTCCAGCACCCGCAGCGTCCAGGCGGAGGCCCGGTAGGTGCCGCCCATGAAGAGGCCGACCAACAGCAGGAACGTGACCTGCAACAGCATCGCGGTGAGGTCCGGCCCACGGAGGGCGAAGGCCGCCAGACAACAGGCGATCGGCGCGGCCATCAGGACGGCGGCCCGCCGCAGCGGCAGGAGCAGGGCCGTGGGGCCCGCGTAGAACATCGTGGTCATCAGCGTGACCGGAAGCACCCTGCGATCGACCAGGTCCAGCGCGACGGCCCCGCCGACCAGGAGCGACGTGGCGCAGGTGAACGCCGTCGTCCAGGCGATCAGCCGCGTCGGCCGGGGAGTCCCGGCGAGATAGTGGCGGAGACCGTCCCTGGTCGCCATCAGCATCAGGAACACGTGGTGGGTGACCAGGACCCACAGCGCCAGGCTCGCCCACCCTTCGTTGAGCGGACGCGCGTTGAGCAGCACGCTGGTGATCGCCAACAGCTCCGACAGGGAGATGAAGTAGAGCGTGTACCGGGTGTAGGCGTGGACCCGCCTCTGGTGGCTGGTTTGCCGCAGCTCCCTCACCCAGCGTGGCAACCACATGAACCGTGCCCCTTCTCCTTGAGCGTCCCTTCCTGTGCGGGGCGAGCGGCCGCCCTGGCGTCCCGAGGCGGCCCCCACCCCCGGGGAGGCGGGGGGCTCGCGTCACTGCCTCGGGTCCCAGCGGAACCAACGCTTCACAGCAAACACCCCGATCGCCACCCACGCCAAGGCGAACAGCCCGGCCCTGGCTATCTCGACACCGTCGAGACCACCTATCCAGCCGTGCCGGATCAGCTCGACCGAGCCCGTCAGCGGCAGCATCCGGCAGGCCCAGCCGACCGCCTCGGGGAAGATCTCCAGCGGGATGAAGATCCCGGAGCCCAGGGCGCAGACGAGCAGCAGCGGCGTGGTGGTGATCTGTGCGCTGTCCACCGTCCTGGTCAGACCCGCCGTGACCACGGCCAGCAGGACCAGGGTGACCACGGCCAGGCCGATGCCCGCCAGCAACAACGCCGGCGAGCCGGGCGCCGACACGTCCAGCAGCAGGGTGCCGGCCACCACCAGCACCAGGCACTGCGCCACCGCGACCGTCACCGTCGGGAGCGCGGTGCCCATGAGGATCTCCCGATCCGCTATCTCCCCGGTGCGCAGCCGCTTGAGCACGCGCTCCTCCCGCCTGGTGACCAGCGCCGGCACCAGGTTGAGATAGATGACCACCAGCAGCACCATCCCCACGCCGCCGGTCAACACCGCCTCGCCCTGCGTCAGTCCGGCGTCGGAGAGATCCAGTTCCTCCAGCGCCGAGTATGTCGCCAGGACCATCAGCAGCGGCATCAGCAGCGCCACCCACAGGGCCGTCCTGCTGCGCAGCAGCAGCGTCAGCTCGGCCCGCGCCAGCGACCGCATCCGCCGCATCGACGCCCCGCCGGCCGCCGCCGGCGCCAGCCGCTCGGCCCGCTCGTTCCGTTCGGTCCGCATCGTGCTCATGCCGCGTCTCCCTTCCCGGCCATGGCGGCCCGGCGCCTGGACTCCCGTTGCTCCCCGGCGATCTCCAGGAAGACCTCCTCCAGCGAGGCGGACCTGGCGTCCAGGGCCTCCAGCGCGACTCCCCGCCCGCGCGCCCAGAGCAGCAGCTCGGTGAGCGCCGACTGGAGATCCTGGGTCCTGATCTCCACCTGCCGACCGTCCACGCCGGCGGGCAGCGACAGCGGCAGCTCGGCCGGGGCCAGGCCCGCCGGCAGAAGGAACCTGATCCGGGACGGCCGCGCCGCCATCACCTCCTCGGGCGTGCCCGAGACCGTGATCCGCCCCTCGGTCATGATCGCCAGGCGGTCGGCCAGCGCCTCGGCCTCCTCCAGATAGTGCGTGGTCAGCACGATCGTCGTCCCCTCCGCGCGCAGGCTCCTGACCAACTCCCAGGTCGTGCGCCGCGCCTGCGGGTCGAGGCCGGTGGTCGGCTCGTCGAGGAAGAGCACCCGGGGCCGCCCGATCAACGCCAGGGCGAGATCCAGCCGGCGCCGCTCGCCGCCGGAGAGCTGCTTGACCCGGACGTCGGCCCGGCCCGCGAGCCCGACCAGCGACAGCGCCTCGTCCGCCGGCCGCGCGTCCGTCGTGCAGCCGGCCCACATCCTGGCCGTCTCGGCGGCCGTCAACTCGCTGGGCAGGCCGCCCTCCTGCAACATGATCCCGATCCAGGGCCGCACCGTCGCGCGCTGCTGGAAGGGGTCGAGCCCGAGCAGCCGGATCTCGCCCCCGCTGGGCTCCGCCAGCCCCTCCAACAGCTCCACCGTGGAGGTCTTCCCCGCGCCGTTCGTCCCGAGCAGGGCGAAGACCTCGCCCTGCCGCACCGTGAAGTCCAACCCTCTGACCGCCTCGTAGGCGTCCCCGGCCCCTCGGCCGGCGTAGCGCCTGCGCAGCCCCTGCACTTCGATCGCCGTTTCCATGTCCTCAAGGCTTCCGCCCCCACCGCCCCATCGGCAGTGCACGCTGTCACCAACCCACATGACAGATGTCAGATCCCCTCCGCCCGAAGGGAATCGACGAGGCGGGATGCGGCCCCGGGGCGTTCACCGGCACACCGCCGGAGCGGACGACGAGCCCGCGCGGCCGGGGCGCCCGGCCGCCGTGCCCCTGCCTCCCCGTGCGGGACGGGCACGGCGCGACGTTCACCAGGACGCGGGCAACGCGGGCAACGCGGGCGGCACGGACAACGCGGACAACGCGGACGAGGCGAGAACAGAGCGAGGGCCCGACGTCGAAGAACGACGTCGGGCCCTCGTGCCGAGCGGACGACGAGATTCGAACTCGCGACCCTCACCTTGGCAAGGTGATGCTCTACCAACTGAGCCACGTCCGCATGGGCCACCCGGAGGCGGGTGATGCTCGCCTACTGTACCCGATCCGAAGACCGGTCCAGCGGCTGGAGCGGGTGACAGGAATTGCACACTGCGCCTCCCTCTTGGAAAGAGGGTGTTCTACTACTGAACTACACCCGCGCGATCCTCAGGGCCTCCGACCTTCCGGCCGGCGCTCCCTTGGCGCGCTCCAGACTTTAGCGGATCACCCGGGGGGCATGGCAAGTCGGCTCAGTCGGCCGGCCCCTCGGCGGTCGCCCGGCTCAACGAGCGGTGGCGTGTGCCTGGTTGAAGGCCTCGTAGACCTTCCGGGGAATGCGTCCCCTGGCCGGTACGCCCAGCCCGTTCGACTCGGCCCAGGCGCGGACGGCCTTCGGGTCGGGGGCCACCGCCGTGCGGTGGAAGGCGCGGCCCGACCGGCTCCGCTTGCGCCCCGCCTCCACGAAGGGGGCGAGCGCGTTGCGCAGCTGCTCAGCGTTGTGCGAGCTGAGGTCGATCTCGTAGGCCTTGCCATCGAGCCCGAAGGCGACCGTTTCCGACGCCTCCCCACCGTCGATGTCATCGGAGAGAGTGACCACTACACGCTGTGCCACGGATATCGGTCCTTTCGGGAGTGTCGCCGCCGTATCCCCGGGCGTCCCGGGGCGGGTCACGCCGGTATGCCGGCGGCCGCGAACTCGGCGCTCCCCTGGTGAGTGAGCTTCTTCTTAATTTGTACTGCGCTGGAGGTGCTTAAGCGAAACGACGAAATTACCGTCTCGTGTCCCCTGACGATCCTTCTCGCGATCCTCCCGCATGTCGCACCGCGCGTCATCGCGTACCGGGACCCTACTTTTCCGCAGTCGTTTCTTGCAGGGGTTTGTGAGCCCGATACCTTAACGTGACCAGTATCCGGTCATCTACACGGGTAGATTTCTCCGCCGGGTACGCTGATCCATGCGGCGTCAAGCACCGTGTGACCACCCGTGTCAGGCTGCGTCGTCCCTGTATCACCACCACCGCATCACCACCGGGAGTAACCAGTGGCCCGCGTCGTAGTTGACGTCATGCTCAAGCCGGAGATCCTCGACCCGCAGGGACAGGCCGTGCAACGCGCCCTGCCACGCCTGGGGTTCGAGGGGATCACGGATGTCCGCCAGGGCAAGCGCTTCGAACTCGATCTGGCCGGGCCCGTTGACGAGGCGGCGCTCGCCAGGATCAGGGAGATCGCCGGCACGTTTCTGGCCAACACCGTGATCGAGGACTTCGAGGTCCGCGTCGAGGAGTTGACGGATGCGCCGGGCGCGGCCACCGGGAGTGCCGGCGACAATGCGGCGGAAGAAGGGGCGGTTCGGTGACCACTCGTGTAGGAGTCGTCACATTTCCCGGATCTCTCGATGACCGGGACGCCGCGCGCGCGGTAAAGCTCGCCGGCGCGGAGCCGGTCGCCCTCTGGCACGGTGACAAAGATCTCCATCAGGTCGATGCCGTGATCCTGCCCGGGGGATTCTCGTATGGGGACTATCTCCGTTGCGGCGCGATCGCGCGTTTCTCGCCGGTGATGGAAACGATCATTGCGGGAGCACACGACGGCCTGCCCGTCCTCGGTATCTGCAACGGTTTCCAGGTGCTGTGCGAATCCCATCTGCTGCCCGGCGCGTTGACCCGCAACGACCATCTGCACTTCGTCTGCCGCGACCAGCGGCTGCGGGTGGAGAACACGACCACCGCCTGGACCGGTGACTTCGCGCCGGCCGCCGAGATCACCATCCCCCTGAAGAACGGCGAGGGCGGCTATGTGGCCGACGAGGCCACGCTGGACGAGTTGGAGGCCGAGGGCCGGGTGGTCTTCCGCTATCTGGACGTCAACCCCAACGGCTCCCGCCGTGACATCGCCGGCATCACCAACGCCGCCGGCAACGTCGTCGGCCTGATGCCCCACCCGGAACACGCCGTCGAGGCCCTCACCGGGCCGACCACCGACGGCCTTCCGTTCTTCACCTCGGTACTCAAGAAGCTGGTCGCCTGATGCCCGCACAGTCCAAGCCCGTCCTGGACACCGTCAAGCACGCCGCCGACACCCCCGAAGCCGCCCAGCCCTGGGCCGAACTCGGCCTCAAGGAGGACGAGTACCAGCGCATCAGGGAGATCCTCGGCCGCCGACCCACCGGCGCCGAGCTGGCCATGTACTCGGTGATGTGGTCGGAGCACTGTAGCTACAAGTCCAGCAAGGTCCACCTCCGGCAGTTCGGCGAGAAGGCCCCCGCCAGCGACGCGCTGCTGGTCGGCATCGGGGAGAACGCCGGCGTCGTCGACGTCGGGCAGGGCTACGCCGTCACCTTCAAGGTCGAGTCACACAACCACCCGTCCTACGTCGAGCCCTACCAGGGCGCGGCCACCGGAGTCGGCGGGATCGTGCGGGACATCCTTGCCATGGGCGCCCGCCCGATCGGGGTGATGGACCCGCTGCGGTTCGGCGCCGCCGACCACCCCGACACCCGCCGCGTGCTGCCCGGCGTGGTCGCCGGCATCGGCGGCTACGGCAACTGCCTCGGCCTGCCCAACATCGGCGGCGAGGTCGTCTTCGACCCCTGCTACCAGGGGAACCCGCTGGTCAACGCGCTCTGCGTCGGCGTGATGAAGCACGAGGACATCCACCTCGCCAAGGCGGCCGGCGCCGGCAACAAGGTCATCCTCTACGGCGCCCGCACCGGCGGCGACGGCATCGGCGGGGTCTCCGTTCTCGCCTCCGAGACCTTCGACTCGGGCGGCCCCGCCAAGCGCCCGGCCGTGCAGGTCGGGGACCCGTTCCAGGAGAAGCTGCTCATCGAGTGCACCCTGGAGATCTTCGCCGAGCGGCTGGTGACCGGCATCCAGGACCTCGGCGGCGCCGGACTCTCCTGCGCCACCTCGGAGTTGGCCTCGGCCGGCTCCGGCGGGATGCGCATCGAGCTGGACACCGTGCCGCTCCGCGACTCCTCGCTCTCGCCCGAGGAGATCCTGATGAGCGAGTCCCAGGAGCGCATGTGCGCGGTGGTCGAGCCGGGCAAGGTCGACCGCTTCCTGGAGATCTGCGCCAAGTGGGACGTGATCGCCACAGTGATCGGCGAGGTCACCGAGGGCGACCGGCTGGAGATCTACTGGCACGGCGAGCAGGTCGTCGACGTTCCGCCGCGCACCGTGGCCCACGAGGGACCGGTGTACGAGCGCCCCTACGCGCGCCCCGACTGGCAGGACGCGCTCCAGGCCGACGACCCGGCGCGGCTGCCGCGCCCGGCCGACGCCGCCGAGCTGCGCGAACAGGTGCTGCGCCTGGTGGGCTCGCCCAACCAGGCCGACGTCTCCTGGATCACCGACCAGTACGACCGCTACGTCCTGGGCAACACGGTGCTCGCCCAGCCCGAGGACAGCGGAATGCTGCGGATCGACGAGGAGACCAACCTCGGCGTCGCGCTGGCCACCGACGGCAACGGGCGCTACGCCAAGCTGGACCCGTACACCGGCGCCCAGCTCGCGCTCGTCGAGGCGTACCGGAACGTCGCCGCCGGCGGCGCCAGGCCGCTGGCCGTCACCGACTGCCTCAACTTCGGCTCGCCCGAGGACCCGGCCGTGATGTGGCAGTTCGCCGAGGCGACCCGTGGCCTGGCCGACGCCTGCCTCGCCCTGGGCCTGCCGGTCACCGGCGGCAATGTCTCCCTCTACAACCAGACCGGCGAGACCGCGATCCACCCCACGCCGGTGGTCGGCGTGCTGGGCGTGATCGACGACGTCACCCGCCGCACGCCGATGGCCTTCCGCACCGAGGGCCAGCTGCTCTACCTCCTCGGCGAGACCCGGGAGGAGTTCGGCGGTTCGGCCTGGACGGACGTGATCCACGGCCACCTGGGCGGGCTGCCGCCCCGCGTCGACCTGGAACGGGAGCGGCTGCTCGGCGAGATCCTGATCGCGGCCAGCCGGGACGGCATGATCGACGCCGCCCACGACCTCTCCGACGGTGGCCTGATCCAGGCGGTCGTCGAGTCCTGCCTCAGGGGCGGGAAGGGCGCCCGGCTGGTGGTCCCCGAGGGCCTCTCGCCGTTCGCGTTCCTGCTGTCGGAGTCCACGGCCCGCGCCGTGGTGGCGCTGCCGCGCGGCGAGGAGGTGCGGTTCACCGACATGTGCGCGGCCCGTGGGCTGCCCGCCACCCGGATCGGAGTGGTGGACGGCGAGGCCGTCGAGGTGCAGGGCCAGTTCAGCCTGCCGCTCGACGAGCTGCGCGCGGCGCACGAGCGCCCGCTGCGCGAGCTGTTCGGCTGAGCGCACCCCGGGTCGTGGCCCCGGTCAGGACCCGGCCGCCGCTCCCGAGCACCGGGGGAGCGGCGGCCGGAGTCCGGGCCGACGGGTCACGCCGGCACGGGGCCGGCGGCCGCCCGGCCGCGACGGCTGGCCCGCCCCGTCACCAGGGCTTGGTCTCGTAACGCGGGCCCAGGTCCGGGTCGTCGGTCCGCTCCAGCTTGGTGACCAGCCGCTGCGAGGCCACCAGGTCGTGGAGGAGCACCTTGGTCCGGTCGTGCGGAAGGCCGGCCGTGCGGGCCACCTCGTGGGCGTAGACCGCGTTCCCGTCGTGCCGGCGCTCGGCCTGGGCCACCGCCTGGAAGACGGCCTGGTGCTCCTGCCCGTACCCCGGGTCCGTGCGGCCGGTGAACGAGCGTCCAGGCGGCGGGGCGGGCGGCGGCTCGGCCCGTTCGGCCGCCTGCTCGGCGGCCTCGACCCGCTGCTTGCCCCGCTCGCGGGGCTCCATGCGCTCCTCGTGGTCCAGCGAGTTGCGCCGGGGAACGTGGGTGCGCTGCTTGGAGCCGCCGGTGGTGACGTTCCTGGCACTCGGGCGCTCGCCCGCCTCCCGGGCGGACCGCGCCGCCGCGCGCCGCTGGACCTCGTTCCCCTCAACCTTCTTGCGGACCATCGCCGCACTCCTCTCTGCCGGGCTCTCTCGGGCCGGGCCGTGGCCGCGCCGAAGAACGACAGGCCCGGCGGGGTCAACGCTGGTGGAGGCCGGTCAACAGACCGCTGGCCAGCCCGTGCTGGCTCATGGTCCGGTGCACCTGCTCGGCCGTCGCCGCGTCCGGAAGCGGCACCGGCTCGGGCACCGCGTACAGCCGGAACCGGTACCGGTGCGGCCGGTCGCCCACCGGCGGTTGGGGCCCGTCCCAGCCGTGGTCGCCGAAGTCGTTGCGATGCGGCGTTCCGCCGTCGGGCACCTCGCCCTCGGCCACCCCGCCGCTCTCCGGGGCGATGCCGGTGACCAGCCAGTGCACAAAGGTGCCGGATGGGGCGTCCGGGTCCTCGCAGAGCAGCACCAGCTCGCTCGTGCCCCTCGGCGGTGGCGACCAGATCAGGGGCGGGGACACGTTGTCGCCGTCTTTCGCGTGGCGGCGTGGGATCGGCGTGCGGTCGTTGAACGCCGTACTGTGCAGTTCGATACCAGCCATGCCGCCGGGGTACCCCGCCTGGCGCAAGGCATGTCAGATGCTTCGCCCTTTTTGTCCCTGCCGCGCTTTGTCCCTGCCGCGCCACGGGCACCCGGGAAACGCCCCGGGCGCGGCGGCTCAGTGCGGCGGCTGCGCCGGCGGCTCGTCGCGCAGGCCGTCGATCGCCTGGTAGACGAGGTTCTTCAGGCCCTCCGGGTCCGGCACGTGCTTCAGCGTCATCATCCCCTGCTCGGAGGCGGACTGGACGCGGACCGTTCCGTACCGCATCAGCCGCTCCCACAGCGAGGCGGAGAAGGCCACGTCGTTGACCCGCGCCAGCGGGATGCTGCGGCCCGACTTCGACAGGAACCCCGAGCGCTTGTGCAGCCGCTTGGTGGTGAGGAAGTAGACCGTGGCACGCCACTGGAGCAAAGGCACCAGCCAGAGCCAGATCGCCGCGATCGCCGCCAGCCCGAGCACCACCCAGACGCCCGTGCTCCCCCAGTCCTCGTCGGTCGGCAGCGCCCAGACGGCCGCGCCCGCCACCGCGATGATCAGGCACAGCAGCAGGAACTCGCTGACCAGCGTCGTCCAGTGCTGCCTGGTCTCGTAGACGAGTTCCTCGTCCTCCGCCAGATACCTGTCCGCGTAAGCCATGCGCGCATCCTAGGGGCGGCGCTGCCGGTTGGTTCCGGAGAACGTCTGGTTGGTATGACCTTGTCACCATCCAACGGAGGTCGGTCGTCGTAAGCTCCGTGTCATGTCTGCCGTCGGTCGCAAACCCCGCGCCTACCACGCGGATCGAGTCCGTGACGCGCTGCTCGCCCAGGTGGAGTTCGTGCGGCTGGCCGTCCACGAGCTGCCGAAGGAACTGCTGGCGCGCCCCACCGACCTGCCGGGCTGGGACGTTCGCCTGCTGCTGGCGCACATCGCCCAGGAGATGGACGCGCTGCCCCGGCTGCTGGCCCGGCCCGCGCCCCCGGTGACCCGGGCGGAGACCGACCTGGACCGCTGGGCGGCCGGCACCCGCGGGATCGCCGACGCCAAGGACCGCGACGCCCGCGACGCGGCCGAGCGGCAGCCGGACCACCGGGCGGCGATCGACGGCGCGGCCGAGGAGCTGGACGCCGTGGTGGAGACGGGGATCAGGGACGACCTGCTGATCCCGCACGCGTTCGGCGCGATGCGGGCGCTGGACTACACGGTGACCAGGATCGTCGAACTGGTGGTGCACAGCGACGACCTGACCAGGGCCACCGGGCTGCCCGTCCGGCTGGACCGGGGGGCGCTGGCGATCACGGTCCGGGTGCTCGCCGACGCGCTGGCCGCCAAGGCCCCCGGCGCCTCGACCGAGCTGCGGGTGCCCCCGTTCGTCGCGGTGCAGTGCGTCGCCGGGCCCCGGCACACCCGGGGCACCCCGCCCAACGTGGTGGAGAGCGATCCGCTCACCTGGCTCCGGCTGGCCTCGGGACGGATCGACTGGGCCGCCGCCACCGCCACCGGGCGGCTCCGGGCGAGCGGCGAACGGGCCGGCGCGCTCGCCGGTGAACTGCCCGTGCTCGGCTGACCGCCCTGCGTTCCACAGCGCCCGCACCGCGCCGCGCATGGGGCATGTCTCACAATCCAGGGGGTTCTCCCCGACCCCCCGTTCTGGCCTAAACTCGTGGTGTGCCACGTGGTGACGGACGACTCAACCACGACCTTGACCCCGGCGAGAAGGGCCCGAGGGACGCGTGCGGCGTCTTCGGTGTCTGGGCCCCGGGCGAGGAGGTCGCCAAACTCACCTTCTTCGGGCTCTACGCGCTACAGCACCGCGGACAGGAGTCCGCGGGGATCGCGGTGAGCGACGGTTCCAAGATCCTGGTCTTCAAGGACATGGGCCTGGTGTCCCAGGTCTTCGACGAGACCTCCCTGGGCTCCCTGACCGGCCACATCGCGGTCGGCCACACCCGCTACTCGACGACCGGCGCCCCCACCTGGGAGAACGCCCAGCCGACCTTCCGGGCCACCGGGCACGGCTCCGTCGCCCTGGGCCACAACGGGAACCTGGTCAACACGGCCGAGCTGGCCCGCCTCGTCGCGGAGCTGCCGGGCGGCCGGGGATCGCGCCAGCGGGTGGCCAGCACCAACGACACCGACCTGGTCACGGCGCTGCTCGCCGGCCAGCGCGACGAGAACGGCGAGCCGCTGACCGTCGAGGAGGCCGCGCCCCTCGTGCTGCCCCGGGTGAAGGGCGCGTTCTCCTTCGTCTTCATGGACGAGAACACCCTCTACGCGGCGCGTGACCCGCAGGGCTTCCGCCCCCTGGTCCTCGGCCGTTCGGAGCGCGGCTGGGTCGTCGCCTCCGAGACCGCGGCGCTGGACATCGTCGGCGCCTCGGTGGTCCGCGAGATCGAGCCGGGCGAGATGATCGCCGTCGACGCGAACGGCCTGCGGTCCACCCGATTCGCGGAAGCGAAGCCACGCGGCTGCGCCTTCGAATACGTGTACCTGGCCCGTCCCGACACCGACATCGCCGGGCGCAACGTCTATCTCTCCCGGGTCGAGATGGGCCGCCGGCTCGCCGCCGAGGCCCCCGCCGACGCCGACCTGGTGATATCGACCCCCGAGTCCGGCACCCCGGCCGCCATCGGCTACGCCGAGGCCAGCGGCATCCCGTACGGCTCGGGCCTGGTGAAGAACTCCTACGTCGGACGTACGTTCATCCAGCCCAGCCAGACCATCCGGCAGCTGGGCATCCGGCTCAAGCTCAACCCGCTCAAGGAGGTCATCAGGGGCAAGCGCCTGGTGGTCGTGGACGACTCCATCGTCCGTGGCAACACCCAGCGTGCCCTGGTGCGGATGCTGCGCGAGGCGGGCGCGGCCGAGGTCCACGTCCGGATCAGCTCGCCGCCGATCAAGTGGCCCTGCTTCTTCGGCATCGACTTCGCCACCCGGGCCGAACTGATCGCCAACGGGCTCACCGTGGACGAGATCGGGGCCTCGCTGGGCGCTGACTCGCTCTCCTACATCTCGCTCGAAGGCATGGTCGAGGCCACCACCATCGCCCGCCCCAACCTGTGCCGGGCCTGCTTCGACGGCGAGTACCCGGTGGAGCTGCCCGATCCCGAGCTGCTGGGCAAGGACGTTCTGGAGCAGCCGGCGCTCGACGCCGCCGCGTCGCCGGGCGGCTCGCTGCCCCTGGTCACCGGCCCGGGCGCCGCCGACGCGCTGCGGCGCCCGTGAGCCGACCGGCGCCGGTGCCGCACGACCACACGAGAGAGACCTGATGACGACGAACGTGCCCGGAGCCAGCTATGCGGCGGCCGGTGTCGATATCGAGGCCGGCGAGACCGCCGTCCGGCTGATGAAGGAGTGGGTCGCCAAGGCCCAGCGCCCGGAGAGCGTCGGCGGCCTCGGCGGCTTCGCCGGTCTCTTCGACGCCTCGGCGCTCACCCGCTACCGCCGCCCCCTGCTGGCGTCGGCCACCGACGGGGTGGGCACCAAGGTGGCCATCGCCCAGCGCCTCGACATCCACGACACCGTCGGCCGCGACCTGGTCGCCATGGTGGTCGACGACCTGGTGGTCTGCGGCGCCGAGCCGCTCTTCATGACCGACTACATCTGCGTCGGCAAGGTCTACCCGGAACGGGTCGCCGCCCTGGTCAAGGGCATCGCCGAGGGCTGTGTGCTGGCCGGCTGCGCCCTGGTGGGCGGCGAGACCGCCGAACACCCGGGCCTGCTCGGCGCCGAGGAGTACGACGTGGCCGGCGCCGCGACCGGCGTGGTCGAGGCGGACGCGCTGCTGGGCGCGGACCGGGTGCGGCCGGGGGACGTGCTGGTGGCCATGGGGGCGAGCGGACTGCACTCCAACGGCTACTCGCTGGTCCGCCATGTGCTGCTGCACCAGGCCGGCTGGGGACTTGAGCGGGAGGTGCCCGAGTTCGGCAGGACGCTGGGCGAGGAGCTGCTGGAGCCGACCCGGATCTACTCGTTGGACTGCCTGGCCCTGGCCGAGGCCGTCGAGGTGCACGCCTTCGCCCATGTCACCGGCGGCGGGCTGGCGAACAACCTGGCCCGGGTGCTGCCCGAGCGGGTGCGGGCCGTGGTCGACCGGGCCAGCTGGACGCCCGCCCCGGTCTTCGACGTGGTCGGCGAGGTGGGCCGGGTCGCCAGGGAGGAACTGGAGAGGACGCTCAACATGGGCGTCGGCATGGTCGCGGTGCTGCCCCCCGAGGCGGTCGACCGCTCGCTGGCGCTGCTGGCGGAGCGCGGCGTGCCGGCCTGGGTGCTCGGCGAGGTCCACGCGGAGGCGACGGCCGAGGGTCCTGGCACCGTCACGCTGACCGGAGACCACCCGCGCTGAACCCGGGCTGAGCCCGGAGGCACCGCGCCGCGCCCGGAAGACCCACACATGGCCCCGAACAAGACTGAGACCGGTCCGGGAGAACCCCGGACCGGGCCAGTTGTCCTACGTCAGCCGAGCATCGTCTGTCAGCCGGGAGCGCGCGGCGCGGGTCAGGCGCCGCGCCGTTTGGAGGAGTCGGGGGACGGCTCCTGGTCGTCCTCCTCGTCCTCTTCGTTGTACATCTCCGCGTACCGTGCGTACAGGTCGTCGTCCAGCTCATCGTCGCTCTCGAACCTGTCGCCGTTGGACGGCGGCTGGTCCGGCGTCGGTGAAGCACCCAGCTCTTCGGCCAGGCGAGAAAGGTCCGTCCGGCCGCTGTTGTACTTCAGCTGGCGGGCGACCTTCGTCTGCTTGGCCTTGGCCCGGCCGCGCCCCATTGGCTCGACCCCCTCAACGACGGGGCACGACGGCCCCGGAGTGTTGACATCCGTTCATGATCGAGAGCGGGCCCTTCAGAAGCGCCCAGTCCATCGGCCTTTAACCGTACCTGCTTCCGGGACCCCGCGGTACGCCGTCCGCAGGACCCGAGCCGCCACGCCCGCCGCCCGATGAACCCTCTCTGCTGGTCAACGGCGATTTTACCTTCTTTCCCAGTACGACTCGTCCGTGGGGGGTGACATGTCTTACGCAAACGGGCGATCCAGGCCCCTGGCCTGCGCGATTCGATGTTCGGCGATCCGGTCGGCGGCCACGGCCGGGGGAACGCCGTCCGACTCGGCGCGCTGGAAGATCTCGCGCGTGGTCAGCCTGATGTCCGCCGCCTTGGTCTTCGCACGTGCGAAGTCGAAGCCGTGCAACTCGTCGGCCACCTGGATCACCCCGCCCGAGTTCACCACGTAGTCGGGGGCGTAGAGGATGCCCCGCTCGGCCAGGTCCTTCTCGACGCCGGGGTGGTCGAGCTGGTTGTTGGCGGCGCCGCAGACGATGCCGGCGCGCAGCAGCGGCACGGTGTGCTCGTTGAGCACCCCGCCCAGGGCGCAGGGTGCGTAGATGTCCAGGCTGGGGTCGCTGATCAACTCGTCCTCGGAGTGCAGCGCGACGACCGAGGGGTGCGCGGTGAGCACGCGGCGGACCGCGTCCGGGTTGACGTCGTGGACCAGCACCCGGGCGCCGGCCTCGATCAGCTGGTCGACCAGCAGGTGGCCGACCTTGCCCACGCCGGCGATGCCGACGGTGCGGCCGGTCAGTTCGGGGGAGCCCCAGCGGTGCTCGGCCGAGGCGAGCATCGCCTCGAAGACGCCGTAGGCGGTGAGCACGGAGGAGTCGCCGGCGCCGCCGTTCTCCGGGGAGCGGCCGGTGGTCCAGCGACAGGTCCTGGCGACCACGTCCATGTCCGCGACATAGGTGCCGACATCGCAGGCGGTGACGTAACGGCCGCCGAGTGCGGCCACGCAGCGACCGTAGGCGAGCAGGAGTTCTTCGGACTTGATCTTTTCGGGATCTCCGATGATCACGGCCTTCCCGCCGCCGTGGTCGAGGCCAGCGAGGGCGTTCTTGTAGGTCATGCCGCGCGCCAGCCGGAGGGCGTCGGCGAGGGCGGCGCTCTCGGGGTGGGCCGCCTCCGGGTAGGCGTGGAAGCGCGTGCCGCCCAACGCGGGCCCGAGCGCGGTCGAGTGGACGGCGATCACGGCCCGCAGACCGGTCGGCCGGTCCTGGCAGAGCACGACCTGTTCGTGTCCGCCCTGGTCCGAGTGGAACAGGGTGTCGAGCACCTCGGCCTCGGGTGTGCTGTCGCCGCTGACAGCAGGACGTACGTCGGTCACGGTGGTGACTCCTGTAGGTCGATGAGGACGCCCTCGCTGATGGGGAGGGCTTGGTGAGACGAGGGTACGGCGACCCCGGCCTCGGGGATGCCGTGGGTGCGCGGTAGTGACACGATCGAGGTGAGCGCCCGCGTCTCGGGTGCGGGGGCGGCCGGTTGGCCGGTGTTCGAGCTGGGAGGGTAGGCGTGCCGAAGGTTCCGTACGCGGCGTATCTGAGGGTGTACGAGCCGTTGGCGGCCTTTCCCGAACCCGAGCGCTCGGAGTGGGCCGAGTACGCCCGCCGGGCCGAGTTGCCCGGTGTGCAGGACGAGTTGCGGTCCGCGCTGCGCGCGGTGGTGGCGACGCCGCCCCGGGTAGCCCCGGCGCGGGAGAGCGGGGACGCGTTCGTGACCTGGCTGGACGGGGTGCTCTGCGTCTGCCCCTGGCGCACCAGGCTGCGGTCCTGGCAGGCGCTCGGCGAGGTGGGGCACTGGCTGATGCCGCAGTCGGTGGTGGACGCCGCGCTGCCGCCGAGCGTGCGCCGGCGCGCGTCGGACGACTACACGAGCTGGCGGGAGCGCAACCCCGATGCGCGGCCGTGGATACGCTCCGCGCTCTGGCATGTGCCGGTGCGCTGGTTCGTGCTGTTCGCTGACGACGAGCGGGAGTTCAGGGAGGCCCCCCAGCGGCCCGCCGAGGGGGCCGCCAGGCTGCGTTACCGGACGCCGATGGTCCAGGCGCGGCGGAGAGTGGCCAGGGGGCTGCGAGCGGTGCGCGAGGCGATGCCCGAGGGGCCGATGGTGGCGGCGCTGACGGAGGTCGGGCGGTGGCTGGAGGAGTTCCATCCGCGTTCGCTGGTCGAACTGGACTACGGCGGGCTGGTCTATACGATCTCCGAGGACCAGCTGGCGGCCGACCACTCCGCCGCCGAGGTCACCGAGGGGCTGGGGGCCCTGGCCGCCGGTGATCTCGAACGGGCCCAGCGGATCTACGAAGGACTGACCGATCGCTGGATGGCCGTGCGAGAACGCCAGTTCGCCAACTGACAGTGGGGCGTGAGGGGACTAAAGCCCCAAGCGTGATGGAAGGCACTGTACGGACTCTTGCCTTCAAGTACTCCCCTCGTGTCAAAATAGGACAAGGAGTTCGGAGGGGCCCCTTCTGTCCGTCGAGGGGCGGATGGATCGGTATTGCACCTCCTTGGTAGGGCTGATGGCGACTCATCACGCTGTGACTGATCGTTACGGCTGTGTGACTGTCCGCTATGGCATGGTCCATCGGCTTCCGCCGAGGTTGAACACCTGAGAGGGCAATTCCATCGGTTTGGCCGACCCGGCTGGACGGATGGTGTAGTTGTAGTGCCGAGGACAAGCCGTTCGTCCTATAACCGACTCGACCCGCGTCTGTCATTTCGGGCAACGCGGGTCAAGGTGCAGAATTTAGAGGAAAGAACCGTGATGGTTCGGTTCTCCCGAGGAGGCCGCTCATGACCGCTCGCACCCCTGATGCCGAGCCGCTGCTGACCCCGGCTGAGGTTGCCACGATGTTCCGCGTTGACCCGAAAACGGTCACACGCTGGGCAAAGGCGGGCAAGCTTACGTCTATCCGCACGCTCGGTGGGCACCGCCGCTACCGCGAAGCGGAGGTGCGCGCACTTCTGGCGGGCATCCCGCAGCAGCGTGGCGAGGCCTGAGCAACACCGCACATCCCAGGCCCCGGAGCCCCCACTCCGGACCGCTTGGCTTCGATCGCGCCGGACTCCGCCGGGTCCGGCGCGATCTTTTTGCGTTCTGGGGACGGTTTCTGAGGGTCCGTGAGATGTCCCCAACTACCGGTGCAATTGCACATATTAAATTGGCGGGTGTCTCTACGGGGTCGAACGAGTCCAGCGCGCAATCGAGTTCAGTGACTCCCGTCACACACGTCCTCGCTTGCCTGCGCCCCTGCTGGCACGGTAGTACGCCCGCTTCCGTGCCCGACTCGTCCCCTCCTCGCCCCGTCACAGCGAAAGCCCGGACCCCTGTGGGGTCCGGGCTGGTGGTAAAGAGTTGAACTAAACGCTGAACGGAAGCGGTCCTGACGGGATTTGAACCCGCGGCCTCCACCTTGACAGGGTGGCGAGCACTCCAAACTGCTCCACAGGACCAAGCTGCGTCGGTGACTCTACCCCAGCCGGCAGGTCCCGGGCCAATCGGTTCACCAGCCCCGGGAGGACCGGGCTTTCGCCAGGTCAGGAGGGCTGCGCGGGGGCCAGCGCGTCCACCGCCCTGATGATCCGCTTCTCGGAGACCGGGTAGGCCGTGCCCAGGGCGTGCGCGAAGTAGCTCACCCGCAGCTCCTCGATCATCCAGCGGATCTCCGACGCCCGTTCGGGCACCGGCGTGCCCGGCGCGAACTGCTCCAGCAGCCAGGCGTGTTCGTCCATCATCTCCCTGACCTTGGCCGTCCTGGCCAGGTCGCGCTCCGCCTGGTGGGGCAGCTGCTGGAGCCTGCGGTCCACGGCCTGGAGATAGCGCAGCAGGTCGGGCAGCCGGCGGGCGCCGTGCTCCGTGACGAAGCCCGCGTGCACCAGGCCGTTCAGCTGCTCCCTGACGTCGTCGAGCGCCGGCCGCAGGGTGGCGCCCCGCACGCTGGCCAGCCGCCGCTCGCAGGCGCCCCAGGCCGCCAGCACCTCCCTGACCTGGCGGGTCAGCCGCAGGGTCAGCTCCACGACGTCGGCGCGGACCGCGTCGAAGAGCCTGGTGAAGCCCGCCTCGTCCCACGCCGGGCCGCCGTGCGCCGCGATCAGCTGGTCGGTGGCCGCCGTCACCACGTCGTCGAAGAGCGCGGGCACCGAGCCGTGCGGGGTGCTGGCCAGCGCCAGCTTGCCGGCGTTGTCCAGCTTCCGCTGGGCGAACTTCGCCGGATCGGAAGGCAGGTTGAGCAGCACCAGCCGCCGGGTGCCCCTGGCCATCGCGGCCGTCTGCGCCGGCTCGCTGTCGAAGAGCCGCACCGCGACCGAGCTGCCCTCGTCGACCAACGCCGGGAATGCCTTCACAGGTTGACCGCCGCGCCGGGTCTCCATCACCTTCGGCAGCGTCCCGAGGGTCCACCGGGTGAGCCCCGTGCGCTGCTCCGGCACCCCCGCGCCCGCGTCCGCGCCCTGGGACGCGCCGGCGCGCGCCGCCTTCGCGCCCCGCGCGCCCCCGCTGAAGGCCCGGTCCAGGGCCGCCTGCGCGCGGGGCTTGAAGCGCAGCTTGAGCGCCTCCAGGTCCTTGTCCTCGGGGGCCGGCCCGCCGGTCACCTTGCGGCCGCGCTCGTCCACCACGCGGAAGGTGATCCGCAGATGGGCCGGGACCTTCTCCGTGTCGAAGTCCTCCGGGCCGATCCGCGTCCCGGTCAGCCGCGTCAGCCCGGCGGCCAGCGCCGCGCGCAGCGGGGCGTCCGTCGGCTCGGGCGTCTGCCCCAGGAAGCGGCGGGCGAAGTCGGGCGCCGGCACGCAGTTGCGCCGCAGGGGCTTGGGCAGCGACCTGATCAACTCGGTCACCAACTGCTCGCGCAGGCCCGGGATCTGCCAGTCGAAGCCGGCCGAGGTGACCTGGTTCAGGACCTGAAGCGGCAGGTGAACGGTGACGCCGTCCGCGTCGGCGCCCGGCTCGAACTGGTAGGTGACCTTCAGGGCCAGCCGCCCCTGGCGCCAGGTGTCGGGATAGTCGCGCTCGGTGACCTCGCCGGCCCGCTCGTTGATGAGCATCGACTTCTCGAAGTTGAGCAGATCCGGGTCCTCGCGGCGCTTGTTCTTCCACCAGGAGTCGAAGTGCGCACCGGAGACGACATCCTCCGGAATCCGCTGGTCGTAGAAGTCGAAGAGCGTCTCGTCGTCCACCAGGATGTCCCGGCGGCGGGCCCGGTGCTCCAACTCCTCGACCTCGGCGAGGAGTCGACGGTTGTCCTGGTAGAAGCGGTGGTTGGTCTTCCAGTCGCCCTCCACCAGCGCGTGGCGCAGGAACAGCTCCCGGGAGACCTCCGGGTCGATCCGCCCGTAGTTGATCTTCCGCCGGGCGACGATCGGCACCCCGTAGAGCGTCACCCGCTCGTACGCCAGCACGGCCGCCTGCTTCTGCTCCCAGTGCGGCTCGCTGTAGGTGCGCTTCACCAGGTGTCCTGCCAGCGGCTCGATCCACTCGGGCTCGATCCTGGCGTTGATCCGCGCCCAGAGCCTGGACGTCTCCACCAGCTCCGCCGACATCACCCAGCGCGGCGGCTTCCTGAAGAGCGCCGAGCCGGGGAAGACCGCGAACTTCGCGCCCCGCGCGCCCAGATACTCGTGCTTCTCGGTGTCCTTCAGCCCGACCTGGGACAGCAGCCCCGCCAGCAGCGACTGGTGCACCACCTGGGGGGCGGCGGCCGGCGCCTCCTCGCCCGCCGGCTCCACGCCCATCGTCCTGCCGACCTGCCGCAGCTGGCTGAAGATGTCCTGCCACTCGCGTATCCGCAGGTAGTTGAGGAACTCGCTGCGGCACATCCGCCGGAACGCCGAGGAGGACAGCGCCCGTTGCCGTTCCCGCACGTACTCCCAGAGCGCCAGCAGCGCCATGAAGTCCGAGTCCTCGCCCGGGCCCTGGCGGAACCGCGCGTGCTGCGCGTCGGCCTGCTGCTGCTTGTCGGCGGGGCGCTCGCGCGGGTCCTGGATGGAGAGCGCGGCGACGATCACCATCACCTCGCGGACGCAGCCGTTCCGTTCCGCTTCCAGCACCATCCGGGCCAGCCTCGGGTCCACCGGCAGCCGGGAGAGCTTGCGGCCCGTCTCGGTCAGCCGGGAACCGGCCAACGCGCCCAGCTCCTCCAGGAGTTGGACGCCGGCCTTGATGCTGCGGTGGTCCGGCGGGTCGATGAACGGGAAGCGCTCCACCTCGCCCAGGCCCGCCGCGTTCATCTGGAGGATCACCGAGGCCAGGTTGGTGCGCAGGATCTCGGCGTCGGTGAACTCGGGGCGGGCGAGGAAGTCCTCCTCCGAGTAGAGGCGGACGCAGATGCCGTCGCTGGTGCGCCCGCAGCGGCCCTTGCGCTGGTTGGCGCTGGCCTGCGAGATCGGCTCGATCGGCAGCCTCTGCACCTTGGTGCGGTGGCTGTAGCGGGAGATGCGCGCGGTGCCCGGGTCGATCACATAGCGGATGCCGGGAACGGTCAGCGAGGTCTCGGCCACGTTGGTGGCCAGCACGATCCGCCGGCCGCTGTGGCGTTGGAAGACCCGCTGCTGCTCGCCGTGCGAGAGGCGCGCGTAGAGCGGAAGGACCTCGGTGTGCGGCAGCCGCCGTTTCTCCAGGGCGTCGGCGGTGTCCCTGATCTCCCGCTCCCCGGAGAGAAAGACGAGGATGTCGCCGGGGCCCTCGGCCATCAGCTCGTCCACCGCGTCGGAGATCGCGGTCACCTGGTCCCGGTCGACGTCGCCGCCCGCGTCGTCCTCGCCGTCCCCGCCCGGGCTCTCCTCCAGCAGCGGCCGGTAGCGCACCTCCACCGGGTAGGTCCGGCCGGAGACGGAGACGATCGGCGCGGCCTCGCCCCGCGCGTCGCGGAAGTGGTGGGCGAAGCGCTCGGGGTCGATCGTCGCCGAGGTGATGATCACCTTCAGGTCGGGGCGGCGCGGCAGGAGTTGGGCGAGATAGCCCAGCAGGAAGTCGATATTGAGGCTGCGCTCGTGCGCCTCGTCGATGATGATCGTGTCGTACTGCCGCAGCTCGCGGTCCTGTTGGATCTCGGCGAGCAGGATGCCGTCGGTCATCAGCTTGACCAGGGTCCGGTCGCTGCCCTGGTCGGTGAAGCGGACCTTGAAGCCGACCACCTCGCCCACCGAGCCGCCCAGCTCCTCGGCGACCCGCTGCGCCACCGTGCGCGCCGCGATCCGGCGCGGCTGGGTGTGGCCGATCAGGCCGCGCACCCCGCGGCCAAGCTCCAGGCAGATCTTGGGGATCTGGGTGGTCTTCCCCGAGCCGGTCTCGCCGGCGACGATCACCACCTGGTGGTCGCGGACGGCCGCCAGGATCTCGTCCTTCTTCTGGCTGACCGGCAGCTGCTCGGGATAGACGATGGCCGGCACGGCGGCCCGGCGACGCTCGACCCGCTGCTCGGCGGTGTCGACGGCCTGGGCGATCTCGGCGAGCACGGCCTGCCGGGCGGCGGGCTTCCTGACGCGGCGGGCGCCTTCGAGCCGGCGGCCGAGCCGCAGTTCGTCGGCGAGGCTCAGCGACGGGAGGCGGTCGGCGAGGGCCGAGAGGGAGACGGGGGAGGTGTCGGTAGACATACGGAGTCCAGAATCTCACCTTCGCGCGGCGGGCGGCGAGCCGATATCGGGCCTGGCGCGTTCTGTCTGTTACGCGGCTTTTGGTCATTAGGGTGCGCTATGTGATGGGTCAGGGGTCGTCCGGGGAGCACCGGCCGTCGGCGGAGGGCGGGACGTTCCTGCCGGCCCTGGTGATCTCGCTCATTCTGAGCGTCTCCGCCGGGATCTTCGCCGGCTCCTACAGCTACGCCATGGCCAACCCGACGCCGCGCACCCTGCCGGTCGCGGTGGTGGAACGGCCGGGGGCGAGCGCTGCGGACGAGACGGCCGCCGTCGACGCGTTCCTGCGGGCGCTGGAGCGGGGGCTGGACAGCTCGATCGAGACGCGGCGGGTGGAAAGTTATCAACAGGCTGTGGAGGAGATCGAGGGGCAGCGGGTCTTCGCCGTCGTCGGGGCCGCCCGGGGCGGCCCCGACGACGGGGGCGGTTCGGGGTCGGCCGGCTCGGGGGACGGGAGCGGCGCCCGGCTGGAGCTGGACCTCGCGGGGGCGGCCGGCGCCTCCGTCGCCGAACTCCTGGAACGCGCGGCGCCGAAGGCCGCCCGGGAGACGGGCAACGAGATCACCGTCCGGGACATCAGGCCGCTCCACCCGGGCGACCCCCGGGGGCTGGCCCTCTTCTACATGAACCTGGCCGTGGTCATCTGCGGCTTCCTCGGCGCGATCCAGCTCGGCGTGCACGCCTCACGGCTGCGGCCGCTGGAGCGGATCGGGGTGATCGCCGGCTACTCGCTGCTGGGTGGGCTGTGCGTGGTAGCGGCCGTCGACTGGCTGCTGGACGTGGTGCCGCTGCCGTTCCCCCAGTCCTGGCTGACGCTGGCGGCCACGATGTTCACCGCGGGGATGCTCTTCACCATGTTCAACACGCTCCTGGGGCGCTGGGCGTTGATCCCCACCTGGGCGCTTCTCGTGCTGCTCGGCAACCCCTCCTCGGGAGGAGCGGTCTCCTGGCCGCTGCTCCCCTCGGTCCTCGGCACGGTCGGCCGCTGGCTGCCGCCGGGCGCCTCGGTCAACGCCCAGCACACCGCCGTCTACTTCTCCGGACACCAGCACGCCCAGCCCTATCTGGTGCTGGCGGGCTGGTCGGCCCTGTCCTGCGCGGTGTTCTGGACCTGGCGCCGGCGCCACCCGGGCGGGCGGTGAGCGGGGACTTTCCGGCGATGGGGTAGTTCAGGGGAGGCGCCAACGGGAAAGACCCCGGCCGGCGGGCCAGGGTCTCGGGTGAATCAAGAGGTGTGGCTGGGGCCGGGATCGAACCGGCGACCTTCCGCTTTTCAGGCGGACGCTCGTACCAACTGAGCTACCCAGCCGAAGCGGTCCTGACGGGATTTGAACCCGCGGCCTCCACCTTGACAGGGTGGCGAGCACTCCAAACTGCTCCACAGGACCCGGCTGTCCGCCGACGGGGAAGACGGTGAAAACGCTCACCGTGTGCCACCGGTCGGCATCGCTGGATCAGCGTATCACGCGGAGGAGGGGCCTCCGCACCGCTGTGCGGGCGGCCGTCAGGCGTGTTGGGCCGGGGCGCTCGGGGCGCGAAGTCGCAGCTCGGAGGGGGGAGTTGGGGCCGAGGAGACCGTGGCCCCGGACCGGGAGCAAGGAGAGAACGGAGAGGTCGCGCACCGTGGAGAGACCACAGGGCTTGGCGCGACGAAACAGCGCGACGGAACGAGGTACCCCCGACGGGATTCGAACCCGCGCTACCGCCTTGAAAGGGCGGCGTCCTGGGCCACTAGACGACGGGGGCCTGGAAGAGCCCACGGAAACACCGCCGGTGGGCCCGAGCAGCATAGGCGATCGCGAGGCCCATCGGCAAAACGCTTGTGCGCCGCCGGCCATTCCCCTCGACCGCCGCCGTGCGGAAGAATCGCCGGCGTGCTGGAGATGACGCGTGAGGAGTTCGAGGGGCTGGTCAGCGAGGCGCTGGACCGGATTCCGCCGGAGCTGACCCGGCTGATGGACAACGTGGCGGTCTTCGTCGAGGACGAGCCGCCGCCGGAGGACCCCGAGTTGCTCGGCCTCTACGAGGGCACGCCGCTCACGGAGCGTGGCGAGTGGTACGCGGGGGTGCTGCCGGACCGGATCTCCGTCTACATGGGGCCGACGCTGCGGATGGTCGCGCGCGAGGGCGGCGACCGGGAGCTGGTGGTGGCCGAGGTGGAGATCACCGTCGTGCATGAGATCGCTCACCACTTCGGCATCGACGACGAGCGGCTGCACTCCCTGGGCTACGGCTGACCGGCGCCGGCGCCGGCGCCGGCGCCGTTAGGCGGCGTGCGGGGCGCGGCGTGCGGTCGCGGCGTGCGCCGGGAGGGCGCAACGGGCACCGGGAGAACGCAACTCGCCCTGGGAGAAGGGGAATCGGGGCGCGTTTGCGCCCCGGGCGAAGCCGTGCGTATGCTTGTAGATCGTTTGATCCCATTGCCCGGCGCCCCTGTGAAGCGCGCCGCGTGGCGCGTACCTCCTCTCTCACCGTGGCTGATCGCATCGCAGGCGGTCCAGAGCACCTACGGAGCTAAAGGCGCGTGCCGACGACTCAGAACTCCGGAAGGTTCTCACCCCGCATGACTCTCACCACGCCCGAGGCCGTATTGCCCTTGGACGACGAGCCCACCATGACCTTCGCCGATCTCGGACTTCCCCAGGAGATCGTGCGCAAACTCGCGGAGAACGGCGTCACCACCCCGTTCCCGATCCAGGCCGCCACCATCCCCGACGCGCTGGCCGGCCATGACATCCTCGGCCGGGGCCGCACCGGCTCCGGCAAGACCCTCAGCTTCGGGCTGCCGCTGCTGGCCAGGCTGGCCGGCGGGCGCACCCAGCCCAAGCGGCCGCGCGCCGTCATCCTCACCCCGACCCGCGAGCTGGCCATGCAGGTGGCCGACGCGCTGGAGCCCTACGGCAACGTGCTGGGCCTGCGGCTCAAGGTGGTCTGTGGCGGCACCTCCATGGGGAACCAGATCTACGCCCTGGAGCGCGGTGTCGACGTGCTGGTGGCGACGCCGGGCCGGCTGCGCGACGTGATCGGCCGCCGGGCCTGCTCGCTGGACGACGTGTCGGTCGCGGTCCTCGACGAGGCCGACCAGATGGCCGACCTGGGCTTCCTGCCCGAGGTCACCGAGCTGCTCGACCTGGTGCCGCCGGGCGGCCAGCGGATGCTCTTCTCCGCGACCCTGGAGAACGAGATCGACTCCCTGGTCAAGCGGTACCTGGTCGACCCGGTGAGCCACGAGGTGGACGCGGCGCAGGGCGCGGTGACCACCATGAGCCACCACGTGCTGATCGTGAAGCCGCGCGACAAGGCCCCGTTGACGGCGGCCATCGCCAGCGGCGAGGGGCGGACCATCGTGTTCGTCCGCACCCAGCTGGGCGCCGACCGGGTCGCCGGCCAGCTGCGCGAGGCGGGCGTGCGCGCGGACGCGCTGCACGGCGGGATGACGCAGGGCGCGCGGACCCGGACCCTCGCGGACTTCAAGGACGGCAGGGCCAGGGTGCTGGTGGCCACCGACGTCGCCGCCCGTGGCATCCACGTCGACGGCATCGACGTGGTGCTCAACGTGGACCCGGCCGGTGACCACAAGGACTACCTGCACCGTTCGGGCCGCACCGCGCGGGCCGGGCGTTCCGGGACGGTCGTCTCGCTGGCGCTGCCGCACCAGCGGCGGACGATCTTCCGGCTGATGGAGGACGCGGGCGTCGACGCCGCCCGGCACACCATCGGGCGGGGCGACCTGTTCGCGCCGGACGTGGCGGACATCGTGGGCGCCCGTTCGCTGACCGAGGTGCAGGCCGAGGCCGCGATGGGCGCGGCCCAGCACGCGGAGCGCGAGGTGGCGCGGCTGGCGCGGGAGTTGGAGAAGGCCAAGACGCGCGCGGCCGAGCTGGTCGACGAGGCGGAGCGGCTGACGGCGCGGGCCGCGCGGGAGCGCGGCGACGACCCGGCCGAGGCGATCGCCAAGTCCGCCGAGGCCAGGGCGGAGTCCCTCGCCGAGGCGGAGCGCGAGGCCGAGCGGGAGGCGCTGCGCGAGGCGCGGCGGGCCGAGAAGGCCGCCCGGGTCGACGCGGCGCGCAACGAGCGCGGCGGCGACCGTGGCGAGCGCGGTGACCGGGGCGGGTTCCGCAGGGACGGGCACCGGGGCGGCGGGGACCGTGGCGGGTTCCGTCGCGACGACCGGCCGCGCGGCGGCGGCGAGCGGGGCGGGTTCCGGGACGACCGGCGCCCGCACGCGCGGCGCGAGGAGGGCGGCTTCCGGCGCGAGGGCTTCCGGGGCGGCGAGCGCGAGGGCGGCGGCTTCCGGCGCGAGGGCTTCCGGGGTGGCGAGCGCGAGGGCTTCCGTCGCGACGACCACCGTGGCGGGTTCCGTCGCGACGACCGCCCGCGCGGCGGCAGCGACCGGGGCGGCTACCGGGGCGAGCGTCCCGGCGGCTCCTCCTCGTCCTTCGACCGCCGGGCGGACAAGCCGCGCTGGAAGCGCGAGGACTGACCGCGGCAAGCGGAGCCGAGACACCACTCGACAAAGACAAAGGGGCACCCCGCCGGTCCGCCGGCGGGGTGCCCCTTTGGTTTTTGTGGGGGGCTTTCCGTCCGGCCGGGCGGGACCCCTCCGTGCTCGCGTCAACTGCGACGATCACCTCGGAATTCATGTCGCCGGCCTGTCGTGTGACACCACGGAGGCCCATTCGAGGTGGTCGCGCTTTCTGTGTGGCAATGATGAAGCTCGGCGCCAGGCATTCGCCTTCTGCCGAGTTTAATTCAGCTCGACACCGGTCAACGAATGACGGGGCGTCTCCGAACTGGAGCGCAGGTTAGCTTGTTTGCCACGGCGTTGTCACTGGTCGTTCATTTTCTCCGACGAGCCGGGGAAAGGAGTCGCGGAGTGACTGCGCAGGGTGATCGTGCGGTCGTCGCCCGACGGGTTGTCAGGTCTCCCGGGGTGGCTTAGACTCGCCACAGTTTGCAGTTGGAACTGGTGATGCATGTCAAAACCGCAGGCATGAATCATGGTGTGAGCAGTAGCAAAGTTGCTTTGGGGAGGTGGGCGCGGTCATCCACATCCTGGACCCGAGCCGTTTCCGTGCCCTGTGTCAGACCTTCCGAAGTGCGCTTAAGCAACGCGGAAATCCCGCACACCCGCTCACTGTCGTCCGCGTGCCCGGCCGACGCGGGCCGGCCGTGGTTGAGTACGGCACATTCTGAACTACCTTGCACATTGTCGCTCGATGGTGCCTGTCCTTACCGGGCAACAGTCGCTCTCTCACGGTGTGTGGATGCTCCGGGGGGCAGGGAATTTTCCGAAAGGTAGAGTCTTGGCTGAGCGGACGCAGCACAGCGGAAAACTGGCAGACCATCCTGTGGCGCGGCCCGAACCGGACGCACAGGACGGCGCGGGGTTGCCGGATTCGGACTCCACGGTGACGACCGTGGCCATCGACTCACTGCTGCCCGCCGATTCGCCCCGGTTGGGAGGGCAGAACCCGCAGCACGTGGAGCTGCTGGCGCGGCTGGAGTACCGGCTGCCGCCGATCCTCGTGAACCGCGCGACGATGCGCGTCATCGACGGAATGCACCGCGTCGAGGCCGCCCGGCTGAGAGGCGACCGCCACATCGAGGCGCGGTTCTACGAGGGGCACGGCGAGGACGAGTTCGTGGTGGCCGTCCGGTTGAACACGCGACACGGGCTGGCCCTCAGCCAGCGGGACCGCTCGGCGGCCGCTCTCAGGATCATGCGGTCGCATCCCACCTGGTCGGATCGGAGGATCGCGTCCGTCGCGGGGATCTCGCCCGCGACCGTGGGCGCCATCCGGCGGCGTTCAACTGACCAGTCCGGTCAGTTGAACTCGCCTCGCGTGGGGCGCGACGGCCGGGTCCGTCCGGTCGACGCGGCCGACGGAAGGGAACGCGCGAGGCGGTTCCTGGTCGAGCACCCGGAGGCGTCGCTCCGGGAGATCGCCGCCGCCGCCGGCATCGCCCCCGCCACCGCCAAGGACGTGCGCGAGCGGGTGCGGCAGGGACGGGACCCGCTGCTCGCGTCGCAGCGGCGCCGGCGCGCCCCGGCGGAGGCCGCCGTCACGGCGGACGTCGCGCCGGCCGTCGCGCGGGAGAGGCGGGCCGCCGGGGGCCAGGAGCCCCCGCCCGACGCCCCGCGGACACAACCGGTGTCAACGGCGGTCGCGCGCCATCTCACCAGCGCGAACGTGACGTTGCACCCGATCCTCCACATCCGGGGCGCCCAGGCGCTGATCCTCAGGTTGCAGCGCGATCCGGCCCTGCGGCTCAACGAGCAGGGACGGTTACTGCTGCGGCTGCTCAGCGCGCACGCCGACGATCAGCAGTGGCGCCGCCTCGCGACCACGGTGCCGGCGCACGCCAGGGAGTCCGTCGCCCAGGTGGCGCGGCAGTGCGCCGCCGTCTGGCTGGACCTGGCCTCCTCGCTGGAGGCGCAGAAGGCCGAGGGACCCAGGGCGGAGGTCGGGCCGTCGACCTGACCACGCCCCGGCACGTGCCACCCGGTCAGACGGAAACGGAAGGAGAGGCCGATGGAGGCTCGGACACCGCTGCGCGTCGGCTCGGCGACGGTGTGGGCCGACCCCGCGTCCGGCACCGTTCGCTTCGGGGAGCCACGGCGGAACCGCACGGTGCTCGCCGGACTCGCCGCCGCGACCTATGTGATCGCGCAGGAGAACCAGGTCCTCGTGGCGGTCCACGAAGCGGACGAGGTGCTGCGTTTCTCGCTCGCCGGGCCCATCCCCACCGCGCTGGGGCCGCTGGTGAAACCGGCCTGGTTCTCGGTGGTCGAGTCCACCCTCGACGATCCGCGACACCCGGTGAAGGACTGGCTGGAGATCGGCGTGCACGGTGGGTCCGAATCCTGGTGTTGCAGCATTCCTCGGGGAAAACTCCCGAAGGCGCAGAACGGCCTCGTCCGACGGGGACTTCAGCTGACGTACATCACCCGCATCAGGGTGAGCGGTCAGTGACGGCGCACGAGACGGCGGGCTCGCCGTCCCCCCTCGACGTCGCGTCGGACACGGTGTCGGACCCGGTGAACGGCGCGCCGGCGGAGCTGCGTTGGCCGGGAGCGGTCGTCGTCGGCGGCGGCGTCACCGCACTCCTGACGGCCGTCGAACTGGAGGCGCGCGGCGTGCCGGTGTTGGTTATCGAGCGGGACAGCCTCTGCTCGGGCCAGACCGGGAAGTGCCACGGCTGGCTCCACCGGGGCGCCGTGTTCCTCGACGCGCCGCCCGAGGACATCGACCAGCTGGACCGGGGGGCCCGACGCTGGGATCGGCTCATCAGCCGGACGGCCGCCCGCGACGCGGTGGTGACCTGCGAGGTCGTCGGCGTGAAGGACGAGACACGCGACGGGATCGTCGGCACCTGGGAGCGGCTCGGCCTGGGCCGCGTGCCGGCCGAGGCGGTCGGGGCCGGGCCCTGCCGCTGGCGCCTGACCGGCCCGGAGACCGCGATCCGGCCGCTGGACGTGCTCCGGGAGATCCTGGAGCGGTCGACCGTCGCGCTGCGGAGCGGCCATGTGCTCCGGCTCGACCCCGACCGCACCGGCACCACCGCGACATCCGTCCTGGTGCGGGCCGGGCAGCGGAACGTCCGCGTGCGCGGCGACAGCTTCGTGTTCGCCAACGGGGAGGGCATCCCCGGCATCTTCCTCGACGCCGACGTCTCCGCCCGCATCGCCAGGCGCCAGTCGTTCATGCTGGTGGTGCGCTCGGCGGCGGTCGGCGACAGAGGGCTGCTGATACCGGAGCAGGAGGCGTCCCACCTCTTCGCGGTGCCGCGCGGCCGGGCCACGGACACCAGCAGACACCTGCTGGTGTCGGACTTCATCAGCTATGCGCCGAGCACGGACATCAGCCATGCGCGTTCCGCCTGGCTGGCCGGCATCCGGCCGACCCTGCGGCGCTTCCTCCCCGACCTCTGGAACGACGACGACGCCCTGTGGGGCGTGTACCCGGCGGTGAAGGTCGAACCGCTGCGGGATGTCGCGCTCGGCATCTCCCCCATGGCCGTTCTGCCCACGCCGTACCGCAACGTCCTGGTCGCGGTCCCCGGAAAGCTGACCCTGGCCCCGCTCCTCGCCGAACGACTGGCGGACACCGTCGTTCCCCACATCAGGTCGGGCGGCCGAGGGGGCCGATCCCACCCGGAGGCCGGAGTCTCCCTCGACGACCTCCCGGCGGCCCCCTGGGGCCCCGAAGAGTGGGAAGTGACCCCGTTGGTGCGGCGAGAGACCCTCTTCCCCGAGGACGTCACCTCATGAGAATCGTTCTTGTCGCCGACCGCGACCTCCCGGCGGAGGGCGACTGTTCCCGGGACCCCCGCGTCCTGGTCGCCGGGCTCCGCGATCTGGGGCACGAGGTGACCCTCCTGCCGCTCGCAGACGGCGGCCCACCCGGAGAGGACGGGGAACAGCCGCGCGCCACCGGGCCCGACGAGGCGATATCGCCGGTGCCGACGCGCGCCCGGCAGGGGCTGGCGCGCCTGACCGTCCCACCCGACGCGATCCTCGGCATGGGCCCGGCGGCGCCGGTCACCTCGGCGGTCCTCGCCGACTCGCTCGGCGTTCCGCTGCTCCTCCTGCTTCCCTCGGACTTCTTCGGCCAGGACCCTCCGGCGCCCGGCTACCTCCGCCTCGTCTGCCGGCGCCTGCCCTCCTCGTGCCTCCTGGTGGAGTCGGAACGCCAGAGTCGGGCCGCCGTGCGGCACGGCGCCGACCCGCACCGGGTCTTCGTGGTGCCGCCCGGCGTGCGGCTCGCCCCGTTCGCGCCGCGCGTCGAGGACGGCGCGAGGCGCGAGGCGCCGTCGTCGCGACGGCTCCGCGTGTTCTGTGACGTGTCCGCCATCGACCTCGACGACCAGCGCTTCGTGGCCGCCCTGCTCGACCGGCTCGGCACCGAGCGCCGGCGCCGCGTGCACGCCGTGGTGCTCGCGGCGGGGGAGGAGCGCCCCGGCCCGGCCGACGACATCTGGAGCGGGAGGGACGCCACCACGCTGGTGCGCGACCGTGGGGCCCTGCCCGCCCTGCACGCCGACAGCGACGTGGTGCTCGTGCCCAGCGCGTCCGGCCGGGGAACGCTCCCCGCCCTGCGCGCGCTGGCGGCGGGGCGCCCCCTGGTCGCGGCGGACTGTCCGCAGAACCGGGACGTGGTCAGCAGCGTTCGGCACGGCGTGCTGGCCCAGCCGGGGCGGCGGGACGAGTGGCTCGACAAGCTGGACTACCTGCTCACCGAGCCCTCCGTCCGTTCCCACATCGGCAGGAGCGCCCGATCCCACGCGGAGGTCCGCTTCGCGCTCCCCCACGCGCTCGGGCGGATCGAGGAGTGCCTCACGGCGGCCGTCGCCGCCTGGCGGTATGTGCCGACAAACGACCCGTGGACACAAGGAGAAGGATCATGAGTGCCGAGCAGAACGGCGCCGTCTGGGCCGACGGCGAACTCCGGGAGTGGTCCGACCTGTCCGTGCCACTCATGTCGGACGCCGTGGTCCGCGCGGCCAGCGTGTTCGACGGGATGCGGGCCGACCTGACGGCCGACGGCCGGGTCCGGCTGCTGAGCGGGCGGGCGCACGCCCGGCGCCTCCTGCGCCACGCGCGCGCCCTTCGGCTGCCCGTCGCCTACGACGCGGAGGAGGTGCTGCGGGCCGCCTCGGTCGTCGCCCGCGCGGAGTTCTCCGCCACCGGGGCGACCGTCGCGTATGTGCGGCCCATGGCGGTCGGCGCGCGGGTCACGGACGACGCCGGCGGGTGCAGCCTGACGATCGCGGCGTTCGCCCAGGAGCCGAGGGAGTACGCGACGGTGCGGACGCAGGTCTCCGCCCTGCGGCGGCCGGCGCCCGACTCCCTGCCGGCGCAGGTGAAGGCGGTGGCCAACTACCAGCTCACGCGCCTCGCCCGGCTCGCCGCCCGGGCGGCCGGCTACGACGACGCGCTCCTCCTCAACCCGGAGGGCCGCCTGGCGGAGGCGGCCGGCGCGGCGGTGCTCGTCGAGCGCGACGGCGCGGTCGTCACCCCGCCGCCGTGGGAGGGGTGCCTGCCGTCGATCACCGTGGACGTGGTGGAGCGTCTCGCCGCCGAGGTGGGCGTCCCCTTCACCCGGGCGCCGGTGACCCTGACGGACGTCCACACGGCGGACGGCATGGCCCTGGCCGGGACGCTGGCGGAACTCGTGGACGTCTCCCGCGTGGACGACCTCGACCTCCCGACCGGCTCGGCGCTCTCCGTGCTCCGCAAGCACTACCTGGCCGCGCTGACCGGGAGCGAACACTCCCCGCTCCTCGAATTCGTGGAATTCTCCTGACGTTCCGGCCGGAATCTCCCAGAAAGGGCTGACCGAGTCACAACATTCGGCGAACGGTCGGAAACCGCCGTGCGCCCACCCGTTGAAGCGGGTGCGCGCACGGCTGTTCCCACGTGTGCGACACCGCTTTCTTCCGCGCGTTCACATGCGCTCGACGAACAGTTGACGACGCGTTGTGCGGTGGTGTGACCTTGTCGAGTCGAACAGGCTGCGGGGGATTTTCTCCCTCCTTCGAGGAGCGGAAATCGGCCTCGATTTCCAGCGCCCGGACAAGCCTGACGTGGATATCGAGGAGGCGCACATGGCGAGCATCGTCAACGCAGTGCTGGAAAGGGAGAACGACGACCGGCCGGCCATTGTCGGGGACGGGCGCACCACGTCGTACCGCGCGCTCGCGGAACTCACCCGCAGGCTCACCGAGGGACTTCGCCGCACCGTGCGCCCGGCCGAGGCGGACGTCTGTCTGGTCATCTCCCACCCCGGTCTCGAGGAGTCGCTCGCCCTGACGCTCGCCGGCTGGTCGCTGGGCCTGCGGGTCGCGGTGCTGCCGCCCTATCTGAAGGACCGGGAGCTGGAGTTCGCGCTCGCGGCGTGCGAGCCCGTCGTGAAGGTCTCGGACGTCACGCCCGACGGCTCGGGGACGCTGTCCTTCGCCACCCTGCTCCAGGCGCCCCCGGGTCCCGTCGGCGACGCCGCGAAGGACGCCACCCACGAGACCTTCACCAGCGGCACCACCGGGCACCCCAAGTGCGTGGACCGGCCGGTCAGCCGGCTCGACGCCGACATCGAGCAGCTGGTCACCGCGACGGGCCTCACCGCGGACGACCGGGTGACGGCCATGACCACGGCGCTCTCCACGACCTCCGTGCTGCCGGCGCTGGTCGCCGGGGCCGCCGTGGTGACCGTCCCCGTCCAGTCGCCGCGCCAGTTCTGGCAGGCGATCGGCGAGCGGGAGATCACGGTGATGTCGGGAACGCCGTACTCCTACGAACTCGCCGTGCGCAGGCGGCCCGAGCCGGCGCAGACCAAGCGGGTGCGCCTCGCCCTGACCACCTCGGCCCGGCTGCGCCCCTCGACGATCCACCGGCTGCTGTCGGAGACCGGGATCGCGCCCCGGAACATCATGTGCAGCAGCGAGTCGGGGCACATCGCGTTCAACGCATCGGACGACCCGGAGATCCTGGCCACCTCGGTCGGCCGGCCGCTGGACGGCGTGGAGGTCGAGATCCGCGCGGAGGACGGCACCGTGCTGCCCGAGGGGCAGGAGGGCCGCGTCTGCGTCCGGAGTCCCTTCACGGCCGTCAGGTACCGGAACAACGCCGAGGAGAGCGCGGCGGTGTTCCAGGGCGACTGGGTCGTCAGCACCGACATCGGCTACCGGGACCGGGACGGCTTCATCCGCCTGACGGGCCGCGACGACCACAAGATCTACTTCGGTGCCGCGAAGCTCGACCCCCAGGAGATCGAGGACACCCTGCTGCGGCACCCGGGCGTCGAGGACGTGCTCGTCGTCGGCGAGGACCACGACCGCCTCGGGCAGACGCCGGTCGCCCGCGTGGTGGCCGCCCCCGGCACCTCGGCCGAGGAGCTGCTCGGCCACTGCCGGGAACAGCTCAGCGCCACGAAGATTCCGCAGAAGATCGAGTTCGTGTCGGAAATCCCCAAGGACTTCAAGGGGCAGCCGAAAAGGCCGAAGTACTTCCGTTTCGAGTAACAGCCGCCCCGTCGCAGTGATTCTCCGAGACAGCACGAGAGCGCGGTGAACGGCGACCGCCCCCGGCCGCGCTCCCACGACACGGAAAGCGAACGCTCATGGCAGATCGGCCCACCGAGGAGAACAACGTCCGCGAGCGCGTCCTCGCCGTTGTGGAGAACATACTCGGCTATCCACCGGACGCCGAGAAGGACGACCTGAGCGGTCTCGACTCCCTTCAGGTCCTGGAACTCCTCGTCCTGTTGGAGGAGGAGTTCGACATCGACTCCGACGAGATCGTCGAGGCGCAGCTCGACTGGTGGACCTCGCTGAACGGCCTGGTCTCGTCGATCACGTCGCTCACCGAGGGAAAACGCGCCGGAGAGCGGCAGCACGGTTAGGAACCGGCGATGACTGTGGAAAGAGAGACCCTTCTCGAACTCCTCCGCCGGAGCCGGGGCTCCGTGGTCGTGGACGGCCGCCGGCACAGCGCCACCGAACTGGTGGCGGCCGCGCGCGGCGCGGCCGCCGGCCTCGCGGCGCGCGGCCTGGGGCGGGACGACGGCGTCCTGCTCGTCGACGACGGCGGCGGGGTCGAACTGCTCGCCTCCCTCCTGGGGGCCTGGTGGGTCGGCGCCCGGCCGGCCGTGGTGGCCGCCTCGGCGGAGCCCGACGCGCTGCGCGCGATCCGGGACCAGACGGGCGCCGCGCTGCTCGTGCGAGCCGGCCCGTCGCCGGAGGGCGACGCCGCCGCCTACGCCGAACTCCTCGCCGCCGACGCCGCGTCGGCCCCGGCCGAGCGCTGCCGGCCCGGGGACATCGCGCTGGACATCGCCTCCTCGGGCACCACCGGCACCCCGAAGTGCGTGAGCTTCAGCCACGCGGGGCTGGCCAACAACGTCGGCGCCTACGCCCGGCGCCTGGAGCTGACCGGCGACGACGTCCTCTACTCGCCGCTGCCCCTGTCGGTCGCCGGCGTGCTGGGCATGGTCCTCCTGCCGGGCCTGCTGGCGGGCGCCACGGTGCATGTCGGGCGGCTCGGCGGGGCGCGGATCGCGAAGGCCCACCGCCAGGTGCGCCTCGTGCGGCCCACGCTCGTCTACGGCGTCCCCTACATGTACGAGGTGCTTGCCAGGGGCGGGCCAGGGGACGGCTACGACGCCCTCAGGTGGGCGATCTGTAGCTCCGCGCCCCTTCCCGGTGCCACCTTCGACCGGGTCAGCGAGCATCTCGGGGTTCCCCCGCGCAGCTCCTACTGCCTGGCCGAGGCCGGGACCGTGACCCTCAACACCTCCTCCGACCCGGCGACGCTGCGGGAGACCGTCGGCGAGCCGCTGGACGGGATGACGGTGCGGGTCGAGCCGGCGGCCGACGGCTCGTCCGGGGGCCGGATCGTCGTCGGTGGCTCCGGCCACGGCGTCGGCTACCGCGAGGCCGGTGTGCTGCGGCCGTTCCCCGACGGTGAGGTGCGCACCAGCGACCTCGGCACGCTCGACGGCGGAACGCTGACGCTGGCGGGGCGGGCCGACCAGGTCATCCAGGTCGCCGGCCAGAACGTCGACCTCTCCCATGTGCACCGGCTCGTCAGCGGATGCCCGGGGCTCGGGGACTTCGCCCTGCTCGTCGAGGCGCATCCGCGCCTGGGCCCGGTGCCGGTCCTGGTGGCGGAGTCGCGCTCGTTGAGCGTCTCCCCGCGTCAGGTTCTCGCCTTCTGCCGCTCGGTGCTGCGGGATGTCGAGGTGCCGCGCGAGGTGCGCGTCGTGGCGGAGCTGCCCCGGACGGACACCGGAAAGGTCCGGCTGACCAGCGGAGGCCGGACATGAACGAGACGGCCGTCAGCCGGCCGACGCACCCGGCGGCGAGCCCCGCCGCGCACCCGGCACAGAACCCGGCACAGAACCCGGCAGCGAACCCGGCAACGCATTCGTCAGCGGACCCGCAGACGAACCCGTCAGCGAAGGAGACCAGAGGGTGACCCCCAACCCGTCCACGGCCCTGGCCCTCCGTCCCTGGGACCTGGGGCCGCGCTTCGACCTCGGCCCCGCCATCCCCTTCCCGGCCGACGGCTGGGCGTGGCGCACGCTGCCGCCCGAGCACCCGGCCATCCTGGCCCGGCCCAGGGCGCTGCGCAGGAACGACCCGGGCGATGCCCTCGGCGCGATCGCCGAACGGTACGGCGAGCCGGAGTCCTACTGCGTGCTCGGCGGCAACGTCGCCTCCGTCAGCACCTGGCGGGGCACCCCGTTCACGGACCAGTACGCGGCGCTGACCGAGGGGACGGGGGCGTTCCCGTGCGGCGGGATGTACTACTTCTCCGTCGCTGGTCCGCACGCGGCGGACCTCCTGAACTTGCTCACGCCCCGCAGCGTGGACCTGCTGGAGGTCGGCCAGGCCAGCTTCGTGATCTTCACGACCCCGGAGGGGACCGTCGACACGGAGGGCGTCGTGCTGCGGGTCGCCGACGAGACGTTCCACCTGTCCGTCGGCGGCGACACCCGTCCGCCGACCTGGCTGCACGACGCCATCGAGAGGTTCCCCGACACCCGGGTCGAGGAGGCGGACCTCAGCTCCTTCAACCTCAAGGGCCCGCGGCGGCTGGCGGCCATGACGGAGCTGCTCGCCGACGAGTTCGCCGGACCACTGGCCCGTCTTGGCCGGTTCCGTGGCCTCCCGGTCCGCACCCGGGGCGGCGCGGACGCCTGGGTGGTCAGGACCGTGATCGGCGTCGAGCTGTGGGGCTCGGCCGAGGTGATGAACGAGGCGTGGCGGGCGATGGTCGCCCGCCCCGAGCGCTACACGCCGTGCGGCTGGGACGTGTTGGCGACCTACCGGCTGGAGTGCCCTGAGTTCGCCTTCTACCTGTGCCCGCTGGACATCCACCGGGGCACCTACCTCCTCGACGTCGGCCTGGAACACGTCGTCTCGCGGCGGAAGCAGCCCCCCTACGTGGGGTGGGAGGCGCTTCAGAAGCCGGCCCAGTTCGGCGGCCGGATGTGGATGGCCGGCCTGGAGGCGGACAGCCCCGAGGCGCCTCGCCGCTCCGTCGGGGAGCGCGTCTCCGGCATCGACGCCGAGGCGCCGACCGGATATGTGACGTCGGCCGGGTACTCGCCGAAGGCCGGGCGCGAACTCTGCTTCGCGCACCTGCCCGTCGAGATACCCGCCTCCGGAACCGTGCGGTTCGAGGACGGAACGACCTGGCGGGCGCTGCCCCTGCCGATCCTCGCCGAGCGGACGACCGGCTGATGCCGCCCGACGTTCCCGATCGACCGGCGCGCCCCGCACGGCGGGTGGCGGCGTCGGCTCGCCGACCAAGGCCGACGAAGTAAGGGGTCAAGGACATGAGTGACGTGACAATGGAGTTCGTCCTGATGCTGACCGAACGGGATGTGACCATCCCCGACGCCCTGGAGGTGTACGGCGGGCTGGCGGTGGACGGCCTCCGCCATGTCGCCTTCAAGGACGTCGGCGCGGAGCCGGGCGCCCTCGCCGAGCTGACGGCCGCCGTGCGCGCCGACGGCGGGTCCGTCCTGCTGGAGGTCGCCGACATGAGCGAGCGAGGGCAGGAGGAGGGCGTCCAACTCGCCGTCGACCTCGGGGTGGAACGCGTCGTCGCCGCCTGGCGGCCCGACGTCGCGGACGCTCTGAAGGGGGACGACACCCCGGAGTACTGGCCGTTCGTCGGCACCCTCTCCGGGAGCCCGCTCGCGCTGGAGAGCACGCCGGAGGAGATGGCGGACCAGGCCCGCGAGGTGACCGCCTCGGGCTCAGTCGGCGGAGTCGTGGTGATGCCCTACCGCCAGGACGCCTTCGACGCGACGGCCCTGCTGGGCGCCGTCACCGCCGAGGTCGAGGTGCCGGTCCTGGTCGCCGGCGGCGTGTCGGGGGCGAGCCAGATCGAACGCATCGCGGAGGCCGGGGCCTGGGGCTTCACCATGGGCAGCGCCCTGCTCCGCGACCGAGCGGCCGACCCCGCCTCGGTCGGCCGGCGGATCACCGAGGTGCTCGGGATCTGCCGTGACCTGCCGCCCATGCCCCGCCCAAACCACCGAGACCGTCACCGGGTTGGTCGCTGAGTCGGTCACCGGGTTGACTGAGAAGGGAGAACGCGGTGCCGTTTGTCTGCTCTGACTGCCGCGATGTCGTTCAGGACACGGAGGGGCCCACGGAGTGGGGCTGTGCCCGCTGTGACGGGTCGCTGCGACCGACGTTCGACGCCTACGAGAAGTGGGACCAGGCCGTTCTCGACATCCCCGGCGTGGGCCGGTACGGGAGGCTGCTCCCGGTGCGCGAACCCCGGCGGCTGGCCAGCGCCGACGCGGCCCTCCGGCCGTTGGACAGCCCGCACCTCGCGAGGGTGCTGGGCGTCGCCTCGGTGCGGCTGCTGCCGCAGACCCTGAACGAGACCGGAACGTTCAAGGACAACGAGGCCGTCCTGCTGGCGGCCAAGTGCGCGGAGTGGGGACTCGACTCCGTCTGTATGCACAGCTCCGGCAACACGGCCCGGGCCTACCAGCACTATCTGGAACGGGAGGGGACCCGGGTCACCGGCTTCGTTCCCGAGGCGTCCGCGTACAAGTGCGTCACGACCGAGCTGGGCCGTTCCTCCATCGTCGCCGTGCCGGGCACCATGGTGTCGGCGGCCGACGCCGCCATCGCGCACAGCCGGGAGCACGGCGCCGTGCGGCTCGCCCCCAGCCAGTGGAAGATCGAGGGCAAGGCCCCGCTGGGCCTGGCCATCGCCGAACACTGCCAGGACACCACGCTGATCGCGGTGACCATCGCGAGCGGATACGGCCCGCTGGGCATGGAACGTGGCATCCGGCGCGCCCGCTCGGCGGGTCTGCCGGCCCCCGCCGTCCACTCCTACCGGCTCTTCCAGGCGGCCGACGCCGGGGTGCTGGGGGCGGCGATCCGGGAGGGGCGGGAGGAGATCGCCCCGGGCGACATGATCGCGCCGGAGGACGCGTTCGAGCCGACGCTCCAGTCGACGAACCCGACCCGGACCCTGCCGCTGATGAGGAGTCACCTGGCGGCGACCGGCTCGCGGATCGACCCCGTGACGCCCGAGGAGGTGGAGCGGAACGCCGAGGTGTTCCTCGAACGCTGCGCCGAGCTGGGCGTGCCGCTCGACTACACCCTGGAGAAGTCGGCCTTCATCTGCTGGGCCGGCCTGGTGGGCGCGGCCGGGCGGGGGGAGCTGCGGCCGGACGAGCGCCTCACCGTCGTGGTGAGCGGCTCGGCCCCGCAGGAGCACGGGTCGTAGCGTGGGCGGCCGGGCGAGACGGGCCGACGGCGACGGGGCGGGCCGCTCATGAGGCGGGCCGATGTCGTCGTCGTCGGCCTCGGCGTGCACGGGAGCGCCGTCAGCGCCGAACTCGCCGCGCGTGGGCGGCGGGTGGTGGGGGTCGAGCGCTCCGGCGCCGACCAGGTGTGGGGCGCCTCCCAGGGGCCCGTCCGCATGGTGCGCGAGAACGACGCCCAACGCCCGTGGCTCGCCCCGCTGGCGCGGGAGTCCGTGGAACGGTGGCGCCGGCTGTCCGGGCCGGACGGGCGCGCCGTCCTCCGCCGCGTGCCGGCGGTGCTGCGCGGCCCGGCGGACGCGGCCGGGCCGGCGGCCGGCAGCGACCCCGACGCCGGGCTGCTGGACGCGCGGGCGAGCGTGCTCGCGCTCCGCGAGAGCGCCGTCGAGCGGGGCGCCGAGCTGCTCTTCGGGCGCCACGCCGGCCTCGCCGCGCGCCGCCCCGTGGGGCCGGGGCCGGCGCGGCTGCGGGTGGGCGGCGAGGACGTGGCCGCCGACCTGGTGCTGCTGTGCGCCGGCGCGTGGAGCGCGCACCACCCGGGGTGGGCGCGGCTGCCCGGGCTCCGCGTGGAGCCGGCGCCCATGCAGCTCGCCACGTTCGAGGGGGCCGGGGACCCCTCGGTTCGCGACGCCTTCCACCTGTTCGCCGAGGGCGACGAGCGCTTCTGCGTCGTCCCGCTCGGCGCCGGCGGCCGGCTCCAGTTCGGCCACTTCTCGGCCCCCGCCTCGGTGGCCCACGTCGGCGCCCTGGAGATTGCGCGGGAGAGCCGGCGCCGGGACCTCGCCGCGCTGCGGCGTCACTTCCCCGCACTGGGCCGGATCGGGGAGCACACGACGGTGCAGGGCCGCCACACGCTGTCGCCCGACGGCTCGTTCGTCCTGCGGTGGGTGGCGCCCCGGGTGGCGACGCTGGTGGCCTGCTCGGGGATCGGGTTCAAGTTCGCCCCGGCCATCGCCCGCCGGGTCGCGGCGGCGGTCTGCGGGGAGCGCGGCCCGCTGGACGGGGTCCGCGTCGAACGGTGGGACTGAGCACGTCGAACGGGGACGGGCGGCGAGCGTCGCACGTGGGCCGGGCCCGGTGGGCCGGGAGGATCTCCCGGCCCACCGTCGCGTCGTGGCGCGGTCCCTCTCAGGCCCGGAGGCCCTCGATGCTGTCCACCGCGCCCGCCGCTCCCGGCATGGCGCGGAGCATCTCGCTCGCCCGGCTCGTCGCCGCGCTGATCGCCGGGTCCTCGATGACGCGGGCCAGGAGTTGGGAGAGCGCGCGCGGCCTGAGGTCCAGCACGGAGGCGTGGACACCGCAGCCCAGGGACTCGATGCGGTCCGCGTTGTACACGCGCTCGTAGTTCTGCCCGGGGCACGCGACGGAGGGCACCGCGTGGTAGAGCGAGGCGAGCGAGGTGCCCTGGCCGCCGTGGAAGAGCAGGCCCCGGCACTCCGGGAGGAGTTCGTCGATCGGCAGGTAGTCGAAGAGCGTCAGGCGGTCGTCGAACCGCTCGACGCTCCCGTTGGCGTTCGTCACGCACCAGATCCGCAGGTCGGCCAGCTCGGCGGTGCGCGCCAGGGAACGGATCATCGTGTCCGAGTTCCAGCCGACCGTGCTCAGATACGCCACCACCAGCCGCTCCGGGCGCGGCGGCAGCTCGTCGAGTCCGCGCCGGTTGAAGCCGTCGAGGTAGCCGACGTAGGTCAGTCCCGGCACGTCGGCCAGCTCGGGTTCGAAGGCGGGGAAGCTGCTGGCGATCTTGCGGTCCGCCGACCAGAAGAGCAGCTCGGGGAAGGTGTCGACGGTGCGCCCGAGATAGCGTCGCGCCGTGCGTCGGGCGAGGTCGTCGAGGGGATGCCCCTCGGGTCGGTTCTCGGGCCGCTGGAGCCGGGGATCGGTGCCGATCGAGGCCATGCCGACCAGCGGAACGCCGGCGCGCAATGCGGAGACGGTCGCGGTCGGTCGCATGTCGGCGACGATGGCGTCGGGGCGGAAGTCGTCGATCACCTGGCGTTCCCACTCGATCAGTTGGTCCCAGTAGTCGCCGTCGTCGAGCGAGAGGGCCGTGAAGACGTCGTAGATGTCGTCGATCGTCGTCGCCATGTTCTCGCCCCGCACGCCCTCGAAGTCCCGCACCTCGAAGTCGTTCTCCCGCAGCAGCCGGGAGGTCGGCGGGCACGCGTGGAACAGCACCCGGTGTCCCCGCCGTCTTGCCTCCTGGGCGATCGCCAGCTGGTAGACGGTGCAGCCCCAGGTCCCGGTCGCTGAGGGGTAGGGCATGAAGAGCAGCTTCATTGTGTTCGCCTCATCCTTGTGCGGCTTGTGCGGCGGACGCGATCTCGGGCATCGGATGCGCCGGGTGGACGGCCGCTCGGGACTCGTCCGACGTCCCGGCCCGGGCGCGCACCATCGAGGGGTGTCGCGGCACTCGGGACCTCGGCGCCGCACCGCAGGGGGCGCGGGCGCGTGGGGACGGTGTCTTCCGGTGCGGCGGACAGGGCGCGCGGGTTTCCGGTTTCGCCGGGTCTCCGGTTTCGCGGTTTTCCGGCGACGAGGCCGTCATCGTACGGGAGCGACCCCGCGAACCTCGAGTGCTCATGTGGCGGAACTGCTTTCTTTGCTGAATCTTCGCGGGCTTTGCTGAACGCCTCCTGTGCGGTGTCCTTGCGGCCTTCCGTGCTTGCGATCGTGCGTGGTAGCGTGCAGCGCGGCCGGGTCGGTTCGGCGTTTTCATTCGCGAAGACATGGCCGCTTACTGCTGTGGGGCGGGAAGGACACATGAGTAGTTTTCGCGCGCTTTTCGGCATAGGAGACTTCTCGCGCAGTGGAGCGTTGAGGGAAGTCCTGAGAACGTCCGTGCGGAGCCGGCCGGGGCTTACCGTGGTCGCCCTTCTCACGATGGTTCTCGCCGGGCTGCTACCGGCCGCCGGCTATCTGATCGCCGCCGGGCTGATCGACGCGGTCGCCCGTGGCACCGGCTATGTCTCCTGGGTCGTGGCCGCCGCGATCACCGCCTTCCTGACCGCATCGGTTCCCGCCGTCAAGGACGCCGTCGTCTCCGTGCTGGCGCGGGAGGTCGAACTCGAGTTCCGGGACAACCTCCTGACCGCCATGTCGTCCCGGCTGACCGTCGCCCAGCTCGAACAGCCCCGCGTGCAGGATCTCGCCGCCTCGTCCAAGGGGCTTCTCACGGAGGACCGAAGCCCGGGGGCGACCGTTCGTGGATACGGCTACTTCGTGCCGAACAAACTCGCCGGGCTCCTGCTCGTCGGCATTCTCTGTTCCTTCGAGTGGTGGCTGGGAGTCGGCGTCCTGTTGTGCGCGCTGGTCATTCGGAGAATCACGCTGATCCTGTGGTTCCGCACGTTCGAGGTGCTGCACGGGGATGTCGAGGGAATTCGTCGCGCCGACTATGTGAGAAACCTGGCCCTGGAACGCGACACCGCGCGGGAGATCCATCTCTTCGGGCTGGCCGACTGGGTGGTCACCCGCCACGCCACGCAGTGGTTCGGGGCGATGCGCGAGGTGTGGAAGCGGCGGTCCGTCGTCGGGCTCCAGATGGTGGCGGTGGCCGGCTCGGTGTTCGTGGTCGGCTGCCTGGCCGCGCTGGTGATCGCGCGGGGCCTCGTCGACGGCCGGATAGGCGCGGGCGACGCGATCGCCCTCGGCGGCGCGCTCACCTCCCTCATCTACCTCGGCGGCCTCCAGCCGGAGGCTGACCTGCCCATCCGCTACGGCTTCGAGAGCGTCAGGGCGGTCCAGGACATCGAGGCGCTGGCCGAGGCCACGCCGCCCGTCGTCCGGGAGACGCACAGCGCCGAGCAGCCGGCCGCGATGGCGGTGCGGAACGTCGCCTTCGCCTACGTCCCCGAGCGGCCGGTGCTCAGGGACGTCTCGTTCGAGATCGGCCACGGGGAGACCATCGCGTTCGTCGGGGAGAACGGCGCCGGCAAGACGACGCTGATGAAGCTGGTCGCCGGGCTGCTGGAGCCCACCTCGGGGTCCGTCACGGTGGGCGCCCCGAGCGCCGCCGAGGCGGCGGGCAGCCAGGCGCCGCCCCCGGTCTCGGCGGTCTTCCAGGACTTCGGCCGGTACGACCTGACCCTGCGAGAGAACGTCTGCCTCGGCCGCGACGCCGCCAGCTCCGGAGGCGCCGACGCCGCCGCCGAGCGGGCGCGCCTGGCGGCGGTGGCCTCGGCGGCCGGCCTGACCTCCCTCGTCGAACGGCTGCCCAACGGCTGGGACACCGTGCTGTCCGCCGACCACCCGGGCGGGGTCGACGTCTCCGGCGGGCAGTGGCAGCGCATCGCGCTGGCGCGCGCGCTCTACGGGGTGGAGCTGGGCTCGGCGCTCCTCGTGCTCGACGAGCCGACGGCCGCGCTGGACGTGCGCGCGGAGCTGGAGTTCTTCGACGAACTGATGTCGGCGACCGTGGGCGTTACCAAGATCCTGGTCTCCCACCGCTTCTCCACCGTCCGCAGGGCCGACCGCATCCACGTGCTGGAGTACGGGCGGATCGTCGAGTCCGGATCGCACGGCGAACTCATGGGGCTGCGCGGCAGGTACGCGGAAATGTACGACCTCCAGGCAAGCAGGTATGTGTCATGAGAGAGAGCCTGAGGGCCTACGGCTGGGCGTGGCGCGTCGCCGGACGGTCCGGCTGGTGGCGCATCGCGATCGTGGTGCTGGCGAATCTGCTGTTGGCGGTGCACGGTTCGGCGACCGCCGTGTCGCTCGGCTTCATGGTGGACGGCGTCGCCAACGGCGACACGGCGCGCATCGTGGGCGGCAGCGTCTCCGCAGCGCTTCTCGTCGCCCTGATGTTCGGGGCGTTCTCCGTCATGCTTCCCGTGCAGACCACGGTCACCGAACGGTCCATCCACGAGGTCGACCAGCGCCTGATCCGGCTCGCCGGCGGAATGGGCACGATCGAGCCCTACGAGAACGCCGGGTTCGCCGACCGGCTGACGACCGTCCGCAGGGAGCCGTCGGCGATCATCTCCGTCGTGTGGAGTTCCGTCTCCAGCCTCTCCTTCCTCTTCGGCATCGCGGTCGCGATGACCGCGCTCGCCTATATCGACCCGCGGCTGCTGCTGCTGCCCCTCGCCGGCATCCCGGTCATTCTCGCCACCCGGGCCGCCGGCCGGATTCGGAACCGCGCCGTCGACGAGGCCGCCATCACCCGGCGCGCCTCGGACCACCTCTTCTCGGTGTTGACCGACCCGGACTACGGGAAGGAGGTCCGGGTCTTCCGGAGCGGCGGATTCCTACTCGGCACCCACCGGGCCGCCCGGCGCGAGGGCAACACCCTGCTCTCCCGGGCGGACGTCACGGCGAGCGTCCTGGTCTTCGCCGGCTGGATCTTCTTCGGCACCGCCTGGGGCCTGGCCCTCGCGATGGTCGCCTCGTCGGCCGTCTCCGGCTCCATCGGCGTCGGCGAGGTGGCGACGGTGATCGCCATGGCGAACGTGATCCAGAACCAGGTGACCGGCATGTCCGGCCTCACCCGCGACCTCATCAGCGGCACGGGCATGGTCCGGCGGTTCCTGTGGCTGGAGGACCACGCCCGCACCGCCCGCCGCCCCGTGCCGGAACGCGGCGACGCCGCCGGGGCCGGGGCCGCCGGGGCCGCCGGCATCGTCTTCACCGATGTCGCCTACCGCTATCCGGACGCCGAGGCCGACGCGCTGTCGGGGGTGAACGTCTTCGTGCCCGCCGGGGCCTCCGTGATGGTCGTGGGCGAGAACGGCGCCGGGAAGAGCACCTTCGTCCGGCTGCTGCTCGGCCTGTGCGCGCCGACCGGGGGCAGCGTCGCGTTCCGTGGTCTGGGCGCGGGCGCGGGCGCGGGCGCGGAACCGGACTCGGGCGCGGAACCGGAGCGCGGCGTCCTGGCGACGGCCGCCTTCCAGGACGCCGCGCGGTTCGAGCTGACCCTCCGCGAGTCCATCGGGGTGGGCGCGGTCGAGCGGGCCTCGGACGAGGAGGCGGTCCGGGGGGCGCTCGCCGACTCGGGGGCGCGGTTCACCGTCGAGGAACTCGACACCCAACTCGGCCGGCGGTGGGGCGGGCGCGAGCTGTCCGGCGGGCAGTGGCAGCAGGTCGCGGTCGCCCGCAGCTTCATGCGGCGCGACGTCGGCCTGCTCGTGTTCGACGAGCCCAACGCCGGCCTCGATCCGATCATCGAGGACCGCCTGTACCGGCGTTATATGGCCGCCCGTGAGCACATCGTGAGCGAACTCGGCATCTCGGTGCTCGTCACCCACCGCATCTCGCCCGGGGTCAGCGCCGATCTGGTCCTGGTGTTCCACGAGGGCCGCCTCGCCGAGGCCGGCAGCCACGAGGAACTGGTCGAACGCGGCGGCCGCTACCGCGAGTTGTACGAACTCCAGGTGCGGGCCTACCGGTAGGCGGGCCGCACCGGTTCGGGAGGGCCGGGGAGGGAACGGGCCCCGCCGACCGCGGGCCGCTGACCGGGGCGGCCACGCGCTGGCGCACCGCCGATTCCCCCGGACCGTGATCGAGTGGGGGAGCTATGCTGCTCCGTGCGGGCCGTTAGCTCAATTGGCAGAGCAGTGGACTTTTAATCCATTGGTTGTGGGTTCGAGTCCCACACGGCCTACCACGACGGAGCACGGCCGACCCCGGGTGCACGGGGCTGCTGGGGCATCCGCCAGATCAAGGCCCCGGCCGGTTCGGCTCGCCGGGGCCCTTCCTTCGCGCCGTTCGCATCCTGTCCCGACCTGGCACGGGGGATCTCTCGGCTGGGCACGTTCCGTGTTCCGCCTGGTGACGTCGGCCACGACACCTCTGGGCATGATGGTGGGTGGCTTCCTGGGAGCCGCCATCGGGGTGCGCGGTGTCTTCCTCGTGGGCGGACTCGGGATGATCCTGGCCCTCGCGTGCTGTGCCCAGGGCATTCCCACGCTGGTCAGGGAGGTACGGGAGGCTTCTCAAGCGTCCGAGGCCGATGACGGCGCCCGCCCAGGGAGCCCGCCGGCGGAGACGAACGGTCCGACGACCGCGAGGGAGGTGACATGACGACGCCTCACACCCGCCCCGCACGGGCGGTGCTGTGACGGCAGGGGACGAGGCCACACGCCAGTGAGCGCGGGATGACACCTACCGCTGGCAGCTGAGGAGGCTCGGCTGACAGTGACCGGGACAAACCAACAAACCCGGTCGTGGTATCGGAACCGTGGGATGAGACATGCCCCGGTGAAGCCGGAAGCGGAAGTAATCGCCGACCCCTGACGAGGGGGAACGGGCGGTGAACCGGTCCATCGCCCGCGACAAGCCTGGGACCGCCCATCCGCCATCGCGGACTGGCGCGGGAAGAAGCGAACGGAACCCTGCGCCCCGGTCGAAGACAGCTCGTTTCTTCGGTCCGGAGGCACCGTCATCAACAGAGCAGCACAGAACCAGGGATTCACCTGCGAGCACTGCGGCGCGTCCGTGGTGCCGCTGACCAACGGGAGCTACCGCAACCACTGCCCCGCGTGTCTGTGGTCGAAGCACGTCGACCTGATGCCCGGGGACCGCGCCGCCACCTGCCACGGCCTGATGCGCCCCCAGCACATCGAGCACCGCAGGAAGAAGGGCCTGGCGATCATGCACCGCTGTGTCGAGTGCGGATTCGTACGGGCCAATCGGATCGCGGACGACCTGCGGCAGAGCGACGACGTGGACGCCATCGCGGCGCTGATGTCACGTCTGACCTCTCCCCTTCGGTGAACGGCGTGGCGGGCCGCAGCGGCCCGCCACGCCCCGCCTGCCCGCCGACGTTTCCGGTTCCCGCCTCGCTCACCTCACCAACAAGGAGACTCGCAAGGAGACTCGTGGTCGTGGCCCAAGGGGCTTCCCGTGGGCCCCCGCGCGCCGGTGAGAGGATGCCCGCATGGAGCAACGCGCGTTTGACAGGTTGGGGCGGCGGGTCTCGGTCGTGGGGCTGGGGACCTGGCAGCTGGGCGGCGACTGGGGCGAGGTCTCCGAGGACGCCGCGCGGGAGGTGCTCGACGCCTCCGTCGAGGCCGGGGTGACGTTCCTCGACACCGCCGACGTCTACGGGGACGGCCGCAGCGAGCGGCTGATCGGCGGCTTCCTGCGGGACCTCGGGCGGGAGCGGCCGGAGGCCGAGGTGCTGGTCGCCACCAAGATGGGCCGCCGGGTCGAGCAGCTGCCCGAGCACTACACGTTGGACAACTTCCGCGCCTGGACCGACCGTTCGCGGGCCAACCTGGGCGTGGACCGGCTGGACCTGGTGCAGCTGCACTGCCCGCCGCCCGCCGTGATCGACTCGGACGCGGTCTTCGACGCGCTGGACACCCTGGTCGCCGAGGAGCGGGTCGCCGGCTACGGCGTCAGCGTCGAGACCTGCGACGAGGCGCTGGCCGCCATCGCCAGGCCCGGCGTCGCCAGCCTCCAGATCATCCTCAACCCGTTCCGGCTCAAGCCGCTGGAGCGGGTGCTCCCGGCGGCCGAGGCGGCCGGCGTCGGCGTGATCGTCCGGGTGCCGCTGGCCTCCGGTCTGCTCTCCGGCCGGTACACCGAGTCCACCGTCTTCGCCGAGAGCGACCACCGCAGCTACAACCGGCACGGCGAGGCGTTCGACCAGGGCGAGACGTTCTCCGGCGTGGACTTCGCGACCGGCGTCGCGGCGGCCGCCGAGTTCGCCGGGCTGCTGCCCGAGGGCGTGAGCCCGGCGGCCGGCGCGCTGCGCTGGGCGATCCAGCAGCCCGGGGTGACCTCCGTGATCCCCGGCGCCAGGTCCGCCGAGCAGGCCACGGCCAACGCCGGGGCCGCCGCGCTGCCGCCGCTGGACGAGCCGACGCTGGCCGCCGTGCGCGACCTCTACGACCGGCGGGTGCGCGCCCAGGTTCACCACCGCTGGTAGCCGGGGCGCGCCCGCGCGCCGCGCACCACCGCCCGAAGCGCCGCGCGCCCGCCGGCGCTTCGGGCGCCCGGTTTCCGCGCCGTGCGGCCCAGGAAAGGCTGCCGGTGGGCAGCGTGGCGCTGCCGTCCCGTGGGAACGCAGGGGGTCCGATGAGGCGGTACGGGAAGCGGCCGGTGGTGGGTTCTGGGGTGCCCGCTCGGCTCTCCCAGGGCGTGTCGTGGCTGATACGCGGCGGTCGGTCGGGCATCGCCTGATCAGCGCATCGGTGCCGCACGGCCGCAGGCCGGCCGTGCCGTGGCGCGGCCGGGCTGCTGGGGCCCGGCCGCGCCCTGCTGACCGGGTCGCGCGCCACGCTCGCCGGTCGCACAGTGGGAAGGTGCGGACGCGAGATCCCGGCGCTGGTTGGTGGCGGCTGTACCCCGCGGTGCCGGGGGCGCTGCTCGCCGTCGGCGGCCTGTTGGACTTCGTGACGCCGCCGCATGTCACGCTCACCCCCTTCTATGTGGCCGCGCCGATCGCGGCCGCGCCCGTGCTGTCCCTCTGGGCGACCGGGATCTACGGGGTGTTGGCGACGCTGCTGGTCGTCGTCGAGATGCTGCGGATCGCCCCCATCGGCGCCGAGGCCACGATCAAGGTCGGCACCGTGACCTCGATGGGCCTGTTCGCGCTGCTGCTCAACCGGATGCTGTCCCGCAGGGACGAGCGGGTGGCCTCGGCGCGCCGGATCGCCGAGACGGTGCAGCGGGCCGTGGTGCCCGAGCCGCCGGGCCGGGTCGGCCGGCTGCGGGTCGCGGCCCGCTACCGCGCCGCGCAACGGAACGCGCTGATCGGCGGCGACCTCTACTCGGTGCGGGAGACGCCGCACGGGGTGCGGATGCTGGTGGGCGACGTGCGGGGCAAGGGCCTGGGCGCGACCGAGGTGGTGGCGGTGCTGCTCGGCGCGTTCCGCGAGGCCGCCGAGAGCGAGGCCGAACTGGGCGCGGTCGCCTCCCGGATGGAGGACACCCTGCTGCGGGAGCGGCGCAACCGCCCCGACCTGGAGTCCAACGAGGGCTTCACCACCGCCGTCCTCGTCGAGCTGCCCGACGACCCGCCGCTGCGGCTGCGCATGATCAACCGGGGCCACCCGCCGCCGGTGCTGCTGCACCCGGGCGGCCAGGCCCGCTACCTCTCCGGGGACGCCGCGCTGCCGCTGGGCCTGCGAGAGCTGGACGGGCACCGGGACCGGGCCACCACGGCGACGTTCCCGCCCGGCGCGCACCTGCTGCTGTACACGGACGGACTGAGCGAGGCCAGGGACCGGGACGGCGTCTTCTACGACCCCCTCGAACGGCTGCGCGGCCGGCGCTTCGCCACGCCCCGGGTGCTGCTGGACTGGGTGCTCGCCGATGTGCGGCGGCACGCCGGGGGCGGCCTGAAGGACGACCTGGCGGTGCTGGCGGTGCAACATCCCGTTCCCAACGGTCAGGCCGTGGTGCTAAGTTGACCCTCCGTGCCCGGTCGAGGGCACGGTGCGAGGGCTCCGGCGCGGGACGCTCCCGGGGCGCTGGCCGGCAGTGACCTTCAGGCGTGCTCGGGGGGAGGCGTCGCGGTGAGCGAAACCGATCCGGAGGAGCCGACCGCCGGTCCTGACGGTCCGGACGACCCGGACGACCAGGACGGGACGGACCGGGGAGCCCTGCGGCTGCTGATCGACGTGGTCGAGGCGGACCCGGCGGGGGACGACGGCCCGCTGCTGATGGCCTGGCTGCGCGGCGACAGCGATCTGCCGAGGAGGGAACTCGGCTATCTCGACGAGAGGCACGGGATGAGCGGCGGCCGCACGCTCTCCCTCACCGCCTTCCCCGGGCCCGCCGCGTCCGTCGAGGACGGGCTGCACGCGGTGCTGCGCTCGCTCGTCAACCACCTCAGCAACCAGGGGAGGCCGTTGACCCTGCGGGTCGCCCGGGAGGGCGGCGGCACGGTGGCGGTGACCTCACGGGACCGCACCAGGGGCGCGCTGCGGCGGTTGGTCGCCGAACTCGCCGGCGGCCAGGGGCCGGGCGCCGAAGGCGGCGCCGACCGGGACGGCGACGGCGACCGGGACCGGGACGGCGACGGGGGAGACGACCGGCGGGGACGGGCGTAGGCGGGCGCCCATGACCCAGGAGCTGCCCAACGCCCGACGCTCGCGGGTGCTGCTGATCGGCGCCACCACCTACGAGGACGCCGGCTGGGAGGACATCCCCGGCGTCGCGTACAACCTGTACGAGCTGCGGAACGAGCTGCTGGGGCACGACGAGCACGACAGGAGTGTGCCCAGCCGCGCCCGGCTGCTGCACTCACCCGGCGCCGAGGAGATGAAGGAGCAGATCAGGAGCGCCGCCGGCGCGGCCCGCGACCTGCTGCTGATCTACTTCAGCGGCCACGGCCACCTGCACCTCGACACCAGGGACAACACCACCGAGCTGTACCTGGTGCCCAGCGACTGCCCCCGGGAGCGGGTGTGGGAGCACGCCGTCTCCTACACCTGGCTGCGGAACACCGTGCGCAGCTCGCGCGCCCGCCAGGTGGTGCTGATCCTCGACTGCTGCTACTCGGGCCAGGCGCACCGGGTCGAGGAGCCGGGCCACAGCGCGTTCGCGCTGCTCACCTCGGCGCGGGCGCGCGACGACCAGGACCAGGGCAACGGCGTGGGCCCCACCCCGTTCACCCGGGCGCTGCTGGTCGCGCTGCGGGCCCTGCGCACGGACCGGGGACAGCGGGCCAGGGTCGAGGAACTCCTCGTCCGGATGGCGCAGTTGTCCCTGCGCGACAAGGGGCGGGCGGCCGTCGACGAACTCAGCCACCCCAACGACTGGGAGCCCGCGCTCACCCAGCGGCGCGGCGGCGGGAACATCGTGCTCTCCCATGTCAGCGCGCCGCGCGGCGCCGACCTGCCCGACCGACTGTTCGCCGTCTGGCTGCGGCTGCGCTCCGCCTGGTGGCGGTTCCGCGGGTGGCGCTGGTGGCCGGCGGCCGCCGCCGGGGCCGTGGCGCTGGCGCTGCTGGCGGCGTTGCTCCCCTGGCTGGCCTGGGACCGGTGGCAGGACGGCCGGGCGGCGGCCGAACGCTGCGCCGTTCCGCTCCAGCTGCGGGTGTTGACCACGCCCGAGTACCAGCAGCCGCTCTCCCGGGCGCTCGCCGCGTTCGACGTGGGCGACCTCGACGAGGAGCGGCGGGACCTGGCCCGCGGAATCGGCTCGGGCCGCGACGACTGCCGCCGCGTCGAGGTGCAGGTCTATGGCGCGCCGGGCGCAGCCGTGGTGGACGCCTTCGAGCACTCGGCCGACTGGGCCTCGCCCGGCCGGCCCTGCGCCGAGGAGGAGCGGTCCGAGCCGTGCCGCGAACTCCTGCGCGACGTGGGCCCGTTGCCCGACGTGTGGCTGCCGGCCAGCTCGGCGACGGCCGACCGGGTGCGGCCGGCGACCCGACTGCGGGACAGCCGCGTCGAGTTGGGCGAGCCGACCGAGATCGCCCGGGTGCCGGCCGTGGTGGCGGCCAACGGGACGCTGCCCGACGTGGCACGCACCGGCGAGTCCCTGACCACGCTGCTGGAAGCGGCGGGCGACGTGCGGAGCGCGGCCCCGCAGTCCTCGGACGCCGCGCTGGCCCACGGCATGACGGCCGGCGCCGGCCGGCTGCCCGACCCGGAGCCGGTGCCGGACGACGCCGCGCTCGTCTGCTCGCTGCGCCCCGACGCGCCCTCGCCCGACCTGCTGCTCTCCGAGCGGTCGATGCTGCCGCTGGTCGGCGACCCGCCGGCCGCCTGCCTGCCCGAGGGCGGCTGGCGCGCGACGATGCGGGACCTGTACACCGCCTACTACCCGTCCGACGTCCCGCCGCTGGACCTGAGCTTCGTCCCGGTCCGCTGGCGGGACGCGGACCGGGACGCGGTCGAACGGCAGCTGGCCGTCGAGCTGTTGGGGGCCTGGCTGGCCGGCGAGGCCGGCGGCGAGGCGCTGCGGGCCGAGGGCTTCCGCCGCTGGCAGGACGACGGCTGGCTCCGGGGGCCCGAGCAGTACAACGAGCGCCCCTTCGTCGCCGACCTGCCCCGGGGCGCGGACGTGGCGGACGCGGACCGGGCCGCCGCGCACCTGGCGGAGGTGACCGACGGGGCCGGGCCCAGGGACGTCGTCTTCGTGCTGGACGTCTCCAACTCGGTGCTGGGCCCCGACGGCCGGCTGTCCACCGTCCGGGAGAGCCTGCGGCAGGCGATCGGCGCCCTCACCGACGAGGACCGGTTCGCGGTGCTCACCACGCCGGGCGCGGACGACGTCCCCTACGGCGTGGCGCTCGACCTGGGCCCGCCGACCGGCGACCGGACCGCGCGCGCCCTGGACGCGCTGACCGAGGTGCGGGGCGACGTGCGGCTCCAGGAGCCGATGGCCGAGGCCGCCGCGCTGCTGACGGCCGCCCAACGTCCGGACGCCGCCGGCCTGTTGGTGGTGATCACCGACGACGGCCATCGCACCGACCCGCAGGCCGCGCTGGCCGCCGTGCGCGAGGAGGACACCACGCTGGTGGTGTCGGTGCTCGACGGCGGCTGCGACCGGCCGGTGATCCAGGCGCTGACCACGGCCGCGACCTGCCTGGACGACGCGGTCAACCAGCCGGTGCAGCTGGCGGCCAAGCTGCGGGTCCTGGGCGAGGGGTGAGCGTGGCGATGCGTCGAGGCGTTCCGACGGCGGCCTGCGCGCTGCTGCTCGCCACGGCCTGCGTCGCCGGCGGCGGCTCCGCGCCGCCGGTCACGCCGGGCCCGACCCCGCCCGACGACGTGCCGCTGGTGGTGGTCAGCGCCGCCGACCTGAGCAGCCCGGACCAGAGCGGGGTGCGCCAGTCGCTGATCGACGAGTGGAACGAGGACAGCCCGGTCAAGGCCCGGCTGGTGGAGCTGCCCAGCACGGACGGGGACGCCCGCGCCGAGGTGTTGGCCGGCCTCCAGTCGGGCGCGGCCGAGTACGACGTGCTGAACCTCGACATCACCTGGATACCGGAGTTCGCCGAGGCCGGGCTGCTGCGCCCGCTGGACGAGGAGCGGTTCGGCGCGCTCGACTTCGTCGCCGACATCGAGGAGACCGGTCGCTGGGACGACGAGCTGTACGCCGTCCCGTTCAACACGGACGTCGGGCTGCTCTACTACCGCAGGGACCTCACGGAGACGATGGACCTGGGGGCCGACTCGCTGCCGGAGATGTACACCGGCCGGCCGGGAGGCCAGTCGACGCCCACCTATGTCACCCAGCTGCGGCCCTACGAGGGGCTCACGGTCAACGTGCTGGAGGCGATGTGGCGGGCCGCCCCCGATGCCCGGCTGGTCGACGACTCCGGCGCTTACGTCGGCACAACCGCCGTGCTGGAGGCGGGACTTGAGGAACTCCTCGCGATCACCGACGAGAGCCACCTCGCCGCCGCCTCCTATGGCGCCGACGAGAGCGGCACGTTGGAGGAGTTCGCCGGCGAGGACCGGGGCGCCGCGCTGATGCGCAACTGGCCGTTCGCGCTCAACCGGGTCGCTGACCGGCTGGTCGCCGAGGGCGTCCCGTTCGGCGTGACCCGGCTGCCGGGGCCGGCCGCGCTCGGCGGGCAGAGTCTGGCGGTGGCCGCGAGCAGCCCCAGGGCCGAGGCCGCCCAGGAGCTGATCAGGTTCCTCACCGGCGAACCCGCTTCCCAGGAACGGCTGTTGGCCGCCGGCTTCGCGCCCGCGCTCAGCGAGGCGTACCAACTCCCGGACGACGCCGGGGAGATCGCCTGCGAGGACGAGCTGAGGGTGGAGACGCCCGACGCCCCGGGCCCGGTCGGCCAGCGGTCCGAGGAGGCCGGCGACGAGCCGCTGTGGCGCCCCGACCCGAGGGACTACGCCACCCTGCTGTGGTGCGCCGTCCACGAGGCGCGCGGCCGCCCGGCCACGCCCTACTACCGGCAGTTCTCCCGGGTGATCGAGGAGGAGGTGACCCGGCTGCTCGCCGGCGGTGCCGGGTCGGCCGGCGGGGTCGAGGACGCGGCCCAACGCATCGACAGCCGACTGGAGTTGGCGCTCCGGGGCCGAACGTACCAGCCGCCTCGTTCGACCCCTTCTTCCCACTGACATCACCGAGGGTGAGAGACAGGACCCGCTCCGCATAACGATTGATGCACTATCAGAATGCGACCCAGCCCACACTGGTTTGAAATTTTGCCCGTTTTGCGGGAGTTGATCGCCGAAGGTCCCGCTGTTCCTCGCGGGTTTTTCCCGGCAGCACTTGGAATCCGGCGGTCCCGTCTATTAACGTTCGATAACGCAACGCGGTAGTCACCCCCGCCGCAAGAGGTGGGGCCGCGTCGCATCGCCGAATCCGGCAGGTGCGCCACCAACGCACCAAAGGAACCGGGGAACCACCACTTGGGGTGAATCGGACGGCCGGGGGGACCACCGCCAGCCGCCCGTAGGAGACCTTCCTGCTCCGAACCCGTCAGCTAACCCGGTAGGTGAGAGGGAAGGAAAGGAGAACGCCCCTGTGGCGTCGAACCGGCACGCCTCCGTGGACTCCCTGGACGCCCCCCCACGGGAGCGCACCACCCCCCAGGAGGACGGATATCTCCACGCCGCCCCCTACGGGACCCACCCCACGTACTACGGCCCCCGCGTCACGGACGACGAGGCCCTTCCCGAGTGGAACCCCGGCGAGGAGACCCTCCGCCCGGTCCGTGGCCGGCACCGCGTGGCCCGCCAGCGCGGCGGCACCATCGCCCGCAGCCGCGCCGTGCTCGGCGTGGGCGTCATCGCCGCCGTCGGCGCCGGCGGCATGGCCACCGCCAACGACAACGGCGCCGGCTCCGTCCCCGGGATGAGCGGCGCGGCCGACACCGTCGCCCAACTCCCCGTGCTCGGCGCGCTCGTTGACACCGGCAGCAGCGAAGCGGCCGCCAGCACCGCCGTGTTCACCACCGCCGGTCTCACCGAGACCGAGGTCGCCTCCGGCCAGGCCGACGCCGGCGAGGCGCTGCGCGCCCGCATCCTCCAGCAGGCCGACCACCAGGAGACCAACGCCGAGACGCGGGCCCGCGCCGAGGCCGTCGCCCAGGCCCAGACCGCCGCCGCCGAACAGGCCGCCGAGCAGGCCGAGGCCGAGCGGATCGCCGAGGAGGAGCGCCAGCGCGCCGAGGAGGAGGAACGCCGCCGCCAGGAGGAGGAGCGCCGGCTCGCCGAGCTGCGCGCCAGCTACACCCTCCCGCTCAGCGACTACCGCCTCACCTCCGGCTTCGGCGAGAGCGGCTCGATGTGGCAGTCCACCCACACCGGCACCGACTTCGCCGCCTCCACCGGCACCCCGGTCAAGAACGTGCACACCGGCACCGTCAAGGAGGCCGCCTGGGCCGGCTCCTACGGCTACCGGATCATCGTCGAGCTGGAGGACGGCACCGAGATCTGGTACTGCCACCTCTCCTCGATGAACGTCTCCACCGGCGCCGAGGTCACCACCAGCGACGTCATCGGCACGGTCGGCTCCACCGGGAACTCCTCGGGTCCCCACCTCCACCTGGAGGTCCGGCCCTCCGGCGGCGACGCCATCGACCCGCTGACCTGGCTGCGCGACAAGGGCCTGTCCGTCTGACCGGCCCCCACCGACGCCGGCGGCTCTGGCGGCGCCCCCCGACGCCAGGGCCGTCGGCCCCCTCCCGGGGCCTGCTCTTCGGGCCCGCCGCGCGCCCCTCCCCGATCCGGGCCTGTCCCGGGCCGGCGAGGGGCGCGCGCGTGCTCGTTCCGCAATGTTCACCCCGGCGGTGCCCGGCGGAAACGCGGGCGGGGGGAGCGGGCGGGAAGGTCGCGGACATGAAGGCCATCAGAAGGTCCAGGGCCGCCGGCGGAACGGGCACCGCGCACCGGGCGAACCCCTGGCCGGGCAGCGTCGCGCGGGCCGAGGACCTCTTCGCCGGCTGCGTCAGGGAGTGCGCCGGATTCCTCAGCCGGGTCCCGGACGGCATGGGCGGCGCGGGTGGAACGGTCGGAACGGGCGGCGCGGGTGGTGCGGGCGGTGTGGCCGGGCCCGAGACCGGGCGGCTCGTCGCCGCCGTCGGCGAACTGGTGCGGGAACGCGCCGAGATCGAGCCCTGCCAGGACCGCTCGTTCGCCGCGCTGCTGCGCGCCGGGGACGCGGCGATAGCCGCCGGCCAGGTGCGCCTCGCGCGCCGGCTCGCGGACGCGGCGGTCGCGCTGCGCACCCGCTCGGCCGCCGCGTGGCTGCTGCGGGGGCGCGCGCTCTCGGTCGACGGGCGCGTGCGCGAGGCGAGCGATGCCTACCGGCGCCACCGCGCCCTCGCCGAGGACGACGCGCCGGAGCGCGCGCCGCTGGCGCTCGCGCCCGAACCGATGACCATCGACGGGCTCCGCACCTGGCTCGCCGGCCGCCGCGTCTGCGTGGTCGGCGGCGGCGAGGCCGTCGCCGCGAGCGGCCTCGGGCCGCGCATCGACACCTACGACCTGGTGATGCGGCTCGACTCCCACCCGCTCCACCCGCCGGGCACCGGCGAACGGACCGACCTGCACGCGGTCTCCCACGCCAGCGCGGGGCCGGGCTGGCGCCGCCGCGCCGAGGTCCGGCTGGTCTTCGGCGAACGCGCGGAGCAGTGGGCCGAGGCGGTCAGCCTGCGCCTGGTCCCCGGCGCCCAGAGCTACCTCGGCGACCGCGGCCTGAGCCACCCGGTCCGCGATCCGGCCCTGCTGGCCGAACCCCGCTGGGCGACGGACCCCACCACCGGCTTCTCCCTGATCCGGCTGCTGGACCACCTCGACGTCAACCCGACGATCGACATCGTCGGGCTCGGCCTGCCGGGCCAGCTCCGCCCGGAGGAACACCACTGGCTGCGCGCGAAGGGGACCACGGGAGCCACGGGCGCCTTCGGCGCCGTGGCGGGTTCGGGGTTGATCACGTCCCTCCGTTAGACGCTGGGCGCTGGCCTTTCGGTGACGCGGTGCCGCCGCGCGCGGCGGTTGTCGTGCGGGGCGCTCCGCCGCGCTGCGCGCGGCGGTCGCCGTGCGGGGTGCTTCGCGGCGGGGGGTGATTCGTCGCGCTGCGCGCGGAGGTTGGGGCGGGGGAGGGGCGGGCCGTTCGGACCTTCGTGGTCTGTGGCGCTGCGCGCGGCGGCTGGCGCGCCCGGGAGGTTCCGGTCGTGGGACTGCCGTGCTGCCTGCGGCGGTTGGGCGCTGCGCTGTGCGGCGCTACGGACCGTTGTCGAGTCGGGGGAACGGGGCGCCGTTGAGGCCCCCGACGGGTGGGGGCGCCCGGGGAACTGTCGTGCCGGGCGGGGCGGTTGGGCCGGGAGAAGGGTCGGGGTGTTCGCACCTTGGCGGTCTGTCGTGCTGGGAGAAGGGTCGGGCCGTTCGGACAGCCTTCGGCGGGTTGTCGCGTTGCGCGTGATGGTGGGAGACGTGTCGGTCGTGGATTCGCCGTGCCTCGTCACACAGTTGCCGCCTCGGCGGTTCGCCCGCCGGGTGAGGGCGCGCGCCCAGCGCCCCGCACGGGAGTTGGGCTCCGGCCCCGCCCCTGCCGTCTGGTCTGCTCCCGGCGGCCCGCCGCGCCCTGCGCGACCGTTGAAACCACCTCGCGCACCTGCGGCAGCCCGTGCCCCCGCGCCAACACCGCGCGCAGCGCGGTGGGCGCACCGTCACCCGTTCCGCGCGGCGCGCTGGGCGCACCGGCGGCCAACACCCCTTCGCTTCAGCGTTCCGGTCGGTGGGCCGCGCCGAACAGGCGCTTGGTCAGGCCGAGGCGTTCGTAGGTCGCGATGGCCGGCGCGTTGTCGGCCATCACCATCAGCGCGGCGCGGCCGTGGCGTTGGACGAGCGCGTCCAGGACGAAGCCGCACACGGCCCGCGCCAGGCCGCGCCCGCGCGCGGCGGGGTGGGTCACCACCCCGCCCATGAACCCGCACCCGGCCGCCGACCACGCGTCCGCCGCCACGGCCAGCGGCTCCGTCCCGGCGTCGCCCGGCGCCCCGGCCCAGCGGCGCACGCCCGCACGCCCCGGCCGCGCGTAGGAGTCGGGGAAGTAGCGGTCGAACAGCGGCGCCGCCGCCTCGACTTCGTCGGCGTCCAGCCACCGCACGTCAGCCGTGGCCACCCCCGAGCGCGTCGTCGTCTCCATCCAGAGGAACCGGTGGACCGGCACCAGGCCCGGCAGCCGTCGCACCAGCGCGTCGATCAGCGGCGCCTCGCCCAGGAGCCGGTAGGACGGGCCGGCCTCGTCCAGCACCCGCCGCACCAGCACCGCCGCGTCGGCGGCGTCGCCCCGGACCGCGAGCCGGTCCTGTTGCGCGCTCGGGCTGGCCACCGCCAGCGCCGCGCCGTGCCGCCACGCCCGCACCCCGGGCCCCAGGCGGTCGCCGCCCCGCCCCTGGGCGGCCCACACCGGCTGCCCGTCGCCGGCCGCGCACCGTTCGACGTCGCTGAGTCGTTCGAGTTCCCGCACGCGCCCTGTCTACCCCGAGGTCGGCGCCGTGGCCAATGTGGTGGGGGAGGCGAACGCGCGGTGTGTCCACAGGCTGTGGAGCAGCGCGCGTTCGCGTTCCGTGAAGTCGTCGGGGACGCGGCCTTGGGCCGCCTCGGTGCGCAGGCGCGCGAGTTCGGTGGCCGCGCGCTGGTACTCCGCCATCGCCCGCGCCCCGGCCGCGCCCCGGGCCCGGCGGGCCGACCTGCGGGCCCGCGCCCGGGCGCCGGGCGAGCCCAGCGCCGCCGGCTCCCCGGGAGCGAGCCAGCCGGCCGCGACATAGTGGTTCAACGTGCGCCGGATCGTACGGAGTTCACGCCGGCGCACGGTCACGGCGACCCAGCACAGCGCGCCCAACAGCGGCGCCATCAGCAGCAGATACACCGCCCCGAAGCCGAACAGGCTCAGCGAGGTGGACGCGTTCCACACCGAGTGCAGCGCCATCGCCAGGCCCAGGCCCACCAGCGGCAGCGCCGGCCGCCACCGCCCCAGCGTCGGCCCGAACGCCACCGCGAGGCCGAAGCCGAGGCCGGCCAGACCGGTGAACAGCGGGTGCGCGAACGGTGCCAGCACCATCCGCACCACGAACGTCACCACCGTCGCCGAGTCCCACAGCCCCCACACGCCCAGCCGTTGGTCCTGCGCGAAGGCGGTCCCGAGGTAGAGGACGTTCTCCGTGAAGGCGAAGCCGGCCGCCGCGCACCCCGCGACCGCCAGCCCGACGAGCACGCCGTGGCCCCGCGCCATCCCGCGCAGCCAGACCACCAGCAGCGCCCCGGCCTTCGCCGACTCCTCCACCATGGGCGCGATCAGGGTGAGTTCGAGGGTGTCGGGCTCGGTCGGCGCCAGCCGGGCCGGCTGGTCGGTCAGCCACTGGACGACCAGCCCGTTCACCGTCAACGCGACGAGCGTCGCCACGCACGCGCCCCAGCCGAACGCCAGCGACCAGGCCCGCCAGCCCACCGGCGTCACCGCGCTCAGCCAGCGCACCGCGAGCACCACGAACGGCAGCGGGACCGTCGCCAGCCCCAGGCCCACCCAGAAGCCGCCCGTTCCGGTCTCGTCGTGGATCACCGCGCCCACGACCAGCGCGCACAGCGTCAACCCGGCGCAGACGGCCAGGGTCACGGGCCGTGGCCGCCGGGCGCCGCGACGTGGGGGGAGCGTAAGGCGCACCCCACGACCTTACGGCCTGCTCCCGCCCGTTGGCAGGCGAGAACGGGCCGGGCGGGCGAGAACGGGCCGGGCGGGCGAGAACGGGCCGGGCGGGCGCGCGCCCCGGGCCGGTTCAGGGCAGGCGGCGGAAGACCAGGTCCCGCACCCGGTGGCCCTTGGCCAGGCCCTGCCGTTCGAAGCGGGTCAACGGCCGGCTCGCCGGCCTCGGCGCGAAGCCGCCGTCCGGGGCGGTGTTGACGAACTCCTCGCTGGCGCCGAGGACTTCGAGCATCCACTCCGCGTACGGCTCCCAGTCCGTGGCGCAGTGCAGCGTCGCGCCGGGCGCCAGCCGGGACGCGGCCAGCTCGACGAACGCCGGCTGGATCAGCCGCCGCTTGTGATGTCGCTTCTTGGGCCAGGGATCGGGGAAGAAGACGCGCAGCCCGGCCAGCGAGCGTTCCGGCAGCATCTCCCGCAGCAGCAGGATCGCGTCGCCGTTCGCCACCCGGACGTTGTCGAGCCCGGCGCGGTCCGCCAGCCGCAGCAGGTTGCCCTGGCCCGGCGTGTGCACGTCGGCCGCGAGTATCCCGGTGGCCGGGTCGGCCGCCGCCATCGCGGCCGTCGCCTCGCCCATCCCGAAGCCGATCTCCAGCACGACGGGGCGCCCGCCGAGGAGTTCGTCCAGGTCGAGCGGGGTGCGGCCGTCGATCTCCACGCCCCAGCGGGGCCACAGCGCGAGCAGCGCCTGCCGCTGCGCGTGGGTGACCCGGCTGCGCCGGGGCTGGAAGCTGCGGATCGCCCGCTCGGGCGCGGTGCCCTCGGTCGGGTCGGCGGCCGGGCCGACGCCCGGCGGGAACATGCGCGGCCGCTCGTCCCCGTTCGCGGGCGCCGGCACGGGAGCGGGCACCGAGGCGGGCGCGGAGGTGGGCACGGAGGTGGATGACTCGGACACAGTGCTCCCGATGGTACGGCTCCCAGGAACCGGCCGGGGCGGCGGGAACGTCGGACCAGGGGACGGGACGTTCCGCCCGGTCCGCCTCCGGGCGGGGCGGCGGCGACACCGAGACGACGGGGGCGAGTCGGGTGGCGGACGGCGAGGGCCGCATAGGTCTGGTGGCCATGGTCGGCGTGGTCCTGCTGGCGCTGCTCACGGTGTGGGTGGTGGTCTTCAGCAGGGAGGACGGGGGCACCGTCGAGGCCGACGCGACCGCCCTGCCGGCCGAGACCCGTTCGGAGACGCCCCGCGAACTGGCCGAGCTGTGGGCGGCCCCGGCCGTCCTGGCTCCGGTGCGCGGCGCCGGCGCCGAACTGATCAGGGTCTGGCCGCACGGCGAGACGGTGACGGTCGTCACGGCCGCCGCCGTGCGCGGCTATCTGACCGTGGACGGCCGCGAGGCGTGGGACGCCGAACCGCCGCCCGGCGCCGGCGAACCCTGCGCCGCCGCCCCCCGCGCCAACGCGGCCGGCCTCGGCGCGCTGCTCTACGAGACGGCGGACGGCGGCTGTTCGGTGCTCGCCGTGCTGGACGTCGCGACCGGCGAGATCCGCTGGTGGCGCCAGCTGGTCGCGGGCGGAGCGCCCGTCGACGCGGGCGGCGTCGCGGTCGCCGTCGGGGAGAACACCGTCTCCGCCGGGCTCGACGCGGATGGCGCGCCGGACGCGTTCCACCGGTTCGCGGTCGCGGACGGCGCCCCGTTGCCGCTGCCGCAGCCGCCGCCCGAGCAGGCCGACGCCGGCTGCCCCGACGGCCGCCGCCACCCGGTGACCGCGCGCCAGCGCGGCAACCGGCTCGTGGTGCTCAGCCGCTGCCAGAACGAGTCCCTCGCCCGGGAGTTGAGCGCCTACGACGCGGACACCGGCGAGTGGGAGTGGACCCACATCGGCGAGCAGGACATCGCCCTCGACGTCGACGCCGTGGTCGCCGGGGACCCGGTGCTGCTGATCCAGGGCACGGGCCCCGAACGGGAGTTGGTCGCCTACGCGGAGAGCGGTCAGGCGCTCTGGCACCGCCCGCTGGGCGCGACGGACGAGGACGCGCCGGCCCGCCCCGGGCCGCTGCCGGGCGAACACTCGGTGGTGGCCGGCCAGCTGCTGGTCACCCGCTACCAGCCGGCGCCGGACGCCGAGCCCCCGGCGGACGTGTGGCCGTTGGCCGGCTACGAACTGGCCACCGGCGAGCAACGCTGGACGATCGAACTCGCCGTCGAAACACAGCTGTTGGGAACGGACGAGGCCGGCAGACCGCTGCTGGCCGAACCGACCGGCGACGACCTGCTCCAGGTCCTCGCCCTCGACCCCGCCAACGGCGAGACCGCGCCCGTCGGAACCGTCCCCCTCTCCCCCGACCGCGCCTACGACCGGCAGTACGCGGCCCTCGACGAGAACCAGCTCTACCTCCTGACGGCCATGTCCGCCCCCACCCAGAAGCTGCGCCTCCACGCCTACGAACGGTGACCCTCCGGGGGGTGCCCCGTGCACACCGAGCGGCCCGCCTGATCTCTGACGTACCGAGCGGCGCGCTGCGCGGCCCGGCCCGGCGGTCCCGCCTCCGGCGGGGTTCGCCCCTGGGCGGTCTCGCCAGCGCCTCGGCCGTTGGGGCCCGGCCATTTTGCCGCCGGCGCCGCGCGTAACGGGCCGCTCCTTGGGGGAAGTTCGCCCGCCCACTGGACGCTTTCGCTCATGCCTCGGCCCGGGCAACCGGTCACCTCTCTGCGGGAGCGTGCCGGACGTCCGTGGTCCACGCCCCGGAAACGGGCAAGCGTTCGGGCTGTCGCCGGGTCGTCCCGGCCACTCCCGCGACAGCCCGCTCGGCGCCCATGTTCCGCAACGGGTCTCCTGCCGGGGAGAGTTCGCCCGCCCGGACCCCCGGCCGCCCTCCGGAGCACTCTGTCCGGCGACCGACGCCCCGTTCAGAACGCCGGCCAGCGCGGCGACAACCGACCGCCTTCCGAGCGGAGTTCGCCTGCCCGTGCCGCCTCCGCGCCAGGTGTCCGGCCGGCCCGGTGTGCGACCGACCACCGGCCGACTCCCCACGGCAGCCCGACCGCCCTCCGGGCCGTTCCGTCAGCACCTCAACCGCCGGCCAGAGGCACACCTACCCAGCCAAGGCGCCCCGCCCGCCGCCTCGTTGCCGCCATCTCCGCCAGCCCGGGAAGCCCGGCCGACGCGGGCCGTCGGCTCAACTACCCGCCTAGCCAGAGGCGCTTCGCCCGATGCCCTGCCGCCCGGCCCAGCCGGTGGCCCGCCCGGCCAGGGCCCGGCCCCGGCGCAGCCGGCAACCGCCCACCGACCTCAACCGCCCGTTCGGCGAGGCTCCGCCCACGTTCTCGCTGGTGCCGCCTCTTCGCGAAAGCCCGCCGGCCCGTGAGCCCGGCCGACTCGACCCGTTGCGTCAACAGCCCATGCGTCACGGGCACTTCGACCGATACCTTGCGGTCCAGTCCAGTTGGTCGCGCCGGTGGCCTGCCCGGCCAGGCCGGCGGCACTTCGCCCGACGCCCTGCCGCCCGGCCCAGCCGGTGGCCCGCCCGGCCAGGGCCCGGCCCCGGCGCAGCCGGCAACCGCCCACCGACCTCAACTGCCCGCCCGGCCGGCGGCACTTCGACCGATACCTCGCCGCCCGGTCCAGCTCCTTGCGTCAACGGTCCCCCGGCCAGGGCCTGGCTCCGGCGTAGCCGGCGAGCGGCCACCGGCCTCAACCGCCCTTCCGGCCATGGGTACTTCGACCGATGCCTTGCCGTCCAGTCGAGTTGGTCGCGTCAGTGGCCTGCCCGGCCATGGCCTGGCTCCGGCGCAGCCGGCAACCAGCCACCCACCGGCCTCAACTGCCCGCCCGGCGAGGGCCCCCGGGCCCGACGCCGGTCCCCGGCTCGGCCGCCCGGCCCGAGGGCCGGCCGGCCGGCCGATGCCAATGTCATGTGCCGAGTCACGCTGGAGCGGCGAGCAACGGGCGGGCCTGCTCCTGGAGTTCCTTCACCAGCGGCTCGTCGCCGTAGGGGGCGAGCCGGTGCAGCAGGTTGCGGACGTAGTCCGTGGTCCGCGCGGAGGATATCCGCCCCGCCACCTGCACCGCCCTGGCGCCGGCGGCGCACGCCGCGTCCAGGTTCCCGGACTCCAGCTCCGCGACCGCCGCCACTACCAGCCGCAGCCCGTGCGAGCGCACGAACTCCTCCGTCGGCTCGGACAGCGCCTGCTCCGTGAAGTGCCGCACCTGCCCGGGCACCTTGAGGTCGATGTAGCACTCGGCCGCGTCGGCGGCCAGCCGGTCGTACGCGTAGAAGTCCAGCCAGCCGGGGTCGCCGTCGCCCTCCCGGGAGCGTTCCAGCCAGCTCTCCGCCGCCGAGAGGGCGGCGCCGCAGCCCGGCGCGTCGTGGGCCTTGGCCAACGCCCTGGCCTCGACCAGGTGGAAGAAGCTCATGGTGCGCGCGGTGGCCAGCGAGCGGTTCCGTTCCAGCGCGGCCTGCGCCAGGTCGACGCCCTCGTCGGCGAACCCCCGGTACGTCGCCTGGAGCGACATCGAGGCCAGCACATAGCCGCCGAGCGGCACGTCGGCCGCCGCCCGCGCCAGCCGCAGCGCCTGGATGTAGTACCGCTGCGCGGCCTCCTGTTGGCCGGTGTCGAACGCCATCCAGCCGGCCAGCCGGGTCAGTTCGGCGGTCGCGCGGAACAGCGAGCGCCCCACGTCGTCCGCGTAGGAGCCGAGCAGCAGCGGGGCCGCGTCGGTGCGCAGGCACTCCGGCACCATCGACGAACGCCAGTCGCCGCCACCGTACTTGGAGTCCCAGCGCCTGGCCTCCTCCGCCGCCTCGCGCAGCTTGGAGACGTCCGAGTGCCCCACCCGCCCGGCGGCCGTCGGGCCCTGCGCCGGGGTGGCGCGGCCGACATAGGCGTCGGCCGGGGTGATCAGCCAGCGCGAGACCGGCGTCGCGTAGGCGGTGACGGTGAACGATCCCGCCAGCGACTGCCAGATGCCTTTGCCAGGGGCAACATCGAGGCGGTAAAGCTCCGTCGCCGAGTCGACGGCCCCCCGCACGTCGCGCGGGAAGGCCAGCCCCACCTCCGGCGCCGGGTCCGTGTCGGCGAGGCCGATCTCGTGCAGGGGGACCCGCCGGCCCAGCTTGCTGCTGATGGCGGCGGCGATCAGATGCGGCGCGGCGCCCTGGGGGATCATCCCCTTGGTCACCCACCGCGCCACGGATGTCTTGTCGTAGCGCAGCGTCAACCCCCGCTGCGCGCCGAGGTCGTTGACCCGACGGGCCAGTCCGGCGTTGCTGATCCCCGCGAGGGCGAGGACAGCGCCCAGCTTCTCGTTCGGCCCGCGTTGCTCCCTGGACATGCGCGCACCCCTGACACACCAACGGCAGCCCCGCGACCGGCGCGGGGCATTCCCGTGCCTCCGCGAACCCAGCGTAGTTCGCCGCCTGCTTACCGTTAAGGGGGTGAATGCCGGTTGGCGGGATTATGTCCGTACCTCTGTGCGAGCGCTGCCCGGCCAACGGATTGTGCTCCGGGCATGTGGCCGTGCGCCCGGGTGTGCGCTCTGGGCAGTCCCCGGGTGGAGCGCTTCGATGAATGCGCGTGGGTCGGCCCGCTGCCGTGAAGGTCGGCGGGTCGGGGGAAGCCGTCGTCTCATTCCCCGCGGACGGCGGTGTGGTCCGGGAGACAGCCAGCGTCTCCCGGACCACAAGATCTCCTCGGCGGTGTGGCGCCCGATCAAGTACCTTGCTGCGTCCAGACGTTGCCCAAACTTTGGCCGAAAACAAACGCCGCTCCGCGCGGCGGGACAGAGGGCGCGACGGGCCGGTCCCAACCCCCGTCGCCTTCCAGGTGGTTCGCCACACAGGCGAACTACCTCCCCGGTATGCCCCGCAACGGCCCCTCCCATGGCAGCATTGGCCTCAACACCTACGCGACGGCACTGGTCCGCCGAGACCACAGGGCCCGAATCTTCAGTGGGGGAGGCGCCGATGCGGTGGTTGGTCGGGTGGAGCGGAGCATCCGCCAGCGCGGCCAGAGACATTCAGCCGTTGGGGGCCCAACTCCTCTGGGACGGCCCCGATCCGCTGTGGGCCGTGGGGGACTGGCGGCCCGACGAGATCCGACTGGTGTACGCCGACGGCGACACCCATCTCGCGGTCTTCGGCTACTGCGGCGCGGACGACGCCACCCTGCGTCGCGCGCTGGTCTCGGCGCGCGCCGGCGCACTCCGGCAACTCACCACCTGGCCCGGGAGTTACACCGCCGTCGCCCGCTTCGGCCGGCGCACCGTCATCCCCGCCGACCTCGCCGGCAGCCGCCCCGTCTTCCACACCGACTGGGCCGGCGGCACCGCCTACGCCACCGCCGCCCTGCCGCTGGCCGACCTCACCGAGGCCCAGCTCGACGTGGGCCACCTCGCCGCCCTGCTCGCCTGCCCCGAGTCGCCCGAGGCGCTCGGCGACGGCACGCCCTACGACGGCGTCAGCCGCGTGCCGCCCGGCCACGCGCTGCTGCTGCGCGAGGGCGGCAGCCGCGAGATCTCCGACTACGAGCCCGCGCCCTCGCTGGTCGTCGCCGCGCCCCCGCTGGAGCGCGAGGCCGCCGTCGCCGGCGTGCGCGAGGCGCTCGTCGAGGCCGTGCGCACCCGGCTCGCCGCGCCCCGGCACGCCCCGGCGAGGGACGCCGGGCCGGTGCCCGGCATGGGCCCCGAGGACCGCAGGGCGGCCCGCTCCGGTCCCGACCCGGCGCCCGGCGTCGGCGCCGACCTCTCCGGCGGCAGCGCCTCCGCGACCCTCGCGCTGCTGGCCGCCGGGCTGCCGGGGATGCCCGGCACGGTCTACGGCACCGGCGCGACGCTGGCCGGCGAACGGCTGCTCGCCGTCACCTTCAACGACCTGCCGCAGCTCGCGGGACCGGCCGCCGTGGACCGCGCCGCCGAGCTGGAACGCGCCCGCCTGATCGGCGAGAACCCGAGGCTCCACCACGTGGTGGTCGCCGGCGACGAGGAGGCGCTGCCCTTCGGCGACCTGGAGTCGGGGCCGCTCACCGACGAGCCCGGCCCCTCGCTGGTCCTCGCCGCCCGGCACCGGCACCGGCTGGCCGCCGGCAGCGCCGACCACCTCATCGGCAACGGCGCCCGCGAGGTGCTGGACGCCCACCCGGCCCGGCTGGCCGACCTGGTGCTGGACCGGCGCAGACGCCATCTGCTGCGCCCGGCAACGGCGTTGGCCAAGGCCAGCGGCGGGGGCGGCCGTGCCGTGTTGGTCCCGTTCACCGTCTACCGGGCCGCCCGCCGGCTGGCGCGCACCCCGTACCACGAGGGGCTGAGCAGCGCGGCGGGGCTGCTGCGGCAGCCGATCGAGGAGCCCGGGTTCGTCGAAGGGGCGCTGGGCGCCTCGCTCTCCGCGCTGGCCTGGTGCCGGCCGGGCCCGGCGGCCCGCTGGCTGACCGGGGAGGCCCTTGCGGAAGTATCGATTCGGCTCGACGCGGTGGCCGCCAGCCCGCGCAGCGCCACCATGGCCGGCCGCCCCGGGGTGCGCAGGGCCCGCGCCGTGCTGGCCCGACACGCCGCCGACCAGCGGGTCTTCGAGCAGGCCGCCGAGCTGCGCCACCAGCGGCTGCACGCCCCGTTCTACGACAACCAGGTGGTGCGTGCCTGCCAGGCGCTGCCCGAGAGCGTCCGCGTGCAACCCGGGGCGCGCGCCGATGTGTTGCGCGCCGTGCTCAACGGGGCGGGCGTCCGCGACCTGCCCAGCGGCTGGGGCGCCACCGGCGCGACGGCGCACGGCGAGGCGCTGCGCACCGGCCTCACCACCCATGTCGGCGCGCTCGTCGACCTCTTCGACGCCCCGCTGCTGGCTGACGCCGGCCTGGTCGAGGCCCGGGTGGTGCGCAAGGCGCTGCGCGCCGCGGCCCAGGGCGAACGCCTGCCGCTGGACGGGCTGGGCGAGCTGGTCTCCGTCGAACTCTGGCTGCGCCGCCTGCTGTTGCGCCGGGGCTCCTGCTGGACCGCCGAGGGCAACCGCGACCCGCGCGCGGTCACCAGCGGCGTCACCCCCTGAGCCCGCGCCGCCGCAGCGAGCCCGCGCCGCCGCAGCGCACGGTCCGAGCCGCCGGGCCGGCGCCCGTTCAGCAGGCGATCTCGCTGTCCGCCCAGTCGGCCAGCGCCAACGCGCCCAGCGGGCCCCGGGGTTCGACGTCCAGGCGCAGCTCGTTCACCCCGGCCAGCGGAACGGACAGCGGCGTCGCCCGCTCCCCGGCCGAGATCTCGGGCGAGCGCCACAGCTCGGCGCCGTCGCCGTAGACGGTGAACACCGCGCCGCCGAAGCCCTGGGTCAGGTCGTCGATGCCGACCAGCGCCGAGTAGCGCGAACAGGAGCCGTTCAGGTCCACCAGCACCGAGGACGAGGCCGGAACGGTCACCCCGTGCGCGTGGTCGACGCCGCCGATGCTCAGCCCGTCCCGCTGCCACAGCGGGGTGCTCTCCGCCAGCCGCACCGTGGGCTCGTCGCTCTCGCCCCACAGGCCGAACGCCAACTCCCGCAGCAGGTAGGGCTCCGCCGGGGGCGGCGTCGGCGTCGGCGTCGGTTCCGGCTCGGGTTCGGGTTCCGGCTCGGGGGTCGGCGTCGGGCTCGGTTCGGGCTCTGGTTCGGGTTCCGGCTCCGGCGTCGGCGTGGGTTCCGGCTCGGGCGGCGGGGTCGGCTCGGGGTCAGGTGTGGGTTCGGGCGTCGGCTCGGGTTCCGGCTCGGGCTCGGGCTCGGGCGTCGGCTCCGCCGGCGGCCTGGCGTCGGCCGCCTCCGGCGGGCCGGCCGGCGGCTCCTGCTCCGGGTCCCCGCCCATCATCGCCAGCGCCAGGGCCGCCGCCACCGCCGTGGCGACCAGCCCGGAGATCACGCCCGCCTTGACCGGCGCGCCCAGGCCCTCTCCAACGGCCCCCGCCCCTGCGCTCGTTCCCGCCGCGCCCGCGCCGGCCCCCGCGCCGCCGGCGGCAGCGGCCGCGCCGCCCGAGGCGCCCGCGGCGGCGCCGGCACCGCCCCACAGCAGCCCGCCCTTGGCGCCGGCGTCGGCCGCGAACCAGCCGATGAAGGCCACCGGGAGCAGCGCTCCGATGTTCTCGTTGATCGCCCGCACCTCGGACGCCGCCGAGGCGCAGCGCGCGCACTCCGCCAGGTGCCGGCGCAGCCCGCGCTCGGCCCGGGTGCGCAGCCCGCCCCTGGCGAACGCGCCCAGCCGTTCGGCATAGCCCGCGCACTCGCCGCCCTCGGTGAGCGTCCGGCTCACATGCTCCTGGAGGAACGCCTGCTTGAGCCCCTCCCGCGCCCGGTGCGCCAGCACGGCCGTGGCGTTGGGCGTCAGCCCCAGCAGCGGCGCCACGTCGCGCGGCGACGCCTCCTCGACCGTGGTGTGCCACAGCACCGTCTGCCAGCGCTCCGGCAGGCTGCGGAACGCCCGCACGGCCATGGAGCGTTCGGCCTCCCGCATCGCCCGCACCTCGGCGGCCAGCTCGTCGGCGCTGGCCCGCCCGGCCCGCGCCGCCGCGTCGGAGAGCGCGAACACCGCGAAGTCCTCGACCAGTTGCTCGCGCTTCGCGGTGCGCGCCCACTCGGCGGCGACCCGGCGGACCGAGGTCAGCAGATAGGCCCGCACGGCGGTGCGCGGACCGGCGCCGCCCCGCACCGCCTGGAGGGTCGCGGCGAAGACCTCGTTGGTCAGGTCGTCGGCGGTGTCCGCGTCCCGGCAACAGGTGCGGGCATACCGGCGCACGGAGTCCGCGTGGCGCCGGTACAGCTCGTCGTACGCCCCCTGTTCGCCCCGACGCATCCGGTCGATCAGCTCAAGGTCCGCCGTGCCCGAGCGCTCCTCGCGCTGGCGCGGCACCGTGGACTCCTCGGAGAGTTCGTCCCGCCCCTCAAAGTCCATCCGGCCCGCCCCAGTTGTCGTCGGTTGTCGTCGCAATGCCGTTGTTTACACGACTGTCAGCACCGACGTCAGGCTGCCATGCCCGCCCGCCAACCGGACAGGGGTGTCCGGCAAACCACCCTTTCGGGCGGTGTACCAAGCGCCTTCCCATGCGCCGCGCTCACCGAGCACGGCGCACGCGCTCCTCGCGCACTCCCCGGGACGCCCCCGCGCGCCGAGCCCGGACCGCACCGGCCCCGGCGCGCGAGGTCAACTCCGGCCAGGTCACCGCCCGCCCGGGCGCAGCCCCTGGAGCAGTATCTCCAGCAGCCGCGCCTCGGCCGCCGTCTGCCGGGTCGGATCGTCCAGCCTCGGCGGCGTGGTCGCTATCACCAACAGCAGGTCGGCCACCGTGACATCGGCCCGCAGCTGCCCGGCCGCCCGGGTCCTTTCCACCAACTGCTCGACGGCGGCCAGCAGTTCACCAGACTCAGCCGGCACAGCGGCCACGGGCGGTGCGCCGGGCGCCCCGGCCTCCGAAGAGCCGGCGTCCGCGCCCGGCGCACGGGAGGCCGCCCGCGCCCCCGCGTCCACCGGCTCGACGACATCGCGCATCACCGGAGAGCCGCCGGCCGCCCCGGTCCGCCCGCCCGCCGGCATGTTCCGCTGCGACGGCACCCGGTCCCCGCGCGTGCCACCCGCCGTCAACAGCTCCGGCGGCAACAGCCGGCCGGCCCCGGCCGCCGCCGAACGCTGCACGAAGCCGGCCAACGCCCGCCACGGCTCGTCCTCCACGGCCAGCGCCTCCCTGGCCCGCTCGGTCAGCCGCTGGGTCTCCTCCGCCGCGATATAGCGAACGAGCGCCTCCTTGTTGGGGAACCGCCGGTAGACCGTGCCGACCCCGACCCGCGCCCGCCGCGCCACCTCCTCCATCGGCGCCCCGTAGCCCTGCTCGCCGAAGACGGCCCTGGCCGCGCTCAGCACATGGCGCAGATTCCGCTGCGCGTCCACCCGCAGCGGTGCCGAACGCCGCCGTTCCGACCAGCGCCCGTTCGCGGCGACGCCCGACGTTCCTCCGGCCTCGCGACCGTCGGCCGACTCCCTGACACGCATAGTGACCCCCCGAAGCTCGATCCGCGCGCCGCGCGGCCGGGCGTCCATCGAAGAAGCGGTCGGTCCACTTCTCCTACGAATACGAATCCACTGGTGTATCTGGTTCTGCCAACTCGACCGGCACGACGGGCCGCCGCACAGGACAACGACCCCACGCGCGCTAAACGCAACAACCCACGACACTCCCCAACAGGACGGTCCAATCCGCAACTTCTCGCCACAGCCGGCGGCGAGAACCGCTCACGACCGGCCACGAACGCGCCCGCCACCGCACAACCTGTGGACAAAACTCCATCCCCCGGTGCCTCATGGTCGGGTGACCAAGCACACCGCGCACATCGTCGTGGCCGGCGGCGGCTATGTCGGCCTCTACGCGGCGCGCCGCCTCCAGCGTCGGCTGCGGCGCGCGTTGCGAGGCGGCGACGTCCGGATCACCGTGGTCAGCCCCGATCCCTACATGACCTACCAGCCCTTCCTGCCCGAGGCGGCGGCCGGTTCTCTCTCCCCTCGCCATGTCGTCGTTCCCCTGCGCCGGGTGCTCCCGCACTGCCGCTTCCTGCCCGGCGAGATCGTCGGCGCCGATCCCGAGCGGCGCACCGTCACGGTGCGCACGGCGGCGGACGCCGACGCGCCGGGCGGCGAGCCGCTCCGGCTGGATTACGACGAGCTTGTGCTGGCCCCCGGTTCCATCTCCCGCACGCTCCCCGTGCCAGGATTGGCCGACCACGGCGTCGGCTTCCGGACCATCGAGGAGGCCATCGGCTTGCGCAACCATGTGCTGGAGCAACTCGACATCGCCTCTTCCACCCGTGACTCCACCGTCAGGGACGCCGCCCTGACCTTCGTCTTCGTCGGCGGCGGCTACGCGGGCGTCGAGGCGCTGGCCGAACTGGAGGACATGGCCCGCTACGCCTGCCGTTACTACCCCAACATCCGCGCGGACGAACCGAGATGGCTGCTGGTTGAGGCCAGCGACCGCATCCTCCCCGAGGTCGGCCCCGAAACGGCGGCCCACGCCCTACGCGAACTTCGCGGACGCAACATCGACGTTCGCGTCAACACCCGCCTGGTCAGCTGCGAGGACCGCGTCGCCATCCTCGACGACGGCTCGCGCCACCCCGCCCGCACCCTGGTCTGGACCGCCGGCGTCCGGCCCCATCCCGTCCTCGCCGCCTGCGGCGTCCCGCTCGACGAGAACGGCCGGGTCCGCTGCGAACCCGACCTGAGCGTCGTCGGCGTCCCCCACGTCTGGTCGGCCGGCGACGCCGCCGCCGTTCCCGACCTCACCGCGACCGACCACGCCCCAGCATCCCCGGACGCCCCCGCACCCAACGCCTCAACACCACAGCACAACCCACCCCACACCAACGCGCCCGGCGCCCAACCCACCCAAGCCGGCGCGCGAACTCCGTTGTGCGCCCCCAACGCCCAACACGCCCTCCGCCAGGCCCGCCGCCTCGCCGACAACCTCGCCGCCACCCTCGACGGCCGCCCCACCACCGACTACCGCCACCGCCACACCGGCTCCGTCGCCTCCCTCGGCCTGCACCGGGGCGTCGCCACGATCCGCGGCCGCACCCTCAGGGGACGCACCGCCTGGCTGGTCCACCGCCTCTACCACCTCGGCCGGATGCCCACCCGCAACCGCAAGGCGCGTGTCCTCGCCGAATGGGCCCTTGCGGGATTGTTCAAACGTGAGATCGTCTCACTCGGCTCGCTGGAACACCCACGGGCCGAGTTCGAGCGCGCCGCCGACCCCGGGCGCCGCCGCGGACGCCCCTGAGACCACGCTCGGGGGCCCGGCCCCACGCCGAACCATGTGACCATGGGTGGGACGCCGCTCACCGAAGAGTAAGAAGACCAGAACGACTCCCGGAACGAATCGGATCGGAACGCTGTGAATTTGACGCGCTGGGGAATCCGGCTGCCCGGAGCACAGCGCCGCCACGGCGCCACCGAAGGACGCTCCCCGGCACCCACCGGCGGCCAGCCGACGGCCGGCGTCCCGGCCGCCCGAGGCGAGCAACGCGAACCCGCCGCCAGGACACCCACCGCCGCCGGCCCCGGCGTCGAAGCGATCGCCGTCCACGAGCTGCTCGGCCAGGTCCCGGCCCCGGTCGCCGTCGTCCACGGCCCCGACCACCGCGTCGCCTATGTCAACGAGGCGTACGCCGCCCTCTTCGGCAGCCGCCAACCCGGCATCCCCGCCCGCGAGTCCCTCACCGAGCTGGTCGAACTCGGCCTCCTCCCGCTGATGGACCAGGTCCAGCGCAGCGGCACCCCCCGCACCATGAAGTCCCGCAGCGTGCCCGGCGAGACCCGCGACAGCTACTTCACCTTCACCTGCACCCCGATCCGCCTCGCCGCCCCCGACAGCGGCCACACCCAGCGCGGCGTGCTCGTCTTCGCCGCCGACATCACCGACCAGGTGGTCACCGCCGAACGCCTCCGCGAGAGCGAGAGCCAACAGCGCGCCGCCGCCGTCACCCTCCAACACAGCCTGCTGCCCCAGAAGTTGGAGCAGCCCGACGACCTCAGGGTGGCCGCCGTCTACCAGCCGGGCGGCCTGGACGCCGCCGTCGGCGGCGACTGGTACGACGTGATCACCCTCGGCGCCGGCCGCACCGCCGTCGTCATCGGCGACGTCATGGGGCGCGGCGTCCGCGCCGCCGCCGTGATGGGCCAGCTCCGCACGGCCGTCCGCGCCTACGCCAAGCTCGACCTCCCCCCGCACGAGGTGCTCGGCCTCCTCGACGGCCTCGCCGCCGACATCGACGCCAGCCAGATCGCCACCTGCGTCTACGCCGTCTACGACCCCAACGAGGCCAGCCTCACCTACGCCTCGGCCGGCCACCTCCCGGTCCTCATCCGCGACCCCGACGGCACCGTCCACCGCGCCACCGATCCCACCGGACCACCCCTCGGCACCGGCGGCTGGATTCACGCCTCAGGCACCATCCCCTTCCACCCCGGCGCCCAGGCCGTCCTCTACACCGACGGCCTGGTGGAACGCCGCGACGCCGACATCGACGTCGGCCTCGACGCCCTGGAACGCGCCCTGTCCGGCGCCGGCGACAGCCCCGGCATCATCTGCCACCGCCTGCTGCGCGCCCTCGGCATCGACGAGGACCACGACGACGACGTCGCCATCCTCGTCCTCACCTGCCCGGAGCGGCACGGCGAGGAGGCCGACCTCTTCCGGGGCGCCGCCCTCGACCTCCTCGGCGGCGTCGAGGCCGCGCCCCGCGCCCGCGCCTTCGCCGACGGCGTGCTCGCCAGCTGGCGGTTCCCCGAGGAACTCCGCGAGTGGGGCGTGCTGGCCACCAGCGAACTCGTCGCCAACTCCCTCAAACACGGCCGCGCCCCCATGCGTCTCCGGCTGCGCCGCACCGACCGCCGCCTCATCGTCGAGGTGACGGACGGGGACGAGCACCTGCCGCGCCGCCAACAGGTCGAACCGGCCGACGAGGCGGGCCGGGGCATCGCCCTGGTCGCCACCATCGCGGCCGAGTGGGGAGCCCGCCGACTCCCCGAGGGAGGAAAGGCGGTCTGGGCGGAGTTCGCCCTTCCCCACGCGAGTTGACGCCGTTGGGGTGACCGCGTAAGGTTCCTCAGGCGCTCGTCAAGGGCGCACATCTGCCGCCATGTGCGGCGCCCACTTCGTGTGAACCTGATTCCCGGTGAGGGTTTGTTTCGGTGTGTCCGAAGCATGTCCGCATGGGGGTTCGGAAGCCCGGATTTGGAATTCGGGTGGGGTTGGTTCT
>NZ_VDLZ02000013.1:0-252309 GCF_006334905.2 Streptomyces sp. 3MP-14
AGGCCCGTCCGCTGACCGGGGCGTGGGATCGGCGCGGCGGGCCCGCCGCGCCGGACGTGCGAGACGAGGGGTGAACTCCCCGGCCGGTCGTTCTGTGCCGGTTCGCCGCGCGGGGCACGGCTGACGCAGGCCCGTCCGCTGACCGGGGCGTGGGATCGGCGCGGCGGGCCCGCCGCGCCGGACGTGCGAGACGAGGGGTGAACTCCCCGGCCGGTCGTTCTGTGCCGGTTCGCCGCGCGGGGCACGGCTGACGCGGGCCCGTCCGCTGACCGGGGGCTGGGTTGGCTGAGCCTGGCGTCTGACATTGCCGTGAACGGCAGCGCCCGCCGGCCCGTTGACTCGTCGGCCGTGGCGTTGAGGTGGCGGCCGAACCGTTGGGCCGGCGTGCCAGGGTGCGTTCCACGCGAGTCCGCCGCGCGAGGCGCGCGGCGTTGCCATGAACGGCCGGCGTCCGCCGGTCTCCGTTGAGGCGTTGGTGGCGCACGCCTGGCGCCAACCGTCCCGTTGACCGGGGCGTGGTCGGCCGCACGGGGTGCACGGGGGCGTAAGGGTCAGGGCGTGAACGGCTGGTGCCCGCCGTCCCGTTGACCAGGGCGCGGCGGCGCCGCGCGGGGCGTCGGGCATTGCCGTGAACAGCGGCGTCGGCCGGCCCGTTGACCCGTGGGCCGGCCCGTTGAGGTGGTGGCCGAACCGCTGGGCCGGCGTGCCAGGGTGCGTTCCGCGCGAGTCCGCCGCGCGAGGCGCGCGGCGTTGCCATGAACGGCCGGCGTCCGCCGGTCCGTTGAGGCGCTGACGACCCCGCTGCCGCACCGACCCAACCGCCGCCCCACCCGGCCGGGGACCGTTCCGCCGACACGGACGCAAGACCACCCAGCGCCAGGCATTCGGCACCACCGTGCACGCCCGGCGCCAGCCGGCCCGTCAGGGCACTGACGACTCCGCTGCCGCGTCCCGCCGATCCCACACCCCACCCCACCCAGCCGGGGACCGTTCCGCTGACACGGACGCGAGGCCACCCAGCCCAAGGCGCCCGGCATCGCCATGAACGCCCGGCGCCAGCCGGCCCGTTGAACGCCCGCCGTCCCTTGAACGGCCGGCCGGCCGGCGGCCGCACGTGTCGGCGCCCGCGCCCTCAAGGGCGCGGGCGCCCCCGTTCCTCAGGACGCGCCCCCGGGCGCGTCCGCCCCCGCGTCGGGGACGCGTTCGCTGAGGCGGGCGTGGCGTTGGCGGGCCGCCTGGGGCGTGGCCAGGCCCAGGCCGAACGCGATCTCCTGCCAGGTCAGGCCGCGTCCCCTGGCCATCTCCAACAGCCCGCGTTCCAGTTCGTCGAACTCCGCCCGGGCGCGCGGCACCAGGCTGAGCGCCGCCGTGATGTCGGCGCGGTCCACCTCCGGTTCGCCGTCCGCGCGTTCGGCCGCGCCGCTCAGCAGGAACGCCACCAGCCGCACCGCCTCGTGGGGCGCGAGCACCGAGGGGTGCGCGCCCCGCGCGCGTTGCTCGGGGGAGGCGGCATGGCGCTCGGCGATGCGGAACAGCGCGGCATAGGCCCGCTGCGCGGCGGCGGCCGCCGCGTCGGGCGGGGTGAAGGGATCGCTCATGGTGCCCACCCTGCGCGCCGCAACCATTCATTGTCAACAGTTCGAAGTGAACAAGATGTTCAACCCCGCCACCGCGCCAACCCACCACCCCCCGTCGCCGTTCACCCCGCGTCGCGGTACGCGTGCGGGGCGACCCCGGTCAGCCGGCGGAAGACCCGGCTGAAGTACGCCCGGTCGTGGAAGCCCACCGCCCTGGCCACCGTCTGCACGCTGTCGTCGCTGCTGGCCAACCGTTCCTTCGCGCGCTGGATGCGCAGCCGGGTGAGGTACTCCCAGAGCGTCAGGCCCAGTTCGCGGTGGAAGAGCCGCCCCAGGTGGTCCTCGCTGACCCCGGCCGCCTGGGCCACCTGCCAGCGCGAGAAGCGGTGGCGGTAGTGCTGCTCCAGATACGCCAGCGCATAGCGGACCGGCGCCACCGCGCGCTGCGCGGCCGGGTCGTCGCGCTCCAGCATCAGCGCGAGCAGCCGCGCCGTCTCCGCCTCGGTCAGGATCTCGCGGCCGAGCAGCAGCAGCGCCGGGTGCGGCTCGGCGCGGCGCGCGTCGGCGACGGTGAAGCCCCGGTCGCTCAGCAGTAACGCCGGGACGCCCGGCACCCGTTCGACCACATCCAGGCCGGCCATGTCGGGCAGCGCCCGGTCCACCACCAGCAGCCCCGGCGCCTCGTCGGCCAGCAGCGCCAGCGCGCTGGTGCCGTCGGCCGCCGCCCGCACCGGCCGGCCGGGCAGCGCCTCGGTGAGCAGCGCGCGGGCGCGTTCCCTGCGCTCGGCCGAACCGTCCACCACCAGCACCGACTTGGCCAGCTCGGAGGGCCGCAGCGCGTGCAGCGCCTGGTGCAGGTCGTCCCCGGCGAGCGGGCCGTAGAGCAGGAACGGCGTGTGGCGCAGCGCGGGGTGGTCGAGCAGCCGGCGGGCCGTCGCCCACCGCCGGGCGGCGCCGGGCGCCTCGGCGTCCCAGGCCACGGCGGCCGGCCCGGGCGGGCCCAGCAGCGCGGCCAGCTCCTCGTCAGGGCCAGGCAGGCGCAGCCGCAGCCGGTGGCGGCCGGCCAACGCGGCGGCCTCGGGCGGCGGTTGTTCGCCGTCCGCCGCCAGCACCAGCAGCTCGTTCCCGGCCGCCGGCTGCCCCGGCGCGTCCGCCGGCGTGGGTAGGGGGAGCGTGAGCCGGAAGCCCGCGCGCCCGCGCACGCGGTCCACGGTCACCGAGCCGCCGTGCAACACCGCGAGCCGGCGCGCGATGGCCAGCCCGAGCCGGGTGCCGCGCGCCCCGCTGGCGAACGGTTGGAAGAGGCGCTCCTCCTCGCCCTCCTCCACGGTCAGCCCCGGCCGGTCCACCCGCACGTCGAGTTGCCGGGGTCCGGCCTCCGCCGTCAGCGTGAGCCCGGGGCCGCCGGCCGCGACCAGCAGGTTGAGCACGATCTGCGTCAGCCGGCTCTCGTCGGCCCGCACCACCGGGAGCCGGGGCGGCAGCCGCAGGTGCTCGGGCGAACCGCCGGCGAGTCGAAACGTTTCAGTCAACGTCCGCAGCGGGTCCAGCAGTTGCCGCGACAGGTCAAGCGCGTCGATCTCGGAGCGCGACAGGTCCAGCAGGTCGTCGATCAGCCGCAGCAGCCGGTGGGCGTGCTCGTGCGCCGGCTCGCCCTCGGTGGTGTGCCGCAGGATCGCCTCGACCGGGCTGCGCAGCTCGTCCGTCGCGTTGTCCAGCAGCCGGGTCTTGAACCGGCTGGCCCGCTCCGCCGCGTCGCGCGCCCCGCGCACCTCGGTGAACAGGCGCACGCCCTTGAGCGCCGCGCTGATCTGGTCGCCGAGCGCCCGGTAGAGCGCGCCGGCGCCGCCGCCGTGCGGCTCCCCGCCCGGGTCGGCCTCGAACACCGCGTACCCCAGCTGCTCGTCGCCGATGTGCAGCGGCTCCACCACGGCCGTGAACCGGCCCCGCTCCGGCAGCATCTCGGCCAGCGGCGGGGGCGCGGGGGCCGCCGGCTCGCGCAGCGCTAGCCGGTAGCCCGGCACCCCGAGCCCCGGCAGATGCCGTTCCAACGCCCGCCGCAGCCCGGCCGTGTCGGTCACCGTGGTCAGCGTGGTCGCCAACGCCCGCAGCCGCCGGGCTCGTTGCTCCTCGGTCCAGCGCTCGTACTCCAGCAGCCGCCGCGACTTGTCCGCCACCAGCAGCCGCGCCTGGCCGACCAGCCGCTCCAGCCGCGCCGGGTCGGCGCCACCCCTGGCCCGCAGGCCCAGCAGCGCCCGGTCCCAGGCCACCGCGTCGTCGAAGCTCCGCACCCCGGTGGCCAGCGCGCGCTCCAGCCGCCGCAGGAAGTCGACGCCCGTCTCCCCTGGCCCGGCCGGCAGCGCCGCGAGCAGCCCGGCGTCCAAGGGGGCGAGCGGGGCGGTCGGCGGCGCCGGCACCGTGGCCGGCGGCAACGGCCCCCGCGCGCCGGCCGGTTCGGGCTCCCGTTCCCCGCCGCGCTCGGCTCCGCGCTCGGCCCCGTGCCCCACCACCTGCTCGACCAGCGGCGAGTGGCAGCCGCAGGAGCCGCGCACGATCAACGTTCCCGACACCACCCGCCGCGCCGGCGGCGCCGTGCCGCGCAGCCTGGCCAGCAGCGTCTCCACGGCCAGCGCCCCCAACTCGCCGAACGGCAGCGCCACCGAGGTCAGCGGCGGATCGCTGACCCGCGCCTCCACCGAGTCGTTGAAGCTGATCAACGCCACGTCCTCCGGCACCCGCACCCCGCGTTCGGTCAGGAACCGCAGCGCGTCGGCGGCCAGCGCGTCGCTGCACGCCACCACCGCGTCGAAGTCCCGCCCCGGGCGCAGCCCGCGCACATCGATCAGCACCCGCATCGCCGCCGCGCCGGCGCCGGCCGCGTAGTCCAACGAGGCGGCGGTCAACGAACGGTCCTGCGGCAGCCGGTGCCGGCGCAGCGCCTCGGTGTAGGCGCGGGCCCGGTCCAGGGCAACCGGATTGGTCAACGGGCCCCGGATGCACGCCAGTCGACGCCGCCCGTGGTCGGTCACCAGATGGCCGACGGCCTTCCGCATCCCGGCATGGCTGTCAAGTAACAGCGTCTCGTGGTCCTCCAGCGCCCGGTTGAGGCTCACCACCGGCAGCCCCGAAAGCTCCCGCACCAGCCGGGCCGCGCGGTCGCCGGCCGCCGGCAGGCCCAGCGTCGAGGTCCAGCAGATGACCCCGTCGAGCCCGGCGGTGGGCAGGAGTTCGTAGAGCGCGTTGCGCGGGGCGCCCTCGACGCGCACCGCGTCGCCGGGCAGCGCGACCAGGCTGGCGCCGTGCGCCTCCGCCGCGCGCCGCACCCCGGACCAAAGGGTGGCGCCCACGCCCAGATGGATGTTGGCCGTCACCAGCCCGAGCAACGGCCGCCGCTCGGCGGGCGGTTCCGCCCGCGACCCGGCTGGCGACCCGGCAGGCGACGCGTCCGGCGCCACGACCGGCGAAGCGTTCGGCAACGTGATCGACGCTCCGTCCGGTGGCCTGACCGGCGGCGACACCCCGAGCCCGCGTTCCACCATCGCGACAGCCTCGCTCCTCGGCAACGCCTGACCGCGCGCCGCACGGCGCGCTGCGGTGCCCCCGGCGGCGCCGCCGAGGTGGCGAGGACGATAGCGCCGCCCGGGCACGCCGACAAGGCCGGCGTCACACCCCCGCCCTCGCGGCGGGAGCACTGACGCCGGCCCGGTCGGCGAGAACCGGGAGCCCGGTTACAGCTGGCCGACCCCGGCGCCGCCGGTCACGATGGACTTGACGTCGGCGGCCGCGTCGGGCGAGTAGCTGTAGGGGATGCCGGCCACCGAACCGCCGGCCTCGCCCTCACCCGAGTTCACGAAGTGGTTGTCCCTGGCCACGATCGAGCCCGGGCCCGAGGACGCCTCGCCGAGGTGGAAGGGGTCCTCGGTGTTCTCGAAGTAGTTGGCCTCCACCAGCACCCCGGCGTCCTCGGTCGAGGCGACGCCGTAGCTGCCGATGTCGTTGTAGTAGTTGTTGTAGACGTGCACCGGGTCGCCGAAGCGGACGCGCGGGTTGCGCTGGTTGACCCCGTCGAACCAGTTGTGGTGGTAGGTGACGTTCAACTTGCCGACGTCCTCGGAGCCGTTGTCGTCGGAGTGCCCCAACAGCATGTTCTTGTCGGAGTCGTAGGTGTGGTTCCACGAGACCGTGATGTCCGTCGAGGCCCGCTTGATGTCCAGCGCGCCGTCGTTGGGGTTGGTGAAGTCGTTGTGGTCGATCCAGACGTTGGTGCTGTACTGCACGTTGATGCCGTCGTCGTTGGAGTCGGCGAACACCAGGTTCTGCACGATGACGTTGTCGGCCTCGCTGATGTTGAGGCCGCCGCCCTGGATCGTGGCGCCCGAACCGGCGCCCACGATCGACTTGTCGGAGGAGACCCGAACCATCTCGTCCACGTCGATGGTGCCGTTGACCTCGATCTGGAGCGGCCCGTCGCTGTTGGCGGCCTCGATCAGCTCGTCGGCCGAGGAGACCGAGACGGTCTCGCCGCCCGCGCCGCCGGTGGTCCCGGCGCCGAAGCCGGTCGGCGTGCCGACCGCCAGCGGGGCGACCTCGGCCGGCTCCGAGGCGGAGCCGGTGGCGGCGGTGAGGCCGGCGACCGTCGTCACGGCGGCGGTCACCGCGACAGCACTGGCCAGCTTGAATCGTGCGCTCGTCCTGCGCATGAGACTCTCCGTCCGTATGTGGGGGGTCAAACGGGAGAAACCGTGCCGCGCGGCCTGGCAACGCCTCGATGCTAGGGCGACCGCTGTGGACGATGACGGGGGACGTGTGGACTATCGCGCTCAGCGCCCCGGCGCGGTCGGTCCCGGGGCACGGTTCGGCGGCGTTGTCAGTGGTCGGGTCCACACTGGACCCATGTGCCGCAGCATCAAGACCCTCCGTCCCCCGGCCACGCCCGATGTCACCGACGAGGACATCCGCGCCGCCGCCCTCCAGTACGTCCGCAAGGTGTCCGGCTTCCGCGCCCCGGCCGCGCACAACCGCGCCGTCTTCGACCAGGCCGTCGAGGACGTGACGGCGGCCACCGCCCATCTCCTCGCCCACCTCCAGGTGAGGGGGTCCGGCGGCTCCGGCGCCTCCGGTGGGTCCGGCGGCGCCGGCGCGGCCGCCCGGGGGTGAGGCCGGTCGAGCTGCATGTGACGCGCGCGGCCGGGCCGGCCGAACGGACCCTGCTGGTGATCCACGGCGGCCCGGACTGGGACCACAGCTATCTCCTCGACCCGCTGCGGGAGTTGGCCGGCGAGGTCCGGGTGCTCTGGCCCGACCTGCGCGGCTGTGGCCGCTCCCCGGGCGGGCTGCCGCCCGGGGCGTACACGCCGGACGCCGCCGTCGGCGACCTGCTGGCGCTGCTCGGCTCGCTCGGGGACGGCCCGGTGGACGTGCTGGGCTTCTCCTACGGCGGGCTGCTCGCCCAGCGGCTGGCGCTGGCCGCGCCGGAGCGGGTGCGGCGGCTGGTGATCGCGTCCAGCACGGTGCTGCCGGTGCCGGGCGACGCGTTCGACGGCTGGCCCGAGCGGGCCGAGCGCCGCGCCGCCGAGGCGCGGGTCTGGGCCGATCCGACGCTGGACGGGCCGGAGTTGACCCGCTCGGCGGCGTTCGCCGGGGCGCCGGCCAACGTGTGGCGGGCGGCGGCGCTGGCCGAGTACCGGGCGCGGCTGGCGCGGGTCCGCTTCACCGCCGAGTGGCTGGGCCCGTTCCGCGCCGGCACGCTGCCGCCGGCGCTGCCGGAGCGCGCCGCCGACCGCCTGGCGGCGCTCGGCCTGCCGACGCTGCTGCTGCACGGCCGGCAGGACATGGTCTTCCCGGCGGAGCTGGCCAGGGAGGCGGCCGCCCGCATCCCCACGGCCCGCGCCGCGATCCTCGACGAGGCCGGACACATGGCCCATGTCGACCAGCCGGGCCCCTGGCTGACGGCCGTCCGCGCCCACCTCGCCTGACCGCGCGCCGGGGCCGAACGCCCGGGCGTTCGGGCGGCGCCAGAGGTGGGGGAACGGCCGGATGTCAGAAACGGGCGGGCTGGCTCGTCTCAGGTCTTGACGACGGGTTCCGAGGAGCGGGACCCACCACGAGCGCAGGGAGCCGGCCATGAGCGAGGACAGCACACAGCGGAAGATCGCGCTGGTCACCGGCGCGAACAAGGGCATCGGGCGCGGCGTCGCCGAACAGCTCGCCGCGCTGGGCATGACCGTGCTGCTCGGCGCCAGGGACGCCCGGCGCGGCGAGGAGGCCGCCGCCGAGGTGCGGGCGGCCGGCGGCGACGCGCACGCGCTCACCCTGGACGTCACCGACCGGGCCACCGTCGAGGCGGCCGCGCAACGGGTGGCGGAGCGGTTCGGCCGCCTCGACGTGCTGGTCAACAACGCCGGCATCACCGGCTCCGGCCGGGTCTCGCCCGACCAGGCCCACGACCAGATCCCCAGCTCCGTCGAACCGGACATGGTGCGCGCGGTGTTCGACACCAACGTCCTCGGGGTGATCGCGGTGACCAACGCCCTGCTGCCGCTGCTGCGCCGGTCGCCGGCGCCCCGCGTCGTCAACGTCAGCAGTCACGCCGCGTCGTTGACGCTCACCAGCGATCCGGCGAGCCCCCTCGCGGCGCTGATTCCGTCGGCCGCCTACTCGCCGTCCAAGAGCGCGCTCAACGCGCTGACCGTGCAGTACGCCAACGAGCTGCGCGGGGACGGCGTTCTCGTCAACGCGGTCGCGCCCGGCTTTGTCGCCACGGACAGCAACAACCACACCGGGCTTCTCACGGTCGCCGAGGGCGCGGCCGTCGTGGTGCGGCTGGCCACGCTCGGCCCGGACGGGCCGACCGCCGGGTTCTTCGACGCGGAAGGGCCGGTGCCCTGGTGACGCGGGCCGAGGAGTTCGAGGAGCTGCGGCCGCTGCTGTTCTCGATCGCCTACCGGCTGCTGGGCAGCGTGAGCGAGGCCGAGGACGCGGTCCAGGAGACCTGGCTGCGGTACCAGACCAGCGCCACCCGGCCCGAGTCGGCGAAGGTGTTCCTGTCGACGGTGGTCACCCGGATCTCGATCGACGTGCTGCGCTCGGCCCGGGTCCGGCGGGAGGAGTACGCCGGCCCGTGGCTGCCCGAGCCGCTGCTGACCGACCCGTACCAGGACCCGGCGCGGTCGGCCGAGTTGGCGGACTCGCTGTCGATGGCGGCCCTGCTCCTGCTGGAGCGGCTGACCCCGCTGGAGCGCGCGGTCTTCGTGCTGCGCGAGGTGTTCGCCTTCCGCTTCCCGGAGATCGCGTCGGTCGTCGGCCGGTCGGAGGCGGCGTGCCACCAGCTGGCGGTGCGGGCCCGCCGCCACATGGCGGCCGGCCGGGCCCGGTTCGCGGCCGACCGGGAGGAACGCGAGCGGCTCGCCGACCGGTTCTTCGACGCGTTCCGGGAGGGGAACGTCGAGGGGCTGGCCGAACTGCTCGCCGCCGACGTGACGATGGTCGGCGACAGCGGCGGCCGGGCCCCCCGGTTCGCGCCGGTCATCCAGGGCGCGGGGAACGTGGCCCGGGTGCTGGCGGCGTTCGTCCCGCTGGTCGTCCGGGGGGCCGGCGTGGTGGAGGCGCGCCAGGTGAACGGCCAGCCGGGCGCGATCCTCCGCGACCGGCGGGGCCAGGTCCTCAGCACCTGGGTCCTCGACGTGCTCGACGGGCGGGTCCAGACGATCCGTGCGGTCAACAACCCCGACAAGCTCGGGCACGTCGGCCCGGTGGCGGACGCCTGGGCGGCGCTCGCCGAGGCGCGGCGGGCGCCCCGGGGGCACCGTCCGGCGGACTGACCGGTCCGGACACGGGGTCGCTACCGGGACCGTTCGCAGTGTGCCGGGCTTCAGCCCGGTGGTGAAGCGAATCTGAGGGTTGCTCTGATCTCTGCTGTGTGCATGGATTCGCACTGTTCACCTCAGCTCAGGTCGGAGCGGCCGGTTCTGGTGCTCGATGTACTGCTTCAGGATGCTGGGCGGTGCGCCGTCGACGGAACCGGCGAAGTACGAGCCGGACCAGAGTCGTTGTGCTCGCCAGTAGTGGGGCACGAGGTCGGGGAACTCCTGGCGGAGGCGGCGCGAGGACACGCCTTTGAGGGAGTTCACCAGCCTGGACACGGCGACCTTGGGCGGGTAGTTCACGAGGAGGTGGACGTGGTTGGTCTCGCCGTTGAACTCGACCAGTTCGGCCTCGAAGTCCTCGCACACGGCGCGCATGATCTCCTCACACCGCGTCAGGTGCCGGTCGGCGAAGACGGAGTGCCGGTACTTCGTCACGAAAACCAAGTGGACATGCATGGGGAAGACACAGTGGCGACCTGTTCGAATGTTCTCGTCGATACCCATGAACCAGCTGCGTATCGTGATCCTCGTGCAGCTTCGGTACAGCTTCCGCCTGTATCCGAGCGCCGGTCAGCGCAGCGCGTTGGCGCGGGCGTTCGGGTGCGCGCGGGTGGTCTACAACGACGCGCTCCGCGCTCGGGAGACCGCCCGTAGTGAAGGCCTGCCGTTCCCGAAGACCGGTGACCTGTCGAAGTCGCTGATCACCGAGGCCAAGCGGAGGCCCGAGCGGGCGTGGCTCGGCGAGGTATCGGCGGTCGTCCTCCAGCAGTCTCTGCGCGACGTGGACACCGCGTACCGGAACTTCTTCGACGGGCTCAAGGGCAAGCGCCCCCGCATGGGCACACCCCGGTACAAGTCCCGCAAGGACACGCGGCAGTCGGTCCGGTTCACCGCGAACGCCCGCTGGTCGATCACGACCGGCAGGAAGCTGCGCCTGCCGAAGATCGGCGACATCAAGGTGAAGTGGTCGCGAACGCTGCCCTCCCTGCCCTCGACCGTGACGGTGGTCAAGGACAGCGCGTGCAGGTACTTCGCGAGCTTCGTCGTCGAAACCGGTCCAGAGGAAGTCCTTCCCAAGGTCGTGCCCGAGCTGGGCATCGATCTCGGGCTCGGGCACTTCGCGGTCCTCTCCGACGGGACGAAGGTCGACAGCCCGCGCTTCCTGCGCCGGGCCGAGAAGCGCCTGAAGAAGGCACAGCGGAACCTTTCCCGCAAGGAGAAGGGCTCCCGCAACCGGAACAAGGCCCGGCTGAAGGTCGCCCGCGCTCACGCGAAGGTGACCGACGCACGCCGCGAGTTCCACCACCAGCTCTCCACCAGGCTGATCCGCGAGAACCAAGCGGTCGCCGTGGAGGACCTGGCGGTGAAAGGACTCGCCCGCACGCGCCTGGCCAAGTCCGTCCACGACGCCGGATGGTCGGCGTTCGTCACCATGCTGGAGTACAAAGCCGCACGGTACGGGCGCACCTTCGTGAAGATCGGCCGCTTCGAACCGACCTCCCAGGTGTGCTCACGCTGCGGCGTCAAGGACGGCCCCAAGCCCCTCAGCGTCCGCGTATGGACCTGCGGGGCCTGCGGGACGGTCCTGGACCGGGACATCAACGCGGCGGTCAACGTCGCCAAAGCGGCCGGACTGGCCGTGCCAGCCTGTGGAGCGCAGGTAAGACCGGGACTCGTCCCGGCACCGCGCAGCGAAACAGGAACCCACCCGACACCGCAGCCCTCAACGGCGCGATAGGCGGGAATCGCCGTCCCTCAGGGCGGCGAGGATGTCAAAGCCGGGCCAACTCCCGCTCCAGGTCGTCCAGTCCGAGCGAGCCCATCGACAGCGCCGCCATGTGCCACGCCTTCGCGTCGAAGGCGCGGCCCTCCCGATCCGCCCGGCGGCGGGCCGCCTCGCGGCCGGCGAGCCAGGCGCGTTCGCCCAGCTTGTAGCTGATGGCCTGCCCGGGCAGGCCCAGATAGCGGACGATCTCCGAGTCGGTGAACGCCGCGTCGAACCCGGTGTGCAGCCGGAAGAACTCCGTTGCCAGCTCCGGCGTCCAGCGTTCCCCCGGGTGGAACTCCTCGCCCGCCGGTATCCGCAGCCCCAGGTGCATCCCGATGTCCACGATCACCCGCACCGCGCGCATCATCTGGGCCGAGAGATAGCCGAGCCGGTGCGCCGGGTCCGCGAGGTGGCCCAACTCGTCCATCAGCCGCTCCGCGTAGAGCGCCCAGCCCTCGGTGGTGGCGCTGACCGAGCCGAGGCTGACCTGGTACCGGGAGAGCCGTTCGGCGACGTGCACCCACTGCGCCAGTTGCAGATGGTGGCCGGGAACGCCCTCGTGGTACCAGATCGAGACCAGCTGCCAGGTGGGGAAGCGGGTGGCGCCTCGGGTCGGCAGCCAGGTGCGGCCGGGGCGCCTGAAGTCCAGCGTCGGGCGCGTGTAGTAGGGGGCGGCCGCGCTGCCCGGCGGGGCGATCATCGACTCGACGCGGCGCACCGGCTCGGCCAGGTCGAAGTGGACGCCGTCCAGCTCCGCTGTCGCCCGGTCCATCAACTCCTGGAGCCAGACCCGGATCTCCTCGACCCCTTCCACGGCCTCGCCGTGTTCCTCCAGGTGGCGCGTCACGGTCAGCGTCGACTCCCCGGGCAGCACCTGCCGCGCCACCGCCCGCATCTCCTCGGAGAGCCGGTGGAACTCGGACCAGCCGTAGGCGTGGGCGTCGTCCACGTCGAGGGCGGCGCCGGTCCAGAGGCGCGCGCCCACCAGGTAACGGTCGCGGCCCACGCCGTCGGGGGTGCCGTCGGCGGCCGGGAGGTAGGTGTCGGTGAGGTAGCGGCGCAGCCGGTCCAGGGACGCGGCGGCCTCGTCGGCGGCGCGGTCCAGTTCGTCGCGGAGTTCGTCGGGGCCCTGCGCGACCAGCGTCCGGTACCAGTCGGCGGCCAGCATCTCGCCCAGCAGCCCGGCCATGGCCCCGGCCTGTCGGGGCGCGGCCAGCAGCCCGCGCGCGATGCCCGCGTCCAGGCTCTCGGTGTAACCGGCCAGCGCGCGGGGCGTGTTGCGCAGCTGGGCGGCCACCACGGCCCAGTCGTCCGGGGTTTCTTTGGGCGCCTGGAGCAGCATCGACCGCAGGTGGAGCACGGGGTTGAACAGGTTGCGCACCTGCCGCAGGCCCTCGCCGGCCTCGTGGGCGGCCAGCTCGGCGGTGAGCCGTTCGCGCAGCAGCCGGGCCGCCCGCCGCTCCACGTCCGGGAGTTCGCCGGCGCCCGTGCCGGCAGGAGCGCCCGCGCCTTCCGGGGCGCTTGCGCCCGAACCCGCGCCGGCGCCCGCGCCATGCGCCTCCGCGCCGGGCGCCCGTTCCGCGCGGTCCAGCTCGCGCAGCGCCGCGCGCCGGGCCTCCGCTATCGCCTCAAGCCCGGAGGGCGAGTAGTCCGGCAGTGCGGAGGCCCCGGGCCGGATGCCGAGCGCGGAACCGACCGCCGGGTCGAGGTCGGCAAGCGTCTCAACATGGGCATCGGCGATCATCCGAGGAGTGAAAGGCGGCATTGTGTCATCCTCATACAGCACGGGACACAACGGAAGGCACACGTGTTCGATCAGCTGATCGGTCGGGAGCACTCCTCAGGGCTGCTGGGCGCGGAGATCGCCAGGACCGTGAACAGCCACGGCGGCCTCGTGCTGATCGCGGGCGAGGCGGGCATCGGCAAGACCGCGCTGGTCACGGGCGCCGCGCGGGAGGCCGGCAAGCAGGGCCTGCTGGTGGTGGGCGGCGCCTGCTGGGACGCGGACAACGCCCCCGGGCACTGGCCCTGGGTGCAGGTCCTCCGGATGCTGCGGCGGCAGCTCGACCCGGGGGAGTGGGAGGAGTTGGAACGCGCCTCCGCGCACGCGCTGGGCGCGCTCCTCGCCGAGGCCGACCCCTCGACCGTCGCCCCCGGCGCCGAGCCCACCGAGCCCCCAGGGACCACGGGCCCCGTACCCGACCCCCTCCCCGACCGCGAGGAGGACGACCCGGCGCGCGACGGCTTCGCGCTCTTCGACGCCGTGACCACCGCGCTGGTCACCGCCTCCCAGCGCCGCCCGCTGATGGTGGTCATCGACGACCTGCACTGGGCCGACCCGGCCTCGCTGCGGCTGCTCCGCTTCGCCGCCCAACACACGTGGTTCGAGCGGGTGTTGCTGGTCGGCACCTACCGGGACTCCGAGGTGGAGCTGGGCGGCGAGGACGGTGGGGCGCACCCGGTGCGCGACGCCATGATGCCGCTGCTGGCCAGGGCGACCATGGTCTCGCTCGGCGGCCTGGACGAGGCCCAGGTCGGGGACCTGATCGAGCGCACGGTGGGCCGCGCGGCCGAGCCTGAGCTGGTGGCCGAGGTGCATCGGCGGACCGGCGGCAACCCGTTCTTCGTCGAGCAGACCGCCCGGCTCTGGCACGCCGGTGGCGCGGTCAGCGCCGTGCCGCCCGGCGTGCGCGACGTGGTGCGCCGGCGGGTGGCCGTGCTGCCGCGCGCCGTCGGGGAACTGCTGCGGCACGCCGCCGTGTTGGGGCGGGAGTTCCACCGGCAGGTGCTGGCCGCCAGCCTCGCGACGCCGCCGGCCCGCGCCGACCGGCTGCTGGAACAGGCCGTCACCGCGCGCCTGGTGGTCCAGCGCGGCTCCGGCCGGTTCGCCTTCGCGCACGACCTGGTGCGGGAGACGCTCTACGCCGAGCTGGACGAGGCCGAGGCGCGCCGCCGACACGCCGCCGTGGTGCGGGCGCTCGACCAACAGCCGGCGCTCGCCGACCGGGTGGTGCCCGCCGACCTCGCGCGCCACGCACACCTCGCCGGCGACGAGGTCGAGCCGGCGCACGCCCTCGCGCTGCTCCGCGCCGCGGCCGCCGACGCCACCACCCGGCTGGCGTTCGACGAGGCGCGCGGCCATCTGACGCGCGCCCACGCGCTGGCCGCGCGCGCCGACCCGCACCGCCGGGTGCTGCTGGGCCTGGAGTTGGGCGAGGAGTTCGCCTGGCGCGACGACTGGACGGCCGCCTGGCCCTACGTCGACCAGGCGCTGAAGGAGGCGCGCGAGCTGGCCGACCCGATGCTCTCCGCGCGGGTCGCGCTGACCCTGCACACCTCGCGCGTCGGCCGCCGCGCACGGCTGCGCGACACGTTCGCCGAACTGCTCGCCAGCGCCCACCGGGGGCTGCTGCCCGACGAGGACGACCGCCCGCTCGACCCGCCAGCCGACCCGGCCGCGCTGGACCGGCTGGCCAGGGAACTCAGCGTGCGGCTCGCCGTGTTGGGCCGGCGCGGCCAGGACGACGACGCGCTGGCCTTCGGCCTCACGGCGCGGCACGACGCGATCTGGGGCCCGGGCTCGGCGGCCGAACGCGCCGTACTCACCGAGGAGATGACGGCCGTCGCCCGCCGCGTCGGGGACTCCGAACTGGAACACGTGGGCATGTCGCTGCGCTGGGTGGCGCTGCTGGAGCTGGGCGATCCGGACTACCTGAAGCAGCTGCGGGAGTTCACGGCGGTGACCGCCCGCCAGGACCGGCCGCGCTTCGAGCTGTCCTCGCTCATCGACCGTTCGGTGATCGCCTCGCTGCGCGGCGCGTTCGCCGAGTCGGAACGGCTCCAGGCCGAGGCCGCCACGCTGGTGCGGCAGGAGCGGCGGGACCGCTGGTTCCACCGGTACATGCTCCAGCTGAGCTGGTCGCGGCTGCTGCTCCAGGGCCGGCTCGCCGAGGTGGACGAGCTGCTGACCAGGATGCCGGAGGTCGGCTACCAGTATCCGGAGCTGCTGGAGGGCATCACCGCCGTCCACCGGGGCGACCTCGACGCGGTCTGCCGGGCGTTGGGCACCGCCGGCGAAGGGGAGCGCTATCCGCGCTATGTCCGGGCCCTGTGGCTGCGCCTCCAGGCGCAGGGTGCGGCGGCGCTGGGTGATCCGGAGCGCTGCCGGGCGGCGCGCGAGGCGTTGGCGCCGTTCGCCGACCAGTGGGCGGTGTCCTTCCACGGCTTCGACGTCAGCGGGCCGTTCGCGCTGTGGCTGGGCGAGGTGGAGGCCGGGCTGGGGAACTGGGCGGCGGCCGTGGAACGGTTCGCCGCCGCCGCGCTCTCCGCCGACCGGATGCGGGCCGCGCCCTGGGCTGTCGAGGCGCGGCTGCGGTGGGCCGAGGCGGTGTTGGCCTCGGGCGAGCCGGACGCGGGGGAGGAGGCCGAGGGGCTGCTGCGGCTGGTGGTGGACGAGGCCGAGCGGCTGGGCCTGGGGCAGCCGGTCGGCGAGCGGGTGCGGGCGATCCGCGAGGGCCGGCCCCGGCTGGGGCAACGGGCGGGCGAGGAGGCCGAGTTCCGCTTCGACGGCACGGTCTGGACGCTGCGGTTCGCCGGCCGCACGGTGCGGCTGCCGCAGGCGAAGGGGCTGCGGGACCTGCACGAGCTGCTGGCCAGGCCCGGCGCGGACGTGCCGGCGACCCGGCTGCTCGACCCGGCGGGCGGCGGCGAGCTGGTCGCGGCCCGCTCGCTGGGCGGCGACCCGGTGCTGGACGACACCGCGCGGGCCGCCTACCGCCGGCGGCTGACCGACCTCGACGCGGAGATCGACCGCGCCGACGCGCGCGGCGACGACGCGGCCGCCGCCCGGCTGGACGAGGAACGGGCCGCGCTGCTCGCGGAGTTGCGTGCGGCGGCCGGCCTGGGCGGGCGGGCCAGGCGGCTGGGCGACGAGGCCGAGCGGGCGCGGAAGACCGTCACCGCCCGGATCAGGGACACCCTGCGGCGGCTCGACGAGCACCACCCCGAGCTGGCCGAGCACCTGAGGGCCGCCGTCACCACCGGCGCCACCTGCGGCTACCACCCGCAACGGATGGTCGCCTGGCGGCTGTGACGCCGGCGGTGACTCGCGGGCCGGCGGCGCCCCGAGCCCCGGCGGTGCCCCGGCCCGAGAGCCGGCCGGGGCCCGGGGCACGCGCCAACCCCGGGTCAACGGCCCCTACTTGCGGTTGTACAGCCGCATCGTCAGGGTGCCGAAGACCGCGATCAGCAGGGCCGAGGCGACGAAGACCCAGGCCAGCTCGCTGCCCTCGACGTTCCCGTCCATCAGCCCGCGCACGGCGGCCACCACCCGGGTCACCGGGTTGACGTCGACGAACGCCTGGAGCCAGCCGGGCATGGTGTCGGGGGAGACCATGATGTTGCTCAGGAAGGTGGCCGGGAACAGCACCATCATGCTGACGCCCATCACGGACTTCTCCGAGCGCAGCAGCAGCCCGAACATCGTCCACACCCACGAGAACGCGAACGAGAAGCCGACCAGCAGCAGGATCGCCAGCACCACGCCGACCGGCCCGCCGTCCGGGCGGTAGCCCAGGGCCAGGCCCAGCAGCAGGATGACGACCGAGGCCATGCTGTAGCGGAACATGTCGCCCAGCAGGTACCCGACCATCGCCGAGGGCCGCCACACCGGCAGCGTCCGGAAGCGGTCGAAGACGCCCTTGGCGATGTCCGTGTTGACGGCGACGCCGGTGTACATCGTGGTCATCACGACGCTCATCACCATGATCCCCGGCAGCAGGAACTGGAGGTACTCGCTCGTCGAGCCCGCCAGCGCACCGCCGAAGAGGTAGGTGAACATCAGCGTCATCATGATCGGGAAGACCGTGACGTCGAAGAGCTGCTCGGGCACGTGCTTGATCTTCAGCATCGCCCGCCAGCCGAAGGCCGCCGAGGCGGCCAACGGGCTGGGGCGTGGCGGCCGTTGGCCGGGGGCCAGGACGGCGGCGAGGGTGGCGCGGTCCGGCTCGAAGCCGTCCGCCGCCTCGGGCGGCGCCTGCTCGGCGCCGGTGGTGGTGGTCTCCGTAGCGGTGCTCATGCCACGCTCTCCTTCTGTTCGTCGGACCGCTGCGGGTCGATGGTCGAGGTGCCGTCCAGGGGGCTTCCTGAGGTGGGCTCGGCGGTGGGGGCGGCGGCCTCGCCGGCCTTCCGCTCGGGCTGGGTCGGCTTGCCGGTGAGGGCGAGGAAGACCTCGTCGAGGCTGGGCTGGCCCAGCGCGAAGTCGTCCACCACGATCCCGGCGGCCGCCAGCTCGCCCAGCGCCAGCGAGGCGCGCTCGGCCGGGCCGTTCTCGCCGTCCCTGACCAGCAGCCGGGCGGAGAGCGAGACCGGGTCCGCGTCCAGCAGCACCTCGGTGCCCAGCCGCTCGGCCAGCAGCTTGCGGGCCGCCTCCCGCTGGTCGGCCTCGCGCAGCCGGACCCGCACGGAGCCCGAGCCGATCGAGGACTTCAGCTGCCCCGGGGTGCCCTCGGCGATGACCTTGCCCGTGTCGATCACCGCGATCCGGCCGGCCAACTGGTCGGCCTCGTCCAGGTACTGCGTCGTCAGCAGCACGGTGGTGCCCTGGGCGACCACGGCGCGCACGATGTCCCACACCTGGTTGCGGGAACGGGGGTCGAGGCCGGTGGTCGGCTCGTCCAGGAAGAGCAGGTCCGGCGTGTTGAGGATGCTGGCGGCGATGTCCACGCGGCGCCGCATCCCGCCCGAGTAGTTCTTCACCTGCTTGTCGGCGGCGGCCGTCAGCCCGAACGCGTCCAGCAGCGCCGCCGCGCGCTCCCTGGCCGCAGCCTTGCGGTGGCCCAGCAGCCGGGCCAGCAGGATCAGGTTCTCCGCGCCGGTGAGGTCCTCGTCGACCGAGGCGTACTGCCCCGTGAGGCTCACCCGGGAGCGGACCGCGTCCGCCTCCCGCACCACGTCGTGCCCGAAGACCCTCGCCTCGCCGCCGTCCGGGCGCAGCAGCGTCGCCAGCATCTTCACGGCGGTGGTCTTGCCGGCGCCGTTGGGCCCCAGCACGCCGTAGACGGTGCCCGCCGGAACGGCCAGGTCGACGCCGTCCACGGCGCGCAGCTCACCGAATGTCTTGACGAGTCCCGATGTCTCGATCGCCAACTCGCCCTTGCGCTCACTCATTCCGGTCCTTTCAGGGGTGACGCTCGTGTCTTCCGGCCGTGCCTGCCGGCCGTTCGATGTGCGGTAGACCGGGGCCACGGGGAGAACTCATCGCTCCGGTCGCAAATTCTTTCGATATGCGGGTGTGGGGCGGTCAGCATAGGGGCAGGGTCTGACACCGGCCCCCGACCTGCGCCGCTGGCCCACGTAGGGGCGGCCGCTCATCCCACGTAGGGGCGCCGCGCCTTGGCCTCGCGCAGCGCCAGGCCCCACCAGACCAGCTCGTCCAGCAGCGCCTCCGCCGCGCGCTCCAGCGCCGGGCCGCCGAGCGGCCCGGTCAGGTCCACGGCCACGCAGTTGCGCACGGTCACCGAGCGCAGCTCGTTGAAGACCAACCGCAGCCCGGCGGCGGCGAGTTGGCCGCAGGCGCCGTGCCCGTAGGAGACGAACCCCACCGGCTTGGCGTGCCACTCGTCGTAGGCGTAGTCCACGGCCTGCTTGAGGGAGGCCGGGTAGCCCCAGTTGTACTCGGGGGTGACCACGGCGAAGCCCTCGGCCCTTTCGATCGCGCCGGCGAAGCGGCACATCTCGTCGGTGGGCTCCTCGGGGAAGCGCGCGGGAAAGGCGTAGTCCACGAGGTCCACCAGCTCGACCCGCAGATCCTCCCGCCCCCGCGCGCGCCCCAGGAACCACTCCCCCACGGCCGCGCCCATCCGCCCCTCGCGGGTGCTGCCCAGCAGCACCGCCAGCCGCAGCGGCTCGGTCGTCCCCTCCTCGGAACCTGCCACCGTCGCTCGCCTCCCCGTCGCCGTTCCGTCCTCACCCCGAAGGCGCGAGACGCACCGCCAGATCGGATCTAGCGGTGCGTCCCGGAAGCGCGCGGGCGGAGCGAACGGCCTCGGGCCGCCCCGCGTCGAACGGCGGGGCGGCCCGGCGGCTCCTCCTCCCGGTCCCTAACCCCCGGCGTCCGCCGACGCCGTCGCGCGGAAGTCCAGCCGCCCGTCGGCGACGTCCACCGTCAGCGCCGTGTGCGGCGTCAGCTCGCCGCGCAGCAGCCGCCGCGACAGCTCGTTGGTCACCTCGCGTTGGATGGTGCGGCGCAGTGGCCGGGCGCCGTACTCCGGCTGGTAGCCGCGCTCCGCCAGCCAGTCCACGGCCGCCGGCGTGAACGTCACGGCCACGTCCTGGGCGTGCAGCTGGTGCCGGGTCTCGTTGAGCATCAGGTCGGTGACCTGCCGCAGCTGCTCGCTGTCCAGCTGGCGGAAGATCACGATCTCGTCGATCCGGTTCAGGAACTCCGGCCGGAAGTGCTCCCGCAGGGGGCGCAGGACGCGTTCCCTGCGCTCCTCCTCGCCTCCGTCCGCCCCCCGCCCGAAGCCGGCCCGGGGGCCGCGCGCGCTGATCGCCTCGGAGCCCAGGTTGCTGGTCATCACGATCACCGTGTTGGTGAAGTTGACCCGCCGGCCCTGCGCGTCGGTCAGCCGCCCGTCGTCCAGCACCTGGAGCAGGATGTTGAAGACGTCCGGGTGCGCCTTCTCCACCTCGTCGAGCAGCAGCAGCGAGTACGGGTCGCGGCGCACCGTCTCCGTCAGCTGGCCCGCCTCCTCGTGCCCCACATAGCCGGGCGGGGCGCCCACCAGCCGGCTGACGGTGTGCCGCTCCTGGTACTCGCTCATGTCGAGCCGCACCATCCGCTCGTCGCTGCCGAACAGCGCCTCGGCGAGGGTTCTGGCCAGCTCGGTCTTGCCGACGCCCGTCGGCCCCAGGAACAGGAAGCTGCCGATCGGCCGGTCGCCGCTGGACAGCCCGGCCCGCGAGCGCAGCACCGCGTCCGCGACGGCCGCGACCGCCTCGTCCTGGCCGATCACCCGCTCCCGCAGCCGGTTCTCCAGGCCCAGCAGCCGCTCCCGTTCCTCCTGGGTGAGGCTGCTCACCGGGATGCCGGTGGCCCGCGACACCACGTCGGCGATGTCGTCCACGGTGACCTCGGCGATCCGCTCGCGGTCCGGGCCTCGCCGGCCGGCCTCCTCGATCCGGCGCTCCAACTCGGTCAGCCGGTCGCGGAGTTCGCTGGCCCGCTCGTAGTCCTCGGCGGCCACCGCCTGGTCCTTGTCGCGCTGCGCCTGCTCCTGCTCGCGCTGGAGCGCCCGCACGTCGCCGCTGGTCGTGGACGCGCTCATCCGCACCCGCGCGCCCGCCTGGTCGATCAGGTCGATCGCCTTGTCCGGCAGGAACCGGTCGGTGAGATAGCGGTCCGAGAGCTGGACGGCGGCCAGCAGCGCCTCGTCGCTGTACCGCACCTGGTGGTGCGCCTCGTAGCGGTCCCGCAGCCCGCGCAGGATCGTCACCGCGTCGTCCGTGGTCGGCTCGGGCACCAGGATCGGCTGGAACCGGCGGGCCAGCGCCGCGTCCTTCTCGATGTAACGCCGGTGCTCCTCCAGCGTGGTGGCGCCGATGACATGCAACTCGCCCCTGGCCAGCGACGGTTTGAGGATGTTCCCCGCGTCCATCGCGCCGCCGCCATCGCCGCCCCCGCCGCCGGCGCCCACCACGGTGTGCAGCTCGTCGATGAACACGATCACCTCGTCCGACCGGGCGCGGATCTCGTCGATCAGCCCGGTCAGCCGCTCCTCGAAGTCGCCCCGGCAGCGCGTTCCGGCCACCAGCGCCGAGAAGTTGAGCTGGATCACCCGCCGCCCCAGCAGCACGTCCGGCACGTCGCCCTCGGCCATCCGCTGCGCCAGGCCCTCGACCACCGCCGTCTTGCCGACGCCGGCCTCGCCGATCAGCACCGGGTTGTTCTTGCCCCGGCGGGCCAGCACCTCGATGGTCTGCTCGATCTCGCTCTCCCGGCCGATCACCGGGTCGATCTCGCCGTCCCGCGCCAGCGCGGTCAGGTCCCGGCCGTAGCGGTCCAGGTTCGACGCCCGTCCCGCGCCCCGTCCGCCGCCCGGCCCGCCCGGAGCGCGCGCCCCAGCGCCCGGCTGGGCGCCCGCGCCGGCCCCCGCGCCGGCGGGCGGCGGGGGCGGCGGCGCGGAGGCCGCCGGGTCGAACCGGACCGAGCCCAGCGTGCGCCCCGCCGCCGAGTCCTTGTTGGCGGCCAGCGCCAACAGCAGGTGCTCGGGCCCGATATAGCGCGCCCCCGAGGCCAGCGCCACCCGGTGCGCGTCCATCAGCGCGCGCTTGGCCGCCGGGCTCACCGAGATCGAGGAACGGGTCGGCCCCTCGCCGGCGTGGCTGTCGATCTCCTCCGCCAACGCGTCCGGGTCCGCGCCCGACCTGGCCACCATGGAACGGGTCGGCTCGGTGGTGAGCGCGGCCCGCAGCAGGTGCTCGGTGTCCAGGTCGTCGCTGCCGTGCTGCGCCGCGTAGGAGGCGGCGCCCGAGACCAGCTGCCAGGCAGGCTCGCTCATCAGCCGCAGGAAGTCGCGGTAGCCGCGCTCCCCCCGCGCGCCCCCGCCGGCACCGCCCGGCGCGGCGCCGGCGCCGCCGAAGAGCCGCGCCAGATACTCCCCCAGCGGATCGCGGCCGAAGTCGTCAGGACCCAAGGGACTCGTCATCGCTGCCACCCGGGCGGCCAGCGCCAGCGCCCTGGCCGCATCGCTCGTGCGGGAACCTCGCGGGTGCCGGGTGCGGCACCCTCGTGCTGGATCATCTGCCCGCGCCGAGTTCCCCGCCCGCGCCCGTTCACACCCCAGCGCGCGCCGGCGCACCCGCCCCGTAGCGCGACGCGCCCCCGGCCCCCTCGACGGCGGGGGACCGGGGGCGCGGCGACGCCGGCCGTGCGGCTCGGTCTGACGGGCTCAGCCGTGCGGCGGGGCGCAGGCGGTGGTGGACTGGCAGGTGTAGCCCCTGCCCTTGCAGTGCCAACAGCGGTGCGGGGCGACGACACCCTCGGCCTCACCGTTGTTGCCGAGATAGAACGTCTCCCTGACGTCCACCCGCTGACCGCCGCAGCCACGGCACTGGGGGTGGGGGCCCGGGCATCTGAACTGCCATCGTCTGGTCATGCCTTCGGTGGCCTTCCGTATCGGTGGGGGCGATTCGGTGGGCGATACCACTCGCGTCGCTCCTACCCGGTCTCCGGCCTCGGATTCCCGTCCGCGCTTCGTACACTTGTGCAGATGTTGGGAAGGTTGTCGTCGAGCGCCACGCTCCCCTCACCGCTGCGGCCGGTCGCCGATCCGACGCTCGCGCGCGCCGGCGTCACCCTGCGCCTGAAGCGCGACGACCTGATCCACCCCGAGGTCCCCGGCAACAAGTGGCGCAAGCTGCTGCCCAACCTGCGCGCCGCCCACGCCGCCGGCCACCACCGGCTGCTGACCTTCGGCGGCGCCTACTCCCACCACCTCACCGCCACGGCCGCCGCCGCCCGCGCCGCCGGGCTGGCCAGCGTCGGCCTGGTGCGCGGCGACGAACTCGCCGACCGCCCCCGCAACCCGGCCCTCGCCGCCGCCGAACGCGACGGCATGGAGCTGGTCTTCGTCAGCCGCGCCGAGTACCGCGCGACCCTCGACGCGCTGGACGCGCCGGCCACCCGCCGCCGCCTCGCCGAACGCTTCGGCCCCTTCTACCTGTTGCCCGAGGGCGGCTCCAACGCCCTCGCCGCGCGCGGCGCCGCCGCCACCGTCGCCGAACTCGCCGCGCAGACCACGCAGACCACGCAGACCACGCAGACCGCACCGAACGGCCCGGACGGGCCGAACGGCCTCGACGCGCGCGACGTCGTCTGCTGCCCCGTCGGCAGCGGCGGCACCCTCGCCGGCATCGCCGCCGCCCTGCCGCCCGGCGCCCGCGCCCTCGGCGTCGCGGTGCTCAGAGGCGGACGGGGCTATCTGGAGTCACGGGTCACCGCACTGCACCGGGCCGGCTGGAGCGGCGCGACGTTCCCCCGCTGGGAGATCGACCACGACCACCACGGCGGCGGCTACGGCCGCATACCCCCCGAACTCGCCGCGCTCACCGACCGTTTCGAACGCGACCACGGCATCCGCCTGGAACGCCGCTATGTCGCCAAGGCCCTCGCCTGCCTCCACCACCGCGCCGAACGCGGCGACTTCCCGCCCGGCACCCGCCTCACCCTCGTCGTCACAGGACCGCCGAGCGCCAGCGACTGAACGAGGACGACCCGCGCCCGGGCCTCACCCCCCGGTCGTCACCCGGATCTTGGACTGCCCGTGCGGCAGCCGCTCCCAGTCCTCCATGAACTGCGCCTTCAGCCCGCGCCGTTCCGCCAGCGACACCAGCGTCTCGGTCCGGTAGTAGAAGTCCTCGTGCAGCACGTGGTGTTCGCGCCCCTCCGTCCGGTCGAAGGTGAAGTCGAAGAACCCGCCCGGCGTCAGGATGCGCCCCACATGGCTGAGCGCCTCGTCGATCACCTCGATCGGCGAGTGCGAGAAGACGCTGTGCGCGTGCACCACGTCGAAGTGCCCGTCCGGCAGGAAGTCGAACGTCAGGTCCCCGCTGATGGTGAGGTACGGCAGCTTCGGCTGGAGGTCGTAGGTCACCAGCGTCCGCTTCGCGCTGACCAGGATGTCCGGCGAGATGTCGATGCCGTAGTAGTGCCCGGGGTCCAGGTAGTCGATGAACCGCCAGCCCGCCCGCAGGTTGCCGCACCCGATGTCCAACATCCGGTGTTCCGGGGCCAGTCCGTGCTGCTTCAGGTAGTCGAACTGCATCAGCCCCAACGCCAGCCACCGCTCGTGGCTCTGGCTGCCCACCGCCGCCTCCGGGTTCCGGCCGGCGTCCGAGGCCATCACGGCCCGGTAGTACGACACATGGTCCCGGTGCTTGGCCCGCAGCCACAGGTCCCGCGCGGTGCGCCGCAGATAGGGCACCACCCGCTCCGGATGCCGGGCGGCGTACCGCACCTGGTGAACGACGCTGGCCCGGTTCACGTTCAGCTTCTTGCGCGGATGGCCCTGCATGGTGGTGCTCGCTTTCCTCGACGTGCGCCGACGCTTTTCGGGCAGCTTGGGCCAAATGCCCATCCCCCACCAACGCGGCACGCAGCGAAACCCCAAGGTCGCCACCGCCCAGTGACACGGCCTCCACCGTTGACGAACATCTTGCGAACGGGGAGGCGCCCCAACCGTGTTGTCGCGGTCGGGCGCTTGGGCGGTCAGGCGCTGGGGCGGTCAGGCGCTGGGGCGGTCAGCCTCCGCCGGCCGGGCCGGGCGTTCCGGCCGGGCCCCGGCCCAGCAGTTCGGCGAGCCCGCGCCGGGTCGCGGCGACCACCACCCGGTCCCTGGCCCGCAGCACATAGCCGGGATGCACGTCCCACAGCAGTCCGCCCGTGCCGCCGCCGCGCGCCGAGGAGGCGCGGACGGCGGACAGGTCGGGATGCCGTTCCCCCGGCGCCGACAGGTCGAGGGCGAGCACCCGCCACGCCCCGGGCCGGGACGCCTCGGCCACCGTCCGCCCCTCGAACCGGGGGAAGTCGGCCACCTCCAGCGCGGCGAAGAGCAGCACCTTCCGTTCCACGGGGATCGCGCCCAGAATCTGCCGCCCCATCATCGCGCTGGCGAACGCGGGCGCCGCGAGGGTGGAGACGCTCCGGCTGCGGGTGAGCGCCTCCGGGTGCGCGGCGCGCAGGGTGCGGTAGACCACGGTGGCGAAGTCGTCGTCGTAGAGGCGGAGCGCCACCCTGAGGTCGGGCTTGACGCTTCTGGCGTGCAGCACCGCCTCCAGGTTGGTGGCGTCGGCGCTGGTCAGCGCCAGGAGGGCGCGCGCCCGGTGGATCTTGGCCGACTCCAGCACGTCCTCCTGGGTGACGTCGCCGAGCACCACCGGAACCTGGAGCCGGCGGGCCAACGGGATGCCCCTGGCCTCCGGGTCCTCCTCCACGCACACCACCGGGATGTCCATCTCCCGGAGTTGGGCCAGCACCCGGGTGCCGATCTTGCCCAGGCCGAGCAGCACCACATGGCCGGAGAGGCCGCGCGGCGGGCGCGGCAGGTTGGCGGTGCCACGGAACGCGCCGAGCGCCTGGAGCGCCGCCGCGATCAGGATCGGCAACAGCGCCAACCCGACCAGCCCCGACACCAGTTGGATGGTCTGCCGGGGCACCGGCTCGTCGACCGCCGGGTCGCCGATGGCGAACAGGTCGAGCAGCGTCAGATAGGCGGCGTTGACCGCGTCGCCGCCGGTGGTCCGCCACAGCGTCAACGCCAGGGCCAGCACGGCGATCGCGACGCCCAGCAGCGAGTACCGCAGCCGGCGGGAGAAGATCTCCGCCAGCGGCGCCATCCGCCGCGCCAGCCGTCGCGGGGGTAACGCGGGGCCGGCGTGGGTCACCGTCTCCAGCACGACGGTGCCGCGCCCGGTGGCCTCGCCCACCGCCCGGTCGTCGGGCAGGAGTTGCGGGCCCTGCGGGCCGCTGTTGTCGGAACCCTCCGCGCCCGCCGGGTCGTTGACCGTGGCCGAGAGCAACGCCAGGGTGCACAGCCCGGGGTCGGCGATCTCGCCGCTGGCCGGCGGGTTGCGTTCGACGGCGCGCAGCAGCAGCCCGTCGGCGCGGACGACCTTGCGGGTGCCGGCCACTGCGGTCGCGGCGAGCGCGGGCGCGGCGGTGTCGGCGTCGGAGAGCACCGTGGTGGCGGCGTCCAGTTCCCTGGGGTCGGTGTCGGGCAGCGCCACCGAGGCGGCCTGGTCGAGGAGTTGGGCGAGGTGCTGGCCCAGCCGGCGGTTGTAGTGGCGGATCACCAGGCGGAGGTGCGGGTTGAGCCGGCGGGCCGCGAGGGCGCCGCGCAGGTTGGTCTCGTCGTCGTCGTAGACGAGGGCGAGCGCGGTGGCGTTGGCCACGCCGGCCCGGCGGAGCACCTCCTCGGTGGGGTCGGCGGCGGTCATCTCCCCGACGGGGACGCGGATGCCGCCGCCGGTGGTGTCGTCGCCGGGTGCGCCGGGGGTGCCGGCGGCGGGCGCGTTCGAGGGGCGGTTGATCGCCGCCGAGACCCGGCCGATGAGCGCGGAGACCCGGGGCCGCGCCCCGACGGTGGCCTCGCCACCGCCGCCGCCGTCCGCCGGCGGCATGACCAGCGTCACGCGCTCCCGGTAGACGTCGTGCAGCTCCTCGGCGAGGCGGACGGCCAACGCGTCGTCGCCGCAGACGATCATGTGCCCCGTGCCGACGGTCCGTTGACCCTGCTGCGGGACCCGCTGGGGGTCCGGTGGGGAGAGGGGAATCACGACGGAATGACGTTCCCTTCGGCTCGAATGGTTTCGCGACGGGCGCGCTCCCGCACCGGGAACGACCGTTCCCGTGGCGGCGGGCGACGAGGGTGCCCGTGGCCGGCGGGAGGGCCCGGTGCCCCGGACTTACTGCCCGCGCGGGACGGCGAGGATGTCCCGCACGACGGAATGCCCCAGATAGTCGAGGACGTTGTGCGGCCACAGCGGCGCGACGGAGATGTCGTCGACCGACTCGACCCCGGCGAAGACCCGGGCCAGCCGGCCGCGCGGGATGGCGACGAAGTCGCCGACGTCCGCGACGTTGACCCAACGCGACACCCCGGCCGGCCGCGCGCCCACGCCGGCGACCGGCGGCGGTTGGAGCCGGTCGAAGATCGCGGCCGGCAGCGCGAGTGGCGAGCCCAGGGTGAGGAACAGGTCGACGCGCGGCTCGGGCAGCCGGTGCAGGGCCTCGTAGGCGACCACGCTGCCCAGCGAGTGCGCGATGACGATCCTCGGCCGGTGCCGCTCCAGCGCCCGCACGACCCGATCCAACACCTGTTCCCGCGCCGGGGCGCCGAAGTACCGGGTGACCTCGGGGAAGAACAGCCGCACGGCGCGTTCGACCACCGCCGGAGCGACCCCGGCCCGCTGGGCGACCTGCCCGCAGACCCAGCGCAGCCAGCCGGTCGCCCGCCCCTGGACGGCGCTGGTGTCCACGCCCCAGGCCGCCGCCCAGCGGGTCACGAACTCCGCCTCGGCCTCGTCGAGTTGATCCCCCTGGCGCTGACCGCGCAGGAGGTCGGCGTAGTACGCCGTCCGCAGGTCGAGCCCGGCCTCGGGCCCCAGCGCGGCCACCCACGCGGCGCGCAGCCGCGCTGCCCCCGCCTCCGGGTCGGTGTCGCCGGCGCGGTAGTTCCGCACCCCGTGTATCCCCAACGCCCGCGTCACGCCGGCACCTCGAAGACGGCCAGCACGCCGCCCACCACCACGGCCAGCCGGTCGGGACCCGCGAACTCGAACGAGTCGGCCCGCTCGGGCAGGGCTATCCGGCCCACCTGACGGAGGCCGCGGATGTCCCAGACCGTGATGGCCCAGACCAGATCCTCGGCCCGCTCACAGACCTGGAGGGCGATCAGGGAACTGTCCGAGGAGAAGCAGAACTTGTCCTCCGGCCCGCCGAACAGGGGGTGTATCTCGGTCACCGGGAAGGCGCGGTCCTCGTTCTCCAGGCGGGTGACGACCGGTTGTCCCCCTGCGGAGCGGACCAGATGCAGACCGCCGTCGTTGGTGTAGGCGGCCAGTGTCTCCCCGTCGGGGGAGAAGCCGACCTGCCAGGGGTTCGCCCGCGTCCCCAGGGGAACCGAGCCGAGCCGACCGCCCCCGTCCAGGTCGAGGAGCGACAGCTCGCCCTCGCCGTCGAGGACGGCCACGCGCCCGGCGGTCGGCGAGCTGGCGACCCTGCGCGGTTCGAGCAGCAGCCGGCGCTCCCCCGGCGCCTCCCGGTCGGTCACCCGCCACAGCCGGACGGTTTCGTCGTCGGCGACGCTGACCAGCAGGAGCGGGTCGCGCGGGCTGAACACCACGTCGTTGATGCCGGCGGTGTGCCCGTGAAGCGTCGCGGTGACGGCTCCCCGCTCGACAGCGCAGATCTGGATGGTGTCCTCGCAGGCGACGGCCATCCGCGTCCCGTCCGAAGTGAAGCCCACGGCGCCGCTGATCGACTGGTACGGCTGGGCCACCTCGTGGACCGGCTCGTAGCCGTCCGTGGAGAGCACGACGGTGTCCCCGTCGCTGTCCACGATCACCAGATGGCGCCCGTCGGGCGAGAAACCCACCGCGTTCACCCAGCCCGAGAAGACGATCCCCGGCTCCTCTCCCTCGGCGCGCGGCTCCCAACTCCTCGTGTCGTACAGCCGCACGCCGGCGTGCCCGGCGACGGCCAGGACCGGCTCCTCGGGATGGAACGACAGCCCCTCGACATGGTCCTCGGGAAGGAGTTCCACCACGTGCGACGGCTCGTCCCCGGTGAGATCCCACAGGGTGACGGTGTGGTCGGCGCCGCCCGTCGCCAACAGCCCGCCGTCCGCCGAGAACGCCAGGACGGCGCCCTGGCCGTGCCCGGTCAGCTGTTCAGCCTGTCTCTCCTCGCCCGCGACATCCCAGAGGAGAACGCCTCCCGGACCGCTGCTGCCCGCCGTCCCGGCGGCGAGACGGCGGCCGTCCGGGGAGAAGGCCACGGAGTTGCACCGACCGTCGCCCCGAAGATCCCATCGCGCCACGGGCTGCCAGGCGTCGGTCTCCCAGAAGAGGACGGCATCGAACGTCCCGGCGGCGAACACCGCGCCGTCGGGGGAGAAGGCCGCGCACTGCGCGCTGCCGCCGCCGGCGATGGTGAGCTGCCGGAAGCTGTGGTCCTCGGTGCCGCCCGTCGCCCAGCTCAGCGGGAGCGCCCTGGCGCCGTCCCGGGGGGTCAGGCTCTCGGCGAGCTGCCCGAACTCGACCCGCCAGGCCGGGAGATGCAGCCGGTAGGCGTCGAAGGCGAGCCGCGCCGCCCGGTCCGCCGCGCTGCCGAACCGCGCGTGGGCGTGCCAGGACATCCCCAGCAGCCGCAGGCACTCCTGGGCCTCGGGCGAGCGGACCAACTCCAGGGCACGGGCGTCCTCGTCGAGGTCGAAGCGGACCAGGAAGCGCGGCTCGGTCAGCAGCCGCTCGGCCCACTCGACCGAGCCGGCCGCCCAGACGTGCGCCAGCGCGTGGCTCAGCAGATACGGCTCGGCCTCCGCCCAGGAATCGCCCCGATCCGCCGGCTCGCCGTCCGCCGCCTCGCCGGTCTGCGGCGCCAACAGGCCGTCGAGCAGCGCGCGTTCCACGGCGCGCTCCTCTTCCCCCTCGCCCAGCGGGGTCTTCTTGCTGTGCGGAAAGCGCCGCAGGTAGTCCGCGAGGCCCTGGTGGAAGAGGCGGTAGAGGGCCACCCTGGTCGTCGGCTCGATGCCGGTGCGCAGATAGGGCGACGCCTCCCGAAGGGTGCGCTGGCAGTCCTCCTCGGAGACCCCACCGGGGCCCGACGCGACGACCACGGCGAGGCAGCGGCGCAGCACCGTCAGGGGCATCCCGTCCCCGCGCGAGCGGGCGAGGACCGCCAACAGGGGTCGCAGCAGCGGGAACTCGGCCGCCCTGGTGTCCAACACCCGCTCCAGGATCTGCGGCAGGTCCCCGGTGGCGCGCTCGGCGTGGGCCTCAGCGTCGATGGCGTTGCCCGGCGGGTTGGGCAGGGTCACCAGGTAGTGCGCGAACATGCCCGCGAGGAGGAAGGGGCCCCAGGCGCGGCCCTCGTGCTCGCGGCGCACCAGCCTGGGGGCGGCGATCTCGGCGATGAGGTCCACGTACGCGGCGGCCGGGCCGGTGGCGTAGGGCTCGCTGGCCCGCAACAGCCGGGCGAGGTAGTCGCGGACGTCCTTCCCCACGGTCTCCGTGGCGACGGTGTCGAGGTCGACCCAGCCGATCTCCTCGGGGCTGAACTCCGAGGGGGGCGGCAGCACTTCGCGGCGCGCCCCCAGCAGGAAGCGGCACGGCGCCTCGTCCGAGCCGGCGATGCTCCGCACCAGGGCGAGCACCCGCTCGGGCTCGGTGCTCTCGTCGACGGCGTCGACAACGATCAGCCGCCGACGGTCCTCCCGACGCAGCGCCTCACGCAGCAGCTCGGCACTTCACTTCCGACCGCCGCCCTCACGGACGGCCTCGCCAGGGTCGTCGTCCGGCCCCGTCTCCGGCTCCGGCATCGCCAGGCCCGCCCGGTCGGCGATCATCTCGACGAGCTGCCCGGCACCGCGCTGGCGCGCGTGCAGGGCGATGAGGCCGGGGATCTCGGGCAGTTCGGGGTCGGCGGCGGTCCACAGCGCGCGGAACCGGTCCCGGATCTGGGGGTGCCCGGCGCAGACCACCGCCCCGATCAGCCCCGACTTCCCCGAGCCGGCCTCGCCCGTGACGGCGAGCAGCGGGGTCTCCTCCGCCAACCAGGCGCGCACGGCCGCGAGCTGCTCGACCCGGCCGCTGAAGAAGCCGTGCGCCCTGTCGGTGGAGACCAGCCCCCGGCCCGAGGCCCGGTCGACGAAGTACTCGGCGTCGTCGATCTCCGAGCCGGCCGCGATCTGGGTGCCCAGATCCTGCCCGGGGACATACCAGAACGATCTGCGCTGCTCCTCGATCTGCTCAGGGGTGAGCTGGATGGTGCGCGGGTTGGGCAGAAACGGCCAGTCCCCGTCGCCCTGTTCGAGGCTGAAGCCGGTCGAGATCCGCCATCGGCCGCGCTCGGCCGTGGTCAGGGCCAGCAGCTCGCGGACGAACCGCGCGAAGTCCAACGGCCCGGCGTCCAGCGCGAAGTCCGTGTCGGCGAGCCGGTGCAGGGCTCTGGCCACCCAGCCGCTGAACCGGCCACCCTCCGTGGGCAGCCCGCTGACCGCCGCGCCCAGCGACCAGACGCCGCGCTCGCCGCCCAGCTCCGTGACCGACTGGCGGCCGGTCGCCGCGCCCGCCTCGCACGTGTCGACCAGGAAGACGAAGCGCCGGTCGGCCGGGCTGAGCTGGGCCTCCTCCTGCGCCGTCGCCATCCAGGAGGCGACATCGACGGTCCGCCCGTCCCGCCCGATGAACCGCAGCTGACCGTCGGCGTCGGAGCGCCCGTGCCCCGACAGGTGAACGACCAGCAGCTCGGGCGCCGTCGTCGGGTCGGCCGGCTCGATCCGGGCGCGGACCGCCTCGTCGATCTGCCTCCTGGTCGTGTCGCGCACCGAGCGCACCGGGACGCCGAACCGCTCGAAGGCGCTGGCCACCTCCGCCGCCCGCTCCGCGACGAAACCCAGGTCCTCCCAGTCCACCCCCTCGTCGAAGGCCCCCACCCCGATGGACAACACCTCGACCGACACCCCGCCGACCGGCAACGCCCCCACACGCGACACCGCTCCACCCCCTGTCCCGCTGAATGTCCCGCTGAATGTCCCGCTGACGCCTCGTCATCGAGCCGAGCCAACTCACCGACGAGCGTACCCGCCATCACTGACAGTCACCAACGGGTGGGCTCGGGCGCGGAACGGCGCCGGTCCCGGGTGCCCGGGACCGGCGCCGTTCCGGTACGTGACCGGGGCCGCTCAGTCGGTCAGCGGCAGGTACACCCGCTGGCCCGACTCCGCGAACTCGCGGGACTTCTCCGCCATCCCCCGCTCGATCTCGTCAGTTGCCAACTGATCGACCCCGGCTTCGAGTTGATTGCCGAAGTCCGCCCGGATGTCCTGGCTGATCTTCATCGAGCAGAACTTCGGCCCGCACATCGAGCAGAAGTGAGCGGTCTTGGCCGGCTCCGCCGGCAGCGTCTCGTCGTGGTAGGCGCGGGCGGTGTCCGGGTCGAGGGAGAGGTTGAACTGGTCCTCCCACCGGAACTCGAACCGCGCGTCGGAGAGCGCGTCGTCCCAGAGTTGGGCGCCCGGGTGGCCCTTGGCCAGGTCGGCGGCGTGCGCGGCGATCTTGTAGGCGATGACCCCGGCCTTGACGTCGTCCCGGTCCGGCAGCCCCAGATGTTCCTTGGGCGTCACGTAACACAGCATCGCGGTACCCCACCAGGCGATCATCGCGGCGCCGATGGCCGAGGTGATGTGGTCGTAGGCGGGCGCGATGTCGGTGGTCAGCGGGCCCAGGGTGTAGAACGGCGCCTCCCGGCAGATCTCCTGCTGGAGGTCCACGTTCTCCTTGATCTTGTCCATCGGGACGTGCCCCGGACCCTCCACCATCGTCTGGACGTTGTGCTCGCGCGCCACCGCGCACAGCTCGCCCAGCGTCCGCAACTCGGCAAACTGCGCCGCGTCGTTGGCGTCCGCGATGGAGCCGGGGCGCAGCCCGTCGCCCAGCGAGAACGTGATGTCGTAGGCGGCGAGGACCTCGCACAGCTCGGCGAAGTGCGTGTAGAGGAAGCTCTCCCGGTGGTGGGCCAGGCACCAGGCCGCCATGATCGAGCCGCCCCGGGAGACGATCCCGGTCTTGCGCCGCGCGGTCAGCGGCACATAGCGCAGGAGCACCCCGGCGTGCACGGTCATGTAGTCGACACCCTGCTCGGCCTGTTCGATCACGGTGTCGCGGTAGACCTCCCAGCTGAGTTCCTCGGCCTTCCCGCCGACCTTCTCCAGGGCCTGGTAGAGCGGCACGGTGCCGATGGGCACCGGCGAGTTGCGCAGCACCCATTCGCGGGTGGTGTGGATGTCCCGCCCGGTGGACAGGTCCATGACCGTGTCGGCGCCCCAGCGGGTGGCCCAGGTCATCTTCTCCACCTCCTCGTCGACGGAGGAGGTGACGGCCGAGTTGCCGATGTTGGCATTCACCTTGACCAGAAAGTTTCGGCCGATGATCATCGGCTCGCTCTCCGGGTGCTGGATGTTGACCGGCAGCACCGCCCGGCCGGCGGCGATCTCGTCGCGGACGAACTCGGGAGAACGGTTCTCCCGCAGCGCCACGAACTCCATCTCCCGGGTGATCTCGCCCCTTCTGGCGTAGGCCAGTTGGGTAACGTCCCGGGTCCCGTCGTTCGCCCGTTCCTCGATCCACCGCCGCCGCAGCGCGGGCAGCCCCGCGCGCACGTCGCACTCCACCTCGGGGTCGGTGTAAGGACCCGAGGTGTCGTAGAGGGTGACGCTGTTGCCGTCGGTGAGGTGGACCCGTCGCACCGGCACCCGGATGTCCGGGCGAGATCCGGTGAGATATCCCTTGTGCGCGCCGATGACGGGCGTGCTGGACGCGCCTGTTCGCTGATCGGTCATCAGACCTTGCTCCCTACGCCGGCATTACCCGGTAACAGGTTCGGCGGTCGGCGCAGCCGCAGCGCCCTCTCAGCCTCGTGCTCGAAGCTCCCGCGATGACGATTCTTGCCCCTCCACGCTAAGGGCACGACGGCGGCGATGAACAGGGGGCCTGGTCGCTTAGGCGATGATCGGACGGTGACCTCCCCTCAGGACCCCTCTCAGGACCCCGCTCGGGACCGCCCTCCGGACCCCGCTCGGGACCGCCCCCAGGACCCCCGGTACCCGCTGGACCCCCTGGACCCGCACGCGCACCCGCACGGCCACACCCACCAGCACGGCCCGGTGCCGCCCGTCTCGGACCATCTGCGGCGGGTGATAGCCGCCGTGTTGGTGCCGTTCGGCGTGGCGATGGCCGTCGGCCTGGTGCTGCTCTGGCCGGGCGGCGCGCCGGAGCAGCAGGAACGCACCGGCGTCGGCTTCGACCAGCAGCACGAGGAGGCGTCGGTCACCGAGCTGACCGAGCACCCCTGCGAGGACCTCGGCGTACAGGTGCAGCGCGGAGCCAGCGGGCCGTGCGAGCAGGCCACGGTGGAGGTGACCAGCGGACCCCACGTCGGGCACACGTTCACCGAGGTCGTGCCGCCCGACGCGACCAAGCGCTTCCACGAGGGGCAGAAGGTCGTCGTCGCCTACGCACCCGAGGCTCCGGAGGAGCTGCGCTACAGCGTGGTCGACGTGGACCGCGAGGTGCCGATGCTGCTGCTGGGCGCGCTGTTCGCGCTGGTGGTGGTGGCGGTCGGCCGGCTGCGCGGCCTGTTGGCGCTGGTCGGCCTGGTGGCCAGCTTCCTGGTGCTGACCCTGTTCATCCTGCCGGCCGTGCTCCATGGCTCGAACCCGCTGCTGGTCGCGGTGATCGGCGGCAGCGTGATCATGTTGGTGACGCTCTACCTCTGCCACGGGGTCAACGCCCGAACGTCCGTGGCCGTGTTGGGCACGTTGGTGTCGCTGCTGCTGATCGGTCTGCTCGGCTCGCTCTTCATCAGCCTGGCGCATCTGACCGGGAACACCGACGACCAGACCGGCCTGGTGCACAGCCTCTATCCGGACATCGAGATCAGAGGTCTGCTGCTCGCCAGCATCCTGATTGGCTCGCTCGGCGTGCTGGACGACGTGACGGTGACGCAGACCTCGGCGGTCTGGGAGCTGAAGCAGGCCGCGCCGACGGCGGGTTGGCGGAAGCTCTACTCGGCGGCGATGCGCATCGGTCGGGACCACATCGCCTCGGTCGTCAACACCCTGGTGCTGGCCTACGCGGGCGCGGCGCTCCCGCTGCTGCTGCTCTTCAGCATCGCGCGCAGCGGGGTGACGACGGTGGCGTTCAGCGAGCTGGTCGCCGAGGAGATCGTGCGGACCCTGGTGGGGTCGATCGGGCTGGTGGCCTCGGTTCCGGTGACGACGCTGCTGGCGGCGCTGGTGGTGAGCGCCGACCGACCGCCCCCTGGACCGGCCGGCGGGCGAGGGTCGACGACGAGGAACGGGCCGTTCGACGCCGGGACTTCGACGGGCGGCGGAGCGCCTTCGACGGGAGGGACGGTCCCGGGCCCCTCGACGGGCGGGACGGTCCCGGGAACGCGGGGCAGGGGCTGGGGCTGGGGCGCGCGACAGGGACGGCGGCGGGCTACCAACCCCCGCCGGAGGAGGAAGAGGTGAACTTCCGCACCACGAAGATCAGTACGGCGATCACGGCGACAAAGAGCAGAATCCGGAAGACCAACCCGATCACCCAGGTGAGGACGGAGATCAGCAGGCCCCCGAAGACCACCAGCGCGATGGCGGGGATGGCGATCCACCGCACCCACCACGGCAGTGTCATAAAGGCTTCCTTCATGGCCCGGGCTCCTGTTCGCACACATGTCGTCCGCCGGGCGGAGGCCCGGCAGCGTGATAACTCGATAACTCGATGCTAAGCGCGCACCGTGCCCTCCGGGAGTCGCACCGGCCCCAGTCCTCCCCTGACCGTTCCCTGAGGCGAACCCTGAGAGCGGGGCCGGCCCGCACCCGGGGCCGCCCCGCGCCGGCCGCCGGCCGGCGCGCTCCCGGTGATCAGCCCTCGGGCGGCGAGAACACCACCAACACCCGCAGATCCTCCGTGATGTGGTGGAAGCGGGCCGCCGCCCCGGCCGGAACGTAGACCACGCTGCCGCGCGCCACGACCGTCGTCTCGTCACCCACGGTCATCGAGGCGCGACCGCTGACCACGAAGTTGATCACGTCCTGGGGATGCGGACGCTGGGTGTCCGACGCGCCAACATCCAGCGCGTAGAGGCCAGCGGACATCCTGGGCTCCCGCAGGAAACGCAGGTAGGCGCCGTTGTGCGCGGCGCGCTCCAGGTCAAGCCGGTCCAGCCGGAACTCCTTCATCCGCTCATTCCCCTTGCGCAGCCGGTGCCATCTGAAACGATCTCCCGTATGACAACCATCTTCGTGAAGCTCATCGCCAACGCCGTGGCCCTGGCCGCCGCCGTGTGGCTGGTGAACGACATCACTATCGGTGAGCCGGGCGAGAGCACCGGCGGCAAGGCCGTGACGCTGCTCATCGTGGCGCTGATCTTCGGCGTGGTGAACCTCGTCGTCAAGCCCGTCGTGAAGCTCTTCGCCCTCCCCCTGCTGATCCTCACCCTCGGGCTGTTCACCCTGGTGATCAACGCCCTCATGCTGCTGCTCACCGACTGGCTGTCGGGCGACAGGTTCGAGGTCGAGGGCTTCGGTTCCGCGGTGTTGGGCGGGCTGATCATCTCCATCGTGTCGTGGGCGGTCAACCTCATCCTGGATCGCGACTGAATCCGGCCGTGCGGGACCGAGGACCGACCGACATGTATCGCATCTGCTTTGTGTGCTCCGGCAACATCTGCCGCTCCCCGATGGCCGAGGTCGTGCTGCGCGCCCGGCTGGTGGACGAGGGGCTGGACACCGGCATCGTGGTGGACAGCGCGGGAACGGGCGGCTGGCACGCCGGGGAGCCCGCCGACCCGCGCGCGGTGGCCGCCCTGAACGCCGCCGGCTACCCGGCCGGGCCCGGCGACCACACCGCCCGCCAGTTCGACGCCTCCTGGTTCGACGAGTGCGACCTGGTGATAGCCCTGGACCGGGGGCACCACCGGGAGCTGACGCGACTGGCCCCCGACCGGGTCGCGGCCGAGAAGGTGCGGCTGCTGCGCGCCTTCGGCGACATCGGCCCGGTGGCCGCCTCAGGCGCCGAACTCGACGTCCCCGACCCCTACTACGGGGACGACGAGGGCTTCGCCGACTGCCTGGACATCATCGAGACCGCCCTGCCCGGGCTGCTGAAGACCGTCAGGGAACGGACGGGGGCGGTCGGGTGAGACGGCCATGACCGGCGCCGCGCCCGGCGCGCACCAGGCGGGGACCGGGAACGGGCGCGCGCCCGGCGCGAACGAGGCCGGCGGCGGCGCGCTCGGCGAGCGGGTGGCGCGGGTCTGCGGCGGCGCGCTCGCCGGCCCACCGCGCCGGGTCACCGGCGGCGACATCTGCGAGGCCCACCGGGTCCAACTCGCCGACGGACGCACCGTCTTCGCCAAGACCAGGGTGGACGCGCCGGATGACTTCTTCACGGCCGAGGCCGCCGGCCTCGGCCTGCTGCGGGCCACGGGCGCGGTCGCCGTTCCCGAGGTGCTGGCCGCGCTGCCCGGGCTGCTGGTACTGGAGTGGGTCGAGCCGGCCGGGCCGACGCCGGGCCAGGCGGAGCTGCTGGGCCGCCAGCTGGCCGCGCTGCACGCCACCCCCGCCCCGCACTACGGGGCCTCGGGCCCGCTCTATCTGGGCCCGGTGCCGCTGTCGGCCCCGGAGCCGGTCGACGATCCGGCGGTCTGGCCGGCGTGGCACGCGGCCCACCGGCTGCTGCCGCTGCTGCGGCTGGCGGTGGACCACGGCGGCATCGGCCAGGGCGACGCCCGGGCGGTCGAGGAACTCTGCGCGCGCGTAGGGGAGTTGGCCGGCCCGCCGCAGCCGCCGGCGGTGATCCACGGCGATCTGTGGTCGGGCAACATCCTGTGGACGGCGGAGCAGCGGCCGCTGCTGATCGACCCGGCGGCGCAGGGCGGGCATCCCGAGGCCGACCTGGCCGTCCTCGAACTCTTCGGCTGCCCGCACCTCGACCGGCTACTCGCCGCCTACCGGGAGGTCAGGCCGCTGCCGCACCGCGCGGCGTTCGTCCCGTTCCACCAGTTGCAGCACGTCCTGGTGCACGCGGCGCTCTTCGGCGGCTCCTACGGGCCGGCGGCCGGCGAGACGGCGCGCCGGGCGTCGCGCGCCGCCGGCTGAGCGCCCCCGCCACGCCGCGCCCGCCCGGCACCGTGCCGCGCGCCGTACACTTGTGCGGCGAAATCAAGCCAGATGCGGACAACACGGCGGGAGAGCAGCGATGACCGGGGACGGAACGCGGGCCGTTCGGGCCGGACTGCCGGCGGTCGAGCCGTACCAGCCGCCGATGCCGCCGCCGGTGCTGGCCGCCCACTACCACCTGCCCGGCGACCCGGCGGTGGCCCCGTTCGGCTACGGCCGGGAGAACAACCCGACCTGGGTCGCGCTGGAGCGCGCGATCGCCGAGCTGGAGTCGCCCGAACCCGAGGACGGCGCGCAGGCGCTGGTCTTCCCCTCGGGGATGGCCGCCATCTCGGCCACCCTGCTCAGCCTGACCCGCCCGGGCGACTCCGTGGTGCTGCCGTCCGACGGCTACCAGATCTGGCCCAAACTGCGGCAGCGCGCCGAGGAGCGCGGCGTGCGCACCCACACCGCGCCGACCGGGGGCGACGGCCAGCTGGCCGCGCTCGCGGCGGCCAGGGGCCGGGGGGAACGGGTGCGGCTGCTCTGGCTGGAAACCCCCTCCAACCCGGGGCTCGACGTCTGCGATATCGCCCGCCTGGCGCGCGAGGCGCACGCGCAGGGCGCGTTGGTCGCCGTGGACAACACCCTGGCGACGCCGCTCGGCCAGCGCCCGCTGGAGCTGGGCGCCGACCTGGCCGTGGCCAGCGGCACCAAGGCGCTCAACGGGCACGGCGACGTGCTGCTCGGCTATGTCGCCGCGCGCGACCCGGAGTTGATCGACGAGATCAGGCAGTGGCGCACCGTGCTGGGCGCCATCCCCGGCCCGCTGGAGGCGTGGCTGGCACACCGGGGCCTGGCCACGCTCCAGCTGCGCGTCGCCAGGCAGGCGGAGAACGCGCTGGCCGTGGCGCGGGCGTTGGCCGCCAGGCCCGAGGTGACCGGGCTGCGCCACCCGGGGCTGCCGGAGGACCGGGACCACGCGCTGGCCGCGCGGCAGATGCGGTTCTTCGGCTGTGTGGTCTCGTTCACGCTGCCCGACCGGGAGCACGCCGAGCGGTTCCTGGCCGCGCTGCGGCTGGTGGACGACGCCACCAGCTTCGGCGGGGTCAGGTCGACGGCCGAACGGCGCGGCCGGTGGGGCGGGGACGCCGTTCCCGAGGGCTTCGTCCGGCTGTCGGTCGGCATCGAGGACCCGGAGGACCTGGTGGCCGACATCCGCCGGGCTCTCGAAGCGGCCGCCGCCTGATCGCCTCCGCACCCGATGAGGCCCGGCGGGGCCCGGCGGGCCCGAGGGCCCGCCGCGTGCGCCCGGGCGCACGACCAGCCGGAGGTTTCGCGGTAGGGCGCACGGGCCACATGAAACCCATGGACCTGGCACAACCCGTGGTCAAGCGCACCGCACGGGCCATCCTGCTGGACGGCCCCGAGCTGATCGTGATCAAGCGCGTGCGGCCCGGCAGTCCGCCCTACTGGATCACCCCCGGCGGCGGCGTGGAGCCCACCGACCCCAGCGTGGTCGCCGCCCTGCACCGCGAGGTCTTCGAGGAGTTGGGGGCCAGGGTCACCGACGTGGTGCCGGCGTTCGTCGACACCGTGCCGCACCTGCCCGAGCCGGGGGAGAACGTTCCGCCTGGCCTGAAGGTGCAGCACTTCTTCGTCTGCCGGCTGGTCTCGATGGACCCGGCGCTGCGGCACGGCCCCGAGGTGACCCAGCCGCGCGGCACCTACGAGATCGTCCGGCTGCCGTTCACCCCCGACGGGCTGGCCTCGGTCGATGTGGTGCCGCCCAGCCTCAACGCCTATCTGAGCCGGAACATCGCCGGCATCCACGCCCTGCTGGCCCCGGACTTCGTCCGCGCCTGAGCCGGCGCGCGCGACCCACGGGCCGGCGCGCGCCGCCATTCCCGCAACGCCCGGCCGCTCCGCCAACGCCCCGTCCGCCCGCGCCCGTTCAGTCGAACCAGCCGCCGCCCGACGGGGACGCGGACGAACTCCGGCTCTCCACCCGGCGCGCACGCTCCAGCGCGCGCAGCGCCTCCGCGCGCCACTCCGCCGCATCCGGCGGCGGCGGACCGACGACCGGCGGCGCGGTCGCGGCGGGCGTGCGGACCGGCAGCGGGGGCGGCGGGTCCAGCTGGTGCAGTTCCCTGGTCCGCCGCACCTGCGCCTCCCGCGCCGCCCCGAAGAAGTCGCCGCCCTTGCGCCGCGCGTCGTCGGTGCCCCAGTCGCGCGCGCTCCGCTTCGGCGCCTTCACCAGGTGCGGGATGTGCTTGGCGCAGTGGATGTACGCCTCCTCCACCTCCAGGCGCACCCAGATGTCCGTGCGCCGCCCCGGCACCGAGTCGACCGGCAACCAGGGGTGGTGCGCGCGGAGTTCGGCGTCGTCGGCCATCCGCGCCCGGCCGTTGACGTGCAGCCCGATCCGCGCCCGGTCGAAGTCCAGCAGGAGCAGCCCGGCGTGCGGGTTCTCGGCGAGGTTGCCCAGCGAGGCGTGCACGCCGTTGCCCCGGTACTCGGGCCAGGCCAGGGTGCGGGCGTCGAGCACCTGGAGGAAGCCGGGTGGGCCGGCCCGGAAGGTGTTGTCGCACTCGCCGTGCCGGTCGGCGGTGGCCAGGAAGAACATCTCGGCGGCGGCGACGAACTCCCGCATCCGCTCGTTGAGATGATCCAACACCTGGTCACGGTAGAAGCGGTCGGCGCGCTGCGTCGTGCCGAGTCGGGTCTGGAGCGCGTGTTCGCCGTCGCTCCCCGGACGGTCGGCGCGCTGGGCCAGCTCGGCCGGCCATCCGTTTCCCGCAGTCCCTGGCATGGTGCTTACTTTCTGAGGTGGCCGAAGTTGACGGTGGTGGTGGGGGGTTGGCGTCGTCGGGGCCCCGGGCGGGGCCGCGTCAGAGCGCCTGGGGGTGCGAGGCGGCGGGGCCGGTGTGGTCGGGGACCAGCGAGCCCACGAAGTCGTGTCTGATCCGCTCGGCCGGGATGCCGCTGGAGACCAGCGCGTCCACGCCCTTGCGGATCATCTGCGGCGGCCCGGAGAGATAGCCGTCGAACTCCCGCCAGGGCCCGAGCTGTCGCACCGCCTCGGGCAGTTGGCCCGCGAGGCCGACGGAGGAGTACTCGGCGACCACGGGTCTGACCGCGAGCCAGGGGTGGCGCCGCTCCAGGTCCAGGAAGGAGTCCAGGTCGTACAGCTCGTTGTCGCGGTTGGCGCCGAAGAAGACCTCGACCTGGCGGCGGTGGCCGTGCTCGGCGACGTCCTCGACCAGCGCCTTGATGGGCGCGATGCCGGTGCTGCCGCCGAGGCAGAGCAGGCCACGGTCGGAGCTGTGGTCCAGGATCATCGAGCCGGCGGGCGCGCCCAGCCGCAACACGTCGCCTGGGCGGGCGCGGTGCACCAGCGAGCGGGAGACCCAGCCGGCCGGGACCGACTTCACATGGAAGGACAGCAGCCCGTCGGGGCGCGGCGACGAGGCGAACGAGTAGGACCGCCAGACCCGGGGCCACCAGGGCGTCTCGATGCTGGCGTACTGCCCGGCGCGGTAGGCGTAGGGCTGGTCGGGGCGGACGGTGACCACGGCCACGTCGTGCGTGCGGCGCTCGTGCGAGACGATCTCGGCGTCCCACCACGGCGGGGCGACCGCCTCGTCCTCGGCGGCGGCGTCGATCATGGTCTGTGACATCAGCGTGTAGGCGCGGACCCAGGCCGCCTCGGTCTCCGGGTTCCAACTGCGCGGGGCGTAACGTTCCAGCGCGTACATCAGGGCCTCGCCCACCAACGGGTACTGATCGGCCCTGGTGCCGTATTTCCGGTGGCCCCGGCCGAGATCCCGCAGATAGCGCAGCAGCGTTTCGCTGTCGTCGATATGTTCCGCCGCCGTGAGCAACGCCCCGAATATCCGGTCGCGTTGCGCGTCCATGGCTGCGGGGAACATGTCGCGAAGATGTGGACTGTAAGTGAAAAGCAGAGCGTAGAAGTAGGAGGTCGCCTCGTCGGCGACCGGCCGTATCTCCGCCAGCGTGCGCCGGACGGCCAGCGCGTCGGGTGACGGCTGGGCGTCACGCCCCGTCTCGCGCCGTGCGGTGGCACCTTCGTTGGCCGATATAGCGGTCATGCCCTGCCTCGCCTCACTCAACTCCCGGTCGCACAGCGTGTCAGCCCGCTCACCGGAAGCGGAGCGGTTAACCGGAAACCGGCCAGCGAGCCCCCCAGACCTCATAAACTGAACGGCTTGCCCGCCCCGATGCGGGACTGACCTTACCGTTATACGGCTGATACACAAGTCCCGAGTTGAGGTGGGGGGTTCACCCCCTTCCTAACGGCTTTTCCTAGGCTGTCCCGCATGGATATCTTTCTACGTCCCGCGACTTCCGCTGATGTGCCGGAAATCGTCGCCATGCTGGCCGACGACGCCCTCGGCGCCGGCCGGGAGGACCCGTCCGAACTGGGCCCCTACCACGCGGCGTTCGCCCGCTTCGCCGAGGACCCGAACCAGCGGCTGCTGGTCGCCGAGGAGAACGGCGAGGTGGTCGGCTCGCTCCAACTCGCCATCCTCTTCGGGCTGTCCCGGCAGGGCGCGTCCCGGGCGCTGATCGAGGCGGTGCGGGTGCGCTCGGACCGGCGGGGCGCCGGCGTCGGCAGCTGGCTGGTCCGGGAGGCCGTCGAGCTGGCCAGGCGGGAGGGGTGCGCGCTGGTCCAGCTGACCTCGGACGCCAGCCGCGCGGACGCGCACCGGTTCTACGAACGGCTGGGCTTCCGGGCGACCCACGTGGGCTTCAAGCTCGCGCTGTGACTCGGGCTGTGACTCGCGCTGTGCCATGCGCCGTGCACGCCCGGGCCGCCCGCCCCCGTTCAGGCCGTCCAGCCGGCCGGGTCGGCGCCGCCCGGCACCGGCGCGCCCGGCTCGTAGGGCTCCCGGGTGAACACGAAGGTGCCCAGGTCGAGATGGCTGATCCGGCCGTCGCCGGCCCGGTGAACGGTGAGCCGCTCGCCGGCGAAGTACCCGTCGAGGCCGAGCCATTCGGACTCGCCCAGCCTGCGGAACGCCGAGGCGCGCCCGCCGCCGGCGCCGGCCGGCCGGAGCGAGACCGCGCCCCGGGCGCCGAGCGCGAGCACATAGCCCTGCGTGCCCCAGAACCAGCTGCCGGTCAGCGGCAGCAGCGCCCGGGTGGCCTCGACGTCGGCGCCGGCGGCGGGCCGCCAGGGCGCGGGGAAGGTGGGTTCGCGCCGGCGCAGGGTGGCGAGCAGCTCGCGCGTGAGGGCGCGCACGCCGGGGCCCGAGGTGGCGTTGGCCACCACGGCGACGCCCGTGCGCTCCTCGGGGTCGAGCCAGAGCCCGGCGAGAAAGCCGGGCATCGAGCCGCCGTGCCCGACCAGCGTTCGGCCGTCCTCGCGGGCCAGTTGCAGGCCGAGGCCGTAGACCGTCGGCCAGTCGCCCGGCTCGGGCGGCACGGCCGGGGCGCGCATCTCGGCCAGGCTCTCCTGCGCGAGCACCGCCGGGTCGCCGTCGAGGAGGAAGGCGGCGAACCGGCCCAGGTCCCGGGTGGTGGACCACAGTTGGCCGGCCGGCGCCATCCGGCCGGTGTCGACGGCCGGCTCCGGCTGCCGAAGGTCGGCGTGCGGGTGGACGGCCCAGCCGCACACCGCCGGCTCCTCGGCCGCGTAGGAGGTGTCCGCCATGCCCAACGGCTCCAGCACCTCGCGGCGCAGCGCGGCGAACCACGGCTCGCCGCGCAGCCGTTCCACCAGGGCGCCGAGCAGGGCGTAGCCGGGGTTGGAGTAGTGGAAGCGCCGCCCCGCCGGGTGCCGGGCCGGCTCAGGACCGAAGATGTCCGGAAGTTCCGGGCGCAGTTCTCCCGGCGTGCGCTCCCACCAGGGGCCGCGCGCCTCGGCGGCCAGGCCCGCGGTGTGGGAGAGGAGTTGGGCGACGGTCGCGCCGGAGCCGTGCGGCGCCGGCAGCCAGCGGCCGATCGGCTGGTCGAGGTCGATCAGCCCCTCGTCGCGCAGCCGCAGCACCAGCACGGCGGTCAGCGTCTTGGTGATCGAGCCGATGCGGAACCGCACCCGCTCCGGGCCGGCCCCGGCGGGCAGCTCGCCGACGCCCCCGCTCCAGACGGGCGCCCCCGCGCGCACCACCGTGGCAACGAGCGCGGGCGCGCGCCCCTCCGCCTGACAGACCGCCACCCGGTGCGCCAACTCCCGCCGCGTCTCGGGCAGCAGGTCGGTGAACGGCGCCCCCGGGTCGGCGAAGGGCTGGGGGCGGGCGGCCTCGGCGGCGCCGGGCGAGGGGTTCTCGGTGGTCATGACGCCCACACTTACCGCACCCGCACCGCACCGGCTACTCGGCGGCGGGTTCGGCGGCCTGCTCGGCGACCTACTCGGCCGCGAGTAGGCCCGGTTACTTCCCCGGGCAGACGCGGCGGACGGGCCCGTGGCGGGACCGTGCTGGCATGGCACAGCTCCCACGGCCCGCGCGCCGCACCGTTCTCATCGTCCATGTCGTCGTCTCGGTCGGCTGGCTGGGCCTCGCCCTGTGCCTGCTGGTGCTGGGCGTGGCCGGCGCGGCCGGCAGCGAGGAGACCGCCGACGCGGCCTACCGCTCCATGAAGATCTTCACCGACTGGCTGCTGCCGCCGCTGATCGCGCTCACCCTCGCCTCCGGCCTGGTGCTCTCGCTGGGCACGCCCTGGGGGCTGGCCCTGCACCGCTGGGTGTGGACCAAGTTCTGGGTGAGCCTGGGCGCCGCCACCGCCTCGCTGCTGGCGCTGCGCTCCGGGGTGAACGAGGCGGCCGGCGCGGTGGCCGCCGGGGAGACGGTCACCGACCCGGCCTCGCTGATCGCGCCGCCGCTGGTCTCGTTGAGCCTCTATGTCTTCCTCACCGCGATCTCGGTGCTCAAGCCCTGGGGCCTGACCCGGCGCGGGCGCCGGCTGCGCGCGGCGCGCACCACCACGCGCGGGGGGAGCGCGCCGAAAAGTGGTGGCCGGCCCGTCCCGGCCTCGGCCAGTCTGAGCCGGTGACCTCACTCGACGACCTGCCGATCCGGCTCCTCACGCCGGCCGACCTGACCGCCTGCCTCGACCTCGCGGAGGAGAACGCGTGGGAACGCGAGGAGCACAGGTGGCGCCTGTTGCTCACCTCGGGCCAGGGCTACGGGATCGACGCGTCGGCCGACGACCCGGCCGGCGGTCTGGTGGCCGCCGTGATCCGCACCTCCTACGCCGACCAGTGGCACGCGGTCGGCATGATGCTGGTGGCCCGCCAGCGGCAGCGGCAGGGGCTCGGGCAGCGCATGATGCGCCGGGTGATCGGGGACGCGGCGGGCGCCCCGGTGCTGCTCACCGCGACCGACCAGGGGCGCGGCCTCTATGAACGGCTCGGGTTCAAGGCGGTCGGCGGCATCACCACGGTGCGCGGCACCTTCGTGCCACCGCCCGGGCCGGCCGGGGCCGACGGCGTGACGGTGCGCCCGGCCACCGCCGCCGACCTGCCGGCGATCCTCGCGTACGACCGGCCGGCCTTCGGGGCCGACCGGACCGAACTCCTCGCCAGGCTCCCGTCGTTCGCCGACCGGTTCCTGGTCGCCGTGGGGCCGGGCGGCCGGCTGGTCGGCTACGGCGCGGCCTGGCCCAACGTCACCAGCACCTCGGTCGGGCCGCTGGTCGCCGACGACCCGGCGGTGGCCAGGGCCCTCCTCACCCCGCTGGCGCTGGACACGCCGACCCGGGCGCGGTTCGACGTGGGGGACTGGCACCCGGAGTTGGCCGCCTGGCTCGCCGAGCGGGGCCTGGTCGAGGCCGCGCGCACGGAGCTGATGATCCATGGCGCGGCCCAGCCGCCGGGTGACCTCGGGCGCCGGTACGCGCCGTTCTCGATGGCGCACGGCTGAGGCCGCGCGCCGCCGCCTCCGGCGGTCACGCGGGCTTCACCGCACGCCCTCGGCCCGGCGCCGCACGCCCTCGGCCGCGCTGCCCGCCGCCACCGTTCGGGGCGCCGCCACCCGCGCCGGGCGCCGCCGCTCGGCGGCGTCCCAGCGGGCGGCGAGCAGCGCGAGGAGCAGGGCGGTCGCCGCCATGCCCGCGCCCACCATGCTGGGCCAGGTCGGGCCGGCGCCGGCGGAGAGCACGACGCCGCCGAGCCAGGAGGCCAGCGCGCCACCCAGGTTGAACGCGCCGATGTTGACCGCCGAGGCCAGGGTGGGCGCCTGCGCCGCCCGGTCGAGAACGCGCTTCTGGAGTGGCGGAACGGTCGCGAAGCCAAAGCCCCCGATCAACAACAGGGTGATCGGCGCGGCCAGCCGGTCATGCGCGGTCAGGGTGAAGAGCGCCAGCGTCCCGGTGAGGCCGAGCAGCGAGACCAGCAGCAGCGGCATCAGCGCGCGGTCCGCGTACCGGCCGCCGAGCAGGTTGCCCACCACCAGGCCGACGCCGAAGACCATCAGCAGCCAGGTGACGGCGCCCTCGGAGTAGCCGGCGGCGTCGGTCATCATCGGCGCCACATAGGTGATCGCCGCGAAGACCCCGCCGAAGCCGAAGACGGTCATCGCCATCGCCAGCAGCACCTGGCGGTCGCGCAGCGCGGCGATCTCCCGGCGCAGACCGGTCCCCCGCGCGCCGGCGGGCGCGTCGCCCGCGCCGGCCGGCACCAACGTCACCACCCCGACCAGCGCGACAACGCCCAGCAGGGCGATGGCGGCGAAGCTGACCCGCCAGCCGGCGGACTGGCCGAGCAGGGTCGCGCCCGGCACCCCGACCACATTGGCCAGGGTCAGCCCGGTGAACATCAACGCGATGGCCGTGGCCCGCCGTTCGGGCGCCACCAGGCCGGCGGCCACCACGGAGCCGATGCCGAAGAACGCGCCGTGGGCGAGCGAGGCGACGACCCGGCCGAGCAGCAGCACGGCGAAGCCGGGGGCCAGCGCGGAGAGCGCGTTCCCGGCGACGAAGAGGACCATCATCAGCGCGAGCATCCGGCGTCTGGGGACCCGCGCCCCGGCGATCGCCGTGAGCGGCGCGCCCACCAGGACGCCCAGGGCGTAGCCGGTGGCGGTAAGGCCGGCGGTGGCGACCGAGACGTCGTAGGTGTCGGCGATCCCGGGCAGCAGCCCTGTGATGGCGAACTCGGTGGTGCCGATGCCGAAGGCCCCGACGGCCAGGGCCAGCAGAGCGAGCGGCATCAGACCCTCCCTTTCCCGTGCGCGACCACTGTCCGCGCAAGCAATAGTTGCAGACGCTTGATAAGCATGAGGGACATAATTGCACACGCCGACTATCGCGCGCTGCGTTACTCTGGTCACCCCAGTGGTTCCGGTCGGCGCGGGAGGCGGTCATGGAACGAGCGGACGAACGGACGCCCGGAGCCCCGAGGCTCGCCCAGGGCTGGTGCGCGCTCTCCGCGCTGCACGACCGGATCGAGGCGCAGATCGAGCGCGCCCTCCAGGAGGCCCACGGGCTGAGCGTGCGGGAGTTCTCCGTCCTCGACGTGCTCAGCGCCCAACACGACGGCGAGGGCGGGCACTTCAGGATGACCGCGCTCGCCGACGCCGTGGTGCTCAGCCAGAGCGCCACGACCCGGCTGGTCAACCGGCTGGAGGACCGGGGCCTGCTCACCCGCTATCTGTGCCCGACCGACCGGCGCGGGATCTACACCGACGTCACCCCGGCCGGGCGTGAGCTGCTGGAACGGGCCAGGCCGACCAACGAGGAAGCCCTCGCCGAGGCGCTGGCCGCCGCCGAACGGCGCCCCGAGCTGGCCCCGCTGGTGGCCGCCGTCCGGGCCCTGTGACGTTCGGCCGCGTTCCGTTGTCCACAGATTCCGGGGCCTGTGGACAACTCGCCCCCGCCTGTGGATAACCCACGGCCGACGACACGGTCGCGGCATGGCCGATTCGTTCAAGACCCGCCAACGAGGCCGTTCCTAGGCTGCTGCCATGACACCGCGCATCAATCTGATCGGCCTGATCACCGACGATCTGGCGGCCTCGCTCGCGTTCTACCGGCGCCTGGGGGTCACCGTTCCCGAGGACGCCGACCACCTGCCGCACGCCGAGACCGAACTGCCCGGCGGGATTCGGCTCGCCTGGGACACCCTGGAGTCGGTGCGCACCTTCGCGCCCGACTACCAGCCGAACCCCGAGGGCACCCGGATCTCGCTGGCCTTCCTCTGCGACAGCCCGGCGGAGGTGGACGCGCTCTACCGGGAGTTGGTCGAGGCCGGCCACCCGGGGGAGAAGGAGCCCTGGGACGCCCACTGGGGACAGCGGTATGCCGTGGTGCGGGACCCGGACGGCAACTCGATCGACCTCTTCGCCTGGCAACACTGAGCCGCGCCCGGCGGCGCCGAGCGCGGGCCCGCGCGGTCAGTCCACGCGCGGTCAGCCGGCCAGCAGCCGGCTGACCGGCACCCCCGCCAACGCCCGGAACTCCCGGGACAGATGGGCCTGGTCGGCATAGCCGGCCTCGGCCGCCACCCGGGCCAGCGGGACGCCGCCCCTGGCCGCCGCCAGCGCCCGGCCCATGCGCAGCACCCGGGTCAGGGTCTTGGGGCCGTAGCCGAAGGCGGCCTGGCTGCGGCGGTGCAACTGCCGTTCGCTGAGCCCCAGTCCGTGCGCCGTCTCCGCGACCGTTCGCCCGGCGCGCAGCGCGGCCACCGCCGCCGGCCGCCAGCCGGCGTCGTCCGCCGGCTCCGCCTCGCGCAGCCGGCCGAGCGCCACCTCGGTCAGCACGGCGCCGGGGCGCTCGGCCAGGGCGACGCGTTCGGTCAACTCCCGCACCAGCCGGGACGGCCAGACGTCGGCCAGCGGCACCCGCGTGTTCACCAGCGCGTTCGCCGGCACGCCCAGCACCGAGGGGGCCTGCCCCGGCGCGAAGCGCAGCCCCACGCAGCGCTCCCCCCGCGAGCGGTCGGTGACCACGGCGCGGGTGTCGGGCCCGGCGACCACCAGCCGGTCGCCGATCAGGATCAGGTCCATGCAGCCGTCGGGCAGCACCCGGCCCGGGCCGGTCCCCGGGCGGGGCGTAGCCCGCCAGAGCACCGCCCCCGGCAGCCCCTCGGCAGGGCGTTCGCTGTACATGCCTCCCAGCATGGCAGGGTTGCCGCCATGCGCCGACTGGGACTTGTGACGCTGGTGGTGCCCGAGTACGACGAGGCCATCGCCTACTACACCGAGGTGTTGGGCCTGACCCTGCGCGAGGACCGGCTGCTGGCGCCGGACGGGAAGCGCTGGGTCGTCGTCGCGCCCGACCCCGAGGCCGAGACGGGCCTGCTGCTGGCCCGGGCCGTCGGCGAACGGCAGCGGGCCCGGGTGGGGGACCAGACCGGCGGCCGGGTCGGCTTCTTCCTCCACACCGACGACTTCGACGCCGACCTGGCCCGGCTCATGGCGGCCGGCGTCACCCTGGAGGAGCCGCCCAGGACCGAGAGCTACGGCCGGGTCGTGGTCTTCGTGGACCGCTACGGCAACCGCTGGGACCTCATCCAGCCGGCCCACGGCGCGGGCAGCTCCTCGACATAGCCGCGCAGCAACTCCAACAGGCGGTTGGCGGGCTGAGCGCTCCAGTGCCCCGCCACCGGATCGGGCGGGCTCGACAGCCGGAACACCGCCCAACTCAGCTGATGCCACAGGACCCTGGCCACCCAGCCGGGGCCCGCGGCGGCCAGGGTGGCGGGGTCGCCGAGATAGCCGGTGAGCACCGGGGGCAGCAGACGCGGCGGCACCTTGGCAAACTCGATGGCCGGGTCGGCCCAGGCCGCGTCGCCCCAATCGAGGAGCGCGGTCAGCTCCCCGTTCTCGGCGAGCAGCAGATTGCCGGCGGCGATGTCCCCGTGGATCAGGGTCGCGCCCGGATCGTCGGGCCGCTCCTCCGCCAGCCGCCCGAGCCAGTCACCCAGCCAGCCGGCCAGGGCCGGGCTGAGATGGCCCCGGCGGGCCAGGCCGTCGATCCCCGGGCGCGGGTCGCCCGACCCGTCGACCGGCAGCGCGGCTCGCACCTCGGCCGGCACGGCGGCGGAGTGCAGCGCCGCCAGCTGGTGGCCCAGCTCGCGAAGCGCCCGGTCGCCGGGCTCCCCGCCGGCGGCGGGACCGCCGGGCGCGCGCCGCGACAACAGCCAGGGGACCGGCCCGTCCTGGCCGTCGAGTTCGCCGGCGTCGAGCAACTCCGGGGTGCGCAGGCCCCGTTTCACGGCGAACGGGATCACCCGCCGCTCCTTGCGCAGGTCCGCCGCGAACGCCGCGTCGGGCCGCGCCACCTTGAGCACCAGTTCCTCGCCCAGCAGCCAGACCCTGGCCGCCACCCCCTGGAGCGGCGCGGGCCGCACCTCGTCGTCGGCGACCCCGTGGCGGCGGGCGATGCCCCACGGCTCCTCGCCTTCTTCCCGTTTCATGACCGCGCACCGTATCCCCGCCGCCCTGGACCTCGGCCACCCGTTTTCCCACCGCCGCACGGACGGCGGCCGATCGGCGATGTTCCACGTGAAACATGGGGACGGCGACGCGCGCCTCGTCGGTCGGGCTCAGGTGGTGTAGTCGGCGTTGATGCGGACATAGCCGTCGGAGAGGTCGCAGCCATAGACCGTGGCGGTGTCCTCGCCCAGGCCCAGGGTGACCCCGATCTCGACCTCGTCCTGCCGCATGATCTCCACCAGCCGCGCCAGTTGCTCCTCGTCGGTCGCGCGGGGATAGACCTCCATCGCGCCGAAGCGGACCGTGGTCTTCTCCGGGGTGATGGCCAGGTCCTCGGGGTGCTGGGTGTTCTTGCCGACGGCCATCACCACCCGGCCCCAGTTGGGGTCGGCGCCGTGGACGGCCGTCTTGACCAGCGGCGAGTTGAGGACGCTCTTGGCGATCCGCTTCGCCTGGGCCGGGCTGGCCGCGCCCTCGACCACCACCCGCAGCAGCTTGGTGGCCCCCTCGCCGTCCCTGGCCAGCTGCTCGGTCAGCTCCAGGCAGACGGCGTGCACCGCCTCGGCGAACGCGTCCGGGTCGACCGGCCCGGCCGCGCCGTTCGCCAGCAGGGCCACGGTGTCGGAGGTGGAGGTGTCGGTGTCCACGCTCAGGCAGTTGAAGGTGCGGTCCACCGCGCTGCGGAGCGCGTTGTCCAGCTCGATCGGGCCGACCTCCGCGTCGGTCACCAGATAGGCCAGCATGGTGGCCATATCCGGCTCGATCATTCCGACGCCCTTGGCCACGCCAACGATTCGGGCGCCGCCCACCGTGCGGCTGCTGACCTTGGCGTGGGTGTCGGTGGTCATCATGGCGCCGGCGACCGCGAACGGGGCGGCGTCGAACTCCCGCGCCGCGCCCAGGTGTTCGCGCAGCGGGGGCATGGGCAGCTGGCGGCCGATGACGCCGGTGGAGCTGATCAGCACCTCCTCGGCGGGGATGTCGAGCATCCGCCCGACCAGGCCGACGAGTTCGGCCGCGTTCCGCTCGCCCTCGGCCCCGGTGGCCACATTGGCGTTGGAGGCGACCGTGACGATGGCGCGCAGCCGCTGGCCCGCCGCATGGCGGCGGCTGACCAGCACGGACGGCCCGGCGAAGCGACTCTGGGTGAAGACGGCCGCGCTGACCGCCGGTCGCTCGGAGGCGATGATCGAGAGGTCGTCGCCGCCCTGCCGCACGCCCGCGTGGCCGGCGTGGGCGACAAAGCCCTGCGGCCACGCGATGTCCTGGGCCGTGGACTCGCCGCCCTGCCCACCCTGGCCGCCCCGGCCGTCCGCATCATTATTCGTCATGCAACATATATTTCCATGGGCCCGGGGCGGCCGTCCACCCCCATAGCGGGCGTCGCCCGCGCCGGGCCGCGCCGGGCCGACGGTCAGACCCGGCCGATTCCGAGGGTGTTCTCCCTGGGCAGCAGCCCGGAGCCCAGCACCGCGACCCAGAACTCGCCCAGCAGATCGGCGAGTCGAGCCGTCCGCTCCGCGCCCAGCGCCGCCCAGGGAGCGGCGGCCAGCGCGTTGGTCTCCCGTTCCACCCGGGCGCGCAGGGCCCGCCCCGCCTCGCTCGCCGAGCCGTCCGGGCCGAGCAGCCCTCGGGCGGTGAGCCGTTCCCCGGCCGCGTCCCACTCGGCCGGGCTCCAGCCCCGGCTGGCGAAGGTCCGCTCCGAGGCCGCGCCGATCGCGGCGAAGGACACCAGCGACTCGACCGGGTCCAGGCCCGCGACCAGCAGTGCCGCCAGATGCCCGTCGCCCCGGTGCTCCCGCAGCACCAACGCCGCCTGCCAGAGCCGGAGATGCGGCGCGTCGGGCCAGGGCAGCGCGGCGTTGGCCGCCGCCAGGGGGCGCCCCGCGCAGTCCGCCGCCAGCGCGGCGCGCCACGCCAGCTCGGCCGCCTCGGCCAGCTCGGGGGCGGCGATCCGGTCGCCCAGGAGCCGGCGGTAGAACCGGTCCACGACGCGCAGCCGGGCGGCCAGCACGGCCTCGGGGTCCGCCGTGGACCACAGCCCGGCCGCGTGCCGGCGCACCATCGCCGGGGCGAAGCTGTAGCAGGCGGCGGTGATCGGCCCCGGCCCGAGCGGGCCCAACGGAGCGGTGCGGCAGGCGAAGTAGGCCGGCCAGCGTTCCTCGACCGGATACCCGAGGGCGGCCAGTTCCTCCGCCGCCTCGGGCGCGTAGTAGACCACCGCGTGCAGCGGCTCCAGCAGATGCCACATCTGCCGGACCCACCCGAGTTCCTCGGCCATCGCTCGCTCCACCCCTCGGCATCCGAATCTTGACAATGACAAGACTGCACGCCACCGCCCGAACTTGTCAATGTCCAGATGCCGCCGGCTCCCCGTAGGGTGTCCCCATGAGCAGCCAACGCCCCTACCACCACGGCGATCTGCGGCGCGCCCTGGTCGCCGAGGCGCTGGAGGTCATCGCGTCCGACGGGCCCAACGCCGTGAGCCTGCGCGCGCTGGCCCGCCGCGCCGGGGTCTCCCACGCGGCCCCCGCCCACCACTTCGGCGACCGCGCCGGGCTGCTGACCGTCATCGCGGTCGACGGGTACCGCCGGCTCGCGGACGAGCTGGACCGGGCCACCGACCTGCGCGACCTCGGCGGCCGCTATGTCGCCTTCGCCCTCGCCCACCCGGCGCACTTCCAGGTGATGTTCCGGCCCGAACTGCTCGACGCGGACGACGCCGAGCTGGTGGCGGCCAGGGCCGCCACCCGGGAACGGCTGGCCCGTGGGGTCGCCGCCAGCCAGGCGCACGAACCCGAGGTGGGCACGCTCGCCGCCTGGTCCCTGGCCCACGGTCTTGCCACCCTGCTGCTCACCGGCAACCTGCCGACGCTGGAGGGACGCGACCCGCGCGAGGTGTTCCACGCCGTCTCGCACCACCCCCTGCTGCGCCTGGCGCCGGGCGAGGGGGCGGACGCGCCGGGCTGAGCGCGGCCGGGGCGGGTCCAACGGGCCTTCGCTGACCCGTCGTTCACGCCGGCCGGTGGGCGACCGCCTTGAAGAACGTGTAGTGGAAGCTGCCCTCGCCGACCGCCGTGCGCCGCAGCTCCACGATCCCCCGGTCCCAGTCCTCCGCGCTGGCGAGCCCGGCGGCCAGCGCCTCGGCGCGGACCGACGCGATCGCCGGGATGAAGGTGTCCCGCGTGAACCCGGTCATCAGCTCCGGCCTGTTCCGGTCCGCCCAGACCGTGCACGGCCGGACGTTCGGCCTCTCGAACCCGGCGCCTCTCAGCAGCGGCAGCAGGCGCCGCCCCAGCAGCGCGTCTCCGCCGGCGGCGCGCTGGAGCCGCGCCTGGCAGTCGATGGCCGCCCGCGCCAGGGCGCTGTCCGGGTGGAAGAACGCCGAGCCGTGGTCGCCCTCGATCACCGTGAGGGAGCCGCCGGGCCGCAGCACCCGGCGCAGCCGTTCGAGCCCCGCGATCGGGTCCGAAAGGTGTTCCAGAACGAAGCAGACAAAAACGTGGTCGAACTCACCCTCGGCGAAGGGGAGATCGAAGAGATCGGCTTGGCGCCACTCGACGAGCGCCCCCGGCGCGTGCTCGGCGACGCGCGCCCGCGCGGCCGCCAACGACTCCGCCGAGCGGTCCACGGCCATCAGCCGCGCCTCGGGGCTGCGCCGCACCAGATGCACGGTCTGCGCGCCGACCCCGCAGCCGATCTCCAACACCCCGCTGCCGGCGGGGTAGTGGGTCCCGGCGTGCAGCAGATCGGCCAGGGCGTTGGCCTGGTCACCCAGCCGAACGGCCTCGCGCTCCGAGTAGCCGTGGATGTAACCGGCCCCGGCGGAGCCGGGCCCTGGAGTCGCGGTGGTCGGCGTCGCGGTGGTCGGCGTCGCGGTGGTCGAGGTCGAGGTGGTCGGGGTCGCGGGAGTGAACGTGTCCATGGGCTCAGCCTGGCGGGCACTATGGCTCCATGGACAGGTCCAAAGATCATGGTTCCGAGGAGTCCAAAGAGCCCCTGGGCTCGGACTTCCTCCAGCTGGACATGGCGCGGGCCCCGGCCGGCGGCCGGGCCGAGTGGCTCGCCGGCCAGCTGCGCCGGGCGATCGCGGACGGCCTGCTCCCGGTGGGCGGCCGGCTCCCGGCCACCCGCACGCTCGCCGCCGAGCTGCGGGTCTCGCGGGGCGTGGTGACGGCGGCCTACCGCCGGCTGATGGACGAGGGACAGGTCGCCGGTCAACGCCGCAACGGAACGGTCGTGGTGGCCGCCCCCGTTCGAACGACCGAGGTCGAAACCGTTCAACCTCCGTCAACAGCAGACCCGTTCGACGGGGCGCCCCGGGCGGACGTCTTTGACGCGCTGCGCGCCGCCCCCGCCCGGATCGACCTCTCGCCCGGGCTGCCCGACCTCGCCGCCTTCCCCCGCGCCGCCTGGCTGCGCACCGAACGCGCCCTGCTCGCCGACCTGCCGGCCGCCGACCTCGGCTATGGCGACCCCAGGGGCACCCCGGCCCTGCGCCGCGCGGTCGCCAACTGGCTGGCCCGCAACCGGGGTGTCCTGGTCCATCCCGACGAGGTGCTGATCGTCGCCGGCACCGCCCAGTCGATGAGCCTGCTGGGCCCCCTGCTGCGCCGCGAGGGGCTCGGCGAGATCGCCGTGGAGGACCCCGGCTCGCTCGGCGCGCGCCAGCACCTCCAGCACTCCGGGCTGACGACGCCGCCGCTGACCGTCGACGAGGAGGGCGCGCGGGTCGCCGAGTTGACGACGGGCGAGGCACGCGCGGTGCTGCTCACGCCGGCGCACCAGTTCCCGACCGGGACGGTGCTGTCGGGCCGTCGCCGCCGCGAGCTGGTGGCCTGGGCCAGGGAACGGAACGGCCTGGTCGTCGAGGACGACTACGACGCCGAGCACCGCTACGACCGTCCGCCCGTCGCCGCGATCCGGTCGATGGTCGTCGAACACGTCTGCTACTTCGGCAGCGTCTCCAAGATCCTCTCCCCCGCGCTGCGCGTCGGCTGGCTGGTCGCGCCGCCGCGCTGGCACGAGGCACTGGTGGCGGCCAAACGGTTCGCCGACCTCGGCAACGCCGTGCTCCCCCAACTCGTCCTCGCCCGGCTGATGGAGTCCGGGGAGTTGGAGCGCCACCTGCGGCTGGTGCGCCGCCGCCACCGCGCCCGGCGCGACGCCATGATCGCCGCGCTCCGCGCCCACCTGCCGCGCGCCGTGGTGCACGGCGCGGCCGCCGGCCTCCATCTCACCGTCACCCTGCCCGCCGGCCTGGACGACACCGCGCTGGCCGCCCGCGCGCTGGCCCGCGGGGTGCGCACCCAGCCGCTCGGCTGGCACCGCCAACGGCCTGGCCCACCCGGGCTGGTCCTCGGCTACGCCGCCAGCGCGCCGAGCGCGATCGCGGAGGGCGTCGCGGTGGTCGGTCGCGCGCTGCGCGAGGCCGGCTGACCCGGCCGGCGGCCGGCGGCGCACCTCGCCACCGCAGGGTCAGGACGGCCAGTCCATCCGCCGTTCCGCCAAGTCAAGCCACCGGGAGACCTCGCCGGGGGCGAAGTGACGGATCGCCCAGTCCACCATGCGCAGGCTCATGTGCGCCCAGGCCGGCCGCAGGATCTCCTCGGGCATCCCGTCGAGCACGGCGTCGAGCCGCGCCACCACGCCCGGGTCGGCGCCCGTTCCCTCGACGCCGAACCGCAGGGTGACCAGGTCCAGCCTGCGGTCGCCTCGCGCCGCGCCGTCCCAGTCGATCACCCCGGTGATCGTCCCGTCGACGGCCAGCAGGTTGCCGGGGTGGAAGTCCTTGTGCACCGCGTCGTCGCCGGCCAGCCGGGGCGGGAACGCCACCCCGACGGCACGGACCCACCGTTCCAACGCGGCGGCGCGCGGGCCGTGTTCGCGCAGCGGCCCGTGCAGGCAGTAGCCGGGGCCGTCGGCGAGGAGGTGCAAAGCGACCCCGGGAACATCCGGGCGCCCGGCGAGCCGGTGCGCCTGGCGCGCGTTCAACCCGAGGGCCTGGTCGAGGGTCCGGTCGTCCAGGCGCTCGATCCCCGCCCCGGGCAGCAGCTCCTGCACCAGCACCGCCGCGTGCTCGACCTGGGCGACCAGTTCGGTGGCGGGCGCGGGATAGCCCGTCTCGCGCAGGGCCTCGACCACGGCGAGCGGTCCGGCGCGCAGCTCCTCGGCCCGGGTGTGGGGCCGCCACTTCAGGACGGACCGGCGGCCGTCATCCCAGCGCACATAGGCGGCGCCGACCTCGCCGCCGGGGCAGGCGCCGTCCCAGGTCAGGGCGGTGCCGGCGCGCTCGTTGAGCGCCCCGATCAGCCGGGCGGCGTCGAGCCGCTCGACCGGGGCCCAGCGCCGCGATGTCGCACTCACCGTGCGATCCTCACTGGCACGATCGCCGCAGGTCAACTCCGTTCAGCCCCGGTCACCTTCGCGCCCGGACTGACCCGACTCCCCGGGCTCCGCCGGCCCCTGCGGCGGGAACGGGAAGAGCGGGAAGAGCCGGCTGATGACGGCCACCGGCCGGGCGTCCTCGGGGCGGGCCAGGGGCCGCTGCTCGCGGTCGCGGTAGGGATCGAGGGCGCGCCGGATCGCCCCGGCGACCCGCCGCATCTCCTCGGGCGTCAGATAGGCGACGGCGCTGAACGCCTCGTCGCGGCGCCACTCCGGCGGCGCTGCGTCCCGTTGGTCCAGCCACCGCCGCCAGCTCTCGTCCTCCAATCCCCTGGCCAGCGCGCCGAACTCCGCTTCCGACGCCCCCTCGGGCGCGGCGCCTGAGCCGGGTGCGGCCAGCCGCCAGGGGCGCGCCCGGCCCCCTCGTCGCGGCGCCTCCTCGATCAGCCCGTGGCGGGCGAGCTGCCGCAGATGGAACGAGCAGAGCCCCGAGCTGTGCCCCAGCCGGGCCGCCGCCTCCGTCGCCGTGACGGTGCCGACCTCGGCGAGCAGCGCCAACAGGGCCGTGCGCACCTCGTGTTCACGCAGGCCCTCGGCGCCGGGAACAGCCTGCTCGTCCTGCTCGCCCGGCGCGTCCTGCGCGTTGACGTCCTCTTCAGTCACTTTGCAAATTCTGCTACTTTGCAAAGAACTCCGCAAGTCATGGCCCCGGCCGAAGGGAAGCCCGCCCCATGTCCGTTCGTCACGAGCCGTCCTCCGGGCGGTCCCGTTCCCTCGCCCCGCGCGTCCTGGTGGCGGGGCGCCGCGTGGACGACTTCCCCGCCCTCGCCCCCGAGGCAGAACGGGGCGCCGTCCGCCGGGTGACGGAGGTCGGCGAGGAGGTGCTGGGCCGGCCGTGCCGCGAGGTGGCCGAGTTCGGCACGCCGGAGCTGGCTGCGCTGGTCGACGACCTGTTCCTGACCATGTACGTCGCCGAGGGCGCCGGCCTCGCCGCCAACCAGATCGGCGTCGACCTGCGGGTCTTCGTGTACGACTGCCCCGACGACAACGGGGTCCGCCACGTCGGCCACCTCGTCAACCCCGTGCTGGAGCTGCCCGATCCGGGGGAGCGGCGGCTCGTCGACGACTTCGAGGGCTGCCTCTCCGTGCCCGGCGCGGCCATGGAGGTGCCGCGCACCGACCGCGCCACGGTGCGCGGCTTCGACCGGGACGGGAAGCCGCTGGTCATCGAGGGGACGGGCTACTTCGCGCGCTGCCTGCAACACGAGTGCGACCACCTGCTCGGGCACACCTACCTCGACCGGCTCTCCCGCCGGGACCGGGGCGAGGCGCTGCGACAGATGGCGGAGCGCCGCGAGGAGGTCTTCGCGCGCCGGGTGGCCAGGGCCAGCCGGTTGGGCCACCGACACCCCGCGAACCAGCCCGCCGCGCCCGGCAGTTGACCGGCCACCCTGACCGCCCGCCTGACCGACCTGAGCGCCCACCGCCCCGCTCACCGCCCGTTCGCCGCGAGCGGCGGCCCGAAAACAGCTCGACGGCCGGGCCGGCCCCTGACACAGTGACGCACCATGGCCGACCCCGAGCGGATCACCGCCGCAGACGTGCGGCTGATGCAGGATCTGGCGCAGCGCGTCACCGCCGTCCGGCCCGACCTGGTGAACAGCGACGCCTCCTACGGCGAGCTGGCCTGGAACTGGGGCCGGGGACACGCGAGCGCCGGGGCGAGCTGGCGGCGGCGCCTGTGGTTCTCCGGCGGGGAGCCGGCCGCCTGGGGGTGGGCCCACCTGCCCCGCCGGGTGCGGCTGGGCGACGGCTCGGTCCGGGAGATCACCGGCGCCTATCTCGCCTACCAGGTCCACCCCGACCACGCCGCGCTGGTCGACGAGGTGATCGACTGGTTCGACGCCACGGCGGGCAACGTCGAACGCACCGTGCTGCCCAGCGCCGCCGACGCGTTCGCCCTGGAGCGCTGGGCGGCACACGGCTACGGACCCGACGCCGCCGCGCTCGGCGACGAGGGCTCCTGGACCCAGGTCAACGAGCGGGACCTCGACGAGTTGGAACGGCCGGCGCTGCCGGACGGGTTCCGGTTCCGCACCGCCGACGAGGCCGGCCCCGAGGCGGCCGTCCAGGCCCACCGGGACGCGTGGGCGCCCTCGCCGTACACGGCCGAGAGCTACCGGGGCGTCAGAGCGACGCCGCCCTACCGCGCTGACCTCCACGTTCTGGTGGAGGCGCCGGACGGGACCATGGCCGCCTCGACGATCATGTGGCTCGACGAGGCCAACGCCACCGCCGAGTTCGAGCCGGTCGGGACACATCCGGAGTACCGGCGCCGGGGGCTGGCGCGGGCGATGCTGCTGCACGGGATGCGGCTGGCGCGCGACGCCGGCGCCCGGCACATGACGGTCGCCTGCCTCGGCGCGCCCGGGCATCCGGCGGCGCGCGAGCTGTACTACGGCGTCGGCTTCCGGAAGTTCGCCTGGGACGCGCCGCTCGTCAAGGCCGGCACCCCCCGCTGACCGGGCGGCCGGCCGGGCCTCAGGGCGACGCGCCGTAGCGGGCGGCGACGGCGGCGGCGCGGTCGCGCAGCGCCTCGCGCAGCCACCCCGGGCCCAACGCCTCGGCGCCCGTGGCGAGTTGCCACAGCGCCCACTCGGCGTGCCGCGCGTCCTGGAACGTGGCCTCCAGCAGCGGCCAGCCGTCCTCCCCGTCGCGACCGTCCTCCCCGTCCTCGCCGCCCTCGTCGTTCTCCCGGACGCGGAGGGCCAGCGCGGTGCGGGCCAGTTCCTCCCGCCGCGCCGGGTCCACCCGGGCCAGCACGGTGACCGTCTCGCCGCCGGTGCGGAACCGCGTGCCGCGCTCGCGCCAGGCCCGGTCGAGATCGACCAACTCCGGTCGCTCGGCCGGCTCGGCGAGTTCCTCGGCCGCCAGGACCCGGGAGAGCCGGTAGGTGCGGTCCTCGCCTGACCGCGTGGCCAGCAGATAGACGTGGCCGCCCGCCGTGACCAGGCCGATCGGGTCCACCGTGCGCCACCCCGCGGCCTGGCCCACGGCCGCGTAGTGGATGCGCAGCCGGCGGCCGGCGAACACCGCGCGCCGGACCTCGGCCACCACGGCCTCGGGCATCTCCTCGGCGACCAGCCGGCGGGAGAGGAGGTCGGTCTCCGGGTCGACGAGCAGCCGCTGGGCCGCGCCGGCCGCCCTGGCCCGGTGGCCCTCCGGCAGCGCGTCGACCACCTTGCGGATGGCCGAGGCGAGCGCCGCGCCGAGCCCGAACGCCTGCGCCCCGCGCCGCGACCCGACGACCAGCAGGGCGAGCGCCTCGTCGTGGTTCAGCCCGGTCAACTCGGTCTGGAAGCCGGGCAACAGCGCGAACCCACCGTGCCGGCCGCGTTCCGCGTAGACGGGAACGCCGGCCGCCGACAGCGCCTCGATGTCCCGCAGCACGGTGCGGGTGGACACCTCCAACTCCCGGGCCAGCGTGGACGCCGAGAGCCGGCCGTGCTGCCGCAGCAGCAGCACCAGCGATACCAACCGGTCGGCGCGCATCCGGGAACCCTACCGGGATAGGTGACACAGGGTGTCACCTATCCCCCGGCAGGCTTGCCGCATGACCAACGAGACACACAAGAAGGTCGCCACCGAGCCGAACGACCTGGGCAGGTTCTTCATCGAGCGCGCCAACGCGGGCGACGTCGACGGACTGGTGGCGCTGTACGAACCGGACGCCGTGCTGGCGTTCCCGCCGGGCAACCTCGCGACCGGACACGACCAGATCCGCGCGGTCTACGAGCGGTTCGTTGCGGCGGCGCCCGTTCTCACGCCGGGCCGGCAGCACCCGGCGCTGGTGAGCGGCGACCTCGCGCTGACGTCCGCCACGCTGACCAACGGCGACGTGACCGTGGAGGTCGCCCGGCGCCAGCCCGACGGAACGTGGCTGTGGGCGGCCGACCAGCCGTCGGTCGGGCCGTAGCGGCGACGGGCCCGGGCCGGAACTCCCGGTCCCGGCCCGGCCCTTCGGCCCGCGTCAGCCGCGACGCGGGGCCTCACCCCGCGACGCGGGCCTCGATGCCGTCGAGCAGAAAGTCGAGGCCCATCCGGAAGGTCTCGTCGGCATCCCGGTGGGCGGCGTCGCGCACCACCGTGGCCAGCGCGGGGAACCGGCCGGTGGCGAGGGTCCGCTCCAGATAGGGCCCCAGCTCGGCCTGCCAACGCCGCTCGTCCATCCCGGTCGCCCGCTCGGCGCGCCGCTCGGCGATCTCCCGGCGCACCGCACCGATCGCGTACGCGTTGACCGCCGCGACCACCGGCATCACGTCGTCCACGTCGATTCCGTCCAGCGCGGCCACCACGGTCTCCCCGCTGGCCAACGCCTGCGGCCCGAGCTGGGGCCGGCCGCCCAGCAGGTCGGCGAGCCACTCGTGCTGGTGAACGGCGCGCCGGACGGCCTCGGCGAGGGCCCGCAGCACCTCCCGCCAGCCGTTTCCGACCGGCCGGATCTCGGCGTAGGCGGCATCGACCATGAGGTCGAGCAGCTCCTCCTTGCTGGCGATGTAGCCGTACAGCCGCATCGGACGAACGTCCAGCTCGGCGGCCACCTTGCGCAGCGACACCGCGTCCAGGCCGTCCGCGTCGGCCAGTCGGATCGCCGCCCGCACGATCCGCTCCCGGCTCAACGGGGCCGGCACAGGCCGTTCCGGCGGCTCCGGCCGCTCCCACACCACCATGGCGCCGACCCTACACACCCGCCGAGTACAGCGCCTCGCGCGATACAGTGTATCGAGCCGTACGGCGTATCATCCCAGCGGAAGAGAACGGGGAGGCGACCCATGACCATGAACACGCCCACCATCGCCATCGTCGGGGCCGGCCTCGGCGGCCTGGCCCTCGCCCGGGTGCTGCACGTGAACGGCGTGGACTCCGTGGTCTACGAGCGCGAGCCGTCACGCGACGCGCGCGGCCAGGGCGGGATGCTCGACATCCACTCCGGCCAACGGGCGCTGCGCGAGGCGGGGTTGATCGACGCGTTCTTCGCGATCGCCCGGGGGGAGGGCCAGGACATGCGCCTCCTCCAGCCGGACGGCACCCTGCTGCTCCAGGAGGACACCCCGGACGACGCGCCGCTGGCCCGCCCCGAGGTGGACCGCGCCGACCTGCGCGACCTGCTGCTGGACTCCCTCCCCGAGGGCACCGTCCGCTGGGGGCACGCGTTCACCTCGGCCGAGGGCGGCCGGGTGCGCTTCGCCGACGGCGGCAGCGCGCCGTACGACCTGCTGGTCGGCGCGGACGGCGCGCGATCCCGGGTCCGCCCGCTGGTCACCGACGTCCGGCCGAGGCACATCGGCCAGAACGTCGTCGAGATCGGCATCCCCGACATCGACGCGACGCACCCCGACCTCGCGGCGATGGTCGGGCGCGGCACCTACTGGGTGCTCGGCGACGGGATATCCCTGGGGGCGCAGCGCAACGGGGACGGCCGCGTGCGCATCGGCATCAGCTTCTACCGCACGGGCGAGGACTGGTTCGCGACCAGCGGGATACCGTTCGACGACCCGCCGGCCGCCCGGGCGCGGCTGATCGAGCTGCTCCCCGGCTGGGACCCACGGGTCACCGCGCTGGTCGCGGCCTGCGACGACGCGATCGTGCCCCGGTCGATCAGCACGCTCCCGGTCGGCCTGACCTGGCCGTCGAGGCCGGACGTCACGCTGCTCGGCGACGCCGCGCACCTGATGCCGCCGGTCGGGGAGGGCGCCAACATGGCGCTGCTCGACGGCGCCGCGCTCGGCCGCGCGCTGGCCGCGCACCCGGACGACGTCCCGACCGCCGTCGCGGAGTACGAACGCGAGATGTTCGAACGCAGCAGCGCAGCCGCCCGGATGTCCACGGACCTCCAGGAGATGCTGATGGCGCCGGACGCGGCCCAGCGGATGCTCGCGTTCTTCCAACCCGGCTGAGCCCCACCCCCGGCCGGGGCCGGCCCCGGCCGCCCGGACGGCGGCCAGCGCGACCGCCTCCGCCTCAGAAGCCGCCCTCCATGTTGACGAAGCGGGAGTAGTGGCCCTGGAAGGCGACCGTGATGGTGGCCGTGGGGCCGTTCCTGTGCTTGGCGACGATCAGGTCGGCCTCGCCGGCGCGGGGGGACTCCTTCTCGTAGGCGTCCTCCCGGTGCAACAGGATGACCATGTCGGCATCCTGCTCGATCGAACCCGACTCACGAAGGTCGGAGACCATCGGCTTCTTGTCGGTGCGCTGCTCGGGGCCTCGGTTCAGCTGGGAGAGCGCGACCACCGGCACCTCCAGCTCCTTGGCCAGCAGCTTGAGGTTCCGCGACATCTCGGAGACCTCCTGCTGCCGGCTCTCGGGCCGACGACTGCCGCCGGTCTGCATCAGCTGGAGGTAGTCGATCACGACCAGCTGGAGGTCGTTCCGCTGCTTCAGCCGGCGGCACTTGGCCCTGATCTCCATCATCGAGAGGTTGGGGGAGTCGTCGATGTAGAGCGGGGCCTCGTTGACCTCGGCCATCTGGCGGGCCAGGCGGTTCCAGTCCTCGTCGGTCATGCTGCCGGAGCGCATGTGGTGGAGCGCGACCCTGGCCTCGGCGGAGAGCAGCCGCATGGCGATCTCGTTGCGCCCCATCTCCAGCGAGAAGATCACGCTCGGCAGCTTGTGCTTGATCGAGCAGCTGCGCGCGAAGTCCAACGCCAGCGTCGACTTGCCCATCGCGGGACGGGCGGCGATCACGATCATCTGGCCGGGGTGCAGGCCGTTGGTCAGCGAGTCCAGGTCGGTGAAGCCGGTGGGCACCCCGGTCATCTCGCCGCTGCGGTTGCTGATCGCCTCGATCTCGTCGAGCGCGCCCTCCATGATCTCGCTCAGCGGGAGGTAGTCCTCGGCGGTGCGCTGCTCGGTGACCTGGTAGATCTCCGCCTGGGCCGAGTTGACGATGTCGTCGACGTCCCCGTCGGCCGCGTATCCCATCTGGGTGATGCGGGTGCCCGCCTGCACCAGGCGGCGCAGCACGGCGCGGTCGTGGACGATCTCCGCGTAGTACTCGGCGTTGGCCGCCGTCGGCACCGTCTGCACCAGCGAGTGCACATAGCCGGCGCCGCCGACCTTGGCCAACTCGCCGCGCTTGGACAGCGCGTCGGAGACGGTGATCGGGTCGGCCGGCTCGCCCTTGGCGTAGAGGTCGAGGATGGCCTCGTAGATCGTCTCGTGCGCCGGCTTGTAGAAGTCCCGGCCGCGCAGCACCTCGACGACATCGGCGATGGCGTCCTTGGAGAGCAACATCCCGCCGAGCACGGACTGTTCGGCCGCCGGGTCCTGCGGGGGCAGCCGCTCGAACGCCGCGCGCTGCTCGTCCGGCGGCTCCTCGTCCATGCTCCTGCGGGGGCGGGAGACGGAGAGCTGGTCGTCCATGCCGACCTCGTCCCACGCGGCACCCGCGTGCTCCAGATCCGCCATCGTCCCGCCTCCTCCCGGCCAGGGCATCCCGCCCACGTCCATCGCCCACGTCCATGTCTACGGCACGGCACTGACAGTCCGTGGGGCGGGCGGCGCGAGCGGGCTCGGCCGGCGCCGGAACCGGGCCGGGCGGACCTACGGTAAGGCCCGGATCGCGGAGGACCAACCCGAGTTATCCACAGGCTATGTGGATTTCAGATCAGACCCTGTGGATAACCTCGCCCCTCCTGTGGACCACCTGGGGACGACGGCCCGCGCATCCCCGGCCCACCCGCTGAAAAATCCGCCGTGACCTGCGTGTTTCCCAGAGGGTCACCGGGGATGCGGAACGGGTGGCAGCGGTCGTCAACTTTGCGGAAAGTCGCACCGACCATCACACCGCACCCCCGGACACACGAGCGAAGGTAAGGGCCCTTCATCTCTTGCGTCCATTACCTGTGGATGTTTGGATCGAGCCATGTCATCCACCAGCAGGGCGGAGGGCTCGCCCACGCCCGCACGCGGCGAGCCACCAGCCGAGCCGTCGGGCGAGCCGCCGGGCGAACGGTCCGGCGGGGCCGACGCACCGCGCCGCGACCGGCGGCGGGCGCGGCGGCACGACCGGGAGATATTCACCCTCGCGCTGCCCGCCTTCGGCAGCCTGGTCGCCGAGCCGCTGTTCCTGATGGCCGACAGCGCGATGATCGGCCATCTGGGCACCGCCCAGCTCGCCGGACTCGGCGTCGCCGCCGCCCTGTTGACCACCGTGGTCAACGTCTTCGTCTTCCTCGCCTACGCCACCACCGCCTCGGTCGCCAGAAGCGTGGGCGCCGGCGACCTGCCCACCGCCATCCGGCGCGGCATGGACGGCGTCTGGCTGGCCCTGCTGCTGGGCGTCGCGCTGGTGGCGGTGCTCGTGCCGCTCACCCCCGCCGTCGTCGACGCCTTCGGCGCCTCCGCGACGGCGGCCCCGCACGCCGTGAGCTATCTGCGGATCAGCGCCCTCGGCATCCCCGCGATGCTTATGGTGCTGGCCGCGACCGGGGTGCTGCGCGGGCTCCAGGACACCCGCACCCCGCTGCTGGTGGCGGTCGGCGGCTTCGGCACCAACATCGCGCTCAACGCGCTCTTCATCTACGGCCTGGACGGCGGCGTCGCCGGCTCCGCCTGGGGCAGCGTGCTCGCCCAGTGGGGCATGGCCGCCGTCTATCTGCGGGTGGTGGTCAGGGGCGCCCGCGCCCACGGCGCCGACCTGCGCCCGAGCGCGGCCGGGCTGCGGTCCAACGCGAAGGCCGGCGTTCCCCTGCTGGTGCGGACCCTCTCGCTGCGCGCCGTGATGCTGATCGCCACGGCCATCGCGGCGCGGCTGGGCGACGCGGACGTCGCGGCGCACCAGATCGCGCTGACCATCTGGACCCTGCTCGCCTTCGCGCTGGACGCGGTCGCCATCGCGGGTCAGGCGATCATCGGCCGGTATCTCGGCGCCGCCGACCGGGACGGCGCCCGGGCGGCCTGCCGCCGGATGGTGTGGTGGGGCGCGGTCGGCGGGGCGGCGCTCGCGGTGCTGCTGGTCGCCGCGAGCCCGCTCGCCCTGCGGCTGTTCACCGGCGACCCCGAGGTGCGCGAGCAGCTCCTGCCGGTGCTGCTGGTCATGGCCGTGACCCAGCCGGTGGCCGGCGTGGTCTTCGTGCTGGACGGGGTGCTGATGGGCGCGGGCGACGGGCGGTATCTGGCGAGCGCCATGCTGCTGACCCTGCTGGTCTTCGCGCCGGTGGCGCTGCTGGTGCCCGCACTGGGCGGCGGCGTGACCGCGCTGTGGGGCGCCATCGCCGGGCTGATGATGGGCACCCGGCTGCTCACCCTGGGGCTGCGGACCAGGACGGGCCGTTGGCTGGTGACCGGCGCCTCCCCCGCCTGAGCGCGGAAACCCCGCCCAAGCGCGGAACGCCCGAGCGCCGGAACGCGAACGGCCGCGTCCCGGTGCCGTCGAAGGCGACCGGGACACGGCCCGTGGAGCCGCGTGAACGCCCCGCTCGGGGGCGTCCCATGCGTTACTTGGCGGCGTCCACCGTGATGCCCACGTTGGCCACGACCTCGGGGTGCAGCCGGACGGAGACCCGGTGCGAGCCCAGGCTCTTGATCGGGTTGCCCAGCTCGATGCGGCGCTTGTCCACATCGGGGCCACCCGCGCTCTTCACCGCCGAGGCGATGTCGGCCGGGGTGACCGAGCCGAAGAGCCGCCCGCCGGAGCCGGCGCGCACCTTCAGCCGGACGGTGACGCCCTCCAACTGGGCCTTGACGTCGTTGGCCTGCTCGATCGAGGCGATCTCGCGGATCTTGCGACCGCGACGGATCTGCTCGACGTCCTTCTCCCCACCCTTGGTCCAGCGAATGGCCACACCACGGGGGAGCAGGTAGTTACGGGCGTACCCGTCCTTCACCTCGACGACGTCGCCGGCCATGCCCAGGCCGGAGACCTCATTGGTCAGGATGATCTTCATGACGCGTCATACCATCCTTTCCGGTCAGCGAGCGGTCGAGGTGTAGGGCAGCAGCGCCATCTCACGGCTGTTCTTGACGGCCGTGGCGACATCGCGCTGGTGCTGGGTGCAGTTGCCGGTGACCCGGCGGGCACGGATCTTGCCACGGTCGGAAATGAACTTCCGCAGCAGGTTCGTGTCCTTGTAGTCAACGTAGGAGATCTTCTCCTTGCAGAACACGCAAACCTTCTTCTTCGGCTTGCGCGCGGGCGGCTTCGCCATCGTGTTTCTCCGGTGATCTCAAAAGAAGTTGGGTGCCTGGGTCGAACGCACCGCGCTCAGAACGGGGGCTCGTCCGAGTAGCCGCCGCCACCGCCGCCACCGCCCCAGCCGCCACCGCCGCCGCCCTGCTGGCCGCCGCCCGCGGGAGCGCCGGTCGCCCAGGGGTCGCCCCCCGGTGCTCCGCCGCCCTGCTGGCCGCCGCCGGCGGGACCGCCCTGGCCTCCGCCGCCGCCCCAGCCGCCACCGCCGCCGCCCTGCTGGCCGCCACGGCCGGCGGTCCTGGTGACCTTGGCCGTCGCGTTCTTCAGGCTGGCGCCGACCTCTTCGACGTCCAGCTCGAAGACCGTGCGCTTGACGCCGTCACGGTCCTCGTAGGACCGCTGCTTGAGCCGGCCCTGGACGATGACGCGGGTGCCCTTGGTGAGCGACTCCGCGACGTTCTCCGCGGCCTGGCGCCAGACCGAGCAGGTGAGGAAGAGACTCTCGCCGTCCCGCCACTCGCTGGTCTGCCGGTCGAAGATCCTCGGCGTGGACGCGACACGGAACTTCGCGACCGCCGCACCGGATGGGGTGAAGCGCAGCTCGGGGTCATCGACCAGGTTGCCGACGACCGTGATGACGGTCTCGCCTGCCATTGGGGGTACCTCTCGGCGGGGGTTAACTGCTGTTGCTGCGATGATGACTCATGGCACTGACAGTGGTGACCGCGTGCGGTCACCGGCGTCCATCGGCCCACGTTCCCGGCCGAGTTGATGCCGTGCCGGCGCCGTGCTGACGCCGTTCCCGACGCCGCCCCGAGGGGCGCGCGACGGGCGTTCGACCTCGACTGATGCCTCTGTTGTCGCGTCGATCCGCTGGATCAGCGCGTGAGCGGCCGCAGGACCTTGGTCCGCATGACCGACTCGTTCAGGTTCATCTGCCGGTCGAGTTCCTTGACGACATCGGGCTCGGCCTGGAGGTCGATCACCGAGTAGATGCCCTCGGGCTTCTTGTTGATCTCGTAGGAGAGACGGCGACGACCCCAGGTGTCGACCTTCTCGACCTTGCCGTTGGCCTCGCGGACCACGGACAGGAACGACTCGATCAGGGGAGCGACGGAACGCTCCTCAAGGTCGGGGTCGAGGATCACCATCACCTCGTAGTGACGCATACGTGAACCCACCTCCTCTGGACTCAGGCGGCCACGGGCGTTCCGTGGCAGGAGGGTCGTGATGCGGTCCACCCCCGGTCGGAAAACCGGGCGCGGACAGTACACCGTACCCGCATCCCGCCTTCCGGTTGAAATCCTCCCGGAGAGCGCTGCAATCTGGATAGATAGGGATGAAAGCCAACGAAGGGTCTCTTATGACTCAGGCAGCACACCGCGGTCCGTTCGCCCACACCGTCGGTTCCCTGCTGAACACCGATGGCCGAGCGCACCCCAGGGAGAACGCGCTCGCCTCGATCACCCTGCTGCTGGGCCTGGTCGCGGCGATCACATCGATCTTCTCCGGACTGCATGTGATCAGCAGCTGGACGGGTCTTGCCGGTCTTCTGATCGGCGCGGTCAGCCAGTTGATCTCCGCCACCACTGGTCAGCGCTTTGTGACCGTGATCGGCATGGGCGCGGCCGGCGTCGGGCTCTATCTCGGGCTCTCCCACGGCGGCCTCTTCCCGGGCTGGCCCGGCTGAGGGGGCGCTCCGGGCGCTCGCGAGGGCGAGGACAGGGCGGCGGGCGCCGGCGCGCCACGCGTGCGCGCCGAGCGCCACCGCGCCGTCCCCGGGGGACCGCCGCGCCGTTAGGCTTCCGGGCGAGACGCTGCGTTTGACGCCCAAGGAGCGCCCGCATGAGCCTGACCCTGAGGACCATCAGCCGCGACGAACACCTCGCGTACATCCGCTCGCTCCCGTCGGCCAGCCATATGCAGGTTCCGGCCTGGGGCGACGTCAAGGCTGAGTGGCGCTCGGAGTCGCTGGGCTGGTTCGACGCCGGCGGGCGCCTGGTCGGCGTCGGGCTGGTGCTCTACCGTCAACTCCCCAAGCTCAAGCGGTATCTGGCCTATCTTCCCGAGGGGCCGGTGATCAACTGGTACGCGCCGAACCTGGAGGAGTGGCTGCGCCCGATGCTGGCGCACCTCAAGCGGCAGGGCGCGTTCTCCGTCAAGATGGGCCCGCCGGTGGTGATCCGGCGGTGGAGTGCGGCGGCGATCAAGGCGGGCATCCAGAACCCCGAGGTCAAGCGGCTGCGGGACGTCGAGGCGACCTCCCTTGAGCCCAAGGCGTTCGAGGTCGCCGACCAGCTGCGGCGCATGGGCTGGCAGCAGGGCGAGGACGGCGGCGCCGGCTTCGGCGACGTGCAGCCGCGCTACGTCTTTCAGATCCCGCTGCGCGACCGGTCGTTGGACGACGTGCAGAAGGGCTTCAACCAGCTCTGGCGCCGGAACATCAAGAAGGCGGACAAGGCCGGTGTCCAGGTGGTCAGGGGCGGCTTCGACGACCTGCCGGCCTGGCAACGGCTCTACGAGGTGACGGCCGAACGTGACCGGTTCCGCCCGCGTCCCCTGATGTACTTCGAGCGGATGTGGCGGGTTCTGAACGAGGAGGAGCCCGACCGCATGAGGCTCTACTTCGCGCTCCACGAGGGCGAGCCGGTCGCCGCCGCGACCATGCTGATCGTGGGTGGCCATGTGTGGTATTCGTACGGTGCCTCGGCCAACCACAAGCGGGAGGTCAGGCCCTCCAACGCGATGCAGTGGCAGATGCTGCGCGACGCCCACCAACTCGGGGCGCACGTCTACGACCTGCGGGGCATCGGCGACTCGCTGGAGGACACCGACCATCTCTTTGGCCTGATCCAGTTCAAGGTGGGCACGGGCGGCGAGGCGGCGGAGTATCTCGGTGAGTGGGACTTCCCGCTCAACAAGCTGCTCCACAAGGCGCTCGACATCTACATGTCGCGGCGCTGACCCGGCCGGGCGTCGTAGCCCGCGCCACCACCGTCCGCCGACCCACGACCGAACCACGACCCACCCACGACCGATCCCGCCAGCCGATCCGCCAGACCGCCCCGCCAGCCGACTCACCGAGCAGACACCCAGCAGCCATCCAGCAGCCACCGCAGAACTTCAGCGGAACAACAGTAGAAAGGGTCACCCCGGCCATGGCGCTCACCCTTTACGTCGAGACCGACCGCTGGCGGGCGCACCAGCGGTCGGTCGTCGCCGACTTCCCCGGTCTGGTTCCCGTGTGCAAGGGCAACGGCTACGGCTTCGGCCACGACCGGCTGGCGGAGGAGGTCTCCCTGCTGGAGCTGGACATGATCGCGGTGGGGACCACCTACGAGGCCGCCGCCATGAAGGACCGCTTCAGCGGCGACATCCTCGTGCTGACGCCCTACCGCCGCACCGAGGAGCCGGTGCCACTGCCGGACCGGGTGGTGCGTTCGGCCTCGTCCGTGGACGGCGTCTACGGGCTGGTCGGCTCGCGGGTGGTGGTCGAGGTGATGAGTTCGATGAAGCGCCACGGCGTGACCGAACGCGACCTGGGCAAGCTGCACGCCGCGCTCGACGACGTCCGCCTGGAGGGCTTCGCGATCCATCTGCCGCTGGACCGCACCGACGGCAGCGACGCCGTGGAGGAGGTCATCGGCTGGATGGACCGGCTACGGGCCGCCCGGCTGCCGCTGGACACCATGTTCGTCAGCCACCTCAGCTCGCGCGAACTGGCGCGGCTGCGGCAGCAGTTCCCGCAGACCAGGTTCCGGGCCCGGATCGGCACCCGGCTCTGGCTGGGCGACCACGGCGCGACCGAGTACCGGGGCGCGGTGCTCGACGTCACCCCGGTCGCCAAGGGGGACCGCTTCGGCTACCGGCAGCAGAAGGCGCCGGGCGACGGCTGGCTGGCCGTGGTGGCCGGCGGCACCTCGCACGGGGTCGGGCTGGAGGCGCCCAAGGCGCTGCACGGGATGACGTCGCGGGCCAAGGGGATGGCCAGGGCCGGGCTGGCGACGGTCAACCGGAACCTCTCGCCGTTCGTCTGGGACGACAAGCAGCGCTGGTTCGCCGAGCCGCCGCACATGCAGGTGTCGATCCTGTTCGTGCCGGCGGACGCCAAGGAGCCCAAGGTGGGCGACGAGTTGAAGGCGATCCTGCGGCACACCACGACCCAGGTGGACCGCCTGACGGACCGCTGAACGGCGCGGCGCCTCGGCGTCGGCCCCATGAAACGGCGGCAGCCCCGGAAACGGGCCGGGGCTGCCGCTGGGTGTCGGGTCACGCCGCGCGTGACGCCGGGTGGGGCGACCTCAGTTGTCGACCTCGCCACGGATGAACTTCTCGACGCTCTCCCGCGCCACGTCGTCGAAGTACTGCACGGGCGGGGACTTCATGAAGTACGAGGAGGCGGAGAGCACGGGGCCGCCGATGCCCCGGTCCTTGGCGATCTTCGCCGCGCGCAGCGCGTCGATGATCACGCCGGCCGAGTTCGGGGAGTCCCAGACCTCCAGCTTGTACTCCAGGTTGAGCGGCACGTCGCCGAACGCGCGCCCCTCAAGGCGCACATAGGCCCACTTGCGGTCGTCCAGCCAGGCCACATAGTCCGACGGGCCGATGTGCACGTTCTTCTCGCCGAGGTCCCGGTCGGGGATCTGGGAGGTGACGGCCTGGGTCTTGGAGATCTTCTTGGACTCCAGCCGGTCGCGCTCCAGCATGTTCTTGAAGTCCATGTTGCCGCCGACGTTCAGCTGCATCGTGCGGTCCAGGATGACGCCCCGGTCCTCGAACAGCTTGGCCATCACGCGGTGGGTGATGGTGGCGCCCACCTGCGACTTGATGTCGTCGCCCACGATCGGGACGCCGGCCTCGACGAACTTGTCGGCCCACTCCTTGGTGCCGGCGATGAAGACCGGCAGGGCGTTGACGAAGGCGACCTTGGCGTCGATGGCGCACTGCGCGTAGTACTTGGCGGCGTCCTCGGAGCCGACCGGCAGGTAGCAGATCAGCACGTCGGCCCTGGTGTCCTTGAGGACCTGGACGACGTCGACCGGCTGGTCGTCGGACTCGACGATGGTCTCCCGGTAGTACTTGCCCAGACCGTCGAGGGTCTGCCCGCGCTGCACGGTCACGCCGGTGGGGGGCACGTCACAGATCTTGACGGTGTTGTTCTCGCTGGCGCCGATGGCATCGCTCAGATCGATGCCGACCTTCTTGGCGTCAACGTCGAAGGCGGCCACGAACTCGATGTCCGAGACGTGGTACTCGCCGAACTGGACGTGCATCAGACCCGGGACGCGGCTGTCCGGGGCGGCGTCCTTGTAGTACTCGACGCCCTGTACCAGCGAGGCGGCGCAGTTGCCCACGCCGGCGATGGCTACGCGAACCGAACCCATTCCGGTTGCTCCCTGTTGTGTGTTCTCGACGTGACCCCGCTCCGTCGCGGGGGGATTAGTTGGTGCTGTCGTCGGACGGATCGGGGCGTGCGCGCTCCCGCGCGCCTCCCTGGCCGCGCTGTTCGCGCTGCTCCTGTCCTTCCCGCTCGCTCTCGATCAGCTCGTTGAGCCAGCGGACTTCACGCTCCACGGACTCCATGCCGTGACGCTGCAACTCCAGGGTGTAAGCGTCCAGCTTCTCCCTGGTGCGGGCCATGGAGGCCCGCATCTTGGCGAGACGCTCCTCAAGCCGACTGCGGCGGCCCTCCAGGACGCGCATCCGCACGTCCCGCGAGGTCTGGCCGAAGAAGGCGAAGCGCACCCCGAAGTGCTCGTCCTCCCAGGAGTCAGGGCCGGTCTGCGCGAGCAGCTCCTCGAAGCGCTCCTTGCCCTCGGCCGTGAGCCGGTAGACGATCCTGGCGCGACGGTTGGACAGCGGCGTGGCCCGGGGGTCGTCCGGATCGCGGCCCGACTCCTCGGCCAGCCAGCCCTGTTGGACCAGCGCCTTGAGGCACGGGTAGAGGGAGCCGTAGCTGAAGGCACGGAAGACGCCGAGCGAGGTGTTGAGCCGCTTGCGCAGCTCGTACCCGTGCATCGGGGCCTCGCGCAGGAGGCCGAGTACGGCGAACTCCAGAACGCCCGATCTCCGGCTCACCCGGGAGTTCACCTCCGTCCGCATCCGTTGTGCCTTGCCTTGCCTTACCTGTCCGCGCCTCACGGGGAGGCTCGTCCGTCCGCATCCGGGCGATACTCGCACGGGTACTCGCTCTGATGCATTGAACCGATGTATCAGCTCGATACATCGCAAAGATAGAACGCCGGGGCGAGGTCGGCAAGCGCGGGGATGGTGAAGGGGGTCACATCTTTGGTTCACCGTCAAGGTAATGCCCCAATTGCCCATTCTGGCAAGAAAGATGGCTTTTGGCGCTGCGTAGTCTGGGCCCGTGCGGATCAGCCCAACGGGGAACCTTGCGGAGCGCGATGACGTCTCCGTGCTAGGTGACGTGCGCCCGAATGTGGGATCAGGTCGCACACCGGGGGATCGGGCCACCAGAAGTACCCGCCGTCCACAGGCAGGGATGTCTGTCCTAGGAGTAGCTGCCCCATGAGCGAGCACCGTCGCAAGCCGCCGCAGTCGCGTGGTCGCCGGGCCGCGTCGTCCGGCCATCGCGCCGAGCCGCCGCCCGCTCCCCCGTCGGCTCCGGACGCCCCGCCGGGGGTGCCGGCCCCGCCGGGGGTGCCGGCCCCGCCGGGGGTGCCGGCCCCGCCGGGGGTGCCGGGGCCGCGCGCCTACGGCAGTCGCGCGGAGGCGCGCAGGGCCGCCCAGCGCGGCGGCGGGGGACGTCGCCGCGCCGCCAGCGCCTCCGAGGGCGCCTCGGGCGGCGGGCGGCGGAGGCGGGCCGAGCCCAGGGGGCGGAAGCGGCTGATCGACTACCCGCGCTCCGACAAGCGCGGGGCACGCCGCTGGGTGCCCTCCTGGAAGCAGGTGCTCGGCTCGGCGGTCGCGTTCTTCGGCCTGCTGGTCGGGCTGGTCGGGCTGGCCTACGCCCTGACCGAGATCCCCGACCCCAACGAGCTGGCCCAGCAGCAGAGCAACGTCTACTACTGGGCCGACGGCGAGCGGATGGTGGTCTCCGGCGGCGAGGTCAACCGGCAGAACATCCCGTACGAGGACATCCCCGAGGCGATGCGGGACTCCGTGGTGGCGGCCGAGAACGCCACCTTCTGGGAGGACTCGGGCATCGACCCGATGGGCATCGGCCGGGCCGTGTTCAACATGGCCAGGGGTGGCGACGTCCAGTCGGGCTCGACCATCACCCAGCAGTTCGTTAAGAACATGTACCTGACACAGGACCAGACGCTGGAGCGCAAGGCGCGCGAGCTGCTGCTGTCCATCAAGGTGGGTGCGGAGCGCTCCAAGGAGTACATCCTGGAGGGCTACCTCAACACCTCCTACTACGGCCGCGGCGCCCACGGCATCCAGGCCGCCGCGCAGGCGTACTTCGGCGTGGACGCCGCCGACCTCGACCCGAGCCAGTGCGCCTTCCTCACCAACCTGCTCAAGGGCCCGGCGCTCTACGACCCCTACGGCGCCACCGGCGAGATCGACGAGGCCAATCTCGAACGCGCCCAGGAGCGTTGGCAGTACGTGCTGGACCGCCGGCTGGAGGTGGGCAACCTCTCCCAGGCCGAGTACGAGGAGATCAACGAGTTCCCCGAGGTGCGTGAGCCCACCCCCGCCATGGAGAAGGAGGGTCAGATCGGCTATCTGACCACCCTGGTGGACAACTACCTCATCGCGAACGACATCGTCAGCGAGGAGGACCTGGCCAAGGGCGGCTACCAGATCCACACCACCTTCGACCGGCAGATGATGGACCAGATGGAGGAGGCCGTCACCCAGGTCGAGGAGGAGTACATCGACCCCGAGGCCCGCCCCGAGGACCGGCACGTGCAGTTCGGCGCGGCCTCGGTGGTGCCGGGCGACGGCGCGATCGTGGCGATCTACGGCGGCGCCGGCTACCCCGAGCACTATGTGAACAACGCCGACGCGCCCAACGCCCAGGTGGGGTCGACGTTCAAGCCCTTCGTGCTGGCGGCGGCGATGCAGGAAGGCGTCCGCGATCCCGAGGGCGGCCCCGATCAGAGCCGCGAGGACCGCGTCCAGCTCTCGCCCGAGAGCGTCTACCTCAGCGAGGACCGGCTCCAGATCAACAAGTACAACGGCGATCCGCTGCTGGTCGAGGACGAGGAGACCGGCGAGGACGTCGAGTGGTTCCAGGCCAACTTCGAGGGCAGATCCCAGGGCGAGGTGACGCTGCGGGAGGCCATGGAGGTCTCGGCCAACACGCCGTTCGTCCAGCTGGGCATGGACATCGGCCCCAGCACCGTCAGCCAGGTGGCCCAGGACGCCGGCCTGTTGGAGTCCAGCCTCGGCCCGGCCGACGACTCGGTGCCGTCGTTCGCCCTGGGCGTCTCCACGCCGGGGCCGATCCGGATGGCCACCGCCTACGCCACCTTCGCCGCCAGCGGCGAGCGGGCCGATCCCTACTCGGTCGTCTCGGTCGTCAAGCCGGACGGTTCCACGTGGGAGCACGAGTCCGCGACCGAGCGGGCCATCGAGGCGGCGGTCGCCGACAACGTGACCGACGTGCTCACCGACGTGGTGGAGAGCGAACAGGGCAGCGGCCACCGGATCGTCGAGGAGGGCTTCGACAAGCCGGTGGCGGGCAAGACCGGCACCACCGACGACAACAAGAGCGCGTGGTTCGTGGGTTACACCCCGCACCTCTCGACCTCCGTCGGCATGTGGCGCATCGCGGACGACGCGGAGGACCTCGCGGAGGGCGAGGAGGCCGGCTTCATGTCGATGCGCGGCACGGCCGGCATGGAGCGGATCAACGGCTCCAGCCTCCCCCTCTCCGTCTGGCTGGCCTTCATGCAGGAGGCCACCGCCGACGACGAGCCCACGGAGTTCCCGGAGCCGCCGGAGATCGGGGAGACCATCTGGGGCGGTGGCGCGGAGAGCCCGCCGCCGGTGCCGACCGAGACGCCCGACCCCGAGCCGACCGAGGAGGAGCAGCCCGACCCGGAGCCCACCGAGACGGAACCCGACCCGGAGCCCACCGAGACGGAACCCGATCCCGAGCCCACCGAGCCCTGCCAGATCTGGGAACCGAACTGCGAAACCGGCGGCCAGGACGGCGGTCAGGACGCCGGCCAGGATGCCGGAGCCGACCAGGGCGGCGGAGAGAACGGCGGCAACGTCGGGACCGACCAGGGCCAGGACGCCGGACAGGACAACGGCGGCGGCGGGAGCGAAGACAGCGGATCGCTCTGGGGCCAGGGTTAGCGACGCTCCACACCGAGGGCACACCGAGGGCCGGGCATGGGCAGGGACCCATCGCCCGGCCCTCGGCCGTTCCCACGCCGGGCGCCCCGGTCCCGGCCGCCAGGTTCGTCAGGCCCCGGCCGCTCGCCGCGCGACGACGCACCACACGCCGCGCGCCCGACCCGCGCTCCGCCCCCGGTGCGGGCCGTGCGGCAGGATGGGCCCATGGCGCATCCCCACGAGTCGACCGTCGTTCACCCCACCGCCCAGGACGAAGTGGCGGCGGCGGGCAGCGAGTTGATCGGTGGGCCCGTCGGCCGGCGTGCGGTCCGGGGCGGCGGCTGGTGGAGCCCGGTGCGGCTGATCGCGCTGATCGCGATCGGGATGTTCGCTCTGGGGATGGTCCAGAAGGCGCCCTGCTACGACGAGTACTGGTTCTACGGCGCCACCGGCCAGTACACCCACGCCTGCTACTCCGACATCCCGCACCTCTACGGTTCGCGCGGCTTCGCCGAGGGGAAGATCCCCTACTTCGACAAGCTGCCCGACTCGGTCTCCGGCGGCATGGAGTACCTGGAGTACCCCGTGCTCACCGGGTTCTTCATGCAGGCCGCCTCCTGGCTCACCCCGGGCGGCGGCGGGATACGCGAGGCTCAGCTCTACTGGATGATCAACGCGGGGCTGCTGCTGGTGTGCGCCGTGGTGATCGCCGTCTGCGTGACCCGGCTGCACCGCGACCGGCCCTGGGACGGCCTGCTGGTCGCGCTGGCCCCGGCCCTGGCGCTCAACGCCACCATCAACTGGGACCTGTTGGCCGGCGCGCTCACCTGTGCCGGGCTGCTGCTGTGGTCGCGGGGCCGGGCTGTGGGGGCCGGCGTGCTGATCGGCCTGGCGACGGCGGCCAAGCTCTATCCGGCCCTGCTGCTGGGCCCGCTGCTGGTGCTCTGCTGGCGCGCGGGACGCTGGCGCGAGTTCGGCGCCGCCACCCTGGGCGCGGTGGGTGCCTGGCTGGCGGTCAACCTTCCGGTGCTGCTGCTGGCCCCGAAGGGCTGGTCGAAGTTCTACACCTTCAGCCAGGACCGCCCGGTGGATGTGGGCTCGTTCTGGCTGATCATCTCCCAACGGGCCGACACCGCGCTGGAGTCGGTCAACACCTATGCCATGGTGCTGATGGCGCTCGGCTGCGCCGGGATCGCGCTGCTGGCCCTGAGCGCCCCGAGACGGCCCCGGCTGGCTCAACTGGCCTTTCTGGTCGTGGCGTTGTTCGTCCTCACCAACAAGGTCTACTCGCCGCAGTATGTGCTCTGGCTGATCCCGCTGGCCGTGCTGGCCCGCCCCCGCTGGCGGGACTTCCTGATCTGGCAGGCGTGCGAGGTGCTCTACTACCTCGGGATCTGGATGTACCTCGCCTATCGCCACGGGGAGGACCAGCAGGGACTCTCCGTCGGCGGCTACCAGTTCGCCATCCTGCTCCACCTGGTGGGCACCGCCTACCTCTGTGCCATGGTGGTGCGCGACGCACTCCGGCCCGAGCACGACCCGGTACGTCGGGACGGCTCGGACGATCCGGGCGGCGGGGTGCTCGATGGCGCGCCCGACGTCTTCACCCTGCGCCGCCGGCGGCCGTCCCCGTCCGCCACCCCCAACGCCTATGTCGCCTGGGGCACTTCCCGGCCGGCCGCTCCACCGCCCCCCGTTCCCTCCCGGCCCGATCGCACCTGGCCGCCGCAGACCACGGACGACGTTTCACGTGAAACCTGAAAGACAGCCGCAGCCCGAAGGACAGCCGCAGGGCGCCTCCGTCATCCGGGACCTCCGAGGGCTGCTGCGCGGCAGCGGCTTCCGCCGACTCCTCACGGTGCGGCTGCTCTCGCAGTTCGCCGACGGCGTCTTCCAGGTGGGGCTGGCCACCTATGTGGTCTTCGCCCCGGAGCAGGAGACCAGGCCGACGGACATCGCGGCGGCCATGGCCGTACTCCTGCTCCCCTACTCGCTGTTGGGGCCGTTCGCGGGGGTGCTGCTCGACCGCTGGCGCCGACGCCAGGTGCTCCTCTTCGGCAACCTGCTCCGCTGCGGGCTGGTCGTGGCGACCTGCGCCCTGATCCTGGGCGGCTCGCCCGACTGGCTCTTCTATCTGTCGGCGCTGCTGGTGACGGCGGTGAACCGCTTCGTCCTGGCCGGCCTCTCGGCGGCCCTGCCCCGGGTGGTCGAGGAGGAACGGCTCGTCGTCGCCAACTCCCTCTCCCCGACCGCCGGCACGCTCGCGGCCACCGTGGGCGGGGGCGCCGCCTTCGTCGTTCAGCTGCTGGCCCGCTCCCAGGGCGCCAAGGACACGCTGGCGCTGCTGCTGGCGGCGGCGATCTACCTCCTGGCCGGACTGTCCGCGCTGCGGCTGGGCCGGGACCAGCTGGGCCCGAGCGACGCCTCCCTGGCGCGGGACCTGCGGGCCGCGCTCGTCACCACCGGCCGAGGGCTGGTCGCCGGCCTCCGTCATCTCCACGAACGCCCCCTCGCCGCCGGCACGTTGACGGGGGTGGGGCTGATGCGGTTCTGCTATGGCGCGCTGCTGGTGACCGTGCTGATGCTCTGCCGCCACGCCTGGGACGACGGCGGCGACGAGGGGGTCGCGCTGCTGGGCGTGGCCGTCGGGGTCTCCGGCGCCGGCTTCTTTGTGGCGGCCCTGGTGACGCCCTGGCTGGTGGCCCGCCTGGGGCGGCTGGGCTGGTATGTCTGCTGCGCGCTGTCGGCGGCGGTGCTGGTGCCGGCGCTGGGCCTCTCGTTCCGGCCGGTGCCCATGCTGGTGGCCGCGTTCGTGCTGGGGCTGGTCTCCCAGAGCGCCAAGATCGTCACCGACACCGTGGTGCAGGCGTCGGTTCTGGACGCCTTCCGGGGACGGGTCTTCTCGCTCTACGACATGCTCTACAACATCGCCTTCGTGGGAGCGGCCGGGGTGGCGGCGCTGATACTGCCCCCCGACGGCCGCTCCCCGGCGTTGCTCTGCCTGGTCTCCGCGATCTATGTGCTGACCGCCCTGCTGATCCACCGGCTGCGACGGCGCACTGTTTCACGTGAAACGGCGACGAGCGCGGCGGGCTGAGCGCGGGAGCGAGGCCGGCGCGGCGCGGTCAACCCTGCTCGGCCCACCACTCCTTGAGCGCCGCCTCGGCGGCCTCGCGCCCCAGCGGCCCCTTCTCCAGGCGGAGTTCCAGCAGGAAGCGGTAGGCCCGCCCGACATCGGGCCCAGGCGGCAGCCCCAGGATCTCCATGACATCGTTGCCGTTGAGGTCGGGCCGGATGGCGTCGAGTTCCTCCTGCTGCTTGAGGCGCTCGATGCGCTCCTCCAGGCTGTCGTAGGCCCGGGAGAGCGCCTGCGCCTTCCGCTTGTTCCGCGTGGTGCAGTCGGAACGCGTCAGCTTGTGCAGCCGCTCCAACAGCGGCCCGGCGTCCCGCACATAGCGGCGCACGGCCGAGTCGGTCCACTCGCCGGTCCCATAGCCGTGGAACCGCAGATGCAGCTCCACCAGCCGTGAGACGTCCTTGATCAGCTCGTTGGGGTACTTGAGCCGGGCCATCCGCTGCTTGGTGAGCTTGGCGCCGACGATCTCGTGGTGGTGGAACGAGACCCGGCCGTCGCCCTCGAACCGACGGGTCTTCGGCTTCCCGATGTCGTGGAGAAGCGCCGCCAGCCGCAGCACCAGGTCCGGCTGGCCCTCCTCCAGGTCGATGGCCTGCTCCAGCACGGTCAGGCTGTGCTCGTAGACGTCCTTGTGCCGGTGGTGCTCGTCGCGCTCCAGGCGCAGGGCGGGGATCTCGGGCACCACCCGGTCCGCCAGGCCGGTCTCGACGAGCAGCGTGATCCCCTGACGGGGATGCGGGCTCAGCAGCAGCTTGTTCAGCTCGTCGCGCACGCGCTCGGCGGAGACGATGTCGATCCGCTCGGCCATCCCCGTCATCGCCTCGCGCACCGGCTCGCTCACCGTGAAGCCCAGCTGCGCGGCGAACCGGGCCGCGCGCAGCATCCGCAGCGGATCGTCCGAGAAGGACTCCTCGGGGGTTCCCGGGGTGCGCAGCACGCGCTGAGCGAGGTCGGCGAGGCCGTGGTGGGGATCGACGAACTCCTTCTGCGGCAGCGCCACACCCATCGCGTTGACCGTGAAGTCCCGGCGCCGCAGGTCCTCTTCGAGGGAGTCGCCATAGACGACCTCGGGCTTGCGGGAGTCCCGGTCGTACGCCTCGGAGCGGTAGGTGGTGATCTCCAGCTGGTACTCCCGGCGCCCGGCGGCGTCGCCGCCCGAGGGGGCGCTCTTGCGGCAGCCCACGGTGCCGAACGCGATGCCCACGTCCCAGACGGCGTCGGCCCAGGGCCGCACCAGCCTCAGCACATCCTCCGGGCGCGCGTCCGTCGTGAAGTCGAGATCGTTGCCGAGCCGGCCCAGGAGCGCGTCGCGTACCGAACCCCCCACCAGAACCAGGGTGAACCCGGCCTCCGCGAAGCGGGTGGCGAGATCGTCGGCGATGGGGGAGACCCGCAGCAGCTCCCCCACGGCCAGCCGCTGCGCCTGGCTCAGCTCGGGTGCGGCTTGGCGGACGTTGGTGTCTTTCCTGTCGTTCGGCACAACAGCACAGGGTACGTGCCCCGGGTCGTCGGGCACCGTCTCCGGGGGCCGGGGGAGCGGCCGATCCATGGCGTTCGCACGCTTCGATCATCGTTACCATGAAGGCGCGTTGAGGGCTGGGGACGGACCCCGGGACAGCGGGGACGAGAAGGAACGGGGCTGACGCGTGCCAGAGATGGCGGAGACACCATCGTCCCGCTCCGGTGGCGACCGGCGCGGGAAGCTCCTCGGGCGTCCTGGGCGCCGACTCTTCGGACTCCTCGCCGCGCTGCTGGCCACCCTTCTCTCCAGCGGGCTGGGACCGGCCTCGGCGGCCAGCGCGCCGCACGCCCGGACGGCGACCAACGAGGGCGCGGCGGCCACCGTTGCCCTCACCGAGGTGAGCCCGAGGGTGCCGGAGGAGGGCGACACCCTCACCCTGCGCGGCACCGTCACCAACGAGGGCGAGACCGCCATCCTCAACAGCTCGGTGGCCGCCCGCCAGGGCGTCCTCCTGGAGAGCCGCGCCGCCCTCGACGAGTCGATGGCGCTCACCGAGTTCAGCCTCGACACCGACGGCCCCATAGTGCAGGGGCACAGCCAGGACATCGGCACCGTCCGGCCCGGCATGTCCCGGACGTTCTCCCTCCAGGTGCCGGTCTCCGCGCTCTCGCTCGGCGCCGACGGGGTGTACCAGGTGGGCGTGACGCTCACCGGGCAGACCGAGGACGGCCGGTGGGACCGGATTCTCGGCATCGACCGCAGCCTGCTGCCCTGGACGCCCTCGGGCTCCACCGAGGGCGCGGGCACGCGCCTCACCTTTCTGTGGCCGCTCGTCTCCCGCACGCATCTGACCGCCCAGACCGGAGCCGACGAGGAGCAGACCCCCGCCTTCCGGGACGGCTCCCTGCTGGAGGAGATCTCCCCCGGCGGCCGCCTCCACCGCATGGTGACCCTCGGCGCCGACCTCCCGGTGACCTGGGTGATCGACCCCGACCTGCTCGCCTCCGTGGATGCCATGGTCGAGGAGTACCAGGTCTACGAGGGCGACGAGTTGGTCGCCGGCGACGGCCAACAGGAGGCCAGGGCCTGGCTCGGCGCCCTCCAGGACGCGGTCCGCAACGACGAAGTGGTCGCCCTCCCCTCCGGCGACCCCGACCTCGCCTCCCTCGCGCACCAGGGGCGGGAGGTCCAGGGCGCGCTTCGGCAGCTGGCCACCGCCACCGAGACGGCGGCCGTCACGGTCGACACGGTGCTCAGGGTCGAGCCGACCACCGACTTCGCCTGGCCCGTGGAGGGCGCGATCGACCCCTCGATCGTCTCGGTGGCCACCTCCGCCGGCGCCCACCATGTCATCGCCCGAAGCGACAGCCTGCGCGACGACGGCCTCGCCCACACCCCCTCGGCCGCCCGCCCCATCGGGGACGGCAACACCGCCGTGGTCGCCGACGCGACGCTCTCCACCCTCTTCACCGAGGACATGAGCAGCACCAGCAACGCGGCCATGGCCGGCCAGCAGCTCCTCGCCCAGACCTTCGCCATCGCCCGGCAGCAGTCGGACACCGAACGGAACCTGCTGCTCGCCCCGCAACGGATGCCGACCGGCGACCAGGCCCAGGCGATGGCCGACGCCATCCGCGCCCTCCAGGAGGACGCCGACTGGATCTCGTTCGACAACCTGAGCGCCACGGCCGCCGCCGAGCCCGACCCCGCCGCCAACCAGCGGGTGCCGAGCGCCGACGAGTACCCGTCCCGACTGCGTCAACAGGAGCTGCCCACCAGCGCGTTCCAGACGATGCGGGAGACCCAGCGGACGCTGGACGACTTCGCGGTCATCCTCACCCGCCCGGACCGGGTCGAGTCCCCCTTCGGCAACGCCATCCGCCGCGAGATGTCGACCTCCTGGCGCGGCCACGAGTCGGGCGCGGCCGCCTACCGCTTCGCCGTACAGAACGGCCTGGAGGACCTGACCGGCCGGGTCAGCATCATCCAGAAGTCCCCGATCACCCTCTCGGGGCGCAGCGCCACCATCCCGGTCACGGTGGAAAACAACCTGGTCCAGGACATCCAGGGTCTTGAGCTGCGGCTGACCTCAAGTCGCCGGCTGGGCCTGGAGGTCAGCGAGACCCAGCAGATCGCGGTGGGCGGCGGGCACAGCCAGACGGTGAAGTTCTCCACCACGGCGCGGGCCAACGGCCGCACGTTCCTGGAGGCCCGTCTCTTCACCACCGAGGACCAGAAGGCCTACGGGGAGCCGATGCGCTTCCAGGCCAGTGTCACCTCCTACACCCCCCGCGTGCTCATGGTGATCGCCGGCGGCCTACTGCTGGTGGTCCTCGCCGGGATTCGGATGTACACCCAGCGCAAGCGCGCCGCCCGAGAGGGCGAGGCATCGGAGGACGACGCCCCGGCGGGTGAGAGCGACTCCGACACCAACGACGGCGACGCCGGCACCCCGCCCAGGGGTGAGAGGCTGGACCCCGACGAGTGAGCCGGAGTCCGGACCGTGAACCTAAGGGGTAGCGATGCAAGCGCCGTATGACCGTGAACGCGGCCAGGCGCCGGACGGCGGTGACCCGTCCGGCTGGTCGGAGAACGCTCCGGACCAGGGCGGCCAGCAGTACCCGCAGCCGCCCCACCCCGGCTACGACCAGCATCCCGGTTACGACCAGCACCCCGGCTACGGCCAGCAGGCCGGCTACCCCCCGCAGGCCCAGCCGGCGGGCCCACCTCCGGGCCAGCACCAGCAGCACCCGGGCTACGACCCCTATCTCGCGGACAGCTACCAGCACGACCCGTACGCCGACCGCGACCCGCTGGCCCAGGACCCGGTGGGCGAGGCGCTCTACGACCGCACCGCCCACCCCCCGCCGCCGAACGCGGCCGGCCACCACGGCTATCCGGCGCAGCCGCCCGTCGACCAGCACTACCAGGACCCCGGGTGGGCGCCGAGCCAGCAGTACGACGCCGGCCCGTCGCCCTACGGGCAGCAGCCCCAACACCCGGGGGCCGGCGGCCAGTTCGGCGGCCCCGCCGAACTGGCGGGCCAGCCAGGCGGCTATCCGTCGGCGCCGGCCGAGCAGCCGAGGGCCGGGCAGCCGGACGACGCGTTCGCCTACCTCTTCCGCGACCAGCAGCACCCCGGCGCCGGCCCCGCCCGGCCCAACCCGGAGCCGTATCCCCGGCAGCCGCCGCACCCCCAGCACCAGTACCAGGCGCCGCCGGCCAGCCCGCCGCCCTCGCCGCCGCCACCCGCCGCTGCGCCGGCGCCCGCCGCCGACCCCACGCCGCCCCCCGAGTCGCCCAGCGGCGGCCGGGCCAGCAGCATCCTCAGATCCAGCGCGATAATGGCCGCCGGCACGCTGGTCTCCCGGATCACCGGGTTCGTGCGCCAGCTGGTGATCGTCGCGGCCCTCGGCGCCGCCGTGCTCGGCGACACCTACACGGTGGCCTGGGCCCTGCCCTCGATGATCTACTTCCTGATCATCGGCGGCGGCCTCAACTCCGTCTTCGTTCCCCAGCTGGTGCGGGCGATGAAGGACGACGAGGACGGCGGCGACGCCTACGCCAACCGGCTGCTGACCCTGGTGATGGTCGCCCTGGCCGCCCTCGTCGTGATGGGCATGGTGGCCGCGCCGCTGCTGGTCCGGTTGCAGACCGCCAAGTTCGCCAGCGACCCGGCGGCCAACGAGCTGACCATCACGTTCGCCCGCTACTTCCTGCCCACCATCTTCTTCACCGGCGTGTACACGGTGCTGGGGCAGATCCTCAACGCGCGGGACCGCTTCGGCGCGATGATGTGGACCCCGGTGCTCAACAACATCGTGGTGATCTTCACCTTCGGGATGTTCCTCTGGGTCTACGGGACGCAGCGCAGCTCGGAGATGTCGGTCTCCACCATCACGCCCGAGGGCATCCGGCTGCTGGGCATCGGCACCCTGCTGGGCCTGGTCGTGCAGGCCGGCGCCATGCTCCCCTACCTCAGGGCGGCGGGATTCCGCATCCGGCCCCGCTTCGACTGGCGCGGCCACGGCCTCGGCAAGGCGGCCCGGCTGGCCAAGTGGACCGTGCTCTTCGTCCTGGCCAACCAGGCCGCGCTGATCGTCGTCACCCAGTTCGCGACCTGGGCCGGCGACAACGCCAGCGCCGCCGGCTTCCCCGGCACCGGTTTCACCGCGTACAACAGCACGCTGCTGATCTGGCAGATGCCACAGGCCATCATCACCGTCTCCGTGATGGCCGCGCTGCTGCCCCGGCTCTCCCGTTCCGCCGCCGACAACGACACGGCGGCCGTCCGGGACGACCTCTCGCACGGGCTGCGCACCTCGGCGGTGGCCATCGTGCCGATCAGCTTCGTCTTCCTCGCGCTCGGCATCCCGATCTGCACCCTGCTCTTCGGCTCCGCCGGCAGCGACGCCGCTCGGTCCTTCGGATACATCCTGATGGCCTTCGGCCTCGGGCTGATCCCCTACTCCGCCCAGTACGTCGTGCTGCGCGCCTTCTACGCCTACGAGGACACCAAGACGCCGTTCTACAACACGGTCGTGGTCTCGCTGACCTGGATCGTGCTGTCGACGCTGAGCTTCGTGGTGCTCCCCGACCGGTGGGTGGTCGCGGGCATCGCCTTCGGCTACGGCCTGGCCTACGCGTTCGGCGTGGTGGTCGCCTGGCGCCGGCTGCGGCAGCGGATGCGCACCGACCTCGACGGCGCCCGGGTCGTCCGCACCTACATCAGGCTCTGCGGCGCCTGCATCCCGGCTGCGGCGATCGGCGGCTTCGTGGGCCTCGCGCTGCTGAACACGCTGGGGCAGGGCCTGCTGGGCTCCCTCGCGGCGCTCGGCGCGGGCGGACTGCTGCTGCTGGCCGTTTTCTATCTGGCGGCGCGTCGAATGCGCATCCAGGAGATGACGGTTCTGGTCAGCATGGTCCGCAGCCGCCTGGGGCGCTGACCTCGTGACTCGCGGAGGACCGGCACGGGCGGTCGCGGTCGGGACACTCCCCGGCCACCCTCCGTACAACCTCCCGGCGCCCTCACATGTCGTGCAGGGTGACGGACTAACGGCACAATGAACCTGGCAGAGTCCACGACCGATGGCCCGGAACGGGGAGGCGGAAGCGACGGTGGCGGAACGGAGCACGGCGACGAGCCCTCCGCAGGACCCGGCGAGCACCGAGCAGGCGTCGGACGGCCAGAGAGCCGAGGGCAAGACGGAGGGCACCGCGCAGGAGCGCCCCCAGCCCACCCCCGAGCCGGTCGAGCTGCACAGCGGGCACCGGCTGGCCGGCCGCTACCGGCTGGAGGAGTGCATCACCCGACTGGACGGCTTCAGCAGCTGGCGTGCGGTCGACGAGAAGCTTCGCCGGGCCGTGGGCGTCCATGTCCTGCCCGCCAGCCACGAGCGGGCGGCCACCGTGCTCTCGGCCGCCCGGGCCACGGCGCTGCTGGGTGACCCGCGCTTCGTCCAGGTCCTCGACGCGGTGGAGGAGAAGGGCCTGGTCCACGTCATCCACGAGTGGCTGCCCGACGCCACCCCGCTCCACACCGTGCTCCACGCGGGGCCGCTCGATCCCCACGAGGCCCAGGCGCTGGCCGGGCAGGTGGCTCAGGCCATGGCGGCCGCCCACCGGGAGAACCTGGTTCACCTCCGGCTCAACCCGGCCACCGTGCTGCGCACCGGGCCCTGCCAGTTCCGCATCCGTGGGCTGGCGGTCGACGCCGCGCTGCGGGGGATCGAGGTGGAAGACCCACAGCGGGCCGACACCGAGGCCATCGGGGCGCTGCTCTACGCGGCGCTGACCCAACGTTGGCCCTACCCCGAGGGCGTCTACGGGCTCAGCGGTGTCGCCGGCCTGAGCAAGGGAAGCCGGGAGCCGCTGCTCACCCCGGAGCAGGTGCGGGCCGGCGTCCATCGCGGACTCTCCGAACTGGCCATGCGCGCCCTGGTGAACGACGGCGCCACGGCGGTGAGCGAGAAGCCGGCGCTCACGACGCCGGAGGAGCTGAGCGCGGCGCTGGCCCAGTTGCCCCGGATCAGGCCGCCGGAGCCGACGCCCTCCGCCCTTCCCCAGTTCCACCAGCCGACCACCTACCAGCGGGGCACCCTGGTGGCCGGCGGCCCGCCAACGGCCCCGGGTCGGCCGGGCGTCGCGGGCGCCGCCGGGAGCGCTCCTCCCGCGCTGGGAGGGCGCTGGGGCACCGCCCTGAAGGTCGCGGTCTCGGCCCTGCTCATCGCGGCCCTCGGCCTGGGCAGCTGGCAGCTGGCGGACGCGCTGCTCAAGGGCGACACCCCCGCCGACGCGACGCCGGCCCCCGGGCCCGACGAGGGCGACGACGTGGAGGAGCCGCCGCCCGGGCCGCTGGAGGTCAGCTCCGTAACGGAACTCGACCCCGAGGGCTCCGGTCAGAACCCGGAGTCCGCACCGCTCGTCATCGACGGCGACCCCGAGAGCTACTGGCAGACCAAGAACTACTACGGGCCGTCCTTCGGCAACCTCAAGCGGGGACTCGGGCTGATCCTGGACCTGGGCGAAGCCCAGGAGGTGCGGTCGCTTACTGTGGAGGCCGTCGGCGACACCGCCGTCGAGTTCCGAGCCGCCCCGGCCGACGCGACCACGCCGCCGAGCGGCGCGGACGACTTCGTCACGCTGGACAGCGCGACGGGTAGCTCGCTCACGCTCCAGGGGGACGAGCCGGTGACAACGCGCTTCGTGCTCGTCTGGCTCACCGACCTGCCGCTGGGGAACGACGGCAACTACCGTGGCCGCATCACCGATATCAGCGTCAACCAGTAGTCGGTCCGGGGAACCGCGTGCCAGTGCGGGCGCGGCGGCCGAGGGGAGAGGGGAGGTTCCGTCGTGAGCAGTCAGGCTCCGAGCGAACCTGCCGTCGCCACCGACAAGGAGCTGCTGGCGAGCCATGTGGCCGGGGACCCGGACGCGTTCACCGAGTTGGTGCGGCGCCACCGGGACCGCCTCTGGCGGGTCGCGATGCGCACCCTCGGCGACCGTGAGGAGGCGGCGGACGCCCTTCAGGACGCGTTTGTCTCCGCCTACCGCTCGGCCCACACCTTCCGCGGGCACTCGGCCGTCACCACCTGGCTCCATCGCATCACGGTGAACGCCTGCCTGGACCGGGTGCGCCGGGCCCAGAGCCGCCGCACCTCGCCCATGCCGGAGCCGGAGCGGCTGGAGGACCTGCTGGAGCCCCACGAGTCCGCCGAGGCGCCGGCCGAACGGCAGGACCTGCGGCGCCAGTTGACGTCGGCGCTCGCCGAGCTGCCCCTGGAGCAGCGCGCCGCCCTGGTCCTCGTCGACATGCAGGGCTATCCGGTCGCGGAGGCCGCCCGCATCCTGGAGACCCCGGTGGGCACCATCAAGAGCCGTTGCGCGCGTGGCAGGGCGCGGCTGCTGCCGCTGCTCCGCCACCTTCACCCCAAGGCCTCCCCGGAGGAGGACGGGCCAAGGAACCAGACCCCAGGCCCATCCGTCCCATCTCCGAGGGGCGGGGAAGCACCCGGCGCCACCGAGAAGGAGGTGGGCACATGAGTGAGACACATCCCGAGCCCGCCGAGCTGGCGGCGCTGGACGAGGATCTGCTGACACCCTCCGAAACCGCCGGTCTCCGCGCGCATCTGGCGCGCTGCGCCGCCTGCGCGGCAACGCTCGACGAGCTGACGGCGCTGCGTCGAACGCTTCACGAGGAGACCGACCCGGGGCCCATCCCGGAGGATGTCGTCTTCCGCATCGACGCCGCCCTCGCCGCCGAGGCCGCCCGCCCCGACGCGCGTCCCGCCGCCGTCGTTTCACGTGAAACAGCGCGGAGCAGCCGACGGTACGCCCGGGCCCGCCTCGCGCTCGCCGCCGCCGGCGCGGCTCTGGCCGTGGGCATCGGCGCGGTGGTGCTGGAGGCCCTGGGCTCGGCCGGCGGAAGCGACGCCGGTGGCTCCATGGCCGACGCCCCCGCCGACGAGGACGGCGCGCTGCGCGCACCCGAGCCGCCGGTGGAGTCCCTGGAGGGTCAGGTCCGCGAGCTTCTGGAGAACTCCCACAGCCCCGAGGCTCCGGAGGAGCAGGAGACGTCCCCGGAGCAGGAGCCCCTCCCCGAGACGCAGCCTCCGACATCGCCGCCCTCCCCCACCAGCGCGCCCAGCGAGGAACCGACCGAGGGGGCCACCGAGGACCCCGGCTCGGGCGAGATGCACACGCTCTCCGACATGCCCACCTGTGTGGACGAGGCGATCGGCCGCCCCGAGGAGCCGCTCGCCGTCAACGAGGAGGACTACAACGGCACCGACGCCTATCTGGTGGTCTTCCCGCACAGCGAGGACCCGGAGTTGGTGACCGCCTATGTGGTGGACGCCCAGTGCGTCTCCGCCACTCCGCCGGTCACGGGGGAGATCCTGCTGGAGGAGAGCTACCCCCGCGAGTAGCGGCGCCCGGACCGGCTGATCGGCGTTTCCTTCTCGCGGCCCACGGTCGCGAGCCCTCCAGGTCGGAACACCTTCCGAGGAACACCCCCGGGGGCGCCAACGGCCTGGGAATGTCTGGGACCCTGGGAACCGTTAAGCGACTGAGGGCCCAGCCAGGGTCCCGGGTGAGAGACCACCAGACAAGGAAGATTTCCGTGAGCGACGTCCGCAACGTGATCATCATCGGCTCCGGACCTGCGGGCTACACCGCCGCGCTCTACACCGCACGCGCCTCGCTCAACCCGCTCGTCTTCGAGGGCGCGGTCACCGCCGGCGGCGCGTTGATGAACACGACCGAGGTCGAGAACTTCCCTGGCTTCCAGGAAGGGATCATGGGTCCCGACCTGATGGACAACATGCGCGCCCAGGCAGAGCGCTTCGGCGCCGAGTTGGTGCCGGACGACATCGTCTCCGTCGATCTCAGCGGCGAGGTCAAGACCGTCACCGACACCTCGGGGGCGGTCCACCGCGCCAGGGCGGTCGTCGTCGCCACCGGTTCCCAGCACCGCAAGCTGGGGCTGCCCAACGAGGACCAGCTCTCCGGTCGCGGGGTCTCCTACTGCGCCACCTGTGACGGCTTCTTCTTCCGCGAGCAGGACATCGCCGTGGTCGGCGGCGGCGACACCGCCATGGAGGAGGCCACCTTCCTGAGCCGTTTCGCGCGCAAGGTCACCGTCATCCACCGCCGGGACACGCTGCGCGCCTCCAAGGCCATGCAGGAGCGCGCCTTCGCCGACCCGAAGATCGAGTTCCTCTGGGACAGCGAGGTGGCGGAGATCCAGGGCGCGGAGGGCAAGGTCTCCGGGCTGGTCGTGCGGAACACCAGCACCGACGAGAAGTCGGAGCTTCCGGTCACCGGTCTCTTCGTGGCCATCGGCCACGACCCGCGTGTCGAACTCTTCAAGGGCGTGCTGGAGTTGGACGACGAGGGCTACATTGCGGTGGACGCGCCCAGCACGCGCACCAATGTCCCGGGTGTGTTCGCCGCCGGTGATGTGGTGGACCACACCTACCGCCAGGCGATCACCGCCGCCGGCACCGGCTGCTCGGCAGCGCTGGACGCCGAGCGCTATCTCGCGGCGCTGGCCGATGCCGCGTCCGTGACCTCGGAAGCCCAGGTCTGAGCGACCTGCGCCCCCTCCGAGACCCCTCAGGTTCCCAACAAAGGAGATGCACCATGGCTGGCGCCACCGTGACCGCCACCGACGCCGACTTCGAGGAGAAGGTTCTCCAGAGCGACAAGCCCGTGCTGGTCGACTTCTGGGCCGAGTGGTGCGGCCCCTGCCGTCAGGTCGCCCCCGCCCTGGAGGCGATCGCCGCCGAGCACGCCGACAAGATCACCGTCGTCAAGCTCAACATCGACGAGAACCCGGCCACGGCGTCGAAGTACGGCATCCTCTCGATCCCGACCATGAACGTCTACCAGGGCGGTGACGTCGTCAAGACCATCGTCGGCGCCAAGCCCAAGGCGGCCATCGAGCGGGACCTCACCGAGTTCATCGCCTGAGCGACGCTCGAAACAGCCGAAGGGCCGTCGCGTTTCACGTGAAACGCGACGGCCCTTCGCTCTGCCGCTCGCCGGCGGCGAGGACGGTCAGCCCTCCGTCGAGCCGCTCTCGGCCTCGCCCGGCTGCTGCTCCTCGTCCGAGGCCCGCTGCTCCAGCACCGGCCCCTCGCCCGGGGCCAACTGCCCCAGGATGCGCTCCAGATCCTCTATCGAGGCGAACTCGACGACGATCTTGCCCTTCTTCTGCCCCAGGTCCACCTTCACCCGGGTCTCGAAGCGATCCGAGAGCCGGTGCGCCAGGGTGTCGAGCGCGGGGGCGATCCGCTTCCCGGCCCTGGGCCCCCTGGACCGGGTGCTCTTCTTCTTGCTGTCGCTCTGGAGGGTGACGATCTCCTCCACCGCGCGCACGGACAGCCCCTCGGCCACGATGCGCAGAGCGAGCTTGTTCTGCTCCTCCGGGTCCTCCACGGAGAGGAGCGCCCGGGCGTGGCCGGCCGAGAGCACCCCGGCGGCCACCCGGCGCTGCACCGCCGGTGAGAGCCGAAGCAGCCGCAGGGTGTTGGAGACCTGGGGCCGCGACCGCCCGATCCGGTCGGCCAGCTCGTCATGGGTGCACTTGAAGTCCCTGAGCAACTGGTCGTAGGCGGCGGCCTCTTCGAGGGGATTGAGCTGGGCGCGGTGGAGGTTCTCCAGGAGCGCGTCCAGCAGCATCTTGTCGTCCTCGGTCGCCCGGACGATCGCGGGGATCGCCTCCAGGCCGGCCTCACGACAGGCGCGCCAGCGGCGCTCCCCCATGATCAGCTCATAGCGGTCCTCGGAGAGTCGACGCACCACCACCGGCTGGAGCAGACCCACCTCCTTGATGGAGGTGACCAGTTCGGCGAGGGCGTCCTCGTCGAAGACCTCGCGCGGCTGGCGCGGGTTGGGCGTGATGGAGTCGATGGGCAACTCCGCGAAGTGCGCGCCCGAGACCTCCTGCGGCTGCTCGCCGCCCCCGCCGTCCGCCGCCGGCGGGGTGGAGGGCTGCTCGGCCACCGTCCGGCGTCCGCGCTCCGGCGCGGTCGGCACGGCGATGCCGCGCTCGGCGGTCAACAGTGGGACGGCGCTGGGCGATACCGCGCTTCCCTTGTCGCTCTCGGCGGGTTCCTCCGCGCTCTTGGGCGCCGCCGGGATCAGCGCGCCCAGCCCTCGGCCCAGTCCTCTACGTCGCTCGCTCACTGAGCCCCCTCCGGGTTGTGCTGTTCCTGCTGCGGGATCGCGCCACGCAGCGCGATCTCCCGGGCCGCCTCCAGATAGGAGAGCGAACCGCTGGAGCCCGGGTCGTAGGTGAGGACGGTCTGCCCATAGCTGGGGGCCTCGGAGATGCGCACCGAGCGCGGGATGTTGGTGCGCAGCACCTCGTTGCCGAAGTGGCTCCGCACCTCCTCCGCCACCTGGGAGGCCAGCCGCGTCCGGCCGTCGTACATGGTGAGCAGAATCGTGGAGACATGCAGCCTCGGGTTGAGATGGCCGCGCACCAGCTCGACATTGCGCAGGAGTTGGCCGAGGCCCTCCAGCGCGTAGTACTCGCACTGGATGGGGATGACCACCTCGGCGCCGGCCACCAACGCGTTGACCGTCAGCAGCCCCAGGGAGGGCGGGCAGTCGATCAGCACATAGTCGAGTGGCTGTTCATAGGAACTGATGGCCCGTTGCAGGCGGCTCTCCCTGGCGACCACGGAGACCAGCTCGATCTCGGCGCCGGCCAGGTCGATCGTGGCGGGGGCGCAGAAGAGCCCCTCCACATCGCGCACCGGCTGCACCACGTCGGAGAGCGGCTTGCTCTCCACCAGCACGTCGTAGATCGAGGGCACCTCGGCATGGTGGTCGATCCCGAGCGCCGTGGAGGCGTTGCCCTGGGGGTCGAGGTCGATCACCAGCACGCGGGCGCCGTGGAGGGCAAGTGAGGCCGCCAGGTTGACCGTTGTGGTGGTCTTCCCGACCCCGCCCTTCTGGTTGGCGACCACCATGATCCGGGTCTCGGCCGGCCGGGGCAGCGCGCCGCCGGAGAGGTGCATGGCGGCGATGGCCTGCTGCGCGGCCCGGGCGACCGGTGCCCCGTCGGCGGGCGGCGGAGCACTGGTCGCAATATCAACGGCACCGCCCGGAGCGTCCGTCGGTTCGGACCGAGGGCCCGGGACCGGATCGGCCGTCGGCCCAGCAGTGTTGGCGTCGGACCGCAATGGTTCACTCTCCTCGACACGCACAGCCTCTGTGGAGTCAAAGCCTGCCATGTCTCGGGGGTTGCGAACCAGCGAGGACCGCTTACCTGTGGATGAAGGGCCCTCTGTGGATACAGGCGCCCCACTTTGGAGTGACGTTCGGGGACGACGGGCGCGCGGCTCGGCAGTCGCGCGCCCACGGCTGATGATTCCCTGGAGCAGCGAGCGGCGTTTCACGTGAAACACGATGCCCACGCTCAACTCCGGGGCTCGGCAGGACACTCCGCCCACGGCCAATTGATCCGGATGACCGTCGCTTCGGGCGAACCGGAACGGCGCCGAGAAACGACGCGCGTCCAGGCGCCGCCGGGCGCGGAACGGTCAGCGGGTGGAACGGTCAGCGGCGGGGGCGCCGGCTGGAGCCGCCGCGCCGAGCGGCCTTGGCGCGCTTGGCGGCGAACCGCACCCCGCCCGGGCTCTCCCCGACCTCGACGCGCACCACGGTGGAGGGCGGGTCGACCACGCCAACTCCCGCGCGGAGCACGGAACTCCGCACCATGCCGAGCTTGGCCAGCGCGCCCCGGGCGGCCTTCAGCTCCTCCTCGGCGGTCTCGCCCTTGATGGCCAGCATCTCGCCATAGGGACGCAGCAGCGGAACGCCCCAGCCGGCCAGCCGGTCCAGCGGAGCGACCGCGCGGGCCGTCACCACATGGACGGGCGTGAAGGTCGGCAGCACCTCCTCGGCGCGGCCCCGGACCAGGGACACCTGGTCCTCCAGGCCGAGCAGCTCGACCACCTCGCCCAGGAAGTTGATGCGCCGCAGCAGCGGCTCCAGCAGGGTGATCCGGAGGTCGGGCCGCACCAGGGCGAGCGGGATGCCGGGGAGCCCGGCCCCGGACCCCACATCGCAGACCGTGACCTCCTCGGGCACCACCTCGGAGAGCACCGCGCAGTTCAGCAGGTGGCGTTCCCACAGCCGGGGCACCTCGCGGGGACCGATCAGCCCACGGCTCACCCCGACGTCGGCCAGCAGCTCGGCATAGCGAACGGCGTCGCCCAGGCGCTCGCCGAACACCTTCTGCGCGGCCTCCGGGGGCTCGGGAAGCGTCGCCTCCACGGCGCGGTCCTGAGTCACGGCAGGACGACCACGCGCCGCTGCGGCTCCTCGCCCTCGGACTCGCTCCGCAGGCCGGCCGCCGCGACCGCGTCGTGCACGACCTTGCGCTCGAACGGGGTCATCGGCTGGAGCTTCACCGGCTCGCCGGAGTCCTTCGCCTGCTGCGCCGCCTGGGTGCCCAGCACGGTCAGCTTCTCCCGCTTGCGGGCGCGGAACCCGGAGATGTCCAGCATCAGCCGGCTCCGTTCGCCCGTCTCCCGGTGCACCGCGAGCCGGGTCAGCTCCTGGAGCGCCTCCAACACCTCACCGTCCCGGCCCACCAGCTTCTGGAGATCGCGCGACGGGCCATCCGAGACGATCGAGACCGCCGCCCGGTCCCCCTCGACATCCATGTCGATGTCGCCGTCCAGGTCGGCGATGTCCAGCAACCCCTCCAGGTAGTCCGCCGCGATCTCGCCCTCCTGCTCCAGGCGGGTCAGCTCGTCGGTCTCCTCGGCGGGGGCTGAGGTGGTGTCCGTCACGGGTGAGGCTCCTTCTACTTCTTGCTCTTGGCGGACGGCTTCGGCTTGCGGGCCTGGGACTTCTTCGCCTGCTGCCCCCGCTGCTTCTTCTGCGGCTGGGACCCCTCGGACGACCGCGCCTGGCCGTTCTGCCCGTTCTGGCTGGCCTGGTCGCCGCCGCTCTTGCCGTTCTGCTGCGGCTTGTCCAGCCGGGAGGGGGCGGACGCCGCCTGCTTCTTCGCCGGCTGGGCGCCGGTGCCGGACTGCCGCTGGGACCGGGTCTGCCGCTTGCGCTGGTTGCGGACGGTCCGGGTGGCCTCGGCGGACTTCTTCGCGGCCTCTTCCTCCTCCTGGGGGAGCTTGCCCTTCTTGCGCAGCCGCTCCTGCCGCTGCTGGAAGGCCAGGCTGCCCGGGGTGGGGTTCCGCGTGATCACGTACATCTGCTGGCCCAGGGTCCAGACGTTGGTGGTCAGCCAGTAGATCAGCACACCCACCGGGAAGTTCACGCCGAAGACGGCGAACATGATCGGGAAGATGTACATCAACATCTTCTGCTGGTTCATGAACGGCGTCTTGACCGTGAGGTCGACGTTCTTCGTCATCAGCTGCCGCTGGGTGAAGAACTGCGACGCCGACATCAGCACGATCATGATGACGGTGACGATGCGGACGTTGGCCTGGGAGGCACCCAGCTCGGCGACCTGGGACGCGCTGTCCATGAAGCGGGTGGCGATCGGAGCGCCGAAGATCGTCGCCTCACGGGCGGACTCGACCTGGTCCCGGTTGAGGACGCCGACGACCTTGTCGCTGGCGATGTGGTTGAGCACCTGGAAGAGCGCGATGAAGAAGGGAGACTGCGCCAGGATCGGGAGACAGCTGGCGAGCGGGTTGGTGCCCGTCTCCTTGTACAGCTTCATCATCTCTTCGGACTGGCGCTGCCGGTCGTTCTTGTAGCGCTCCTGGATCTTCTTCATCCGTGGTTGGAGCGCCTGCATGTTGCGGGTGGCCTTGATCTGCTTCACGAAGAGCGGGATCAGGGCGATCCGGATGACCACCACCAGGGAGAAGATCGACAGCCCCCAGGCCCAGCCGCTGTCCTCGTCGAAGACCAGACTGTAGAGGCTGTGGAACTGGACGACGATCCACGAAACGGCGATATAGAGGGGGGAGAGGATCGAATTGATCGTGTCCACGGATCAAGCTCCTTGGGCATTGTTGGGGGCACCCCCGGGAGAGGCGGGGTTGAACGACCGGTGCCGCAGTCGGTCCCGCAGTGACCGATGCCAGACCGGGCGCTTGCGCGGCGGAACGTGATCGACTCCACCCGGCGACCAGGGGTTGCAGCGCAGAATGCGCCAAGCGGTGAGGGCCGTCCCCTTGAGCGCTCCATGCCGGTCGATGGCGCCATATCCGTAGTGGGAACACGACGGATAGTAACGGCAGACCGGGCCGAGAAGGGGGCTGATCGTCCACTGATACAGCTTGATCAGCAGCAGCAGCGGGTACTTCATCCGCGTACCCCTCCCAGTAGCCGCTCCAGTGCGGCGTCCAGCTCGCGAGCCAGCTGGTCGAACGCGGCTCGCTCCGCGCCCGGCAGGGCCCGCACCACCACCAGGCTACCGGCGGGCAGCGCGGTCAGCCGGGCCCGGACCAGGTGACGTAGCCGACGCTGGACGCGGTGGCGGACCACCGCGTTCCCCACGGCCTTGCTGACGACGAAACCCGCACGTGGCGGTGAGGGTGTCCCCTCCGCCAGGTGCGGGTCCGTTCCATCGCTCAGATGGACGACGAGATGCGGGCGTCCGGCCCTGCGACCTCGGCGCATCGCGGTCGCGAAGTCCTCGCGCCGCCTCAGCCGGTTCTCGGAGGGCAGCACCGCATGGACCAGTGGTCAGTGGTTCAGGCCGACAGCCGGGCGCGGCCCTTGGCACGACGGTTGGCGACGATGGCGCGGCCGGCACGCGTCCGCATCCGCAGCCGGAAGCCGTGGGTCTTGGCCCTGCGCCGGTTGTTCGGCTGGAAAGTGCGCTTGCTCACTCGGGGACTCCAGAGATCTTCGGTGTACCGGCACAGGTCGGCCGAGACAGATGTGGACCGTCGTTGGCTGTCACCGTGCGCCCGCGAGACCATCGCAACGCCCGAGTCAGCCGCTCACACCTCTGGTCGGAGGCGGGCCATCGGAGGCAGGCGGCAGCAGCCATCGACGACTCGACCTGGCAACGGTACGCGCGAGGCGAGCCACAGGTCAAACTCGGACGGCGCATCCCTGTACACAGCCTGTGGACAACGACTTGATGCGCGGACCTCGCGCTGACTAACGTGACTGAACTCGGAATCTTTCCCGATCGCCCCCGGCGTCACACCCACAGGTGCCCGCCAACACAGCGCCATCCCTGAGCGCCACCCCTGCGAGTGAGAGAGCGTGCCTCGTGGCTGACCTTCCAGCGGACCTTGCAGCGGTCTGGCCCCGGGCTCTGACGACGATGCTCTCCGACGGCCAGCGCCTGGAGTCCAAGGACCACCGCTGGCTCCAGGACTGCCAACCGCTGGCCCTGGTCTCCGGGACGGCCCTCCTGGGCGTGCCCAACGAGTACGCGAAGAACGTGTTGGAGGGGCGGCTGGCGCCGCTGATCAGCGAGGCGCTGAGCCGCGAGTGCGGCCAGCCGGTCCGGCTGGCCATCACCGTCACGGCTCCGCCGGCGGAGTCCGCGCCGCCCCCACCGTCCATCCCCGAGCAGGCCGGCCCCCGGGCCGAGCCGCCCACGGACGACGGCGGCTACCAGAAGTACGACGGGTACGGCGGCGAGGGTCGGCGCGAGCCGGGACCCGAGGCGCGCCCCGCGTACCCCGACCGCCACCAGCCGCCGCCCCAGGAGAGCCCGCCGTGGCGGCAGCCGCACGGGGACTACCCCTCCTACGGCCGCTCGGAGGGCTTCGACTCCTCCTCCTACGGTGAACAGGCGTATGGCGAGCGCGGGTTCGGCGAGCAGTCCTTCCAGGAGCAGCGGTACGGGGAACGTTCCTACGGCGGGGAGCCGCGCTACGGCGAGCAGCGGTACGGCCGTTACGACTCCGGCGACCGGCCCGGGGCCTCCGGCGGCGCGCCCGGGCCGCTGGCCGCCCAGCCGGCGCCGGCGACCGGGCCGGGGGAGCCGACCGCGCGGCTCAACCCGAAGTATCTCTTCGACACCTTCGTCATCGGCGCCTCCAACCGCTTCGCCCACGCGGCGGCCGTGGCGGTGGCCGAGGCGCCGGCGAAGGCGTACAACCCGCTCTTCATCTACGGGGAGTCCGGGCTCGGCAAGACGCATCTGCTGCACGCCATCGGGCACTACGCCCGCAGCCTCTATCCGGGCACCCGGGTGCGCTACGTCAGCTCCGAGGAGTTCACCAACGAGTTCATCAACTCGATCAGGGACGGCAAGGCCGACGCCTTCCGCAAGCGCTACCGGGACATGGACATCCTCCTGGTGGACGACGTGCAGTTCCTGGCGAGCAAGGAGTCCACGCAGGAGGAGTTCTTCCACACCTTCAACACCCTGCACAACGCCAACAAGCAGATCGTGCTCTCCTCCGACCGGCCGCCCAAGCAGCTGATCACGCTGGAGGACCGGCTGCGCAACCGCTTCGAGTGGGGACTGATCACGGACGTCCAGCCGCCGGAGCTGGAGACCCGGATCGCGATCCTGCGGAAGAAGGCGGTCCAGGAGCAGTTGAACGCCCCGCCCGAGGTGCTGGAGTTCATCGCCTCGCGGATCTCCCGCAACATCAGGGAACTTGAGGGCGCGCTGATCAGGGTGACGGCGTTCGCCAGCCTCAACCGGCAGCCGGTGGACCTGGGGCTGACGGAGATCGTGTTGAAGGACCTGATCCCGGGCGGCGAGGACGCCACCCCCGAGATCACGGCGGACGCCATCACCTCGGCCGTCGCCGACTACTTCGGCCTGACCATCGAGGACCTGGCGGGCTCCTCGCGCAGCCGCATCCTGGTCACGGCGCGACAGATCGCCATGTATCTGTGCCGGGAGTTGACCGATCTCTCGCTGCCGAAGATCGGTCAGCACTTCGGCGGGCGCGACCACACGACGGTGATGCACGCGGACCGCAAGATCAGGGCGCTGATGGCCGAGCGGCGCTCCATCTACAACCAGGTCACCGAGCTCACCAACCGCATCAAGAACGGCTGAGCCGGAACGCTCGGGCGTCACCGAGGGTCGCCGCCGGCGCCTCCACGCACGCCCCCGCCGGCCCGTAAGCCGTCGTCGAACCGGCCGTTCACCGCAGCGCCCCCGAGGTCTCGCCTCGGGGGCGCTGTTCGATTAGCGAGCCGGGCCACTCGTGTTTTCGTGGTTCTCCCAGGTTTCCCACAGATTCGGCGAGTTGTCGTCGTCCACACCCTGTGAGGTTGGCGTGTCGTCCAGATCTCCGTCCACAGGCCGGCGGGGAACGGGGGACAACCGCAGGTCAGGTGCCTGTGGATGTGTGGAGAACGCTCGTCCACAGCCTGTGGACGAGCGAGGATCGCCCCGAGGCCCGTTCGGCGTTGTCCACCGACCAGGGTCAGCTACCCACAGGATGAGGGGAGTTGTACACAGCCAATCCACAGGTTTATCCACTGTTCGGCAACATAACGCGCCGCCTCACCGGGTCGAGTGAATCAGGTCACAGGAAGCTGCCGCGTGGCCTGTGGGCAACCGCTCCGAAACTGGGGACAGAGCTGTTGAGAACTCGGGGTGTCCTGGGGATGGCCTGTGCACAACCGGCGGCCGTCCACAGGAGGGGCTGCTTCGTCCACCGCTCCGCCCACAGGGCATGTGGACAGAAAACCGGCTCTGAGCAGGGGAATTGGAGTTATCCACCGTTTCCACAGGCCCTACTACTACGACTACGGATATAAGCCGGGAGACTCGATTCGAAGTGGGGGCTGTGCACAACCGGGCTCGGGGACGACCTACCCAGCGCGCCTCGATTTGACTCGCCGGAGCACCTACTGTCAGTGGCGTGCGTCAGACTGGGGGCCCAACAAGACGGGGCCAACGGCGACGAGCGGCCAGCAACTGCGGGAGGCGGCTGAAGTGAAGATCCGGGTGGAACGCGATGTGCTCGCGGAGGCGGTGGCATGGGCCGCCCGCAGCCTGCCGGCCCGACCGCCGGTGCCGGTGCTCGCCGGGCTGCTGTTGAAGGCGGAGGAGGGCGCGTTGAGCCTCTCCGGCTTCGACTACGAGGTCTCGGCGCGGGTGTCGGTCGAGGTCGACGTGGAGGACGAGGGGACGGTCCTGGTCTCCGGGCGGCTGCTGGCCGACATCTGCCGTTCGCTGCCCAACCGCCCGGTGGAGATCTCCTCGGACGGCGTGCGGGTCACGGTGGTCTGCGGCTCCTCGCGGTTCACCCTGCACACCCTCCCCGTCGAGGAGTACCCGGCGCTGCCGCAGATGCCGACGGCCACGGGCACGGTCTCGGCTGAGGTCTTCGCCTCGGCGGTCTCCCAGGTGGCCATCGCCGCCGGCCGGGACGACACGCTGCCGGTGCTCACCGGCGTCCGGGTCGAGATCGAGGGCGACACGGTGACGCTCGCCTCGACGGACCGATACCGCTTCGCGGTGCGGGAGTTCCTGTGGAAGCCGGAGGTCGCGGACATCTCCGCCGTCGCCCTGGTCCCGGCCAAGACGCTGCTGGACACGGCGAAGTCCCTCAGCGGCGGCGACACGGTCTCCCTGGCGCTCTCCGGCTCCGGGGCCGGCGAGGGGCTGATCGGCTTCGAGGGCGCCGGCCGGCGCACCACGACGCGGCTGCTGGAGGGCGACCTCCCCAAGTACCGCACGCTCTTCCCCACCGAGTTCAACTCGGTGGCCGTGATCGAGACCGCGCCCTTCGTCGAGGCCGTCAAGCGCGTGGCCCTGGTCGCCGAGCGCAACACCCCGGTCCGGCTCAACTTCGAGCAGGGCGTGCTGATCCTGGAGGCCGGCTCCAGCGACGACGCACAGGCTGTGGAGCGGGTCGACGCCCAGCTGGAGGGCGACGACATCTCGATCGCCTTCAACCCCGGCTTCCTGCTGGAGGGCCTCAGCGCCATCGACTCCCCGGTGGCCCAGCTCTCGTTCACCACCTCCACCAAGCCGGCGCTGCTGAGCGGCCGGCCCGCCGTGGACGCCGAGGCGGACGAGGCCTACAAGTACCTGATCATGCCCGTTCGGCTGAGCGGCTGAGCCCCGGGCCCGTCGTGGACGGCTCGCCGGCGCGCCCCCGCTGATCTGCGCTTTTGAGCGCCCGACCCCACAGGTGTGCGTGCGGGGTCGGGCGTAGGCTCGGCCTCAGGTACAACGCTACGAAGGAGTCCTGATGGAGCTGGGTCTCGTGGGCCTCGGCCGCATGGGCGGCAACATGCGCGAGCGCATCCGCCGGGCCGGTCACACCGTCGTGGGGTACGCCCCCGACACCGAGTCCGCGGATGTGGGCAGCCTGCGGGAGATGGTGGACGCGCTGGCCGCGCCCCGGGTGGTGTGGCTGATGGTGCCGGCGGGCGAGGCGACCCAGTCCGTCGTGGACGAGCTGAGCGAGCTGCTCTCCCCCGGGGACGTGGTGGTGGACGGCGGGAACTCCCGCTGGACGGACGACGCCCGGCACGCGGCGGAGTTGTCCACCAGGGGCATCGGCTTTGTGGACTGCGGCGTCTCCGGCGGGGTCTGGGGCCTGGAGAACGGCTATGCGCTGATGTACGGCGGCGAGCTTGAGCATGTGGAGCGGGTGCGGCCGGTCTTCGACGCCCTGAAGCCGCCCGGGGAGTCCGGGGCGGTGCACGCGGGCAGCGTGGGCGCCGGGCACTTCGCCAAGATGGTGCACAACGGCATCGAGTACGCGATGATGCAGGCGTTCGCCGAGGGCTGGGAGTTGCTGGAGGCGGCCAAGGAGGTCACCGACGTCCGCGAGGTGTTCCGCTCCTGGCAGGAGGGGACGGTGATCCGTTCCTGGCTGTTGGACCTGGCGGTCCGGGCGCTCGACGACGACGAGCACCTGGAGCGGCTGCGGGGCTACGCCGCCGACTCCGGCGAGGGCCGGTGGACGGTCGAGGCGGCGGTGGACCACGCGGTGCCGCTGCCGACGATCACCGCCTCGCTGTTCGCGCGGTTCTCCTCCCGGCAGGAGGACTCGCCGCAGATGAAGATGGTCGCCGCGCTGCGCAACCAGTTCGGCGGCCACGCCGTGCGGAGTTCCTCGTAGTCCTGACGGGGAGCGCCGACGGGCGGTTCGATCGGGGAGGTTGGCCCACGCCGTGCACCTGACACATCTCTCGTTGGCCGACTTCCGGTCGTACGCCGGGGCCGAGGTGGAACTCGGCCCCGGGGTCTCGTGTTTCCTCGGCCCCAACGGCCAGGGCAAGACCAACCTGGTGGAGGCCGTCGGCTATCTGGCGACGCTGGGCAGCCACCGGGTCGCCGCCGACGCGCCGCTGGTGCGGATGGGCGCGGAGCGCGCGGTGCTGCGGGCCCTGGTGCGGGAGGGCGAGCGCCAGCAGCTGGTGGAGCTGGAGGTGAACCCGGGCCGCGCCAACCGGGCCCGGCTCAACCGTTCGACGCAGGTGCGCCCCCGCGACCTGCTGGGCATCGTGCGCACGGTGTTGTTCGCGCCGGAGGACCTGCGGCTGGTCAAGGGGGACCCGACGGAGCGCCGGCGGTTCCTCGACGAGTTGGTGACGGCGAGGGTGCCCAGGCTGGCCGGCGTGCGGGCCGAGTACGAACGGGTGTTGAAGCAGCGGAACTCGCTGTTGAAGTCGGCGGCGATGGCCCGGCGGCACGGCGGTCGCGGCATGGACCTGTCGACGTTGGACGTCTGGGACCAGCATCTGGCGCGGGTGGGCGCGGAGTTGGTGGTGCGGCGGCTGTCCCTGCTGGAGGCGCTGCGGCCGTTGGCCGACAAGGCGTACGAGCAGGTGGCGCCCGGCGGCGGCCCGGTGGTGCTGGAGTACCGGGGCTCGACGGTCGAGGAGGGCACGGGCGCGGTCGGCCGCGCGGAGCACGAGGCACTGCTGGCGGCCGCGTTGACCGAGGCCAGGCCACGGGAGATCGAGCGCGGCGTGACGCTGGTCGGCCCGCACCGGGACGATCTGCTGGTGCGGCTCGGCGAGTTCCCGGCCAAGGGCTACGCCAGCCACGGCGAGTCCTGGTCGTTGGCGCTGGCGTTGCGGCTGGCCTCGTACGGGCTGCTGCGCGAGGAGGGGCCCGAGCCGATCCTGATCCTGGACGACGTCTTCGCCGAGCTGGACGCCCGACGCCGGCACCGGCTGGCCGAGTTGGTGGTCTCGGCCGAGCAGGTGCTGGTCACGGCGGCGGTTCCGGAGGACGTGCCGGAGATCCTGGCCGGCACCCGCTTCGAGGTCTCCGAGGGGGAGGTCACCCGTGTCGTGGCCGAGTGACGCGGGGGGCGCGCGGCGCGCCTCGGGCGGTGACCGCGCGCGGGGCGGAGACCGTCCACAGGCTGTGGACGGCGCGCGGGGCGCGGCGGGGCAAGGCGCCCCCGAGCAGGGCGCGTTGACGGAGAACGCCGACGCGGGCGGCGGGAGCCCCGAGACCCCCGAGGTGTCCGGCGTCGACCTGGCGCGGGTCGCGCTGCGGGCGGCCAAGGAGCGCGCGCGGGAGCGCGGCGCGCTGGTGCGGCAGCGCCGGGAGGCGCGCAACGGCGGCCTGCGCTCCGGAGCGCGCGCCGGCGGCCGCGATCCGCTGCCGCTGGGCGCGGCGGTGGCCCGGCTCTCCGTCGAGCGCGGCTGGGAGATGCCGCTGGCGGTCGGCGGAGTCCTCGGCCGCTGGCCGGAGTTGGTCGGCCCCGAGGTGGCGCAGCACTGCGCGCCGGAGAGCTACGACGAGGAGAGCCGGGTGTTGACGGTGCGCTGCGATGCCACTGCCTGGGCCACCCAGCTGCGGCTGCTGGCCCCCCAGCTGCTCGCGCGGCTGAACGCCGATCTCGGCCGGGGCACCGTGAAGTTGATCAAGGTGTTCGGCCCAGCCGCTCCGCACCGCACCCCGGGGCGGCTGCGCGCTCCCGGGTCGCGGGGGCCGGGTGACACCTATGGGTAGGGCTGGACGCGGGTGATCGGGAGTGATCCCGGTCACGTCCTCGGAGGTTGACAGGTGGAAGCGCTGAGCGCCGTTGTGAACGGATCAGGGGCCCCGGTCACATATGGGGAGTCGTCGGAGGCCGGTTGAGGGCGGCACATGGGGGCTGAGAGCCCGGCAAACCGCCGTTACGGTTCGCGCTAGCGGTAGACTGGCGACTACCGCCCCGTTGCGGACCATGTCGAACGACGCAGCCGCTCCCCAGAGCCGGAGTCGGCTTGTGCTGTGCCAGAAAGGGCGCTTCGTGGCCGATTCCGGCGATGCCAACAAGAACACTCCGTCCTCCGCCGATTCGACGGACGTTCCCCCCTCCTACGACGCCAGCGCGATCACCGTGCTGGAGGGGCTGGACGCGGTCCGCAAGCGGCCGGGCATGTACATCGGGTCCACCGGCGAACGCGGGCTCCACCACCTGGTCGCCGAGGTCGTGGACAACTCCGTGGACGAGGCCCTGGCCGGCCACGCGGACCGGATCGACGTCACGATCCTGGCCGACGGCGGCGTCCGCGTGATCGACAACGGCCGTGGAATCCCGGTGGACATGGTCCCCTCGGAGGGCAAGCCGGCGGTCGAGGTCGTGCTCACCGTGCTGCACGCCGGCGGCAAGTTCGGGGGCGGCGGCTACGCCGTCTCCGGCGGTCTGCACGGCGTCGGCGTCTCCGTGGTCAACGCGCTGTCCAGGCGGGTCGCCGTCGACGTCAAGCGGGACGGCTACCGCTGGACCCAGGAGTACGAGCTGGGCGTCCCCACCGCCCCGTTGGCGCGGAACGAGGAGACGGACGAGACCGGCACCACGGTCACCTTCTGGGCCGACGGCGACATCTTCGAGACCACCGACTACAGCTTCGAGACGCTCTCCCGGCGCTTCCAGGAGATGGCGTTCCTCAACCGCGGCCTGACGATCACCCTCACCGACGAGCGGGCCGCCGCCAAGCAGACCTCGGGCGCCGACTCGGCCGCCCCGGCCGACGACGACCAGCCGCGCTCGGTCACGTACCACTACGAAGGCGGCATCGCGGACTTCGTGCGCCACCTCAACTCCCGCAAGGGCGAGCCGGTGCACGCCTCGGTGATCGAGATCGAGTCCGAGGACGTGGAGCGGAAGATCTCGGTGGAGATCGCGATGCAGTGGAACACCCAGTTCAGCGAGGGTGTCTACAGCTTCGCCAACACCATCCACACGCACGAGGGCGGCACCCACGAGGAGGGCTTCCGGGCGGCGCTCACCGCCCTGGTGAACAAGTACGCCAGGGAGAAGAAGCTGCTGCGCGAGAAGGACGACAACCTCACCGGCGAGGACATCAGGGAGGGGCTCACCGCGATCATCTCGGTCAAGTTGGGCGAGCCGCAGTTCGAGGGCCAGACCAAGACCAAGCTGGGCAACACCGAGGCCAAGACCTTTGTCCAGAAGATCGTTTACGAGCACTTCTCCGACTGGCTCGACCGGAACCCGACCGAGGCCGCGGACATCATCCGCAAGGGCATCCAGGCCGCGACCGCCCGGGTCGCCGCCCGCAAGGCCCGTGACCTGACCCGCCGCAAGGGCCTGTTGGAGACGGCCTCGCTGCCCGGCAAGCTCAGCGACTGCCAGTCCAACGACGCCACCAAGAGCGAGATCTTCATCGTCGAGGGCGACTCCGCCGGCGGCAGCGCCAAGTCCGGGCGCGACCCGCAGTACCAGGCGATCCTTCCGATCCGGGGCAAGATCCTCAACGTGGAGAAGGCCAGGATCGACAAGGTCTTGCAGAACACCGAGGTCCAGGCGCTGATCTCGGCCTTCGGCACCGGCATCCACGAGGACTTCGACATCTCGAAGCTCCGCTATCACAAGATCATCCTGATGGCGGACGCCGACGTCGACGGGCAGCACATCAACACCCTGCTGCTCACCCTGCTGTTCCGCTTCATGCGGCCGCTGGTCGAGGCCGGCCACGTCTACCTGTCGCAGCCGCCCCTCTACAAGATCAAGTGGGGTCGCGACGAGTTCGAGTACGCCTACTCGGACCGCGAGCGCGACAGCCTGATCCGGCTGGGCCGGGAGCGCGGCAAGCGGATCAAGGAGGACTCGATCCAGCGGTTCAAGGGCCTGGGCGAGATGAACGCCGAGGAACTGCGGATCACCACCATGGACATGGCCCACCGGGTGCTGCGCCTGGTCACGTTGGATGACGCGGCCGCCGCCGACGACCTGTTCTCGATCCTGATGGGCGAGGACGTGGAGGCCAGGCGCTCGTTCATCCAGCGCAACGCCAAGGACGTCCGGTTCCTGGACATCTGACGCCGGCCATCCGGCTCCCCACCGCTGTTTGAAAGGAATCGACCTCCAGCATGGCCGACGAGAACCTCCCCACCCCGCCGTCGTCCGACCTCAACGAGTCGGGCGCGCTCCGCATCCAGCCGGTGACGCTCGAAACCGAGATGCAGCGCTCGTACCTCGACTACGCGATGAGCGTGATCGTCTCGCGCGCGCTCCCCGACGTGCGCGACGGGCTCAAGCCCGTGCACCGGCGCGTGCTCTACGCCATGTACGACGGCGGGTACCGGCCGGAGCGCGGGTACTACAAGTGCGCGCGCGTGGTCGGCGACGTGATGGGCACCTACCACCCGCACGGCGACACCTCGATCTACGACGCCCTGGTGCGGCTGGCCCAGCCCTGGGCGATGCGGATGCCGTTGGTCGACTCCAACGGGAACTTCGGCTCCCCGGGCAACGACCCGGCCGCCGCCATGCGGTACACCGAGTGCCGGATGGCGCCGCTGGCGATGGAGACGCTCCGGGACATCGACGAGGAGACCGTCGACTTCCAGGACAACTACGACGGCCGGAACCAGGAGCCGACGGTGCTGCCGTCGCGCTTCCCGAACCTGCTGGTCAACGGCTCGGCCGGGATCGCGGTCGGCATGGCCACCAACATCCCCTCGCACAACCTGCGGGAGGTGGCCGCCGGCGCCCAGTGGTACCTGGAGCACCCGGACGCCGAGCCGGACGAGCTGCTGGACGCGCTGATCGAGCGGATCAAGGGCCCCGACTTCCCGACCGGCGCGCTGGTCGTCGGCCGCAAGGGCATCGAGGAGGCGTACCGCACCGGGCGCGGCTCCATCACCATGCGGGCCGTGATCGAGGTCGAGGAGATCCAGGGCCGGCAGTGCCTGGTGGTCACCGAACTGCCCTACCAGGTCAATCCGGACAACCTCGCGCAGAAGATCGCCGAACTGGTCAAGGACGGTCGGGTCTCGGGCATCGCCGATGTGCGCGACGAGACCTCGTCCCGCACCGGCCAGCGCCTGGTGATCGTGCTCAAGCGGGACGCCGTCGCCAAGGTGGTCCTCAACAACCTCTACAAGCACACCGACCTCCAGACCAACTTCGGCGCCAACATGCTGGCGCTGGTCGACGGCGTGCCGCGCACCCTCTCGCTGGACGCGTTCATCCGCTGCTGGGTCGCCCACCAGGTCGACGTCGTGGTCCGCCGCACCCGCTACCGGCTGCGCAAGGCCGAGGAGCGGGCGCACATCCTGCGCGGGCTGCTGGCCGCGCTGGACGCGATCGAGGAGGTCATCGCGCTGATCCGGCGCAGCGAGACGGTGGACGTCGCGCGCCAGGGGCTGATGGGCCTGCTCAGCATCGACGAGATCCAGGCCAACGCCATCCTGGAGATGCAGCTGCGCCGGCTGGCCGCCCTGGAGCACCAGAAGATCACCGCGGAGCGGAACGAGCTGGAGGGCCGCATCCGCGAGTACAACGCGATCCTCGCCTCGCCCGAGCGGCAGCGGCAGATCATCGGCGACGAACTGACCGCGATCGTCGAGAAGTACGGTGACGACCGGCGGACCAAGCTGGTGCCCTTCGAGGGGGACATGTCCATCGAGGACCTGATCGCCGAGGAGGACATCGTCGTCACCATCACCCGTGGCGGCTATGTGAAGCGCACCAAGACCGACGACTACCGGGCGCAGAAGCGCGGCGGCAAGGGCGTGCGCGGCACCAAGCTCCGCGAGGACGACATCGTCGACCACTTCTTCGTCTCCACCACCCACCACTGGCTGCTGTTCTTCACCAACAAGGGCCGGGTCTACCGGGCCAAGGCGTACGAGCTGCCGGACGCCGGGCGGGAGGCGCGCGGGCAGCACGTCGCCAACCTGCTGGCCTTCCAGCCCGACGAGCAGATCGCGGAGATCCTCGCCATCAGGGACTACGAGGCCGCGCCGTACCTGGTGCTGGCCACCAAGTCCGGGCTGGTGAAGAAGACCGCGCTCAAGGACTACGACTCGCCGCGCTCCGGCGGCGTCATCGCGATCAACCTCCGCGAGATGCCGGACGGAAGGGACGACGAACTGATCGGAGCCGAGCTGGTCTCGCCCGACGACGATCTGCTGCTGATCAGCAAGAAGGCCCAGTCGATCCGCTTCACCGCGACCGACGACTCGCTGCGCCCCATGGGGCGGGCCACCTCGGGCGTGAAGGGCATGAGCTTCCGCGAGGGCGACGAGCTGCTCTCGATGAACGTGGTGCGCGCCGGCACCTACGTCTTCACCGCGACGGACGGCGGCTACGCCAAGCGGACGCCGGTCGACGAGTACCGGGTCCAGGGCCGCGGCGGCCTCGGCATCAAGGCCGCCAAGATCGTGGAGGACCGGGGCTCCCTGGTGGGCGCGCTGGTGGTGGAGAGCACCGACGAGATCCTGGCCATCACGCTGGGCGGTGGGGTGATCCGCACGCGGGTCAATGAGGTCCGGGAGACCGGCCGTGACACCATGGGCGTCCAGCTGATCAACCTCGGGAAGCGGGACGCCGTCGTGGGCATCGCGCGGAACGCCGAGGCTGGTCGGGAGGCCGAGGAAGTCGAGGCCGAGTCCGCCGACGAGGCTCAGCCGGAGTCCGCCGACGGCACCGTGTCCGTGGGTGAAGAGGAGTAGAGCGTGAGTGGAGCCATGGGCGCCCCCACGGGCGGCGGCGGGAACGACGGCGGCGTGCCGCTTCCCCCCGAGAACCCGCCGGGGGGCGGCTATGGCTCGGGCTCCGGGGAAGGCGCACCCTGGAGCCAGGAATCCGCAAGCGACCCTTCCCCTGGGGGAACCACCATGACCAGTGCCAGACCGGCGGACTCCTCGCACCCGCAGGGCCGTTCGCAGGGCTCGGGCCAGCAGTACGGCACCCCGCCCGAGCAGCAGCACTACCACCCGCCGCAGGCCTACCCGGCGCCCCCGGGCGCGGCGCCCACGGTGGGGCAGCAGTCGCCGCAGCGGCCCCGCGCCGGCGGTGGTTCCCCGGCGGGGCCCGCGACGTCGGGCGGGGGCGTGCGCCGGCCGCGCACGGGCGCGCGCACCGTGCCGCGCGTCCGCAAGGCGCGGCTGCGGGTGGCCAAGACCGACCCGTGGTCGGTGATGAAGGTCAGCTTCCTGCTCTCCATCGCCCTGGGCATCTGCACCGTGATCGCGGTCGGCGTGCTGTGGATGGTGATGGACGCGATGGGCGTCTTCTCCACCATCGGCGAAACGATCACCCAGGCGACCGAGACCGACAGCGAGAGCGGCTTCGACCTGGAGTCGTTCCTCTCGCTGCCCCGGGTGCTCATCTTCACCACGGTGATCGCCGTGATCGACGTGGTGTTGGCCACCGCGCTGGCCACACTGGGCGCGTTCCTCTACAACCTCTCGGCGGGCTTCGTCGGCGGCGTCGAGGTGACCCTCGCCGAGGACGAGTAACGGGCACGCCGCACCGCCGGGAAGCCCGCTGCCAGGGCCCTTACCGATTTGGGCGCGGGGGCGGGCATACGCTAGCCTTGCCGTGCACGCGGGGCTATAGCTCAGATGGTTAGAGCGCATCCCTGATAAGGATGAGGCCACAGGTTCAAGTCCTGTTAGCCCCACCAGCGACAACGGCCCCGACCAGATCTGGTCGGGGCCGTTTCCTGTGCTGTTCCCCGTGCGCTGCCAACGGCAACGGCAACGGGCCGGGCCGGGGCGGGGGTTCAGCCGCCGACGGCCTCGGCGACGGCGGCCACCAGCTCGCTCTCCCGCGCGCCCGGCTCGGCGGGGGCGCCGACCGCCTCCGTGTAGGCGGCGCTGACCACCAGGACCCGGTCCCCCGAGATCACCCGCGACTCGAGATAGCCCTGGCTGGTGTCGAGGCGGGCTCCGTCGGCGATCTCCGGGGCGTTGATCTCCTCGGCGGGGGGCGCCCAGTTCGCCACGAACGTCGGGTCGGTGTACACGACGACGCCCAACGACGCCTCGTCGCCGGCGAAGTCGCAGCGCAGGCCGCCGGCGTCGTTCAGCACGGTGCGCACGGCGGCGGGTCGCTCGCCGATGACCTCGGCGGCGTGGGCCAGGTCGACCTCGGCGCACGGGCCCTCGGGCTCGCCGTCGGGGATGACCAGCTCCTCCGGCGCCCGCTCCAGGGCCGTGAAGGCGATCGTGGCGACGGCCTCGCCCAGCTCGGCGTCCGGGATGGCCGGCATCCCGCCGGGCGCCTCGTCGTAGGTGTAGGAGACGACCAGCCCGAGGTCGTCGTCGATGGCGCGCAGTTCACGGGACCTGACCGCGCCGCCCGGCGCGGTCAGCGCCAGCACCTCGGCGCGGTCGCCGAGCCCTTCCACCGGGCCGGTGTCCGAGCCGTCGAAGGGCGCGAAGAACTCCCCCTCCTCGGCGCCGGCGACGAGGTGGACCCACAGCCCTGAGAAGCCGGGTACGTCCTCCGCGTAGTAGCCGCAGCCGGCCAACCGCCCGCCCTGGGCCTGCGGCCCGATCGACCGCCCGGTGATGTGCAGGGTGGGAATGCCGAGGAGTTCGGCCAGTTCGGCGGGCTGGAACAGCTGGCACTCGTCGTACCCGGCCTGGGCGACCGGCTCCTCCGCCCCCTCCTCCGGCGGCGCCTCCCGGTCGGTGCCGGCGGTGGCCTCCGCGCCGTCGCCCGGGTCGTCCCCCGACGGGCCGATCGTGCCGCCGCTCGAACAGCCCGCCAGCAGGGCCATGGCCCCCAGCGCGACCGCCAGTCGAGAAGGCCATCTCATCGCTCACTCCAGAATCGTGGTACGCGGACTCGGGGGTGAGCGTCGCCGAGGGGGCTTTCCCGGCGCTTTCACGCGGCGGGAGTGCGCGCCCGAGGCCGGCCCCGGGGCAACGGGGCGGCGTCGGCGGGCGGTTGGTTGTCAGGCGGGCCGCGCGGCAGGCGCCGGGGTGGCGGCCCGGTGGGCCCTGCGGGCCTCGGCGGCCCTGCCGGTCTCGCGGAGGAGCAGCAGGCCGGTGAGCGCGATCAGCGCGGAGGTCAGGCCGTGGATGCCGAACGCGGCGGCGGCGGAGCCGTGGTGGGCCAGCACGTTGATCATGTCGCCGAACGGGGCGACGGCCTCCATCAGCAGGACCAGGCCCAGGGCGCGGCGGTGGCCCGTCACCAGCAGGATGCCGATGACCAGGCCCATCGCGAGTTCCCTGGTGCCCTTCATGACGAGGAAGCCGTCGCCGTTGCCGGCGGGCCAGTCCGGTAGGCCGACGCCCTGGGTGGACGCCTCGGGGGCCAGGACGAAGGACAGCCCGAGGTAGAGGACGAACAGGGCGCAGGCGGCGGTCAGTACGGTGTTGGTGTTCTTGAGCGACATGGTGCTTCTCCTCGGGAGTTCGGCCTGGGGGGCGCGGGTTCAGGGGCGGGCGCGGCCCGGGGTGAGGATCTCCATGAGGTGTCCCTCGGGGTCGTGGAAGTAGGTGCCTCTACGGCCTTCGGTGCGGCCGCTGCGATAGACCTGCCCGGCCTCCCGGCACGCGGGATCGCCGTAGTGGGTGATGCCGCCGCGCCGGAGGCGGGCGAGTGCGGCGTCGAACTCCCGCTCGCCGAGCAGGAACGCATAGTGGTTCGGCGCGAAGTCGTCGAACCGGTCGTAGTCCAGGCTGACCTCGTTGGCGAGCGTGACCGGGGTGAAGTGCGCCACCGGCGGATCGACGCTCAGGCCGAGGATGTCGGCCAGGAACCGGGCCGAGGCTTCCGGGTCACGGGCGGGGACGATGGTGTGGTTCAGCTCCACGGGCATGGTGACTCCTTGTCAGGGACGGGGCTTCGCGGGTGGGCCGCGCGGCTGCCGGCGACCCGGCAGGCTTTGCCAACGCTTGTTGGTCAACGCTTGTTGGCAACGGTAGGGGGGCTCATCTGGACTGTCAACACGCGTTGGCCTATGTTTGTTGGCATGACCGGCGCCACCGAGCCCCAGAGAGTCGCCCGGCGTTCCGACGTCACCCGGGCCGCGATCCTCGCCGCGGCCCGCGCGCGGTTCGCGGCGGACGGCTACGAGAAGGCGACCATCCGGGCCATCGCGCGCGACGCCAGGATCGACCCGTCGATGGTGATGCGCTACTACGGCAACAAGGCGGACCTGTTCGGCGCCGCCGTCGCGATGGACCCCGGGCTGCCCGACCTGCCCGTCGAGTCGCGCGAGGTGATCGGCCGCACGCTGGTGCGCCACTTCCTCACCCTGTGGGAGGAGAACGGGGAACTGACCGCGCTGCTGCGGGTCGGCGCCACCGAGCCCGCCGCCGCCGAGCGGATGCAGAGCGTGCTGCGCGACCAACTGATCCCGCTGGCCCGCCAGGTGGGCCCGGAGCCGGAGCAGGCGCCGACCCGGGCGGCGCTGTGCGCCTCGACCGTGCTGGGGCTCGCGCTGACACGCTATGTGCTGCGCTTCCCGGCAAGCGTGGCGCTCGACCCCGAGGAGATCGTGGACTGGCTCGGACCCACGATGCAGCGGTATCTCACCGCCCCCACCCCCTGAGGAACGCGCCGCTCCGCCGCTCACCGGCGGCCCCGACACCGGTCGCCGCGGGGCCCGTTCGCGGGTCGGCGACCGGCGAAGGGAACGCCCGTGCGGGCCTCGGGGGCCGGTTCGACCGAGCGCTTCGCGGCAGGACACGATTGGGTATCATCGGGCGCCAAGGTCCGATCACGTTGAAGAAGGACGAGGTAGCGCGGTGAAGAAGCTCCTCCTGGTAGCGGTGGCCGCCATCGGCGGACTGCTCGTCTACCGCCAGATCCAAGCGGACAAGGCCGAGCAGGATCTGTGGACGGAGGCGACCGACTCCGTGCCGGCCGGCTCCACGGGCGCCTGACGTCCGCACCACGGACTGAACAGGACTCACGCCGCCCCCACGCCCCGGCCGCCTCAGGCGGTGGGGCGCGGGGGCGGCGTGCCGTTTCGGCGCCGGGCGCCGAGGCTCCCGTTGGGGTTGTAGCCAGACCGTGACGCCCCCCGTTGTCCGTGTGCGACCGCGAACTCGTACGGTGCTGAACGTGGTGTAGGCACGACCCGGCGGCGCGCCGGAGAGTTGGGGGACGCGAACGATGCGCGTCAGCGCGGGTGTTGCGGCGATCGGTTGCTCGCTGTTGGTCCTCGGGCCGCTCGGGTCGGGGGCGGCGGCCGCCCTTCCCGGCGCCTCGCCCGAGCAACCCGGGCCCCGGGCCTACGCGTTCGCGACCGACGCCGAGTCTGTGCAGGGCGCCGCCTCCAGCGCCGACGCGCCCACGCTGGCGGCCGGCGGGACCTACACCGACGAGATAGGCCCGGGCGAGACCCTGCACTACGCGGTCGACCTCGACGCCGGCTCCAGCGCCTATCTGACCACCGTCGCCGCCCCCGAGCCGGGCGCCCCGGTCGCCTCGACCGACGGCATCGACGTCGAGCTGCTGACCACCGACAACGAGACCTGCTCCTCGGACAGCCGCGACTTCGGCGGCGGTCTTGAGGTCTCGGCCCGGCCGATCAGCGCCTCCGCCGACCGCACCGTCGCCCAGGGCGCCGAGTGCCAGCGCGCCGGGGCCTATGTCTACACCGTGACCAGGAGCGAGGGCGGCGACGGCGCCGGCTGGCCCATCGAGCTGCGCTTCGACCAGGAGCCGCAGCTGACCCGACTGCCGGAGGCCGCGCCCCCGTTGGAGAGCTGGGAGACGGAGCAGCCGAGCCCGGCCACCGGCGAGGCGGTGCGGGTGGCGGGCGGCACCGGGTTCAACGACGCCCAGCCCATCGGGGAGGGCGTGTGGCGCGACGACATCGCCGCCGGCGCCACCCTGGCGTACCGGGTGCCGGTGGACTGGGGCCAGCAGCTCGCGTTGACCCTGGACCTGGGGAACGCCGCCGGCGTCGACGAGTACGCGATGACCTCGGCCCAGCTGACCGTCGAGCTGTACAACCCGGTCGCGGCGCGGGTCGGGGACGCGGCCACCGAGCGGTACGACGGGGAACAGCTCAGCCTCTCCGCGTTCACGCCGGGCGTCGCCTACGGCAACCGCTTCGAGGACGGCGGTGAGCGGCTGCGGTTCGCCGGCTGGCACTATCTGCTGGTCACCATGGGGCCGGAGTTGAGCCAGCTCACGCAAGACCCGGTCGGGATGACCCTGCGGGTCTCCCTGGAGGGCCAGGCCGAGGCGGGCCCGGCCTATGCCTCCGACCCGGTGGCGGCCGGGTTCGGGGTGAGCGAGGAGATGGTCGAGCAGGCCGAACGGGGGCTCACGGACGCGGAGTTGGCCGCCGAGCAGGCCAGCGAGGACAAGCGGCAGCGGGGCTATCTCTCGCTCGGCGCCGGGGTGGCGCTCGGCCTCGGGATCGGCGTCTGGTACCTGGTCGGCCGGCGCCGCGCGCTGGCCGCCGCCGGGCCGCCGGCCTGACGGGCCGGGCCGCCGGCGCTTCTGGCCGGCCGGCGCAACGGGCCGGCGGGCGGGGGCCGTTCAGGCGGTCAGCAGCGACCAGACGCCGAAGACGACGCAGAGCCCGGCGAGCAGCAGCACCGGGATCGCCACCGCACGCGGCGGGCCGGGGCGCCTGCGCACCGGCATGGGCCCCGTGGTGCCGTGCGGCGTGGGCGCGGCGGGCGAGACGGCGGTCAACGAGCGGGTGGCCGGCGAGCCCGGCAGGTCGGCCGTGGCGTGACCCCCCACCGTCTCGCCCACCGTCTCGGCCGAGGCCGGGTAGGGCGCGGGGCCCATCGCCGGGGTGGCGCGGGAACTGCCCGCCGAGCCCTGCGGGTTGGGCGGCGCCAGCCGGAAGCTGCCGGTCGCCGACGCCTCGCCGTCCGCCGGCCGGTCGGACGCTTCGGCGGACGCGGCGGCGGACGCTTCGGGGAACGAGCCGGGTGACGGGGCGCCCCGTGCCGGCTCGGGCCCGTTCGGGCCGAAGCCGGGAGGCAGCGGCCCGATCTGGTCGAAGATCTCGACGACCTCGCCCTCCAGCGTGGAGTCCGGCAGCAACTCCCGTGCCGCCGCGAGGGACTTGCGCACGCCCGTCGCCGTGCGGAACCTGGCCTCGGGCGCCGGCTGCAACAGCGTGCCCAGCACCTGCCACAGCGGCTCCGGAACGCCGGGGGGCGCGGGCGGCAGCCCGCCGGCGAACTGTTCCAGCAGCGCCTGGGAGTCGGGCTTGACGGCGGTCAGCAGATAGAGGCCCACCAGGCCGACCGCGTACAGGTCGGCGGGGAAGTCCGGCTCCGCGCCCTCAAGCTGTTCGGGCGCGAAGTAACCGGGCGTGCCGACCACGTAGTTGGCCTCGGTCAGGCGCGGCTCGCCCTTGCGCATCGCGATGCCGAAGTCGGAGAGCCGCAGGTGCGGGCGGTTGGTGCCGGTCGCCTCCAGCAGGATGTTGGCCGGCTTGATGTCCCGGTGCACCACGCCCTCGTCGTGCACGGCCTGGAGGCCGGCGAGCAACTGGTCGAGCAGGAGGCAGACATGGCTCGGCGGCAGGGGACCGTAGTCGCCGATCAGGTGGGAGAGGGAGCCGCCGGTCATCAGGTCCATGGTGAACAGGACCTTGTCGTCGTCCGCCGCCCAGCTCGCTGGCGCCAGCACATGGGGATGGTCGATGCGCAGCGCCTGTTCGCGGACGAAGCGCAACAGCGTGTGGGCGTCGGACTGTTGGAGCACCTTGGCCGCGACATAGCGGCGCCGCCGGTGGTCGAAGGCCCGCCAGACCGCTCCCACCCCGCCTCGTCCTATCGGGTCAACCAGCTCGTACCGACCCGCGAAGATCTCGCCCATGGCGTCGTGTCCGCTTCCGTCCGTCGTCCGTCGTGCGTCGTTCCTGGTCCGGCGTCGGGCCCTCGGACCGGCGCTCAGCCCTGGTGGCTCTCGTAGTGTTCGATGGCCTCCCGCGTTCTCGCCACGCCGTACACCCGCAGGAACTCGGCCAGTTCGGGGTGGCTGTCGCCCAACAGCCGGGCCGCGCTCTGGATCTCCGTCGCGTCCGCGACCGAGCGGAGCAGCGCCTGGATCTCCCTGACCACCCGCTTGCTGGGGTTGGCGGGAACGGCGGCAGGGCCGGAACGGGTGGAGGAGGCGGTGGGGCCGAGCACGTTGCCGCCTGCGGTGCGGCGGATGTCGTCCATCGCGCCGGTGGCCTCGGCGGCGCTGACCCGGCCGGCGCGGACCTCGGCGGCCAGGTCCTGGAGGGCGCGCACCCGTTGCACGACCGCCGGGTTGCCGATCTTCGCGCGTTGCCCGCTCATCAGCTGGGAGAGCATGGGCGCCGACAGTCCGAGCACGCCCGCGAGGCGCGCCTGGTTGAGCCCCAGGTCGGCGATCAGCCGCCGGAACAGTGTCCCCAGGGGCTCCCCGTACCAGGTGGTCTGCTGTTCCCTGGCCTTCTCGGTCGACTCTTGTTGGACCGCGTCCATCCTCTGTCTCCCCACTCTCCCCTGATCGCTTCACGTGAGCGAAGTTGCGCGTCATCCTACGGAGGGAGCCTTCCCCGGTGCGATACCCGGTCGGCCTCATGGGAGAAGATTGGGTAATCTTGGCTTTGCCCTTCTCGAAGGCGCATCCGGGGCCTTAGCTCAGTTGGTAGAGCGCCGTCTTTGCATGGCGGATGTCAGGAGTTCGACTCTCCTAGGCTCCACAGCGTTCCAAGCCCTTCCCGGTCCGCGTCCTCGCGGGGTGGGGAGGGCTTGTTCGTGCGTCGTCCCCGCTCCTGTGCATCGAGCCCCGGGCGGTTTTCCTACTCGTTTGATACGCTTGGGGCATGTCCGAGACGGGGTACAACATCGGCGAAGGGCCTGCCACCCGCGTCAGTCTCTCCCTGCCGGAGGGGACGGCCGAGGCGATCCGCGCCCGGGTCGGCAAGCGGGAGTTCTCCGCCTTCGTAACTGCCGCCGTGGAACGTGAGTTGCGCGGCCAGGTGCTGGACGAGTACCTGGCCGACTACGAGCGCCGCCGGGGGCCGGTCTCCGAGACGGCCAGGCAGCGGGCGCGGCAGATCTTCGACGAGGTGTTCGCCGAGGAGGGACAGTGGCCCGTCGCAGGCTGAGCCACGAGGGAACGCTGGTCCTCGACAGCGAAGGGCTCTCCAGGCTGCTCGGCGATGACGAGACCGTGGTGGCTCTTATCGCGGAGGCTCGTTCCCGTGGCATGGAGGTGGTGATCTCCGCGCTCACCATCATCGAGGCGGTGCACGCCCGTACGAACAAGGCCCGGCTGAACTGGGTGCTGTCCGGGCTGCGCGCGGTTCCGGTCGGCGACGAGGAGGCGAAGGCGGCCTCGGCGCTGCTCATGGCGGCCGGGCTGCACGGTCACAAGTACGCCATCGACGCCGCCGTGGCCGAGGCCGCCCTCAGGCAGCAGCGCCCCGTGGTGATGCTGACCTCGGACGCCGACGACATGGCCAAGCTGTGCGGCGACCGGATTCGACTCGTCTCCCCGTGACCCTCCCGCCTCGCCGCGGCCATCCCAACTCGGCTGGCCCGGTGGCGAATCCTTGGTGACGGGGTGGGGAACGTTGCCTCCGCGCGCTCCTCAGGGCGGGCTCGCGCGCCGATACTCGCGGATGGCCCACTCGTCCCACGCCGTCCCTGGAGGCACCGTGGCGCACGTTTCCCCGTCCCCTTCTTCGTCCCCTTCTCCGTCCCGTTTCCCGTTCTCCCTGCCGCGGCCCGGCGGGCCGACGCGTCGCGTCGTCGGGGCCGCCGCCGTGGCCGGCGCGGCCGCCGGGCTGCTCGTCGCCGGCTCGGCGCGGCCGGCCGCCGCGCACGGCCGGCCCCGGCCGGCCGCGCCGTTCCCGCAGGCCCACGCGCACAACGACTACGAGCACCCGCGTCCGCTCCTCGACGCCCTCGACCACGGCTTCGGCAGCGTCGAGGCCGACATCTGGCTGGTGGACGGGCAACTCCTCGTCGCCCACGACGAGGTGGACCTCGACCCCGCCCGCACGCTCGAAGCGCTCTACCTCGACCCGCTGGCGGCCCGCGTCCGTGCCAACCGGGGCACGGTGCACCGGCGTTACGGCCCGGACTTCCAGCTGTTGATCGACATCAAGACGCCGGGCGACGCGACCTACCGCGAGCTGTCGCGGCGGCTGCGCCCGTACCGCGCGCTGCTCAGCTCCGCCACCTTCGGGCGGGTGCACACCCGCGCCGTCACCGCCGTGATCTCGGGCGACCGGGCGGCCCGCGCGCCGATGGAGGCGGAACGGGTGCGATACGCGTTCTACGACGGGCGGCCCGAGGACCTGGGAAGCGCGGCGCCCGCCTCGTTCGTCCCGCTGATCAGCGCGAACTGGACGAGCCTGTTCAGCTGGCTGGGCACCGGCGAGTTCCCCGCCGCCGAGCGCGAGACGCTGCGCCGCTATGTGGCCGCCGCGCACGCGGCCGGGCAGCGCGTCCGGTTCTGGGCCACGCCCGACCTGCCGGGCCCGGAGCGGGAGGCGGTATGGCGGGAACTGCTCGCCGCCGGCGTCGACCACCTCAACACGGACGACCTGCCGGGCCTCGTCGCGTTCCTCCGCGCCCACTGAGCGCGGCGCGCTGAGCCGGCGCGCGTTCGGCCCGGGGCCGGTTCCCGCAGGTGACCGGCCCCCGGGCGGGCGTGAAACCGCCCCCGCGGCGGTGAAACCGGGCTGAAGCCGTTCGGAAGCCGGCGGGGCGCACGCTTCCCGGCATGAACACCACGCACTCCCCGGGCCTCGGGCCCGACCTCGCCATCGCCGTCGAAGGACTGCGCAAGTCCTACGGCGAGCACACCGTGTTGGACGGCATCGACCTCGCCGTCCCCGCCGGCACCGTCTACGGGCTGCTCGGCCCGAACGGCGCCGGCAAGACCACCGTCGTGCGCGTCCTGTCCACCCTGGCCCGCGCCGACGCCGGCCGGCTCCGCGTCGCCGGGCACGACGTCGCCGACGAACCCGACCTGGTGCGGGCGGCGATCGGCGTCACCGGCCAGTTCTCCGCCGTGGACAACCTGATCACCGGCGAGGAGAACCTGCGGCTCATGACCGACCTGCACCACCTGCCCCGCCAGGAGGGCCGCCGGGTCACCGCCGAGCTGCTGGAGCGCTTCGAGCTGACCGAGGCAGCGCGGAAGCCCGCCGCCACCTACTCGGGCGGGATGCGGCGGCGCCTCGACATCGCCATGACGCTGGTCGGCCGGCCGCGCATCATCTTCCTCGACGAGCCGACCACCGGGCTCGACCCGCGCAGCCGCCACACCATGTGGGGCATCGTCCGGGCACTCGTCGCCGACGGCGTCACCGTGCTGCTCACCACGCAGTACCTGGAGGAGGCCGACCAACTCGCCGATCGCATCGGGGTGTTGAACGGCGGCCGGCTGGTCGCCGAGGGCAGCGCCGAGGAGTTGAAGCGGCAGGTCCCCGGCGGCCACGTCCGGCTCCGCTTCGCCGACCCGGCCGGCTATGAACGCGCCGCCGCCGCGCTGACCGGCGCCGCCCGCGACGACGCCGCGCTCACCCTCCGCATCCCCAGCGACGGCGGCCAGCGCGAGCTGCGCGCCGTCCTCGACTGGCTCGACGCCGCCGACGTCGAGGCCGCCGAACTCACCGTGCACACCCCAGACCTCGACGACGTGTTCATGGCCCTCACCGGCCAGCCCGAGCCCCGGCAGGAGACCACCCGATGAGCACCGCCACCCACACCGCCCACGCCCTGCGCGACGCCCGCACCATGGTGCGCCGCAACCTGCTCCACGCCCGCCGCTACCCCTCGTTGACCCTCAACGTCCTGCTGACGCCCGTCGTCCTGCTGCTGCTCTTCGTCTATGTCCTCGGCGACACCCTCAGCGCCGGCATCACCGGGGAGGCCGACCGGACCGCCTATGTCGCCTATCTCGTCCCCGGCATCCTGCTGATGACGGTCGCCGGGACCGCGTTGGGCACCGCCGTCTCCGTCTGCAACGACATGACGGAGGGCATCGTCGCCCGCTTCCGCACCATGGCGATCTCCCGCTCGTCGGTCCTGATCGGGCATGTCGTCGGCAGCCTGCTCCAGACCCTGGGCGCGCTGGTCATGGTCGGCGGCATCGCGCTCGCCATCGGCTTCCGCAGCGACGCCAACCCGCTGGAGTGGCTGGCCGCCGTGCTGCTGCTCACCGCGACCAGCGTGACCACCATCTGGCTCGCCGTCGGCGTCGGCCTGAGCAGCCCCAACCCCGAGGCCGCCAGCAACAACGGGCTGCCGCTGCTCCTGCTGCCGTTCCTGTCCAGCGCGTTCGTCCCGCTGGACGCGATGCCGGCGTGGTTCCGCTGGTTCGCCGAGTACCAGCCGTTCACGCCGGCCATCGAGACCCTGCGCGGGCTGCTGCTCGGCGAGGCGATCGGCCACCAGGGCTGGCTGGCGGCCGGCTGGTGCCTGGTGCTCACCGTCCTCGGCTACCGCTGGGCGCTGGCGCTCTACCGGCGCGACCCGGCCCGTTGAGCCGGCCGGGACGGTTCGGGCCGGTCGACGAGCACGGCGCGCAGCGCGCCGGCCAACTCCCCCGGGCTCAGCGCCGCGTACCCGGCGGCGGCCTCCGCGAAGCCCGCCGGGTCCGTCTCCTCGGCCGTGCGGCGGGGCTCCTCCGGCGCCATCGTCGGCTGGAAGTCCCGCACCACGCGCAGCCGTTCGGCCAGCGCCAGCAGCCGCACCGCCGCCCGGTCGCCCCCGGCGACACCCGCCAGGCCGAGCGCCAGCAGCGCGGTGCCGGCCACCGGCAGCCCGGCGGTGGTCGGCCTGGCGGGCGTCGCCGCATCCTCCTCCGGGACACAGCCCGCGCCGCCGAACTGCCCCCGCAGCCCCCGCCACAGCGCCGCCGGCAGCTCGGCGACCTCGGCCAGCCGGCCGTGCCGGGCGTGCGCCACCAGCGCGACCGAGCGCACCAGCAGCCCCCACGGCTCCAGATAGGCCGCGCCGCCCGCCGGCACCGGCAGCGCCTCCAGCCGCGCCACCGCCAGCCGCCACAGCCGCAGCCCCTCGTCGATCCGGCCCCTGGACAGCGCGATCTCGGCCCGCGCCCCCAACTCCGGCGAGAACACCGCGTCCTGGCGGGCGTCCTGCTCCGCCGCCGCCTGCGCCAGCCAGTGCTCCGCCTCGTCCAACGCGCCGCGCTGGAGACAGGCGAGGACCAGACCCCAGCGGATGCCGTCGACGTCCGCCCAACCACCCATCTCCTGCTGGGTCGCGAACACCGAACGCAGCCGCCGGTACGCCTCCTCGCCGCGCGCCGTCTGGAGGCACAGCTCGCCGATCCGGCCGCCGGTCATCACCAGCAGCGTCGGGATGCCCGTCGGCTCCAACGCCGCCGAGGCGCGGCGGGCCGAGGCCAACGCCTCGTCCACGTCGTGCTCGAACTCCCACACATAGCTGGCCGCGCACTCGGCGATGCCGGCCAGCATCGGCTCGGGCGCCGCGCACAGCGCGCGCAGCGGCGCGTAGTCGGGCGGGTGCGCCTCCGTGATGGCGGTGAGCACCAGCGCCACCGCGCCCACCGGGTCGTCCGGCGCTGGCCGGGGCAGCCGGCGCAGCACCGCCAGATGGCGGCTGGCTCGGGGCCCGTTCGCCATCACCAGGCTCGCCGCGCACAGCGCGGCCGCCGTCCTGACCGCCTCGACGTCCGCCTCGCCCGGGCGGACCCGGGAGAGCGCGGGGCCGATCTCGGAGCAGAGCTGGGCCATCCCGCTGAAGTGGCCGTCCGTCGACCACAGCGCGGCGAGCAGCGCGCCCGTCGCGGCCAGCGTCGAGCCGTCCTCGCGGGCCACGGCCTGCCGCAGCGCCAGCAGCAGGTTGTCCTGTTCGACCCTGATCCGCTCCCAGGCCGACCGGGGCGAGGGGCCGAGCAGCGCCCGGTGGTCGGTCCGGCCGAAGTCCCGGGCCCAGGCGAGGAAACGGTCGGTCACCGCCGCCTCCTCGCCGGCCTCGGCCCGCCGCGCGGCGCCGAACTCCCGCACACTCTCCAGCATCCGGAACCTGACCCCGCCCCCGGCGTCGTCCTCCACGCCCAGCAGCGAGTGGTCCACCAGCCGTTCCAGCACCGGCAGCACGTCCGCATCGGCCTGGCCACCTGGGCCGGCCCCGGGAGCGCCGGTCAGCAGGCGGCCGGCGGCGCCCTCGGTGAAGCCGCCGGGGAAGACCGACAGCGCGCGGAGCGCGGCCCGCGCCTCCTCGTCCAGCAGGTTCCAGCTCCAACCGACGACGGCGGCCAGCGTGCGGTGCCGCTCCGGAACGTCCCTGGCCCCGCCGCGCAGCAGCGCGAACCGGTCGCCGAGCCGCGCCGCGATCTCCGCCACCGACAACGCCCGCACCCGGGCCGCCGCCAGCTCGACGGCCAGCGGCAACCCGTCGAGCTGGGCGCAGAGTTCGGCGACCGTCTCCGGCGGCAGCTCGACCCCGGGGCGGGCCGCCCTGGCCCGCTGCTCGAAGAGCGCCGCACACGCCGCAGGGGCGAGCGGTGGCAGCGCGTAGACCGACTCGGACGACAGGCCGAGCGGCGTCCGGCTGGTGACCAGCACGGTGACCTCCCTGGCCCCGGCCACCACCTCCCGCACCAGGCGGGCCGCGCCCTCGACGACGTGCTCGCAGTTGTCCAGCGCCAGCAGCGACGGGCCCCGGCCCAGCGCCGCGACGATCGCCGACACCGGGTCGCCGGGCCCGCCGCCCAGCCCGGCGAGCCGCGTCTCGGCCGCGCCCAGCGCCGAGGCGACCTCGGCGGCCACGTCGCCGTCGGACGTCACGCCGGCCAACGGCACGAAGTGGACCACCCGGTGCTCGCTCTCCCGACACACGGCGTGCGCCAGCCGGGTCTTCCCGAGCCCGCCAGGGCCCACCACCGAAACCACCCGGGAGGCGCGCGTCAGCCGGAGAACGGCGGCCCGCTCCTCGTCGCGGCCGAGCAGCGCGTTGGGCTCGAACCGCACCCCGTGGCGCGCCGCCGGCGCCTGGGAACGCAGCAACTCCCGGTGCAGGGCCACGAGTTCGGCGCCCGGATCGGCGCCGAGTTCCTCGCGCAGCGCCCGCCGGTAGGACTCGTACCTGGCGAGCGCCGCCGCCGGGCCCATCGTCGCTTCGTCGCAGCGCAGCAGCGCGGCCAACACCTCCTCGTCGCGGGGGAGTTCGGCGGCCAACGCCTCCAGCGCCGGCGCAGCCTCCGGGGCGCGCCCGAGCGCGACGAGCGCCAGCGCGCGATGCCGCCGCAACTCCCGGTGCGCGCCGGCGCACGCGCGGCGCAGCGCGGTCAACGGGTCGTACGGATCGCCGTCCTCGTCGAGCGCGCCGTCCCAGAGCGCGAGCCCCTCCTCGGCGCGCGCCAGGGCGCCGGCCGCGTCGCCGGCGGCGGCCAACCGGCCGGCCTCGCCGGCCAGTCGCGGCAGCGCGGCGCTGTCGACGGCCTCGGGCGGCAGCGTGAGCCGGTAACCCTGCGGGGTGTTGGCCACGACCTCCGCACCCAGGGCCGAACGCAGGCGGGACACCAGCACCTGCACCGCCTTCGCCGGCCGCTCGGGCGGCTCCTCCGGCCAGAGGCCGGCCGCCAGGCTCCGGGTGCTGCGGCCGGCGGGCGGGTCCTCGGCGAGCAGCGCGAGCAGGGCGCGCAGGCGCGGCGCGGTGACCTCCCGGCCCCGATGGGCGACGCGGGAGAGCAGAAGCAGTTCGACGGCCACCCCCGCAGCGTACGACCGGGGCCGCGCCGGGCGCCCGGCCGGTCAGTCGCCGGACGCCGCCAGCAGCTCCTCCGGCGGGGTGCGGTCCGCGTTCACGTGCTCGGTGCGCTCCAACTCGCCCCAGACGATGTACCGGTAGCGCGACGTGAACACCGGGGTGCAGGTGGTCAACGTGATGTAACGACCGGCCTCCGTCGCGCCCGACTCCTCGGGGATCGGGTCCAGCACCTCGATGTTGTACTTGGAGGTCTCCGGCAGGACCGCGTAGGCGCGGTAGATGTACCAGGTGTTCTTGGTCTCGAAGACGATCGGGTCGCCTTCCGCTATGTCCTGGATGTCGTGGAACTTCGCGCCGTGGCCGTCGCGGTGCGCGGCGATGGAGAAGTTGCCCTCCTCGTCCCAGGGCATCGCCGACTGGACCGGGTCCGTGTAGTAGCCGGCGACCCCGCCGTTGAGGGTGTCCGGGTTGGTCCCCTCCTTCACCAGGATCTCGCTGCCGCTCATGGTCGGAACGTGCAGGAACCCGACGCCGTCCTCCGGCTCGAACTCCCGTGGCGGCGTGGTGTCGTCGGCGTCGTCCTCGGGCTGCGTGGCCCACTGCTCACGGACGGCGTCGCTGTCCCTGGCGGCCTCCTGGTTGGCGACCACGTTGGTCCACCAGAGCGAGTAGACGACGAAGAGGCCCAACACGACGCCGGCCGTGATCAGCAGCTCCCCGAAGACGCCGACGGCGGCGGCGATCCGCCGCCGCGCGGCCGACGCGGCCCGGGGGGCCGCGTCGGCTATGCCGGCGGAGCCGGCGGCCTCGCCGGCCGGGGCGTTGGCGTCGGCGTCGCCTTCGGCGTCGGCCGCGCCGGCGGCCGACGCGTCCGCGTCCGGGTCCCCCGCGTCAGCGGAACCGCCCGTGCTGGCGCCGTTCTTGGCCGCGCTCCGGCCATCCGCACCAGCGTCCGCAGCGCTGTCGCCTTCCGGGTCAACGGCACCCGTGCCGGCGGTGTTGTCGCCCGTTTCCCCGCTCCGCCCGACCTTGGCCGCGTCGCCCCCCGTGGCGCCAGCCGCACCCGTATCGCCGGCCTCGCCGGCGGCGCCAGCCGCACCCGCGCTAGCGGCGCCAACGGCTCCCGCACCAGCGGCGCTTGCCGCATCATCGTTGGCGGCGCCAATGCCCGCTGCGTCAGCGGCGCCCGCGCCCGCGCCAGTTGCACCGGCATCGCCGGCGTCAGCGGCGTCGGCGTCAGCGGCGCCCGCGCCAGCGCCAGTTGCACCGGCGTCGCCGGCTTGCCTACCGCCCGCATCCGCATCGCCGGCGCCAGCCGCTCCCGCGCCTGCGGCGCCAGCCGCTCCCGTACCGGCCGCGTCAGCTCGCGGCGTTCGGTTCTCGTTCTCCTCGGGCACCGCCGGTGTCCTCCGCAGTCGTTCCGTCTTCGGTCAGTTGACGAGGGCGTCCGGCATTCCCTCGGCCCGAGGTCGTTCCTCGGCCAGTTCGCCCCAGACGATCAGTCGGTACGTCGAGGTGAACTCCGGCGTGCACGTGGTGAGCGTGACGTAGCGGCCCGGGTCGGTGAAGCCGCCCTGTTCGGGGATGGGGTCGAGCACGGCCGTGTTGGACGGCGAGGTGGAGTCGAGACGGCTGCGCATCTCGTAGGTGTAGTACGTGCTCTCCGTCTCGATCACGATCGGGTCGCCCGGCTCCAGGTTGTTGATGTAACGGAACGGCTCGCCATGGGTGTTGCGGTGCCCGGCCAGGCCCACGTTGCCCTCCTCGTCCCACGGCATCGCCGTCGGCAGCCCGTCCTCCTCCGTGTAGTGGCCCACCATCCCGTTGTCGAGCACGCTGCCGGGGTCGACGCTCTCCGCGACCGGGACCCGCACGTCCAGCGTCGGCAGGTAGAGGATCGCGAAGCCCTCGCCCGCCGAGAAGACCCCGGGGTCGCGGTTCTCGTCGTTCCCCTCGTCGCCGCCCGACTCGTCCCAGCGCTCCTGGAGTTCGTTGGCCTGCCCGTCGGCGTGCGCCCTGGCCTCGACGTTGGTCCACCACAGCTGGTAGACGACGAAGAGCAGCAGCAACACCCCGGTGGTGATGAAGAGTTCGCCGATCACGTTGCTGATGGCGGTCCCGGTCTGCCGGGCCGCCTTGGCCGCCGCCTTCGCGGCCTTGCGACGGGCCGCCCGTCCGCCCGTGATCTCCGCCTCGGCCGGCGTCGCCGCCTCCCCGGCCGGCTCGGCCGCCGCGCCGCCCCTGCGCCCGCCGCCCCTGGCCGCCTTCCGGCGCGCGGCGCGCCCGCCGGGGCGCTCGGGCTCGGCCGCGCGCCGGCGGGCCGCTCGCCCGCCACCCTCGGCGCCGGACGCGCCCCCGCCCCCCTCGGCGCCGGACGCGCCCCCGTCGGACGCGGCGCCGGACCCCGCCTCGGCGTCGGCGTCGTCGTCGGCGGCGATCCGCCTCAGGTCCTCGGGCCGGCGCAACCCGACCGTCTCCGGGTCGTGTTCCCGCCGGGGCGGCCGGACCTGGAGCCCCATGGTCTCCGGGTCCGCCTCCTTCGCGCGGGGCGCGAAGACGTCGAACGCCGGCTCGTAGTCGTATGTCTCGTGCGGGTACTCCCCACCACCCGCGAACTCCCCACCCGCGTACTCCCCGCCCCCGAACTCCCCACCCGGGTACGCGCCATCCCCGGCCGGGTACGCGTCCGCCGGATAGCCGCCGAACCCGTCGGCCGGCGCGCCCGCCGGCCCCCGATGCCCCGGCGCAGCCGGCCCGCGCTGCCCGGGAAGCGGGTCGCCCAGCGGGTCGTCGAGGGCGTCGACGGCCGCCTGGTACGGGTCGGCTGCGGCGTGGCCCGGCCGTTCTCCCGCCACCGGATACGGTTCCTCCGCGTAGGGCTCCTGGTGCGGGTCCCAGGCCGCGCCCTCCCCGGGGCGCGACGCGTTCACGCCGCCGGCTCCTGCTGGCCGATCCGGCCCACGACGGGCGCGAGGCCGTGCGAACGCCCGACCGCGCCCGGGTCGCCGCAGCGGGCCAGCCAGTTGGCGAGCATCCGGTGGCCGCCCTCGGTCAACACCGACTCGGGGTGGAACTGGACGCCCTCGACGGGGAGTTCGCGGTGCCGCAGCCCCATCACCACGCCCCCGGCGCGGGCGGTGACCGTCAGCTCATCGGGGAGTCTCGACTCCTCGGCCGCCAGCGAGTGGTAGCGGGTGACCGTCAGCGGGGAGGGCAGCCCCTCGAAGACGCCAGCGCCGTCGTGCTCCACCGCGGAGGTCTTGCCGTGCAGCAGCTCGGGCGCCCGGCCGACCACGCCGCCGTAGGCCGCCGCCATCGCCTGCATCCCCAGGCAGACGCCGAACACCGGCACCCCGGTCTCGGCGCAGTGCCGCACCATCGGGACGCTGACGCCGGCCCGTTCGGGGGTGCCGGGGCCGGGGGAGATCAGCACGCCGGCGAAGCCGCCATCGGCGACCCGGTCGGTGGTGACCGCGTCGTTGCGCAGCACCTCGCACTCGGCGCCGAGTTGGTAGAGGTACTGGACGAGGTTGTAGACAAAGCTGTCGTAGTTGTCCACGACGAGGATGCGGGTGGCGCTCACCGGCCGGTCCCCCCTTGGGCGTCGTCCACGGTCACGTCATTGAAGGGCAACAGCGGCTCGGCCCACGGGAAGACGTACTGGAAGAGCAGGTAGACCACGCCCAGCGCCAGGGCCAGTGAGAGCACCGACCGCACCAGCGTGTTGCCCGGCAGGTGTCGCCAGATCCACCCGTACATGGCTTCCCGTCCCCATTTCGTGCGACGCCGCGTGCCCCAAGCGTACGACGACGGCGCGGGGGCGCGGGGTGATCAGGGTCAATCGCGGGGCCCGACGGGGCGGGCGTGGTGCAGCGCGACGCTTCCCTCGTAGCCGGGCAGCGTCACCGCCTCGTGTTCCTCGACGTCCCAGCCGAGGCCGTAGGCGGCGACATAGCTCTGGTAGTTGCGCAGCGCGGGGGAGTCGTCGAGGGCGGCGCGCAGCCGGTCGGTCGGGCCGACGGCGGTGATCGTGTAGGGCGGGGAGTAGAGCTGGCCCTGGAGGATCAGGGTGTTGCCGACGCAGCGGACCGCGCTGGTGGAGATCAGCCGCTGGTCCATGATCCGCACGCCCTCGGCGCCGCCCGCCCACAGGGCGTTGACCACGGCCTGGAGGTCCTGCTGGTGGATGACCAGGTCGTTGGGGGTGGGCTCGGGAACGCCGGGGAGCAGCGGCTCGGCGTCCCTGGGGGCGTCGGTGAGGGTGACGGTGAGCCCGGGCCCGGTCAGCTCGCGCAGCCCGGCGGCGGTCTCGGTCAGGTCCAGGCGCAGCGCCTGCTCGGGGTCGGTGCCGGAGTCGCGCTCGGTGAGGGCGGCCACCTCGGAACGGAGCCGCGCCGCCGAGGACTCCAGGGTGTCGTTCTGCCGCTCCCGCTCGCGGATCAGGTCGGACATCTGGAGCAGGGAGTCGTCGGTGCGGATGTTGTTGCCACGGGAGACGGTGAAGCTGATCCAGAAGAGCAGGCCCGCCAGGGCGAAGACCGCGACCGTGCCGAGCCGGGCCCGGCGGAAGGGGAAATTCCTCACCGTACCCTGGTCTCCTTAAACAGCCGCGGAAGGACTACGCTAGCCGACGATCCCATAGCTACGCGCTTCGGAGCGCGACCAGGTAGCGCCTTACGCAGCGCGATCGACAGGAGTTTTTCTCGTGCCGAAGTCTCGGGTCCGTAAGAAGAAGGACGGCAGCTACGCGCCGTCGGAGAAGCCGGCGGCGACCAAGCTCGACATGAGTTCGGGGCGTCGTTGGGTGGCTCCCCTGATGCTGGCGCTCTTCGGCATCGGGCTGGCGTGGATCGTGGTCTACTACATGACCAAGGCGGATCTGCCGGTGGGTGCCCTCGGCGACTGGAACATCGTGGTCGGCTTCGGCTTCATCGCGCTCGGCTTCGTGGTCTCCACCCAGTGGAAGTGACCCGGCCGACCCCGCTCGGCGGCATCTCACAGGGTTATCCACAGGCCGCCTGAACATCGCAAGATCTGTGGATAACCCTGTGTGTCGAGCGCCGGGGACCGACCGTGTTCGAACCCTTCGCACCCCTGTTCTCCTGCGGAAACGCCCTCGGTGACGGTGACCGTCGCGAGTCGTCCACAGTGTGCACAAGATCCGGGACCGGCTGTGGATAAGTCTGACCTTAGGCCCGGAGGCGGGGCGTGAGGCGCCGGCGAGACCTTACGGACACGGCCTAGCCGACCAGCTGGTTCGTCCGCACCAGGCAGGCCACGAGGATGGCCAGCGCGACCAGGGCGCAGGCCGCTATCTGGATCGGCAGCCGCGTCCTGCGCGGTGCCCAGACCATCGCGGCCGCGACCACCGAGCCGACGACCAGCCCGCCTATGTGCGCCTGCCAGGCGATCCCGGACCAGGTGAACGTGATCACCAGGTTGATCGCCAGCAGCAACAGGATCGGCCGCAGGTCGTAGTTGAGCCGGCGGGCCAGCACGGCGGTGGCGCCGAACAACCCGAAGATCGCGCCCGAGGCGCCCAGCGAGAGCTGCCGCTCGTCCGCCAGCAGATAGGAGAGCGTGGAGCCGCCGAGCGCGGAGAGCAGATAGAGCGCGACGAACCTGACCCGGCCCAGCGCGCTCTCCAACTGCGGGCCCAGCAGCCACAGGCCCAGCATGTTGAACCCGATGTGCCAGATCTCCTGGTGCAGGAACGCGGAGGTCAGCAGCCGGTACCACTCGCCGTCGGCCACCCCGATCCAGTGGGGCGCGAAGATCGTCCCGCCGTCCGCCGCGTGGCCGACCATCCCCAGGTCCACCACCAGCTCGTCGCCGCGCGCCAGCACGGCGAGGAAGACCACCGCGTTCAACGCGAGCAGCACCTTGGTGACCAGCCCGGAGTCCCCGGTGACCCGGCCGCCGGCCAGCGTCCTGGGCCGCGCGGCCCTGCTGGCGCCGGCCGCGCCGCGCACGCACTGGCGGCACTGGTAGCCGACGGAGGCCGGCACCATGCAGGCGGGGCAGATCGGCCGGTCGCAGCGGGTGCAGCGGACCCCGGTCTCCCGGTCCTGGTGCTGGTAGCAGCGGGCGAGCCCCGGCTGCGGATGCTGCTGGGCCATGTCGTCCCTTCGCTGCTGGCGTCGGACCCGGGCCAGGTGGAAACCGGCCCCCTGATCCTACGGACAGGGGGCCGGAATCGTTCCCGGAATGCCGACTTCGCCGTCAGCGGCTCTCGATCGTGACCGACTCGATCACCACGTCCTGCACCGGACGGTCGGTGTTGCCGTCGGTCGCGGTGCCGGCGATGGCGTCCACCACCTGCTGGCCCGCCGGCGAGGTGACCTCGCCGAAGATGGTGTGCTTCCCGGTCAGCCAGGCCGTCGGGGCCACCGTGATGAAGAACTGCGAGCCGTTGGTGCCCGGGCCCGCGTTGGCCATGGCCAGCAGGTAGGGCCGGTCGAAGGCCAACTCGGGGTGGATCTCGTCCTGGAACTTGTACCCGGGGCCGCCGGTGCCGTTGCCCAGCGGGTCCCCGCCCTGGATCATGAAGCCGCTGATCACCCGGTGGAAGACCGTGCCGTCGTACAGCTTCTCGGTGGACCGCTGCCCGGTGGCCGGGTGGACCCACTCGCGTTTGCCCTCGGCGAGCTCGACGAAGTTCTTGACCGTCTTCGGCGCGTGGTTCGGGAAGAGCCGCACCTCGATGTCGCCTCGGTTGGTCTTCAGGGTGGCGTAGAGCTGCTCAGCCACGATCTACCTTCCGTCTACGTTCAATGACGGTCACCGATCCTGCCACGGACTCCCGACACGCCATGCCCCCGGATGGCCCTTTCGCGTGCCGTATCGCCCCGCACCCGGCATGATTTGCGCACGAGTGGACAAGAGGAAGAGTCAGCGGGAAACCGCCACCAAAGATCACCAAGGAGGCGAAAACAGTGACCCGGAACGGGAAGGCGACTGTTCGACAGGCGGGTGACGCGGTGCTCCCCTACGCGCTCTCCGCCAGGGAGAACGCCACACGGTACGCACAGCTGGCCCGCGCCTACGTGGCCCCTCGTGCCTCTCGGGCTGCTACCCAGGCCCGGCTCCGATATGAGGCCCAGTTGGTGCCGCGCATCGAACAGGCCAGGCTCGCGGCGGGCCCGGCCAGGGAGCAGGCGGCCCTGCGCTCCGCCGCCGCCGTCGCCGCGCTGCGCGGCGAGCTGACGGCGGATGAGATCCGTCACATGGCGCACCGCAGGCGGCGGAAGGCCAGGGCCGGGCAGTTCGTCAGGCGGCTGGGCATGATGGGCCTGCTGGCCGGCGGCGCGGTGGTGGCCTGGAAGTGGTGGAGCGCGCAGACCGACCCCGACTGGCTGGTCGAGCCCTCACCCGCCACGGACGTCCCCAGCGAGCCGGAGGAACAGGCCCTGGGCTGACCGCCCGCCTCCACCGTTCCGCCGAAACCCGAACCGCCGCCAACCGGCGACGCACGACCCCGGTCACCACGAGACGGGCCGGCCCGAAGCGTTCACCGCCTCGGGCCGGCCCGTCTCTCTCGTCCCCTGCCGGGTCAGTCCTCCCGGCTGTTCATCCCGAGGATGCCGCCGTTGTCGCCCTCCGTGCCGCCCTCGGGCCCGCCGCCCGGGCCGCCCGGATCGCCGCCGCCGCCCGGATCGCCGGTGCCCGGGTCGAAGGTGCTGATGGTGATCGGGGTGTCGGGCGCGACCCGCTGGCCGCCCGGCGGGTTGGTCACCACGACCAGCGCGGTCGGGGTGTCGGGGCCCTCCACGCTCAGCTGGGTGAAGCCGGCGCCGGTCAACGCGGCCCTGGCCTGCTCCAGCGGCTGCCCCGCCACGTTGGGCACCTCGACCTCGGCCGGCGTGGTCTGCGTGGGCACGGCGACCGTCAGCACCACCAGGCCGCCCGGCGAGTGCTGCGCGCCGGCGCCCGGGTCCTGGCTGATGACCTCGTTCTCCGGCCGCGAGTCGTCCGGCTGGTTCTCCCGCGTCACGGTGAACCCGGCCGCGACCAGCTCGGCCTGGGCCTGGTCGAAGGGCTTCCCGATCACGTCCGGCACGGCCGCCGTGTCCGGGGCGGTGGCGACGGTCAGCGTGATCTCGCTCTCCGGCTCCACCTCCTCGCCGCCCTCCGGGTCCTGCGAGAGCACCGTGCCCGGCTCGGCGTCCGGGTCCTCCTCGGACTCCTGCCGCACCGTCAGGTTGAGATCCTCCAACTCGGCCTGGGCGTCCTCGAACGCGTCGCCCGTCACGTCCGGCACCTCGACCAGCTCCGGGCCCGACGACGGGATGATGGTGACGGTGTCACCCCTCTCGCCCTGGGTGCCGGCCTCCGGGTCGGTCGAGCAGACCGTGCCCTCCTCCTCTTCGCAGGGCTGCGGGTCGCCGACGGTCACCTGGAAGCCCAGGCCGTCCAGCCGCTCCTGGGCCGCCTCCACCGCCTCGCCCGACACGTCCGGCACCCGCAGGGTGCCCTCGGGCGGCTCGTTGCCGAACATCGCCCGGCCGATGAGGATCGCGCCCACCAGCACCAGGATGCCGGCGAGCACCAGCAGGATGGTCGAGGTGTGCCGGCCGCCCCCGCGCCGGTCCGCGCGGCCGTAGTCGTCGTCGTAGCCGTCCGGGTCGCGGGCCGGCGGCATCATCGTGGTGCCCGGGTCGGTCGGCCGCAGCATGGTGGTGGGGCGGTCGTCGTAGCCGTACGCCGCCGCGCCCATCGCGGCCGTCGCGCCGACCGGCCGCCCGTCCAGGGCCGCCTCGATGTCGGCGCGCATCTCGTCCGCCGACTGGTAGCGGTAGTCCGGGTCCTTCACCAGCGCCTTCATCACGATGGCGTCGGTGTCGGGGGTGATCTCCGGGTCGAAGACGCTCGGCGGCTGCGGCTCCTCCCGCACGTGCTGGTAGGCGACCGCCACCGGCGAGTCCCCTATGAACGGGGGCCGCACGGTGAGGAGTTCGTAGAGCAGACAGCCAGTCGAGTACAGGTCGGAACGGGCGTCGACCGTCTCGCCCTTGGCCTGCTCGGGGGAGAGGTACTGCGCGGTGCCGATGACGGCGGCCGTCTGGGTCATCGTCATCCCGGAGTCGCCCATGGCGCGGGCGATGCCGAAGTCCATCACCTTCACCTGGCCGGTCCTGGTGAGCATGATGTTGGCCGGCTTGATGTCCCGGTGGACGATCCCGTTGCGGTGCGAGTACTCCAGCGCCTGGAGGATGCCGATGCACATCTCCATCGCCCGCTCCGGCAGCAGCTTGCGGCCCGAGTGCAGCAGTTCGCGCAGCGTCGAGCCGTCGACGTACTCCATCACGATGTAGGGGATGGAGATCCCGTCGACATAGTCCTCGCCGGTGTCGTAGACGGCGACGATCGCCGGGTGGTTCAGGGAGGCGGCCGACTGGGCCTCCCTGCGGAACCTGGCCTGGAACGTGGGGTCGCGGGCGAGGTCGGCACGGAGCGTCTTGACGGCCACGGTGCGGCCCAGGCGGGTGTCGTGAGCCAGGTAGACCTCGGCCATTCCCCCTCGGCCCAACACCTGGCCCAGCTCGTACCGCCCGCCGAGGCGACGCGGCTCATCCATGTTTCCAGCCCTCTCCGTGTGTTCCCGGGCCGCGCTCCCCGGTGGCGCTCGGGCTTGGGGAGTCAGACCGTGGCTTACGGTACCCGGCGGGGATGAACCCACCGGGTGGCGGTGTGCGGCCGATATCCAACCGGTATCGCCAGCCATCGCGACCGGTCACCGTCGGCCGGTCCCAGGTATGACGTGTGTTCGGTGGTTCGCGGTTGCCCACCGGGGCGGGGGCCGGACCGCCCGGGGCGCGCACGGGACGAGGGACACGAACGTCAGCCCTGGTCGTCGTCCAGCACGGCGGCCATCACGTCCATGGCGATCGGGGCCGCGAAGCGGCTGCCGGAGATCAGGTCGCGCTCCACCTCGCCGTCGCCGATCTCGATCACCACGGCCACCGCCACCGGGGAGCCCTCGTCGGTGATCGCGTAGGAGATGAACCAGGCGTACGGCGGCTCCGAGTTGTCCTCGCCGCGCTGGGCGGTGCCCGTCTTGCCGCCGATGCGCACGTCCTCGCCGATGGAGCCGCGGTCGATGTTGTTGCCCTCGACGACCTCCTCCATCGCCTCCTGGAGCTGGCGCGCGTTGTCCGCCGAGACCGGCTCGCCCAGCTCCTCCGGGTCGTGCTGCTCGATCACGTTGAGGTTCGGCGCGACCAACTGGTCCACCATGTACGGCTCCATCAGGGTGCCGTTGTTGGCGACGGCGCCGGCCACCATGGCCATCTGGAGCGGGGTGGCCCGGTTGGACGCCTGGCCGATGCCGGCCTGCGCGTTCTGCGGGCGGTTGTCCTCCGGGTAGACGCTGGCGTCCACCCGGACCGGCACGAAGTGCTCCTCGTTGAAGCCGAAGCGCTCGGCCATCTCGATCATGCCCTCGTTGCCGACGTCGTTGCTGAGCCCGGCGAAGACGCTGTTGCACGAGTACCGCATGGCGTCCCGGACGTTGGCGTCGCCACAGACTCCGGGCACCTGGTTGCCCAACTCGACGTTGTCGGTGTCCGGCAGGATGTAGGGGTCCTCGTACTCGGTGGCCTCGTCGATGTCGTCGACCAGGCCGTTCTCCAGGGCGGCGGCCGCCGTGACCACCTTGAACGTGGAGCCCGGCGGATAGGTCTCGCGCAGCGCCCGGTTGAGCATCGGCTTGTCCTCGTCGTCCTCCAGCGCGTTCCACGCCTCGTCGTCGTCCGCGCCGTAGCCGGCGAAGGTCGACGGGTCGTAGGACGGCGTCGAGGCGAGCGCCAGGATCGCTCCGGTGCGCGGGTCGAACGCGGCCACGGCGCCCTTGCGGTCCCCCAGGCCCTCGAACGCGGCACGCTGGGCGTCGCCGTTGAGCGTGGTGACCACGTCGCCGCCGCGCTGGTCCCGGCCGGTGATCATGTCGATCGTGTTGTTGAAGAACAGCCGGTCGTCGTCGCCGGTGAGGATCGAGTCGTTGACGCCCTCCAGCAGGCTGGTGCCGAACGCCTGGGAGGCGTAGCCGGTGACCGGGGCCCACATCTCGCCGTCGGTCCAGGTGCGTTGGTAGCGGTAGTCCGGGTCGTCCGTCTCCTCGGAGCCGGTGATCGGCTCGCCGTCCACGATGATGTCGCCGCGCGGGTTCGAGTAACGCTCGATGGAGACGCGGCGGTTGTCGTCGTGGCTCTGCAACTCGTCGGCCTGGACGAACTGAATCCAGTTCACCCGGACCAGCAGGGCCAGCATCAGCACCCCGCAGAACACGGCCACCCTGCGCATGGGCTTGTTCATGGACGGACCACCTGAGTCTGTTCGGCGTCGAGAGAGGGGGCGGGCGCGGGCGCAGGTCTGCGGGCAGTGTCGCTGATGCGCAGTAGGAGCGCGATAAGCGCCCAGTTGGCGATGACGGACGAGCCGCCCTGCGCCAGGAACGGCATGGTCATGCCGGTCAGCGGGATCAGCGCGGTGACGCCGCCGGCGACCACGAAGACCTGGATGGCGAAGACGCCGGTGAGGCCGACCGCCAGCAGCTTGCCGAACGGGTCGCGGGCCGCCAGCGCGGTGCGCATCCCGCGCTCGATCAGCAGCGCGTAGAGCATGACGATCGCCATCAGCCCGGCCAGGCCCAACTCCTCGCCGACCGTGGCCAGGATGTAGTCGCTCTTGGCCGCGATGCCGCCGATCAGCCGCGAGTAGCCCTGCCCCAGGCCCGAGCCGAAGAGCCCGCCCGAGCCGAACGAGAACATCGCCTGCGCCGTCTCCGTGACGCCGTCGTTGGCGGCCCGGTCCAGCGGGTTGAGCCAGTTGTCGACCCGCTCGCCGACGTGCGCGTTGGTGCTGGCCACCAGGACCGCGCCGCTGGCCGACAGCAGCAGGCCGAAGATGATCCAACTCGTGCGCTCCGTGGCCACGTAGAGCATCACCACGAAGATGCCGAAGAAGAGCAGCGAGGTGCCCAGGTCGGTCTCGAAGATCAGGATCAGCAGGCTGATCGCCCAGATCACCAGGATCGGGCCCAGGTCGCGCCCCCGGGGCAGGTAGAGGCCCATGACGCGGCGGCTGGCCAGGGCCAGCGCGTCCCGCTTGACCATCAGATAGCCGGCGAAGAACACCGCGATGATGATCTTCGCGAACTCGCCGGGCTGGAGGGAGCCGACGCCGGGAATCCGCACCCAGATGCGGGCGCCGTTGATCTCCTCGCCGACGACGATGGGCAGGGCCAGCAGGACCAGCGCCACCACCATCGAGATGTAGGTGTACCGCTGGAGCAGCCGGTGGTCCTTCAGGAGGAGCAGCACCCCGATGAAGAGCGCGACGCCCATCGTGGACCACATCAGCTGGCCCGGCGCGAGCGGGCCGCCCAGCCGGTCCGTGGTGATCGTGGGCTCCTGGTCGAGCCGCCAGATCAGCACCAGGCCAAGGCCGTTGAGCAGGGTCGCGATCGGCAGCATCAGCGGGTCCGCGTAGGGCGCCCAGCGGCGGACCGCGAGGTGCCCGACGCCGGCGAGCAGGCCGAGGCCGAGGCCGTAACCGAGCATCCCGGCCGGCAGCGAACCCTCCTTGGCGAGCCCGACGTTGACATAGGCGAAGACCGGGATCACCACCGCGAACACGAGCATCATCAGCTCGGTGTTCCGGCGACTCGGCAGGCCGCCGGGGGAGACGGTGGTGTTGTTGTTGCTGCTCATGCCTTCAGGTCTCTCGGTCCGCTGTGTGCCGCGCTATGTGGCGCACCGGTTCGCCAGCTCCCGCTGTTCGTCGGTCAGCTCGGGCGTCGTCGGCTCGGCGCCGGGCTCCTCGGGCTCCTTGCCGTTCTCCCCGGTCTCCCCCTGCTGCTGCTCCTCCTGCTGCTGCTGCTGTTCGGCGAGCAGCTCGCACACCTCGGCCTGGGCGCCCAGCGCCTCGATCTGGGCCCTGGCGTCCTCCAGGCTGTCGGCGGAGATGTCGTTCTGCACGTTCCGCTGCTGGTAGGTGGGCAGGGAGTCGACCAGGATCTCCGGGTGGTCCTCCTTGACGCTGCTGAGGTCCAGCGGGCCGAGGCTCTGGCTCAGGCCCTGGTAGAGCGCCAGATGGTCGCCGTTGACGCCCACGAAGTACTGCGTCTGGGTCCAGCGGTAGCCGGTGTACAGGCCGCCGCCGACCACCGCCACGGCCAGCGCGACCAGCAGCCAGTTGCGCACCGGGTGCGGCCGGCGCGGGCGCTGCTGGACGTACTCATCGTCCGGGTAGAGCTGGCCGAAGACGCCGGTGGCCGGTCCTGCCGGGCCCGGGGCGGCGGACGCGGTGGGCTGCTGCTGCGGGCGGCCCAGCTCGGCGGCGCGGGCGGCCGGGGTCTGCGGGTTGCCGGAGGAACGCTGGGCCTGGGTCTCGGCGACGGCGCCCACGATCTGCGGGGCGTCGGAGAGCTGCCGGGCCAGGGTGTCGCTCTCCTGGCTGTCCACGTCCACGACGTCGGCGATGATGCAGGTGATGTTGTCCGGGCCGCCGCCGCGCAGCGCCAGCTCGATCAGCTCCCGCACGGTGTCCGCCGGCGCCGCGTTCCCGACCATCGCGTCCCGCATGGTCTCCAGGCTGACCACCCCGGACAGGCCGTCCGAGCAGAGCAGATAGCGGTCCCCGGGGCGCACCTCGCGGATGGAGAGGTCGGCCTCGATCCGGTCGGCGCTGCCCAACGCCCGCATCAGCAACGAGCGTTGCGGGTGGGTGGTCGCCTCCTCCTCGGTGATCCGGCCCTCGTCGACCAGCCGCTGGACCCACGTGTGGTCCTGGGTGATCTGCGTCAGCTCGCCGTCCCGCAGCAGGTAGGCGCGGGAGTCGCCGACGTGGACCACGCCCATCCGCTGACCGGTCCACAGCAGGGCGGTGAGCGTGGTGCCCATCCCGTCCAGCCTGGGGTCGTCGGCCACCATGCCGCGCAGCTGCTCGTTGGCCCGCTGCACCGAGGCGTCCAGCGAGGTCAGCAGGTCGGAGCCGGGGATGTCGTCGTCCAGCGGCACCAGCGTTGAGATCACCTCGGAGCTGGCCACCTCGCCCGCCGCCTGCCCGCCCATGCCGTCGGCGATGGCCAGCAGCCGGGGGCCCGCGTAGCCCGAGTCCTCGTTGTGCCCCCGGATCATTCCGACATGGGAGCCGGCCGCGAATCTCAGTGACAAACTCATGCGCGCCTCTCCCACCCTCCGGTCGTCATTGTGGTCGGACCTACTTCCGAAGCTCGATGACCGTCTTGCCGATCCGGATCGGCGCGCCGGGCGGAATGGGGACCGGGGTGGTCAGTCGGCCTCGGTCGAGATAGGTGCCGTTCGTCGAGCCGAGGTCCTCGACGATCCACTGGCCGTTCTGGTCCGGATAGATCCGGGCGTGCCGCCCGGAGGCGTAGTCGTCGTCGAGCACGATGGTCGAGTCGTGTGCCCGGCCGAGCGTAATGGTCTGCCCCTGGAGGGCGACAGTGGTTCCGGCGAGGGAACCTTCCGTGATGACCAACTTGGTGGGGGCGCCGCGCCGCTGCCGGCCCCCGGAACGGGCCTTGGGCTGGGGCTGCCGCTCCCGGCGCTGGCCCGCCTGGTCGGGGCGGCGGACGGCGGCGCGCTGCGTGACCCGGGTACCGAAGAGGTCGCTGCGGATCACCTGGACCGCGACGATGACGAACAGCCACAGGACGGCCAGGAAGCCCAACCTCATGACCGTCAGGGTCAGCTCTGACATTGCCCCCCGCTTACCCTTCGGCTTGCCGGTAGATGACTGTGGTGCTGCCCACGACGATCCGTGAGCCGTCGCGGAGCGTAGCGCGTTTGGTGTGCTGTCCGTCCACCACGATGCCGTTGGTCGAGCCCAGGTCCCGCACCGAGGGGGGCTCCGTGGCCTGGATCTCGCAGTGCCGGCGGGAGACCCCGGGGTCGTCGATGCGCACGTCGGCCTCGGTGCTGCGGCCGATCACCAGCGAGGCGCGGGAGATCTGGTGGCGGGTGCCGTTGATCTCGACCCAGCGCCGGGCGCGACTGGGCGCCGGCTGGCCGTAGGGCGTCGCCGGCGGGCGCGGGGGCGCCCCGGGCGGCGTGGCCGGCGGCCGGGGCGGATAGCCGGGGGAGCCGGTGAAGGGTGGCTGCTGGGGCGGGCCGCCGTAGGGCGGCGCCGTCGGTGGGGCGCCCGCGCCGTGGCCGGAGGCCGAGGCCGCCAGCGTGCGGCTGCGCACCCGGTAGAGGCCGGTGTCCAGCGACTCGGCCTGCTCCAGGTGGACCCGGATCTCGCCCATGAACGTGTACCGCTGCTGCTTGGCGTACTCCTTGACCATGCCGGCCAGTTCGTCGCCCAGCTGCCCCGCGTAGGGGCTCAGCCGCTGGTAGTCCCCGGTGCTCAGCTCGACGATGAAGTCGTTGGGGACGACGGTGCGCTCGCGGTTCCAGATGGTGGCGTTGTTGTCGCACTCGCGCTGGAGCGCGCCGGCGATCTCGACGGGCTGTACCTCGGACTTGAAGACCTTGGCGAAGGTGCCGTTGACGAGGCCCTCCAGCCGCTGCTCGAAGCGCTTCAGTACTCCCATGTGCACCTCCTTCTCCATTGTCCCGGCACGCGGCTGAAGTGGTAGGGCTTACTGATCGTATCCACGCGCGAGACGCCCAGGTGGTTCCCACCTGGGCACCGGTCTCCCCCCGGATCGTAGGGGGGAGCTCGCAACAGTGTCGCGCATGTGCGGAGGTAATGCCGAGGGGACCGGGAACGGGGGGCGCGACGGGGGCTGACCGGGGCGCGCGGGGGGTGAACGCCGGGGTCGGGTGGGGGTCGGCGTCGGGCGAACGCCGGGGTGAAATGCCGGGTGAGGGCACCCCGCAGGGCGTGCTAGCCTTCTGGATGTCGGCAGCGCTCCGGGCCACGAAGGGCCGGTAGCGAGGCCACGAAGGTGCTCGCGCGGGTGGCGGAATAGGCAGACGCGCTGGATTCAGGTTCCAGTGCCCGAAAGGGCGTGGGGGTTCAACTCCCCCCTCGCGCACCAGAGTTCGACTCCTCAAGGACCTCAGCCTCGCTGGGGTCCTTTTGCTTGGGGTCGCTCTCGGTCGCAGGGGCCCCGGGGGCTGCGGTGGGTGACGAATGTCACCGGCCGGGGCCCGGCCGGGAACGCGCGCCGGCCCGCGCGCCCCGTCGCGCCGGGCGGCCCCGCGCTCGGGATTCTGTCCGGTTGTCTGTTTGTTCTCTGCGCGTTCCCGTGATTTCGCGGTTGCTTTCTGTCAGGGTTGCTCACCGCCTGACGGTTACGGAGCGTGGAGGGAACGTCATGGGTTGTGAGCGGCGGCGCGGAGCGCCCGACCGGCCGGCGGGGGCGAACGCCGGGGCGGACGACGGGGCCTGCGCGTGGTGACCGTCGCGCACCTGGTGCAGCCGGTGGACGGCGGGGTGGCCAGGGCGGTGGCCGATCTGGTGCGCGCCCAGAGCCGGTTGGGGATGCGCACGGTGGTGCTCTGCCCCTCAGGGGGCTGGCTGGCCAGGGAGTCGGCCAGGGCCGGCGCCCGGGTCGGGCTCTGGCTCGCGGAACGGACGCCGACCGGGAACCTGCCCTGGGAGGTGTTCTGCGCCGGCCGCGCCGTGCGGCGGGCCGCGCCCGACGTGGTCCATCTGCACGGCGACAAGGCCGGGTTGGCCGGCCGGCTGGCGCTGCGCGGGCTGCTGCCCACCGTCTTCCAGCCGCACGTCTGGTCCTTCCAGGCCGCCCGTGGCATCGGCAGCCAGCTGGCCCGCCGCTGGGAGCGGCTCGCCGTCGGCTGGACGGACCGGGTGCTGTGCGCCGCCGACCACCAGCGGCAGGCCGGCCGGCGGGCCGGCGTGGCCGCGCCGACGACCGTGCTGCGCACCGGAGTCGACCTCGACCGGCTGCCGCGCGGGGACCAGGTCACGCGCCGCCAGTCGCGCGCCGCGCTGGCCGCCGTGCACGGGCTGCCGCAGCGAGCACCGCTGGTGGTCTGCGTCGGCCGGCTCGCCGAACGGCGCGGCCAGGACGTGCTGTTGCGGGCCTGGCCCCGGGTGCTGGCCCGGGTGCCGGGGGCCAGGCTGGCCCTGGTCGGCGAGGGACCCGAGCGGGCCGCGCTGCGGCGGGCCGCCGGGCCCGAGGTCCTCTTCACCGGGCACACCGAGGACACCGCGCCCTGGTTCGCCGCCGCCGACCTGGTGGTCGCGCCCACCCGCTGGGGCGGGACGGGGCTGGCGCCGCTGGAGGCCATGGCGGTGGGGCGGCCCGTGGTGGTCGCCGACGTGGGCGGCGCCGGCGAGCTGTTGCCGCCGGGGCAGGCGGCCCACTGCCTGGTGCCGCCGAACGACCCGGCGGCGCTGGCCCGTTCGCTGGAGGCGCTGCTGGTCGACCCCGAGCTGCGCGGGGCGCTCGGCCGGCGGGCCGGGGAGCACATGCGGGAGGTCGGCTCCGTGGAACGCACGGCGGCCGGCTGCGCCGCCGTCTACCGCGAGCTGCTGGCGGAACGGGCCGCGCCCGGGGGCCGGCCGGTCGCCGGGCGGCGGGTCAACGGCCGCGCTCGGCCCCGCCGTTGACCTGGATCACCTGCGCGGTCAGATGGCCGGCGGCGTGCGAGGCGAGCCAGTGCACCGTCTCGGCCACGTCGCCCGGGGTGCCGGCGCGGCCGTTGAGGGTCTCGTCGATCCTGGCCCTGCGGCGCTCGGGCGTCATCGAGTCGCCGAAGAACTCGGTGTCCTCGATCAGCCCGGGCGCGACCACGTTCACGGTGACGCCCCGGGGGCCGAGGTCGCGCGCCAGGTCGAACGCGTAGGGGTGGAGGGCGGCCTTGCTGGCGGCGTAGGCGCCGGAGCCGGAGCCCCGGAAGGCGGCGATGGAGGAGAGGAAGAGCACCCGGCCGCCGGGGGAGGCGAGCCGGTCGCGCAGCGCCTCGGTGAGCAGCACGGCGGTCAGGGTGTTGAGGCGGAAGTTCACCGTCCAGTCGTGGGCGGTCGCCGCCAACGGGTCGGCGCCCTCGGCTGGCTCGGCTCGCGGTTCGAGGCCGCCGTTGCCGCCGGCCGAGTGGACCAGGACGTCCACGGTGCCGAAGCGTTCGGCGACCAGCCCGGCCACCGCGGCCGCGCCCTCGGGCCGGGTCAGGTCGGCGGGGCACGCCACCGCGCCGGCCACCGTCTCGGCCGCCCGCCGCAGCACCTCGGGGCGGCGGCCCACCAGGACCGTGGTGTCGCCGTCCCGCGCGAAGGCCAGCGCCGTCGCGAAGCCGATGCCCGTGCCGCCCCCACTGATCACCACCGTGCGTGCCATGGCCGGACCGTACCGCCTCAGCGGGGGGTCTGCCAGGCGAGCGTGGTGCCGGCGCCGCCGATGCCGGGGCCGACCTCGGCGGTGCCGCCGAGTGACTCGGCCCGCCGGACCAGGTTCCGCAGCCCGCTGCGCCGCCGGCCGCCCGCACCCATGCCGACGCCGTCGTCGGCGACGGTCAGCCGCACCGCCTCCCGGCCGTCGGGCTGGTGGGCGCGGGCGTCCACGGTCACCTCGACGCGGGAGGCGTTGGCGTGCCGCGCGGCGTTGGACAGGCCCTCGCGGAGCGCGGCGAGCAGGTTGCGGGCCACGCCCTCCTCGACGACCGAGTCGACCGGGCCGACGAACGAGACGGCCGGCCGGAAGCCCAGCAGCTGGCCGGCGGCCCCGGTCTCGCGGAGCACCCGGGTGCGCAGCCCGGTCGGGGCGTCGTCCGGGTGCTGCTGGAGGGCGAAGATCGCGGTGCGGATCTCCTGGATGGTGGCGTCCAGCTCGGTCGTGGCCTGGTCGACCCGCTGGCGCACGTCCTCGGAGGAGGTGACCCGGCGGGCGCCCTCCATGATCAGGCCGACCGCGAAGAGCCGCTGGATGACCAGGTCGTGCAGGTCGCGCGCGATCCGGTCGCGGTCCTCCAGCACCGCCAGCAGCTCCCGGTCCCGTCGGGCCCTGGTCAACAGCAGTGCGAGGGCGGCCTGTTGGGCGAACTGGGTGGCGTTGGCCCGCTCCGGCACCGAGTAGGGCGGGGCCTCGCCGGACCTGGCCAGGGAGAGCACGCCCAGCGTGGTCTCGTCGCTGGTCAGCGGCAGCAGCATGTGTGGGCCATAGGGCCCGCCGAGGTCGAGCGGCGGGGCGGCGTCGGCCGTGGGCCGGTCCCGGAAGACCGGATCGCCGGCGAGCGCCTGCCGCACGGCGGGCGAGTCGGCCGGCACGGTCGAGCCCAGCAGCCCGCCGGGGTCGTCCGCGCAGACCGCGACCACGGTCAGCCCGCCCTCCCCGTCGGGTTCGAGCACCGCCGCGACCGCCGCCCGGGCCAGCCGCCTGGCCTGCTCGGCGACCACGGCCAGGGCGTTGTCCTCCGGGTTCTCCGGCTCGGCGGAGAGCAGCGAGGTGGACAGCTCAAGGCTGCCGTCCAGCCAGCGGGCCTGCTGGCGCACCGCCTCGTGCAGCCTGGCGTTGCCCAGCGCGAGGCCGGCCTCGGCCGCCAGCACCCGGACCAGCTCGCGGTCGGCCTCGCTGAACGCGCCGCGCGGCGGGTCGGTCAGCCAGATCGCGCCGGACTTGGCGCCGTGGACCAGGACCGGCGCCCAGAGCGTGGTGTCGGGGGACGGGCGGGCGCCCCGGCCGTCGAGCAGCGCGTGGAGCAGCGGCTCGGGGTCGTGCACGGGCGCCTGGCCGTGGGTGAGCAGCCGGTCGATCCGCTCGCCGTCGTCGCTGAGCACCGCGAGGGCGGCGTGGCCGGCGCCCGTCAGCTCCGCGGCGGCCCGGACGACCCGGGCCGGCACGGCCTCCGGTTCGCTGTCGCCGCCGAGCGCCACCAGGGCCCTCAACGGCTCCGCCACCTGCCGCATACCAGCAGCCTAAGGAGTCCGATTCGTCAGCGAAAGTCGGTGATGCCCCGGCGGGCTCCGCAGTGCGGTCAGCGGCCGCCCACCGGTTCGGGACGCCGGTCCCCGGCCGGCCCTGGGCGCCCGCCCTCGGCCGCCGCCTCGCGCTCCAGCTGGGCACGGAACGGCCCCTCGACGGCGGCCAGTTCGGCGGGCGTTCCGCGCTGCACCACCCGGCCGCCGTCCAGCACCAGCACCTCGTCCACCGCCTCCACGCCCGCCAGCCGGTGCGTGATCAGCACGGCGGCGCGGCCCTCGGCTGCGGCCAGCAGGTCCCGGGTGAGGGCGTCGGCGGTGGCCAGGTCGAGATGCTCGGCCGGCTCGTCGAGCACCAGCAGGGGGAAGTCCGCCAGCAGCGCCCTGGCCAGGGCCAACCGCTGCCGCTGCCCGCCCGAGAGCCGCGCGCCGTTCTCGCCCACCGGGGTGTCCAGCCCCTCCGGCAGGGTCTCCACCCACGCCAGCAGCCGGGCCCCGGCCAGGGCCGAGCGCAGCTCAGGCTCCGACGCCGAGGGGCGGGCCAGCAGCAGGTTCTCCCGGAGCGTGCTGTCGAAGACATGGGCGTCCTGCGCGCACAGGCCGACCCAGCGGCGCACCGTCTCCCCGCGCAGCGCCGTGGCCTCGGTGCCGGCCAGCGTGTAGGCGCCCGCCTCCGGGTCGAGAAAGCGCAGCAGGCAGTGGGCCAGCGTGGTCTTCCCCGCGCCCGAGGCGCCGACCACCGCGATCCGCCGGCCCGGCGTCAGCTCCAGGTCGACGCCGCGCAGCGCGGGAACGGCCTGCCCCGGGTGGCGCGCGGTCAGCCCGCGCAGCCGCAGCGGGAACGGGCCCGCCGGCGCCGGGGCCGGCCGCGCCGGCTCGGTCACCGGCTCCGGCGCGGTCAGCACCTCGCGCACCCGCTCGGCCGCGCGCCGCGAGCGCTGCCGCTGCTGAACGGCCAGCGGCAGCCCCGCCACCGCCTCGAACGCGGCCAGCGGCACCAGCACCACGGTGGCCAGCCAGACGCCGGCCAGCTCCCCGTTCGCCACCGCCGGCACCCCGAACCAGCCGGCGGCGGCGACCGTCGCCCCCGTGACCAGCGCGGTCAGCCCGCCGGCCAGCGCCGTGACCCGCGCGGAGCGCCGGGCCAGCCGGGTCAGTTCGCCGTCCGCCTCGGCCACCGCAGCCCGCCGGCCGGGCAGCGCCCCGGCCACCAGCAGCTCGTCGGTCCCGGTCAGCAGCGCCACCACCCGCTCCGCCAGCACCCCGCGCGCCGGGGCCGTTCGGGCCTCGGCCCGCCGGGCCAGCGCGCCGGCCAGCGCCGGCACGGCCACGCCGGCCAGCAGCAGCCCGACGGCCAGCGCGGCGCCGGCCGCCGGCAGCAGCCAGCCGGTGAACAGCACGCTCGCGACGCCGACCGTGCCCGCCACGGTCACCGGCAGCAGCCAGCGCAGGAAGTAGTCCTGGAGCGCGTCCACATCGGCCACCATCCGGGACAGCAGGTCGCCCCGCCCGCGCCGCCCCAGGCCGGCCGGCGCCAGCCGCTCCAGCCGCGCGTAGACGGCGACCCGCAGGTTCGCGAGCAGCCGCAGCACGGCGTCATGGCTGAGCAGCCGCTCCGCGTAGCGGAAGACCGCGCGCCCCAGGCCGAAGGCGCGGGTGGCGGTGACCGCCACCAACAGGTAGAGCACCGGCGGCTGTTCCCAGGCCCGGGAGATCAGCCAGCCCGAGGTGGCCATCAGCCCCACCGCGCTGCCCAGCGCCAGCGCGCCCAGCACCGTGGCCAGCGCCAGCCGGCCGCGCCCTCCCCCGGCCAGCCCCCGCACCCAGCGCAGCGCCGAGCCCCGGGCCGTCGCCGGCTCGGCGTCGGCCGGCGCCTCCGACACCGGAACGGCGTCCGCCGCGCCCGCCGCCGGTCGATGTTTCACGTGAATCATTCGGGCCGGGTCCGTCGCCCGGTCCCGGCGCGCCGGCCGCCCCAGGCGCACCGTCCGGTCGGCGATGGCCAGCAACGCCGGCCGGTGGCTGACCAGCAGCACGGTCCGCCCGGCCGCGTGCCGGGCGATCGCCGCCACCACGGCCGCCTCCGTCGCCCCGTCCAGCGCGGCGGTCGGCTCGTCCAGCAGCAGGATCGGCCGGTCGGCGAGGAACGCCCGCGCCAGCGCGACCCGTTGCCGCTGCCCCGCCGACAGCCCCGCGCCGCCCGGGCCGAGCCGCAGCGCCGGGTCCAGCTCCCCGGCGGCCGCCTCGGCGAGCGCCGCCGCCACCTCGGCGTCGGCGGCGTCCGGCCGGGCCAGCCGCACGTTCTCCGCGACCGTGCCCGCGAAGAGCAGCGGGTGCTGTGGCACCCAGGCGATCTCCCGGTGCCAGGCCGCCAGGTCCAGCGAGGCCAGCTCGACCCCGCCCACCAGCACCCGCCCCGACGCCGGCCGCACCAGCCCCAACAGGGCGCGCAGCGCGGTCGACTTGCCGCCGCCCGAGGGGCCGGTCAGCGCCACCGTCTCGCCGGGCGCCACGCGCAGGCTGGTCGCGGGCAGCGCCGGCTCCGCCGGCTCGGCGGGCTCCCCCGCCCGCTCCGGGTAGCGCACCACCGTGCGCTCCAGCCGGAGTTCGGGCCGCGCCGGCACCGGCCCGGTGCCCCGGGCCGGCGGCTCGGTCTCCAACACGGCGAAGACCTCATCGGCCGCCGCCAGTCCCTCCTGCGCCGCGTGGAACCTGGCGCCCACCTGCCGCAGCGGCAGATAGACCTCGGGCGCCAGGACCAGCACCACCAGCGCCGTCTCCAGGTCCAGGTCGCCGTGGACCAGCCGCATCCCGATGCTGACCGCGACCAGCGCCACCGAGAGCGTGGCGAGCAGCTCCAGCGCGAACGAGGAGAGGAACGCGACCCGCAGGGTCCGCAGCGTCCCGCGCCGGTAGGAGTCGGTGATGGCGCGGATGTTCTCCGCCTGGGCCCGGGCCCGGCCGAAGACCCTGAGGGTGGCGAGGCCGGCGACCACGTCGAGGAAGTGGCCGGAGAGCCGGGACAGTTGGCGCCAGCGCCGGTCCATCTGGGCCTGGGTGGCCCAGCCGATCAGCACCATGAAGATCGGGATCAGCGGCAGCGTGACCACCATGATCCCGGCGGCCACCCAGTCCTCCGTCGCCACCCAGGCCAGCACCGCGAACGGCACCACCGCCGCGAGCCCCAGCTGCGGCAGATAGCGGCCGAAGTAGTCGTCGAGCGCGTCGATCCCCCGGGTGGCCAGCGTGGTCAGCTCCCCCGTCGGCCGCCCGTTCAGCCCGTGCGGCGTCAGCAGCGCGGCCCGGTCGGTCAGCAGCAGCCGCAGCCGCGAGGTGACCGAGGCGCCCGCCCGGTGCGCCAGCCAGTCGGTGGCGTAGCTGACCAGCCCGCGCGCCAGCGCGGTGGCCGCCAACCAGCCGAGCCAGCCGCCGAGTTCGCCCAGGCCCTGGCCGGCCGTCACCGCGCCGGCGATCACCCGCGCGACCAGCAGCGCCTGCGCGACCAGCAGCCCGGCCTCGGCCAGCCCCAGCAGCACCGAGCCGGCCAGCAGCCAGCGGGTCGCGGAGGCGTGGCGCAGCAGCCGGGGATCGACGGGCCTCATGTCGGCGTCCCCGTGCCGGCCGGCTCGGGCGCGTCCGCCGGCTCCGCGTCCGCGCCATGGGCGGCCGGCGCCAGGTGCTGGGTGCCTATCCGCTTGCGGAAGACCCAGTACGTCCAGCCCTGGTAGAGCAGCACCAGCGGGGTGGCCAGCGCCGCGCACCAGGTCATGATCCGCAGCGTGTACGGCGATGAGGCCGAGTCGGCCGCCGTCAGCGACCAGGCCGGGTCGAGCGAGGAGGGCATCACGTCGGGGAAGAGCGTGAGGAACCACAGCGCGACCACCGCGACCACCAGCACCCCCGAGCTGAGGAACGCCCAGCCCTCCCGGCCCCTGGCGTTGGCCGCCAGCGCGCCGACCAGCGCCAGCACCGCCACGACCAGCGCCGGCGCCGCGCGCCAGGTGTCCGCTTCGGCCAGCGTCCAGCCGAGCCAGCCCACGGTCAGCGCGCCGCCGACCAGCCCCAGCCGCCCGGCCAGCCGGCGGGCCCGCGCCCGGATGTCGCCCACCGTCTTCAGCGCCGCGAACAGCGCGCCGTGCAGGGTGAAGAGCGCCAGGCTCACCGCGCCGCCCAGCAGCGCGTAAGGCGAGAGCAGATCGCCCACGTCGCCGACGAACTCGCCCTCGGCGTCGATCGGAACGCCCCGCACGATGTTGGCGAAGGCCACGCCCCACAGCACCGACACCACCAGCGAGGAGACGAAGATGGCGTGCTCCCAGCCGCGCTGCCAGCGCTCCTCGGGCCGCTTGGCGCGGTACTCGAAGGCCACCCCGCGCACGATCAGGCAGACCAGGATCAGCAGCAGCGGCAGGTAGAAGCCGGAGAACAGGGTGGCGTACCAGTCGGGGAACGCGGCGAACGTCGCGCCGGCGGCGGTCAGCAGCCACACCTCGTTCCCGTCCCAGACCGGCCCGATCGTGTTGATCAGCACGCGCCGCTCGGCCCGGTCCCTGGCGAGGGTCCCGGTGAGCACGCCGATGCCGAAGTCGAACCCCTCGAGGAAGAAGTAGCCGACCCACAGCACGGCGATGACGACAAACCACAGGGTGTGGAGTTCCATCCGAACGCTCCCTTCGCGTCTCGGTGCTCGTACTCGGCCGTCAGTAGGAGAAGGCCATGGGACGGTCCTCGGACTCGGCGTCCGCCCGGGCGCCCGGCACGGACGGTGGCCCGCCGATCCGGGTCGGCGGATGGCGGTCGGCCTCGGTCAGCTCCGGCGGCCCGGCCTTGACGTAGCGGATCATCAGCCGCACCTCGATCACCGCGAGCAGCCCGTAGAGCGCGGTGAAGACGACCAGCGAGGTGATCACCTCGCCCTGCGAGACGCCGGGGGAGACCGCGTCGGCCGTGCGCAACACCCCGTAGACCACCCACGGTTGGCGCCCGGTCTCGGTGAAGATCCAGCCCCAGGCGTTGGCGACCAGCGGGAAGAGCATGGTGAGCGTCGCGATCCGCCAGTACCAGCGGGTCAGCCCGGCGCCCAGCGGGAGGTGGCGGGTGAGCGCCAGCCGGGGCACCTCGTCCTCCCCGGTCCGCAGCTCCTCGCCCAGCAGGAACCGCCGCCTGGTCAGCCACAGCCCGGCCGCGCCGATCGCCGCCGAGGCCATGCCGAAGCCGATCATCCAGCGGAAGCTCCAGTAGGCCAGCGGGATGTTGGGCCGGTAGTCGCCCGGCCCGTACGCCTCCCGCATCGCCTCGTTGGTGTCGTTGATGCCGGGCACCGGGTCGCTGAAGTTGTCGTGGGCCAGGAAGGACAGCAGCCCGGGCAGCTCGACGCTGACCACGTTGTGCCCGGCGTCCACGTCGCCGACCGCGAAGAGCGAGAACGGCGCGGGCGCCTCGGTCTCCCAGAGCGCCTCGGCGGCGGCCATCTTCATCGGCTGCTGCTCGTACATGATCTTGCCGAGCCGGTCGCCGGTGAACGCGGTCAGCATCCCGGCGGCCACCATCGTCACCAGCCCCAGCCGCAGCGAGGTGCGCATCACCGCGATGTGCCGGCGGCGCAGCAGGTGGAACGCGGAGATCCCGACCAGGAACGCGCCGCCGACCAGGAACGCCGCCGTGATGGTGTGCGCGAACTGGGCCACCGCCGTGTTCTGCGTCAACACCCGCACGATGTCGGTCAGTTCGGCGCGGCCGGTCTCCTCGTTGATGCGGTAGCCGACGGGGTGCTGCATCCAGGAGTTGGCGGCCAGGATGAAGTACGCCGACAGGACGCTGCCGACCGCCACGGTCCAGATGGTGGCGAGGTGGAGCTTCGGCGGCAGCTTGTCCCAGCCGAAGATCCACAGCCCGATGAAGGTGGACTCGAAGAAGAACGCGATCAGTGCCTCCAGCGCCAGCGGGGCGCCGAAGACGTCGCCGACGAAGCGCGAGTAGTCGGACCAGTTCATGCCGAACTGGAACTCCTGCACGATCCCGGTGACCACGCCCATGGCGATGTTGATCAGGAAGAGCTTCCCCCAGAACTTGGTGGCCCTGAGGTACTTCTCCTTCCCCGTGCGCACCCACGCGGTCTGGAGCCCTGCGGTCAGGCTGGCCAGGGAGAGGGTCAGCGGAACGAAGAGGAAGTGGTAGACGGTCGTGATGCCGAACTGCCACCGTGCCAACGTCTCCGGCGCGAGCGCGAGGTCCATGGGTCCGCTCCTGTGCTTGTGAACGTATTCACATTCACAAGCCATTATGCTCCGCGCTCTCCCCTGGACTTCACCGGGGGTGTGTTTTTCGTGAAGGCGCGGTGTTCTCGCAGCTCAGCGCGGGTGCGCGGCTCCCGGGACCGCTCGGCTCAGCCCGGCCCGGCTCAGCCCGGCTCAGCCCGGCCCTGAGCCGGCGGCCAGAAACGCGCCGGCCACCTCAAGCACCAGGTCGTTCGCCTCCGGCTCGGCCACCGTGATCCGCGCGCCCTCCCCGGGGAACGGCCGCACCGTGACGCCCCGCTCCTCGCAGCGCGCCGCGAACTCCGCCGTGGCCTCGCCCAGCCGCAGCCAGACGAAGTTGGCCTGCGACTCCGGCACCGTCCACCCCTGGGCGCGCAGCGCCCCGGTCACCCTGGTCCGCTCGACGACCAGCGCCGCCACCCGCTCCAGCAGCGCCTCCTCCGAGCGCAGCGAGGCGACCGCCGCGTCCTGCGCGATCTGGCTGACCCCGAACGGCACCGCCGTCTTCCGCAGCGCCGCCGCCACCGGCGGATGCGCCACCGCGTAGCCGACCCGCAGCCCGGCCAGGCCGTACGCCTTGGAGAACGTGCGCAGCACACAGACGTTGGGCCGGTCCCGGTACAGCTCCACGCCGTCGGGCACCTCGGGGTCCCGGTTGAACTCCCGGTACGCCTCGTCCAGCACCACCAGCACGTCCGACGGCACCCGGTCGAGGAAGGCCAGCAGCTCGGCGCGGCGCAGGGCGGCGCCGGTCGGGTTGTTCGGGTTGCACACGAAGACCAGCCGGGTGCGGTCGGTGATCGCGTCCGCCATCGCCGGCAGGTCGTGCTCCTCGTCCGCCGTCAGCGGCACCCGGACCGAGCGCGCCCCGGAGATCTGGACGACGATCGGGTACGCCTCGAAGGACCGCCAGGCGTAGACCACCTCGTCGCCCGGGCCCGCCGTGGCCTGCACCAGCTGCTGGGCCACGCCCACCGAGCCCGTGCCGAGCGCGAGGTGGTCGGCCGGCACCGCCAGCCGTTCCGCCAGCTCGGCGGTCAGGGCCGAACTGGCCAGGTCCGGATAGCGGTTGAGCGCTCCGGCCGCGGCGACGGCCGTCTCCAGCACCCCCGGCAGCGGGGGATACGGGTTCTCGTTGGACGACAGCTTGAAGGTGCGGCCCGTCGCGGCCCTGGCCCGGCCGGGAACGTAGGCCGGCAGGCCGTCGAGCGCCGCGCGCAGCCGGGGGCCGACGGCGGACTCGGGGGTCGCGGCGCGTGAGGTGTCCGGTGCGGAGTCCTGGGAGGGAGAAGGTTGAGCGGTCACCCGTTCACCCTAAGGGCGAGGCCGGCCCGCGCCACCCCGTCGGACCGGCGCATCCCGCCTGCCGCGCGCCCCCGTCGAGCTGCCGGCGCGCTGCACTCGATCGAGTGAGCCGCGCGACGTTGAAAGCCGGCGGCCCTCCTCGGCGGCCGCGAGCCGGGGGCGTCGAGGCCGGGACGCCTGACCTGGTGGATCTTCTGATCCCGGGCGAACGGCCCGTGTTGACCACGCGGAAACGTCCGCTTGAAGGGCCCGCTCACGCCCCGGAAGACGGCCCCGCTCCGGGCCTACCATCAGGTCGCCATGACAGCAGCGAAGCATCCGGTGCCACGGGCCAAGGGCCGCCGTACCAGCGGCAGGGCCGGCATTCGTGAGGTGGCGGCAGCGGCCGGCGTCTCCATCACGACTGTCTCCGACGCGCTCAACGGCAAGGGACGGCTGCCGGACACGACCCGCCGCCATGTGCGGGCCATCGCCGACCGCCTGGGCTACCGCCCGTCGGCCGCCGCGCGCACCCTGCGCACCGGCAAGTCCGGGCTGATCGGACTGACGGTCACCACCTATGGCGAAGAACCGTTCACCTTCACCGAGTTCGCCTACTTCGCGGAGATGGCCAGGGCGGCGACCTCGGCCGCGCTCGCCCGGGGCTACGCCCTGGTGATCCTGCCCGCCGCCTCCCAACACCGGGACTTCGACGTCTGGTCCAACGTCGCCCTCGACGGCACCGTCGTCATCGACCCGTCCGACCACGACCCGGTCGTCACCGAACTGGTGCGGCAGGGCATTCCGGTGGTCTCCGACGGCCAGCCGGGTGGCGACCTGCCCGTCACCGCCTGGGTGGACAACGACCACCAGGCCGCCGTCGCCGGGCTCCTCGACCACCTCGCCGCCGCCGGCGCCCGCCGGATCGGCCTGCTCACCGGGACCAGCACCGACACCTACACCCGGCTCTCCACCACCGCCTACCTCAACTGGTGTGAACGCGCCGGCCAGGAGCCCGTCTACGAGGCCTATCCCGCGCACGACCCGTGCGCCGGCGCCATGGCCGCCGACCGGCTGCTGGCCCGACCCGACCGGCCGGACGCGGTCTACGGGCTCTTCGACCCCAACGGCACCGACCTGCTCGCCGCCGCGCGCCGCTACGGCCTGCGGGTCCCGGACGACCTGCTGCTCGTCTGCTGTAGCGAGTCCACCGTCTACGCGGCGACCGAACCGCCCGTCACGACCCTCTCCCTCCAGCCGGGCCGCATCGGGACCGCCGTGATCCAGCTGCTGATCGACGCCATCGAGGGCGGCGAACCCGGCCGCGTTCCGCAGTTCCGGATGATGCCCACCGAGCTTCTGGTGCGCGCCTCCTCGCAGCCGGGGGCGCGCCGCAGCGAGCACGCCACCGTGGCAGCCCCCCGCAAGCCCCCTGCCGTCGAACGATAGTTTCGGGTAAACAGTTACCGGCCTGGCAACGGTCTCCCCCAGGTGTGTCACAACTGGCCACCGGGATTCCTATGATGGGCGAACGGCATGGGGACCCGCCCGATCGTTCGGGTCCCGCAGGTGGAGGCGGCGCGCAGTGGTGGAGGGGTCGATGACTCAGGGGGCCGACCAGGGACCAGTGGCGGGGCGCGGCACGCCCCCGGGCGACGCCGAGGCGAATCCCGACCTGTATACGCCGACCCTGCCGGACATCCCGGTCATGGACGGCGGCGTCGGCCCGCTCTACGTGGTCGGCGACGTGCACGGCTATCTCGACGAGCTGCGGGCCGCGCTGCGCGAGGCCGGCCTGACGGACGCCGAGGACCGCTGGGCGGCGGGCAACGCGCGGCTGTGGTTCCTGGGGGACTTCACCGACCGAGGACCGGACGGGGTCGGCGTGCTCGACCTGGTGATGCGGCTCTCCGCCGAGGCCGCCGCCGCCGGCGGGTACTGCAAGGCCCTGCTCGGCAACCACGAACTGCTGCTGATCGGCGCCAGCCGCTTCGCCGACACCCCCGTCGACTCCGCCGCCGGCACCGCCTCCTTCCAGGCTGCCTGGATGCTCAACGGCGGCCAGCGCACCGACATGGAGCGGCTGCGCGACCACCACATCCAGTGGATGTCCCGGCTCGACTCGATGGCGGTCGCCGACGGGCACCTGCTGGTGCACTCCGACACCACCTCCTACCTCGACTACGGCAGCGCCGTCGACGACGTGAACGACGCGATCTGGCAGGCGTTGCAGCGCAACGACGTCGGCGAGACCTGGGAGCTGTTCCGCAAGTTCACCAAGCGGTTCGCGTTCCGCGACGAGGACGGGCCGGGCGCGGTGCGCGAGTTGCTCGACACCTTCGGCGGCAAGCGCGTCGTGCACGGGCACAGCCCCATTCCCTATCTGACGGGGGAGACGGGCGGCTCGGACGCCGACCCGGACGGCGCCGGCGAGGACGCCCCGCCGCGCGTCGAGGGGCCCCACGTGTACGCCGACTCCCTGGCCATCGCCATGGACGGCGGGGTGACCATGGGCGGCAAACTGCTGGTGGCGCGGCTGCCGTTGCCCGACCAGGACCGGTCGTAGCCGCGAGCGCGCGCGGGCGTGGCCGCCGGCGCGCGTTGTTCGCGGGGCGCGGGCCGGTTCGGGGGCGCGCGCCGCACCGCCCGTGCCTGCCGGTTGGGGCGGGAGGTGTGGTTGGGGCGTGGCTGGGCAGGGGATGGGGGGACGATAGGGCGGAGTCGTGCGAACTCCGGCTATTTTCCTGTCCGAATCGCGCCTGGCCCTTTACCATCTTGGTCCCTGGCTCACGTCCTGGTTCAACAGCTCTCTGCCTGAGTGCATCTGGGGGCGCCCATGAACAGCCCAGTCGAACTGCCGGCCGGTGACCGGTCCGAGGTCGAGCGGGTGCTTGAGGAGGCGCTGCGCGCTGCCCGGCTGGCCGCCGACGTGACGCCGGAACGCGTGGCGCGCCTGCGGGAGTTGGCGCTGGCCGCGCTCCCCGAGATCCTGGTCTCCGCCGAGCCGCAGTACCGGCGGTTCGCGGCGCTGCGCGAGCGCCTGCGCGAGGCCGACGGCCGGGAACGCGGCGCGGGCGCGCCGGCGCCGCGCGACGGCCGGCGAGGCAGCGGCGGGCTGTTGGTCGCGTTCGCGCTGATCCCGGTGTTGGCGGGCATCAGCGCGGTGATCTTCCTGCTGCTCGGGTACGCGCTGCGGCTGGCCAGCCCCGAGCCGGCGGTGGCCGCCTCGATGCGGTCGGTGGGCTGGGCGTTCGCGCTGTTCACGGCCGTGGGCGCGCTGGTCGCGGTGGGCGCGCTGTGGGTGGCTGCGGTGCGCAACGGTTCCACCTCGATCCGGGCCTCGGCGCCCGCCGCGAGCGTGGCGCTGACCCAGGAGGTCGCCGTCGCCCGCGCCGAGTGGCGCCGGGCGCTGCTCGACCAGGGGTTCAACCCGCTGCTGCGGCGGGAGTTGGCCGACGCGCCCCCGCCGGAGGGGCGTACCCCGCGACTCCGTTACAGCAGCCCGCACTTCAGCAGCCCGGAGTTCTCCAGCGGCGACGACTAGCCCCTGGCCGGGTGGGCTTTCGGGGACGGCCGGCCCGGCGGCCGGCCGAAGGCCGGGGCGGGTGCCTTCGGCGACGGCGCGCGGCGCCGGCCTGGCGGCCGGCGACCGGAGTTGGCGTGAGTGGCGCTGGCCTGGCGGCCGGGCGGGTTTTTTTGCCTTTGGCGATGGCGTGGGCGGGTGGCGCCGGCCTGGCGGGTGGCGGCCGGGGTGGCCCTGGCCGGGCGGGTTTTCGGGAACGCCCGGGGGTGGGGCCCGGCCGAAGGCCGGCGATGGTGCCTTCGGCGGTGGCGTGGGGCGGGTGGCCGGGGCGGGTGCCTGCGGCTATGGCGTGCGGCGCCGGCCTGGCGGCCTGGCCGGTATTTCGCCTTCGGCGGTGATGTGGGGCGGGTGGCAGCCGGGGCGCCATGTCCTCCTGGCGGTCGCCGACGGGTTGTCGGGCTGGCGGTCGGCTGCGCGTGGTGCTGGCTTCCCGGTGGGCCGGTGCCTTCGGCCTGGCGGCCTGGTGCGGTTGGCCTGCCCTTCGACGATGGTGTGGTGCGCTGTGTCCGGCAGCGGAACGGCAGCGACGGCCGTCGTTCGTCGGATAGTCCGGCCGTCGGATGGCGGCGCCCGCGTGGCCAACGGGCCGAGTTCCGGGCGACGTTCGCCGCGTCCGGCCGGTGGGCCGGGGATCTCGACTTGAGCCATCGTGCACATCGAGCCGGCCCGGCACGCCGCGCTGCGTCCGGACGGCCAACGGGTCGGCCGCCGGCGGCCGCTTGTGAAGCGCCGCCTGGCGGCCGGATGCCGGAGGTGTGTTGACCGACTGGTCAACGGGGTGGACAGCGCCGGTTGTTCAGCGAGGGCCGAAGGGGCGCCTCCGGCGGTGCCCGAGCCGGCGATTCGATGTTCGCGTACGCGGTCGCGGCCCGGCGGCCGGGCGTCTGAGGCGGCGCGCCCCCGGGGCGTGCCGGTGCCCGTTCGGTCAACGGGCCGAGCGATGGCGGTCGTTCCGTTGCTGGCCGGGCGGTCGGCGACGGGCTCTCCGGCGGGGCTGGCTGCGGTGCTCGTTCACCGTGCGGCTGCGAGCCGTTGCCTGCTGAGGTGCGCTGCTGCTCAACAGGACGAGCAGCGACGGTCGTTCACCGGGCGCTTCGGCAACGGGTGCCGCGTCCGGCGGCGCCGACAGCCCGGTGGCCTGCGGCCGTTCCCCGGAAGGCCATCGCCGAGCGTTCAGGGCTGGTCAACCCTTGCCAGGAAAAGGCTCAGCGCCCTGCGGCCTCTGGCCGTTCCGCGAAAGCCCTGCGGTCAGCGGCCCCGCGTGCAGTGGCAATACGACCCGTTCCCAAGGCCCAGCGGCCAGCGCCCGCTGGGCACACCCCGCACGGGCCAGCCGGAGGCGAGGACCGCTGCGCCAGCAGCCAACGTTCCGAGCCGCCCTCGCCCGGAGAGACGAGCCCCGGGAGGCTCGGCAGCCCGGTCCACCGGCGGCGCCCCGTTCTCGGGGAGCCTCAGCGGCCGGCGTGTGCCAGCCTGGGGCGAGAACCGCCGCGCGGCGTGCGGTTGTTCGCCGGATGGCGCTGCGCCTGTGGCGACCCGGCTCTCAGAACACTGAGCGGTCAGCGTCCGGTGTCCGCCCGCCGGCGGCGCGTCCTGCGGTTGTTCGCCGGGGGCCGCTGTGCCAGTAGCCAGTGGCCCGAGCCGCCGCGCCAGGGGTCTTGCCGCCGGCGGTGCTCCGTTCCTCAGATGCCCTGCGGGCAGTGGCCGATGTGCGCAGCGTCCGTTGTCGTCGGCGGCGCGCAGCCGATGGGCCGCCTGGGGCGAGAACCGCCGCGCGGCGTACGCGCGTTCGCCGAGAACCGCTGCGCCAGTAACCAACGCCCCAGGCTGCCGGCCCGCACGGCGCACCACGCCAACGGCCCGGCCCGCCAGGCCACTGGCCCGCACGGGCCGCCGGGCCGTCAGACCGTCGGCCCGAACGGCCGCCGCGCCCAGCGGCCCACGCCGCCCGCCGGCGGCGGCGGCTCGGTCCCCGAAAGCCCAGCGGCCAGCGTCACGTTGGGAGGAGCAGCAGGCGTTCGATCGCCTGGGCGACGCCGTCGTTCTCGTTCGAGTCCGTGTGGTGGGCGGTGGCCGCCAGGACGGCGGGGTGGGCGTTGGCCATCGCGTAGCCGGTGCCGGCCCAGGTCAGCATCTCCAGGTCGTTGGGCATGTCGCCGAAGGCGACGACCCGCGACGGGTCGATGCCGGCGCGTTCGCAGCGCAGCGCCAGCGTCGTGGCCTTGCTGACGCCGGGCGCGCTGATCTCCAGCAGCGCCGAGGTGCTCGACCGGGTGGACTCGGCCCAGTGGCCGGTCGTCTCCCTGGCCAGGGCCAGGAACGCGTCGGGGTCGAGGGTGTCGTGGTGAGCCAGCAGCTTGAGCACGGGGGCGCCCCGGTACGCGTCGCCCTCGGCGAGCAGCTTGTCGACGGGCGCCACCTCGATCGCCGGGTCCATGGTCATCGGCGGGTAGCCGGGCTCCTGGTGGATGCCAATGGTGCGCTCCACGGCGAACGTCGTTCCCGGGGCGGCCGTGCGGAGCGCGTGCACCACGGCCAGCGCGTTCTCCCTGGGCAGCGGGCGCACCTCGATGAGTTGGCCGCCGTTCCGCAGGTCGACGACGGCCGCGCCGTTGCCGCAGATGGCGACGCCCTCGCCGTGGAGGTGTTCGCTGACCACCTCCATCCAGCGGGCCGGGCGGCCGGTGACGAAGACGATCCGGATGCCGGCCGCGGTGGCCGCGGCGAGCGCCGCCGCCGTGCGGGGCGAGACGGTCTTGTCGTCGCGGAGCAGGGTGCCGTCGAGGTCGGATGCGATGAGTCGGGGGCGTAGGGCGGGCGCGGCGGGCTCGGGAAGTTCTGGCACAGTCACCCAGCATATGCGCGCACTTCCGTGCGGTGACTCTCTCGTCTGTGCGCCCCCCTCGCTTGCCGGGAAGCGGCGGTGCCGTGCCGGATAAGGGCCTACGCTTGCTGCCCATGGCTGTCTCCCCCGAGCCTGCGCTGCGGCTTTCCACCGTGATCCTGCCCGTCCACCGTTGGGCCCAGGGCGGGCGACAGCGATGGGAGCGCGCGGAGGAGTTGGGCTTCCACACCGCCTACACCTACGACCATCTCTCCTGGCGGAGCTTCCGCGACCGGGCCTGGTTCGGGGCGCTGCCCACGCTGACGGCGGCGGCCGTCGTCACCGAGCGGCTGCGCCTGGGCACGCTGGTCACCTCGCCCAACTTCCGCCACCCGGTGCCGCTGGCCAAGGAGTTGCTCAGCCTCGACGACATCTCCGGCGGCCGGGTCACGCTGGGCATCGGCTCCGGCGGCACCGGCTTCGACGCGACCGCGCTCGGGGACGACGCCTGGACGCCGAGGGAACGGGCGGACCGGTTCGCCGAGTTCCTGCGGCTGCTGGACCGGGTGCTCAGCCGGGGCGGCGAGGCCGGCGAGGGCGACGAGGCCGAGCCGGCCGCCGGCGTCTCGTTCCGGGGCGACTTCTACTCGGCGCACGAGGTGCGCAACCAGCCCGGCTGCCTGCAACGGCCCCGGCTGCCCTTCGTGGTCGCGGCCGCCGGGCGGCGCGGGATGGCGCTGGCCGCGCGGCACGGGCAGGGCTGGGTCACCACGGGCGACCCCAAGACGCTGGGCACCGACGCCAGCCCGGCCGACTACCGGGCGGGCCTGGCGCGGCAGTTGGAACTGCTGGACAGCGTCTGCGAGGACAGCGGCCGGCAGCCGGGCGACGTGCGGCGGGTCCTGTTGGACTCCAGCGACCGCCCGGCGGGCGTCGGCACGCTCGATTCGGTCGACGCGTTCGTCGATCACGCCGGGCACCTGGTCGAGCTGGGCTTCGACGAACTGGTCGTGCACTGGCCGGTCGAAGACTCCGTCTTCGCCACCGACCCTGAGGTCTTCGAGCGCATTGCCCTGGAGGGAATGGCGCAGGTCAGGGGCTAGACGCTAGTACTTTGGTAGGGGGTCGACGGGCGCCTGTTAGCCTGCGGTCTGAGTGTTCGCCCCTAGGGGCTGGCCCAGAGGATGACTACCGAGGGCTGACGCGCGAGACGAAGGTCACGGCTACCGTCGTGGTCGTGAGCGTCATTGAAACCAACGGCTTGACCAAGCGGTATCCCCGGGTGACCGCGTTGGACGGCCTGACCATCGACATCCAGCCCGGGGTCACCGGCCTGGTCGGTGCCAACGGTGCGGGGAAGTCCACCCTGATCAAGATCCTGTTGGGACTGGCCCCGGCGACCGAGGGGACGGCGAGCGTCCTCGGCCTCGACTCGGCGGCCGAGGGCGAGACGATACGGGCGCAGGTGGGCTACATGCCCGAGCACGACTGCCTGCCACCCGATGTGAGTGCCACCGAGTTCGTCGTGCACATGGCCTGCATGTCCGGGCTGCCGCGCACCGCCGCCCGGGAGCGGACGGCCGACACCCTGCGCCACGTCGGGCTCTACGAGGAGCGGTACCGGCCCATGGGCGGGTACTCGACGGGCATGAAGCAGCGGGTCAAGCTGGCGCAGGCGCTGGTGCACGACCCGAAGCTGGTGCTGCTGGACGAGCCGACCAACGGGCTCGACCCGGCGGGCCGGGACGAGATGCTCGGCCTGATCCGCCGCATCCACAGCGACTTCGGCATCTCCGTGCTGGTCACCTCCCATCTGCTGCGGGAGTTGGAGCGCACCAGCGAGCACATCGTGGTCATCGACGGCGGCCGGCTGCTGCGTTCGCAGACCACGGCGAGCTTTGTCGAGGCCACGGCCTCGCTCGCCATCGAGGTCACCGACAGCGACGCGCACCCGGACGGGACGGCCGCGCTGCGCGCCGCCCTGGCTGAGGTCGGCGTGGAGACGGTGACGACGCCCGGCCGGCAGATCCATCTGGAGATCACGGACGAGGGCGTTTACGACACGGTGCGGGACGCCGTGGTCGAACTCGGCCTGGGGCTGGTGCGGATGGAGCGCGGCCGGCACGAGATCGCCGAGGTGTTCCAGTCGCGCGGCTCCGTGGGCGGTGCGGGGGGCGGCGCCGATGGCGGCGTCGACCGGGCCGGCGACCAGGCGGCCGACGTCAGCAACGCGGAGGTCACCCGATGAGCACCGGCACGGATGCCCGCATCCACAACATCGGCTATCGCAACTACACCGGCGAGCGGTTCGGGATCTCCTACGCGCGGCGCGCGCTCTTCCTGCACTCGCTGCGCGGCTCGTTCGGCCTCGGCCGCTCGGCCCGCTCCAAGGTGCTGCCGATGGGCCTGTTCGGGATCATGTTGGCGCCCGCCGTGGTGATGGTGGCCATCGCCGCCTTCGTCGGGCTCGACGAACTGCCCATCGCCTACACGAGCTACGCGCTGTTCATGCAGCCCATCGTGGGCCTGTACGTGGCGCTCGCCGCGCCGCAGATGGTCTCCCTCGACCTGCGGTTCAAGGTCACCCCGCTGTACTTCTCGCGCCCGATCGAGCGCCGCGACTACGTGGTCGCGAAGTACGCGGCCCTCAGCTGCGCGATCTTCCTCTTCGTGGCGCTGCCGCTGGTCCTCGCCTATGTTGGCGGGCTGCTGGCCGAGTTGGGCTTCGCCGAGCAGACCAAGGGCTTCGGCCAGGGCATGGCGCTCTCGGTGCTCTTCGCCCTGATGCACGCGGCGCTCGCGCTGTGGGTCGCCAGCCTCACCCCGCGCCGTGGCTTCGGCGTGGCCGCCGTGATCGGGGTGTTGACCATCCCGTACTTCGCGGTCACCGCGCTCCAGGCCGTCGCCTACGAGCAGGGCAGCGAGCAGGCCGTCGGCTGGATAGGTCTGTTCTCGCCCGGCACGCTGATCGACGGCATCCAGACCTCGTTCCTCGGCGGCACCTCGGGCTACCCCTACGAGCAGGCGCCGACGGACGGGGCCGGGGTCGCGCTGCTGGCGATGGCGATCCTCGTCACCGTCGTCTGCTACCTGCTGCTGGGACGCCGCTACCGAAAGGCCGGGCTGTGACCACCCTCCACATCACCAACACCTCACGCTGGTTCGGCAACGTGGTGGCGGTCAACGACATCACGATGACCATCGGCCCCGGCGTCACCGGGCTGCTCGGCCCCAACGGCGCCGGCAAGTCCACGCTGATCAACATGATGAGCGGCTTCCTGGCGCCCTCCGCCGGCAAGGTCACCCTCGACGAGAGGCCGATCTGGCGGAACGCCGAGTGCTACCGGCAGATCGGCCTCGTGCCCGAGCGCGAGGGGATGTACGACTACCTCACGGGCGGCGAGTTCGTGCTGGCCAACGCCGAGCTGCACCAGCTGCCCGACCCGAAGGCGGCGGCGGCCGAGGCCCTGGCCACGGTCGAGATGACGCACGCCGCCGACCGCCGCATCGACACCTACAGCAAGGGGATGCGGCAGCGGGTCAAGATGGCCTCGGCCCTGGTGCACCACCCGTCGGTGCTGCTGCTGGACGAGCCGTTCAACGGCATGGACCCCAGGCAGCGGCTCCAACTCATGGACCTGCTGGCCAAGATGGGCGACGAGGGCCGCACGGTCCTGTTCTCCTCGCACATCCTGGAGGAGGTCGAGCAGCTCGCCAGCCACATCGAGGTGGTCGTCGCCGGCCGGCACGCGGCGTCCGGCGACTTCCGCAAGATCCGCCGGCTGATGACCGACCGGCCGCACCGCTATCTGATCCGCTCCAGCGACAACAGGGCGCTGGCCGCCGCGTTGATCGCCGATCCCTCCACCTCGGGCATCGAGGTGGACGTGGCCGAGGAAGCGCTGCGGGTGCAGGCCGTGGACTTCGCGCGCTTCACGGAGCGGCTGCCGTCGCTCGCCAGGGAGCGGGACATCAGGCTGCTGGCGGTCGCGCCGTCCGACGAGTCCCTGGAGAACGTCTTCTCCTACCTGGTGGGGGCGTGACGACGATGCCGCGACTCCGCTGTTCCGCCCGCCCGTCGGCCGCGCCGCGCCGCGTGGCCCTTCGCCGGCGTTCCGCCCTCGACCCGGCGTACCGCCGCTAAGGAGCCTCACCGCGATGTACAACCACACCGTCGCCCGGCTCACCTACCGGGCCCTGCTCGGCCGTCGCCGGGTGTTGATCCTGATCGCCCTGCCCGCGCTGCTGTTGATCATCTCGCTGGCCGTCCGGCTCATCGGCGGCACCGACGACGGGGCGGCCGTCGAGGTGTTGGGCGGCTTCGCCCTCGCCTCCATGGTCCCGCTGATCGGCGTGGTCGCCGGCACGGGGGCCATCGCGCCGGAGATCGACGACGGATCGATCGTCTATCTGCTGGCGAAGCCGCTGCCCCGGCGCACCATCATCCTGACCAAGCTGATCGTCGCGGTCGCCGTGACCGTCGCCTTCACCACGGCGCCGATCCTGGTGTCCGGGCTGATCCTCAACGGCAACAGCCAGGGCATCGCCTCGGCCTACACCGTGGCGGCCGCCGTCGCGGCCGTCGCCTACAGCGCGATCTTCCTGCTCCTGGGCACGGTCTCGCGGAACGCGGTGGTCTTCGGGCTGGTCTACGCGCTGGTCTGGGAGGCGCTGTTGGGCAGCACGCTGCCCGGGGTGCGCACGCTGAGCGTGCAGCAGTGGTCGCTTTCGCTGGCCGAGGGGATAGCCGCCTCGGGCGCCGACGTCACGTCCGACGTGGCGCTGCCGTTGGCGCTGGTGCTGCTGGTCGCGGCCACGGTGCTCGGCACGTGGTACTCGATCCGCCGCCTGACGGCGCTGACGGTCACCGGAGACGGGTAGCCCTGCGGGCGGCTTCGGGGAGCGCCCGGCGCGGCCGCCGGGCGCGGAGCGCTGGCCGCGCGGGCTGGCGGGTGCGGGTGCGGGGGCGTGGGGGGCGGGGGGCGCGCTCCGCGACTGGGTTGGGTGGCTGTCGGGGGGTGATCGGGCTGTGCTGGGGCGGGCGGGTCGTTGCTCCGGCGGGTGCCGGGAGTTGGGCAACTGGTCGGTGAGGGGCGCGGGGTGAGCCTCGGGGCCGGTCAGTCGCGCGGGCGAGTGGCCGCGTGGGCGGCGCTGGTCCCCGGGGTGCTTCGCGCGACGCCGCCGGCCGGGTTGGGGTGCGCGCCTCGGGCAGAGTGGCGCTCGTAGCGCCCGGTGCGCGGGGCGCTTCGGCGGCGGGTCCCGGCCATCGGCCCGGTGGGACCGGCGAGTTCGGCCGGCCGTCTCGTGGATTGGCGCGAACGCGCCGGGGTGGGGGCCCGGCGGCCGGCGTGGGGTTACGGGCGGCGAACGGTCAGGCGCCGTCCGTGGGTTGGTCGGTGACGGTCAGCGCCAGGTCGTGGTCGCCGGTGTAGCGCACGCGGAGGCGGACCGGGCCGCGCTTGGGGTGCGGCAGGTCGAGCGCCGGGAACAGGTCCGTCGTGCGGCGGTCCACCGCGTCGCCGCCGATGCGGGCGACCAGCGCGCCGGTGCCGTCCGGCGCCCGCAGCGCCAGCCGCCAGTCGCTGCGCGACGTCGTGTGCGCGGCCAGCGCCGCCTCGTGCGGAACGGTGAGCAGCAACCCCGAGGCGCCGTCCGGTCGGCACTCGACGGCGAACTCGGGCCCGGCGTTCTCGCCCACCCCCTCGGCCAGCGCGGTCCACTCCCCGGCGGCGACGCCCCCCTGGCCCATCGGCAGCGCCCGCACGCCGACGGCGTCCCCGTCGAGCAGCACCTCGGCCACCTCGGCGTGCGCCGGGCGCAGCCAGCTGCGCACCGTGAGGTTGCCGTCCTTGGTGCGGTACGGAATCCACGCGGTCACCCCCCGCGCGCCGACCCGGGGCGGCGCGCCGACGAGGGCGGCCTGGCGCACCTGGTCGGCGGCCACCCGCAGCGCTTTGCCGGTGATGTTGCGCCCGAGGAAGAAGTCCCAGCGCCCCTCGGGGAGTTCCAGGCTCTCCGGGTCGAGCAGCAACTCGACCCGGCGTGAGCCGCGCACCTTCGGCAGCGGCAACAGGATCTCGCGCCCCAGCGCGTCATGGCGTCGGCGCAGCAGCAACTCGCCCTCGCCCCTGGGCAGCGACCGCCCGTCCAGCGAGACGCGCAGCCCGCCGTCCGCCTCGCTCTCGGCGTAGCCCCGGGGCCGGCCGCCCGGCGCCGACGAGGGGCGCCAGATCCGCAGCAGCCCGCCGAGCCGCCCGCCCCTCGGCGCCTGCGGCCGCTCGGGCCCGGCGTCCGAGGCGTTCGGCGCCCACTCCCGGAACAGCTCCTCGTACCGCGCCGCGACCACCGAAGGGTCGTAGGCGGCGGCCGACGTCCGCCCCGCCGCCGCCAGCCGGCGGCGCAGCGCCTCGTCCGCGAGCAGCGGCCGCAGCGCCTCGGCCAGCGCCGCGCTGCCGCCGGCCAGCGGCGACAACACGCCGTTCTCGCCATGGGAGATGATCTCTCCCGGGCCGTGCGGGCAGTCCGTGGCCACCACCGGGACCCCGCACCGCATCGCCTCCACGATGGTCAGCCCGAAGGACTCCGCGTCCGAGGAGACGGCGGCCACCGCGCCCTTGACCCACTCGGTCTCGATCGGCGAGGCCGCCCCCATCAGCCGCGCGCGATTGTGCAGGCCGAGTTCGCCGATGCGCCGGCGCAGGTTGTCGCGTTCCACGCCCCGGCCGTAGATCCGCAGTTCCCAGTCGGGGAACTCGGGCGCCAGCTCGGCGAACGCGTCGATCAGCCGGTCGTAGCGCTTCACCGGCGCGAGCCGGCCGGCCGCCACGATCACCCGCGATTCGCCACCGGCCGGCGGAACGGCCGGGGCGGGGGAGCAGTTGGGCACGTTGACCACCCGGACCGGCGCGTCCGCCAGGGCCTCGGCGTACCGCTCGGCGTCCGCCGCCGAGACGCAGACGAGCGCGTCCAACTCCCGCGCGGCGGTCAGCTGTGCGGCCCTGGCGCGCTTGGCCCTGGCGTCGTGGGTGACGTGCTCCTGGGCGACCCGCAGATAGCGCGGCTGGCCGAGGCGCGCGAGGTAGACGTTGAGCACCGGCCGGGTGGAGATCACCACGTCCGCGTCGACCCGCTCCAGGAACTCCCCCATCCGGCGGTCGCTGAGCCGGGAGGGCGCGACCCGCCCGTAGTTCATCGGCAGGTCGGCGAAGACGGCGCTGGGCTCGGCGGGTTCGGGCCCCTGGCCCGCCGCGTCCCTGGCCCCGGGGCGCAGGTCGATCAGCGGGGTGATCCGCACCCGGGGGTCGAAGCGCAGGCTCGGCGTGGAGCGCGACCGGTACAGGCTGGCGATCCGCACGCTGTGCCATTCCGCCAGGGCGCCGGAGAGATTGGCCACCGAGCGGATGGTGCCGCCAATCCCATAGGCGTTGTTCAACAGAAAAACAATCTTCACATGGCCCCCCAACATCGAACACGGCTCCGCTACTGGCCGTTCGACGGGGCGTAACACCGGGCGGTTCCCTGGCGGCGCGCGCCCCCGACGGGCGCCCGCACCCCCAGTGTGCGCGAGCGGGGCGGCGGGTCAACGCCCCTGGGCCAGCAGCCGTTCCAGCACCAGCGCGATGCCGTCCGCGTCGTTTCCCTCGGTGATCTCGTCGGCCGCCGCCTTCACCTCGGGGTGGGCGCCGCCCATCGCCACGGAGTGCCCGGCCCAGGCGAACATCGACAGGTCGTTGGGCATGTCCCCGAACGCGATGGCCTCGGCGGCCCGCACCCCCAGCCGGCGCGCGGCCAGCGCGAGCCCGGTGGCCTTGCCGAGCCCCAGCGGCAGCACCTCGACCAGGCCCTCGCCGGAGACCGTCAGCCCCACCGCTTCGCCGACCTCGGCCGTGGCGGCCGCCGCCAACTCGTCGTCGTTCCAGGTCGGATGGCGCAGATAGAGCTTGATCAACGGTTCGGCGAAGAGCGCCGAGCGCTCCGGCGCCCGCTGTGGCGCGTCGGGCCCGGCGTCCCCTCCCGCGTCCTCGCCGAAGCCGCTGCCCGGCCCGGTGTGGAAGCGTTCGTCCATCACGACCTGCCCGTTGAGCCCGTCGCGGTTGGCCGCGACGCCCAACGGGCCGAGCGCCGCCTCAAGGCGGGTGACCACGGCCCTGGCCAGCGCGCGGTCCAGGGTCACCGAGGTCACCAGCCGGTCCTCGCCGGCGTGGTACAGCTGCGCGCCCTGGCCGCAGACGGCCAGCCCCTCGTAGCCCAGGTCCCGCAGGATGTGCCGGGTCCAGGCCACGCTGCGCCCCGTGGCCACGACGTGCCGCGCGCCGGCGGCGACCGCCGAGCCCAGGGCCGCCCTGGTGCGCGGGGAGATCGACTCGTCCGTGCGCAGCAGCGTCCCGTCCAGGTCGGTCGCGACCAGCCGGTAGGGGAACGGGCCGCCGGGCCCCGCCGGTTGGGCCGGGACGGGGGCGCCGGCGAGCGGCCCGGGGCGCGCGTGGCTCATCGAGCGACCGGTTCCAGCACCTCACGCCCGCCGAGGAACGGACGCAACACCTCGGGCACATACACCGAGCCGTCCGCCTGCTGGTGGTACTCCAACAGCGCCACGATGGTCCGGGAGACCGCGCACAGCGTGCCGTTCAGGGTGGCCAGCGGCCGGGTGCGGCCCGCCTCGCGCATCCGGACCTGGAGCCGACGGGCCTGGAAGTCCGTGCAGTTGGAGGTCGAGGTCAGCTCGCGGTACCGGCCCTGCGCCGGGAACCACGCCTCGCAGTCGTACTTGCGGCTGGCCGACGAGCCCAGGTCGCCGCTGGCCACGTCGATCACCCGGAACGGCAGCTCCAGCGAGGTCAGCCACTGCTTCTCCCAGCCCAGCAGCCGCTCCAGCTCGTCCTCCGCCTCCTCGGGCGCGACGAACGAGAACATCTCGACCTTGGTGAACTGGTGCACCCGGAAGATGCCCCGGGTGTCCTTGCCGTAGGAGCCGGCCTCCCTGCGGTAGCACGGCGAGAGGCCGGCGTAGCGCAGCGGCAGCTGGTCGGCCTCGATGATCTCGTCCATGTGGTAGGCGGCGAGGGGGACTTCGGAGGTGCCGACCAGGTAGTAGTCGTCCTGCTCCAGGTGGTAGACGTCCTGCGCCGCCTGCCCCAGGAAGCCGGTGCCCTCCATGGCGCGCGGCCGCACCAGGGTGGGCGTGACCATGGGAACGAAGCCGGCGGCGGTGGCCTGCGCGATCGCCGCATTCACCAGGGCCAGTTCCAGCAGCGCGCCGTTGCCGCGCAGATAGGCGAAGCGCGAGCCGGAGACCTTGGCGGCACGCTCGGTGTCGATGGCGCCCAGCGCCTGGCCCAGCTCCAGGTGGTCGCGCGGGGTGATGCCCTCGGCCGCGAAGTCCCTGATCTCGCCGATGGTCTCGCGCACCGTGAAGTCGTCCTCGCCGCCCACCGGGACGTCGGGGTGGACCACGTTGGAGAGCTGGCGCAGCAGCGCCTCCGCCTCGGCCGCGGCCTCCTCGCGCTCGGCGTCGGCCGCCTTGACCTCGGTCGACAACGCGCCGGCGCGGGCGAGCAGTTCGGCCTTCTCGTCGCCCTGGGCGCGGGGGATCTGCTTGCCCAGCCGCTTCTGCTCGGCGCGCAGCTCGTCGAAGCGCGTCCCGGAGGACCTGCGCCGCTCGTCGGCGGACAGCAGCCGGTCCACCAGGTCGACGTCTTCACCACGGGCGCGCTGCGAGGCGCGCACCAGGTCCGGGTTCTCGCGGAGCAGTCGAAGGTCAATCACGTCCGACAGGCTACCGGGCCCCTGTCGGGCCCAGAAACGGAAAAGGCCGCCGGGGCATTTAGCCCGTTTTGCCCGACGAATCGTCGGCGCCGACAAACCGGCGGGGCGGGTCTCGACGGCCCTTCCCCGAGGCGGTGCCGGGCGTTCCGCGCCCCGCTTCGTCCACCGCTTCGTCCACCGCCGTCGGAAAGTTATCCACAGGCTCGCGCCCCGGCCTGTGGATGAACGGAAGTCGATCTTCGACCCCGTCGAGTGCGCGGCGGATAATTCCCCGCCCAAACCGCCGCCATTCGCACTTCCGGGGGAATCCGCGAGAATCTCTGGGAAACTTGCTCGCTCTCAGGAGTTATTCGGAGTGATTCGGGTGACGAAAAGCGGCTCATTGCGCGATGGGCGACGTGGTGCGCAGTATCCGGATATGGGCTCAATGCCCGTTTCCGCGAACCCTTCCGCGTATCGACTTATACACAGCCACGGTGGGTGCCCTGTGGATAACCTGCCGAACAGTCCACAGGCCAGCGGCCCGCCCGCCCCGACCGCCGCCGGCGACGCCCGGCTCAGGCCGGCCCTGGCCGGCCGTCCAGGCACCGGGTCAGCCAGTCGGCGGCCGCCAGGAAGTCCGCGTCCCGCGTCCCCTCGACCACCGTCGGCCGCACCTCGTCCGCCCTCGGATAGGAGCCGAGGAACCGCACGTCCGAACAGAGCCGCCGCAGCCCCATCAACGACTCCCCCACCCGCCGCTCCGCGACATGCCCCTCGCAGTCCACGGAGAAGCAGTACTGACCGATGCCCTTGCCGGTCGGCCGCGACTCGATCCGGGTCAGGTTCACGCCCCGGGTCGCGAACTCCTGGAGCACGTCCAGCAGCGCGCCCGGATGGTCCTCGCGCAGCCACAGCACCACCGAGGTCTTGTCGGCCCCGGTCGGCGCCGCCGGCCGGGCCGGGCGGCCCACCAGCACGAAGCGGGTGGTCGCGTTGTCCGCGTCGTGGATGCCGGTCACCAGCGGCGTCAGCCCGTAGGTCGCGGCGGCGAACTCGCCGGCGAACGCCGCGTCGAACCGCCCCTCCTGCACCAGCCGCGCGCCGTCCGCGTTGGAGGCCGCCGACTCCCAGACCGCGTCCGGCAGCTGCCGCCCCAGCCAGCCGCGCACCTGCGGCTGGGCCACCGGGTGCCCGGTCACGGTCTTGACGTCCTCCAGGCTGGTGCCGGGCCGCACCAGCAGCGCGAACGCGATCGGGAGCAGCACCTCCCGGTAGATCATCAGCGGCTCCCCGGTGGCCAGTTCGTCCACCGTGGACGTGACCCCGCCCTCCACCGAGTTCTCGATCGGCACCAGCGAGCCGGCGGCCTCGCCCACCCGCACCGCGTCCAGCGCCGCCGGCACCGAGATCATCGGGATCAACGCCCGGGTCGCCGCCTCGGGGAGCGTGCGCAGCGCGGCCTCGGTGAACGTCCCCTCGGGGCCCAGGTAGGTGTAGCGGCTCGCAGAAGTCATGGCGTCACGTTAGCCCCGTCCGGGCCCGGCGGTCGCCGCGCTTCAGCCTTCGAGCAGCCGCTGGCCCACATACTCGTCCTCCGCCGCACCACCGGGCACGGCGAACAGCCCGCTCGCCTCGTGCCGCACGAACGCGCTGAGCGCGTCCCCACGGTCCAACTTCCGCTGCACCGTGACGAACGACCGCAGCGGGTCCGCCTGCCAGCAGACGAAGAGCAGTCCGGCGTCCGGCGCCCCGTCCTCCCGGAACCCGTCGTCGTAGGAGAACGAACGCCGCAGCATCGTCGCCCCGCCGTTGCTCTCCGGCGCGGTCACCCGCACATGCGCGTTGGCCGGGATCACCGGCGAACCGTCCGGGTGCGTCGCCGCCAGGTCCACCGGGCTGGTCTCGCTCCCCCCGGTCAACGGCGCCCCGTCGGACCGCCGCCGGCCCAGCACCCGTTCCCGCTCCTCGCCCGTCAGCCCCTCCCAGTCGTCCAGCAGCATCCTGATGCGGCGCACCACCGCGTAGGAGCCGCCCGCCATCCACGCCGGCTCGCCGTCCGCCGGCACGAACACGTGCCGCTCGAAGTCCGGGTCGTCCGGGCTCGGGTTGTTGGTGCCGTCGACCTGGCCCATCAGGTTCCGACCGGTCGACGGCCGCGCGGTGGCCCCGGGGCTCCGGTGGAACCCGGCCATCCGCCACCGCACCCGCGCCGTCCCCTCGGCGGCCCGCCGCACCGCGCGCAGCGCCTCGAACGCCACCAGCGGGTCGTCGGCGCCGATCTGCACCCACAGGTCCCCGTTCGAGCGCGCCTCGTCCAGCGCGTCATGGGAGAACGCGGGCAGCGGGCGCAGTGCCTCCGGGCGCTGCGCGGTCAGCCCGGTGGCATCGAAGAAGCCGGGTCCGAAGCCGAAGGTGAACGTCAGCGACGCCGGCCCCGCGTCGTCGGCGATGCCCGTGCCCGCCTCGTCGGGCCGGCCGGCCATCAGCGCGGCGGCCAGCGTCGACCAGCGGCGCAGCAGCGCGGCGGCGCCCCGCCGGCCGGCGTCCCCGGCCAGGTCGAAGGCGACCAGCTGGCCCCGCGACTGGAGGGGCGTGGTGATCCCCGGCTGGTGGACGCCGTGAAACGGAACCCGCGTGCTGCCCAGGGTGCTCAGCGCCGGCTCGCCCGGCTCGGCCGCGGCGGCCTGGCCGAACGCGCCGCCGGCCGCGCCGGCGGCGAGGCCGGCGACCCCGGTCGCGGTGGCGGTGCCGAGCAGCCGGCGGCGGGAGACGGTGCGGACGCCCGTTCCCTCGGCGGACGGCGCGCCGTCGGCGCGCTCGGTGGAGTCGGTGCGGTCGGTGCGGTCGGTGGAGTCGGTGGAGTGGCTCATGGTGGTGCGGGTCCTGCTCACTGGGCGATGGTGACGGTGGTGGTCTCGGTGGTCTGGTCGATCTCGGAGCTGCGGATGGTCAGGTCCAGCTCCCACGCTCCCGGGCGCGGCAGTTGGAGCCCCTCGACGGTCCAGTGTCCGACGGCCACGTGCTCGGGCTCGAACCGGAGCGGCCCGAGGCCCTCGTCGGGCAGCGTGAGGCTGATCCTGATCTCCTCGGCGCCGTTTGGCTGCCCCTCCGGGTCCTCCAGGAAGAGGTGGAGCGTGTTGTCGCCGACGGCCGAGGGCGTCAGCTCCAGCGTCGCCGTGCCCGAGCCGAACTCCCCGCCGGTGTCGTAGGGCAGGCTGATCGGCCCGGCCGGAGCCGCGTCCCCGCCGGTCTCCTGGGCGGCCGCCGGCGGCCGGTCGGACTCGGTGCGGGCGGGCGGGGTGCCGGTCAGCGCGGTGGTGACGCCGAGCAACACGACGGCGATGGCCGTCTCGACCAGCACCGAACGCCGCAGCCCGGCCCGCGCCGGGTCCTCATCGCGCCGCCGCCTCGCGCTCTCCATGACCCGCCGCTGCCGGGCCAACTGCCGCTCCCGCTCCGGGTCAGGGGCCGCCGCCGGAGGCGAAGCCGGCCCGTCGGACCCCTCGCCACCGCCGGCCGCGCCCTCGCCGACGGCGGCCGCCGCCCGCTCCGCAGGCTCGGCGTCCGCCCCGTCCTCGCCCGCCCTCGGGCCCGGCAGCGCGCCGGCGTCGCCCGGCAGCGCGTTCGTCCGGCGCCGGGAGGCCCACGCCACGGACAGCAGCAGCGCCACCACCGCGACCTTGGCGATCAGCAGCCGGCCGTAGTCCGTCCCCGTCAACGCCGAGAACGTCCCGACCTGCCGCCAGCTCTGATAGAGGCCGGTCGCCGCCAGTGTCGCCACGCCGCCCAGCGCCAGCGCGGAGAACCGGCGCACCGCCGTCGCCGGCGGCGGCCGCTCGCCGTCCGCGCGCAGCAGCACGACCAGCGTCGTCAACCCGCCCAACCAGCAGGCCATCGCCAGCAGATGAACGATGTCCACCGGCACCGCCACCCCGCTCTGCCGGCCGGTCGCCGCGTGCTCGGCCATCGCCCAGGTCGCCGCGAGGCCGACGGCCAGCGCGCCGCCGCCCACGCCGAGACCGAAGCGCAGGTCACGCGCCACCGTCGCGTCCCCGGCCGCGACCGCCCGCGCGTACCGCCCGTGCAGCAGCGCCACCGGCAGCGCGGCCGCCGACAGCAGCACCAGCCGGGTCAGCAGCGCGGTGCCGGCCCGCGAGTCGACGACGTCGCCGAGCCCGTTCAGGTCGAACGCGTCGGCCAGCCGGCCCGTCGTCGTGTACGGGACGCGCACCAGAAGCAGCGCCGCCGTCGCCACGGCGAGCGTGAGCCAGCCGACGACCGTGACGCGCTGCACCGCGCGCCGGCCGGCCGCCGCCGGCCAGCACAGCAGCGCGAAGGCCGCCGGCCCGACCAGCAGCAGGAAGCCCGCGTAGGCGACATACCGCAGCACGTCGTAGACCAGCCCGACCGCGCCCTCGTCCGGCGCCTCGCCGGAGACCGCGACGCTGGTCTCGGACGGCGCCCCCACGGAGAAGGTGAACGCCCCGGCGATCGGGTGCCCGTCGTTGGAGACAGCCTGCCAGGCCACGGTGTGGGTGCCGTCGGCCAGGCCCGAGGCGAGGGCCACGGCCTGCTCGGCGCCGCCCGCCCGGTGCGCCACCTCGCCGGCGTCGACGCGTTCGCCGTCCGGGTCCAGCACCCGCAGGCCGTCGTCGGCGACCGAGACCGGCTCGGAGAAGGTGAGCACCACCTCGGCGGGGGCGGTCGCCACCACCTCGCCGTCCCCCGGGCTGCTGCCGGTCAACGTGGCGTGGGCGGCGGCCGGGGTGGCCCCCAGCAGCAGCGCCGCCAGGGTCCCGACGGCCAACAGGAACGCGCCCAGGGGGCGGGAGACGGCGGCGATCATGGCGAGTGTTCCTCCCCGGAGTGATCGGTGTGCTCGGATGGATCGGAGTGTTCCGAGTGGTCCGTCGAAGCGGAGTCGCCGGTGTACGTCGCCGAGGTGACCGGCAGCTCGACGCGCAGCGGCTCCGAGGTCTCGAACCGCAGCTCGACGACGACGGTGTCGCCCTCGACGGGCGGCTCGGCCGGGTCGCGGAACATCAGATGGCTGCCCCCGCGCTCCAGCCGGAGCGTGCCGCCGGCGGGCACGGTCAGCCCGTCGACCCGCCGCATCGCGTTGTCCACGGTCTCGTGGATCTCCACGGTGTCGGTCAGCTCGCTGGTGGCGGAGACCAGGGTGTCGTCGGCGTCGCCCTCGTTGTGCAGGGTGAGGAAGCCGCCGGCGACCTCCGGGTTGACCGGCTCGGGGAGGTAGGCGTCGCTGACGCTCAGCTCGGGCCCCGCCGAGCCCGAGCCCGAGTCCGCGCCCGAGTCCGAGTCCGAGCCGCCGCAGCCGGCCAGCAGCGCGCCGGCCAGCAGCAGCGGCAGCGGCGCCAGGAGCCGGCGCCGGCTCCTGGGCCGCGTCACGGCAACTCCCCCTCGATCAGCCGGGGCAGGTCGCGCTCGAACGTCTCGACGGTGACGCCCTCGGTGTACAGGACGTGGCCGAGGTCGTCGGCCGGCGAGAAGGCCACCACCTGGGTGCCGTGGGTGGAGACGATCGAGCCGTCCTCCTCCTCGTAGGCCGGTTCGAGGGCGACGCCGACCGACCGCGCCGCCGCCTGGATCGCGTCGAAGTCCCCGGTCAGGCCGACGAAGTCGGGGTCGAGCGAGTCCAGCCAGGGCCCGAGCGACTCGGGGGTGTCCCGCTCCGGGTCGGAGGTGACGAAGACGACCCGCAGCTCCGCCCGCTGCTCCGGGGTCAGCTCGCTGGCGGCCACCGCGATGTTGCCCATGGTCAACGGGCAGATGTCCGGGCAGTTGGTGTAGCCGAAGTAGAGCAGCGTGGGGTGGCCCGCCGTCTCCTCGACCAGGTCGTAGGGCTGCCCCTCGGTGTCGGTGAGGACCAGCTCGGGCTTCTCGAAGGGCGTGTCCAGGACGGTGCCCTCGTCCTCGGCGTGGGCGTCGGAGACCTCGGCGGCCGGGGACTCCTCGCCCTCGGCCGAGCCGCCGTCCCCGCCGCAACCCGCGAGGGCGAGCGCGAGGGCGGTGGAGAGCAGGCCGGTGCGGATCAGGGTGCGTGTGCGCATGTGTGCTGTGTTTCCGTGCGTGGGTGAGCGTGGGTGAGCTTCGGTGAACGGTGGGCATGGCCGGGCGCCGGGCCCGTGGGGCGGGGGTCGCCCGCCCCACGGAACCGTCGTCGTCAGGCGCGGCGGCGGCTGCCCAGCACCCCGACCGCGACGCCGGCCACGCCGACCGCGATGCCGACGCCGGCGAGCACCCGCGCCGTGGTGTCGGAGCCGCCCCCGTCACCGCTCGACGCGGCGGCCTCCTCGCCCGGCGCGTCGTCCGTCGCCGACTCCGCCACCTCGTCGGCCGGCTCGGCCGCGCCGTCGCCGCCGTCGTCGGCCGCCGGCGTCAGCCGCAGCACGGCCGCCGGGTCCTCGGGCTCCTCGCCGCCCTCGGTCGGCTCCTCGATCCACCGGACGACCTCGCCGCTGTCATAGGTCTGGATCGCCTTGAACACCAGCTGGTCCACGCCCTCGGGCAGCGGCCCGACGGAGAGCGGGAACTGCTGGAACGTGCCCGGCGCGATCTCCCCGCCGGTCCAGGTGATCACGCTGGGCACCTCGGTGACCTCGTTGCCGTGCAGCTCGACGGGCTCGTCCAGCTCGGCGGTCTCCACCTCGACGTCCCAGCCGGGGACCGGCTGCGGCATCACCGAGGTCAACGGGTGCTCCGGGTCCAGGTGCACCTCCAGTTCGACGGTCGAGGCGTCGTCCCGCTCGTTGGGGACCTTGACGTTGAGCACCTGGTAGCCGCCGGCCTCGGCCTCGGCCGGGTCGATGCTGACATGCGCCTGGGCCGGCGCGGCGAGGGCGAGCAGGGCGAGCGAGCCGGCGGCCACGACGGCGGCCGAGGCTCCCTTACGGAGACTGGTCATGGTGATCGTCACTCCACGGTTCGGGCGCGGGGCGCGCGCTCCGGCGCACGCTCCGCACGGGCCCCGACGGGGCCCGGGAGACAAGGGGTTGGGGACGCGACCGCTGCCGCGCCCGCCCCCGTCCGGGGTGGAGCGCGGTCAGGCCGCGAGGGTGAACGAACGGGCGCCGCCCGGCGGCCCGCGCCGCACCACGGCGTCCGGCAGCACGGTGCCCACCGTCGCCGGCGTCGGGTGGTGTCGGGTGCGCGGCCGGCCGGGCGCGGCCGGCGGCGTGGCGGCCGCCAGCGAAGGCAGCCGCAGCAGCGCGCGCAGCGCGGCGAGCAGCCGGCGCGCCCAGCGCGGCAGCGCCGCGAGGCAGGCGGCCACCCGCACCGCCGAGAAGAGCGCGGCCTCGCCCTGCCGCAGCAGCCAGCCGGCGGCCAGCGCCGCCAGCAGATGGCCCAGCAGCATCGGCCAGGAGGCGAGCGTCGCCAGCGCCTCGGTCAGGGCGTCGCCGAGCCCGCCGCCGGCGTGCGCCATGGCCCCGCCGCCCGGATGGTGTGGGAGCAGCCCGGCGTCGCCGAGCAGCGCCGTCGCCCGCTCCGGCGAGACGGGCGCGTGCCCGCCGCAGAGCAGCCGGCCGGCCAGCTCCGTCAGCTCGGCGGACCCGTGCCCCGCCGACGGCGGAGCGGCCGAGCCGCCCAGGTGCTGGGCGAGGCAGAAGAACAGGTGCAGCAGGAGCTGGGCCAGCGCCAGGGCCAGCGCGATGCCGGGCCAGGAGCGCCGCTCCCTGCCGGCGAACGGGACGGCGAACGCCCAGGTCAGCAGGGCGCCGGCGGCCACGGCCCAGAGCGGGAGGCCACGTTCGCCGCCGGAGATGTGACCGGCGGCGGCCAGCGTGGCGGAGGCCGCGGCGAAGACCGCGGCCCGCAGCAGTCGCAGATCGGCTCCGGCACGCATGGCGGCGCCATCATCTCACCGGACGCCGACGGCGGACCCGGTGGGGACACGGCTCGTACAGACGTCCCGCCCGTCCCCCGTTCCGGGGCGCCGCCATATCGGCCAACGTCTCCCGTGGCATCCGCCGAATGGGGTGTGTTGGGTCAATCACACGCTTACGGGACGGGTGGGTAGGCAATACCTAAGGATATGTCGAGCCGTGGCCAGGAGGCTGGAGCATGAGCATCTGGTGGTCTCTGCAACTGCGCCGTGAGGCGGCCAGTGTTCCGCTGGCCAGGCGGCTGCTGCTCGGCGCCATGGACACGGCGGGAGTGGACGGCGACATCTCGCACGAGCTGTCCGTCGCCCTGTCGGAGGCCTGCGCCAACGCGGTCCAGCACGGCGGCGGCCTCTCCGAGGTCTATCGGGTCACCGCCTCGATCCACGGAGACATGTGTCGTATCGAGGTCACCGACTGCGGCCCCGGCTTCCCCCAGGGAGCCGGGGCCGTTCCGGCTCTGGCGCCGCCCGCCGCCGCGCGGCCGGCGGGGGAGTTCGCCGAGCTGCTGCCGGGCGGGCGGGGGCTGCTGCTGATCGAGGCGCTCGCCGACCGGGTCAGGTTCGGCAACCAGCCGGGCAGCGGCGGGGCGGTCGTCACCTTCGACAAGATCCTCAAGTGGCGCGAGGACGCGGCCCTGCTGCGGGCCTCGTAGCGGACGCGAGGGCGGCCGGCGCGCGGCGCCCGCGACCGGGGCCGCCCGGCGACCGTTTCGGCAGGCCGTTTCGGCAGGCCGTCAGGAAGTCGTGAGGAAGCGTCGGAAAGCGGAACGTCGGGCACCGCTGCCACGTTCTCCCGGGTGCAGAGGAACACATCTTGGGAGTGCCAATGGCCCTGTGGGACCGCATCAAGGAATCGGCGTCCACCATGCAGACGCAGCTCAACGCCAAGAAGAACGAGCTGAAGAGCGGAGCGTTCCGCGATGCCAGCATGGCGATGTGCGCGCTGGTCGCGGCCGCCGACGGCTCGGTCGACCCGGCCGAGCGCCAGCGGGTCGCGCAGCTGATCGCGAGCAACGAGGTGTTGCAGAACTTCGCCGCCGACGATCTCCAGCGGCGCTTCGACAACTACCTCAACCAGCTGATCACCAACTTCGACCTGGGCAAGATCAACGTCCTCCAGGACATCGCCAAGGCCGCCAAGAAGCCGGCCGAGGCGCGGGCCGTGGTGCAGATCGGCATCGTGATCGGCGGCGCCGACGGGACGTTCGACGCGCAGGAGCGCGCGGTGGTCAAGGAGGCCTGCCACCAACTGGGCCTGCCGCCGGCCGAGTTCGACCTCTGAGGCGTTCCCGGGCGCGCGGCCACGCCGGGCCGCGTCAGAGCGGGGTGGCCGCCTTCAGCACCAGGAAGAGCGTGACGGCGGCGTTCAGCGCGCAGAGCGCCGACGCCGCCGTGCCGGCGGCGGCCACCAGCGCGGCCAGCCCGGCCCGGGTGTTGGGCGGCGGCCAGCTCCTGCCCGGCGGGCGCGGGCGCAGCAGCGCCGCCACCCGCCGGGGCACGGGGCCGGCCGCGAAGCCCGCCGTGCCCGGCGCCGGCCGGTGCCGCACCAGCGCGGCATGGCCGACCGCCCGCGCGGTCAGGCCCCGGTCGCCCACCGCCCGGGCGGCGTCCTCGTCGGCCCACCGCTCCATCGCGTAGGCGGCGGCGGTGCGCAGCGGCCCGAGCAACGGGTGGGCGCGGGCGGCCAGTTCGCCGGCCAGCAGATAGCGGTGGTGGCGGCAGGACAGATGGGCCCGCTCGTGGGCCAGCAGCGCCCGGTACTCGTCGGCGCTCAGCGCGGCCCGCATCGCGGTGGAGACCACGATCCGCCCGGGCCGGCCTCGACCGCCCGGCACGGCATAGGCGTAGGGCCGCCCGTCCGGCAGCAGCGCCGGGTCGGCGTCCGCCGGCAGCGCGGCCAGCGCGCGCCGCAGCCGGCGCCGGGTCAGCGCCCGGCGCGCCAGCGCGCCGCCGACGGCCAGCAGCGTCCCGCCCAGCACCAGGACGGCGACCTCCCCCAGCACGGCGTCACCGGGCACCGCCGCCCGCACCTCGGGGTCGGACCAGCTGTCGGGGAGCGGGTTGCCCGGCAGTTGCGCGGTGCCCACGACGGCCAGCAGCCCGAGCGAGAGCGTGCTGCACCCGGCCAGCACGGCCGCGACCCAGGTCAACATCCGTGCGGCGGCGCGCGGATGGGACTGCTGCTCGGCAAGCCTGGCAATCGGCAGCGCGGTCAGCGGCGCCACCAGCGGAAGCAGCACGATCCAGCCCACGGCCGCTCACTCCGTCCGGCGCCCGGGCTCGGAGCCGAGCAGCCGGCGCAGCAGCCGTTCGTCCTCGGGGGAGAGGGTGGTGACAAAGCTCGCCAGCACCGCGTCCCGATCGTCCCTGCCCTCCAGCACCCGGCGCATCCGCAGCGCGGCCAGGCCGGCGTCGTCGGCGGCCGGCGTCCACAGGAACGAGCGGCCGGAGCGCTCCCGGCGCACGGCGTGCTTCTCGTGGAGCCTGGTGAGGATGGTGATCACGGTGCTGTAGGCCAGCGCGTCCGGCAGCCGTTCCCGCACCCAGCCGGCGCTCACCGGGCCCGGCGCCAGCCGCAGGGTGGCCAGCACCTGGGCCTCCAACTCGCCCCGTCCGCGCTTGCGTTGGCCGGGACCCGGCTGCTCCGCCGTCGCACCCACCGCCACCACTCCCCACTGCCGCCAGGGGTCATCGTAGCGACGCCCGGGTATGCCCCGGTGAGGGCCGTCACCGACCTTCTACAGTGTTGTAGATTTTCGAAAGCGCCCACGGTGCGCCGGGGCGGGGGCAGGAACAGCTAGTTCAGGAGGAGAACGTGGGAGTAACCCTTTCCAAAGGAGGCAATGTCTCGCTGACCAAGGAGGCGCCGGGGCTGACCGCCGTCCTGGTGGGCCTGGGATGGGACGTGCGCACGACCACCGGCACCGACTACGACCTGGACGCCAGCGCCCTGCTCTGCGGGGAGAACGGCAAGGTCGTCTCCGACAGTCACTTCGTCTTCTACAACAACCTGACCAGCCCGGACGGTTCGGTGGAGCACACCGGCGACAACCTCACGGGCGAGGGGGACGGGGACGACGAGACGATCAAGGTCAACCTCGCCACCGTGCCGCCGGAGGTCGGCAAGATCGTCTTCCCGGTCTCCATCCACGACGCCGACGCGCGCCGGCAGAGCTTCGGTCAGGTGCAGAACGCCTTCATCCGGGTGGTCAACCAGGCCGACGGCGCCGAGATCGCCCGCTACGACCTGAGCGAGGACGCCGCCACCGAGACCGCGATGATCTTCGGCGAGCTGTACCGCAGGGGCACCGAGTGGAAGTTCCGCGCGGTCGGCCAGGGTTATGCCTCGGGCCTCGCGGGAATCGCCAGCGACTTCGGGGTCAACGTCTGACAACGACCGATACCAGCCGATATCGACCGAAAGCATCTCCAGCGGTCGATATCGGCGAACACCGACGGTTCCGCCCCGTTTCTCTTCGCCGCCGCGTCGTGATCCACGGTGATCCACCGTGGTCCACGGTGATTGAGCGTGATCGCGGTGCGGCGGACGGAAACGGATACGGACCAAGGACTTCTGTTCTCTTTACTTCCGGCGCGCTACCGTGGCGGAAGGTGTGGAACCTGCTGAATCGTCCTCGGAGGTTGGACCATGGGCCAGATCGGAATCAAGGAGCTGCTGCTCCTTCTCGTCATCGTGCTGCTGGTCTTCGGGGCCAAGCGCCTGCCGGACCTCGCACGGTCGCTGGGCAAGTCGGCGCGCATCCTCAAGAGCGAGACCACCGCGATGAAGTCCGAGGGTGGCCAGGCGGCGTCCTCGACGGCCACGCCCGAGGAGACCCCGGCGACGCGCACGATCCAGGCGGCGCCCGGCGACGTCACCAGCGCCCGCCCGGTGGACGAGCCGAAGCCGACCACCCAGCAGAGCTGACCGGAGCCGACCGGAGCCGACCGGAGCTGATTGGCCGGGCGCCCGCCGCGCCCGCCGCCTTCGTCGATCCACCGTTTCACGAGACGCCCCGCCCCTGACCCGCCGCGGTCGGGGGCGCGTTCGCCCGTTCCTCCGCCCGCGCGCCCAGCCGGCGCCGGGAATCGTTTTCCGCCTTCCGCGCCGGGGCCGATGAGGCGCCCGTGGGGCATGATGAGCCTGTTTTGTGTTCCCCAGGGCTCGTTCCCCCCGTAACTGGAAGGCACGTCGCATGATCCGCTCTCCCCGGCGCCTGGCCACGGCGCTGCTCTGCCTCGGACTGCTGACCGCGTGCGGTTCGGAATCCGCCGACGGCGAGGGCGGCGAGGAAGGCAACGGCGGCGGGAGTTCCGCCGCCGAGTCGACCGAGCCCTCGGACCCGGCCGAGCAGGAGCAGCAGGAGGGCCAGGGGCAGGCCCTCGAAGGGCCGGCCGGGGTCGAGCCCACGGACGCGACCAGCGCCACGCTCCACACCAGCGAGGGCGACATCGCGGTCACCCTCTTCCCCGACGAGGCGCCGCTGACCGTCACCAACTTCGTTGGCCTGGCGGACGGTTCGCTGCCCTGGGAGGGCCAGGAGGACGGCGAGCCGCTCTACAACGGCACCATCTTCCACCGGGTCATCGACGGCTTCATGATCCAGGGCGGCGACCCGCAGGGCACCGGCATGGGTGGCCCCGGGTACCAGTTCGAGGACGAGTTCGACTCGGGCCGCGCCTTCGAGGAGCCCTACCTGCTGGCCATGGCCAACTCCGGCCCCGGCACCAACGGTTCGCAGTTCTTCATCACCGTGGAGCCGACTCCGCACCTCAACAACCTGCACACCATCTTCGGCGAGGTCGCCGACGACGAGAGCCGCGCCGTGGTGGACGCCATCGCCGGCACCGAGACCGGCCCGAACGACAAGCCGGTCGAGGACGTGGTGATCGAGTCGATCAGCGTCGGCTGACGCCGCCGGCGAGACGCCAAAGGGCCGTGGCATCGCGAGGATGCCACGGCCCTTGCGCCTCTGTAGGGGCGGCGGGCGCGTCAGCCCGCCGGCTGCGGCGCCATCAGGCGCACCAGCAGGTCGTCCAGGCTGATCAGCCCGGTCAACCGGCCCTCGGCGTCCCGCACCACCGCCAGCGAGGCCCGGCGCTGCCGCAGCTGCTCCACCGCGAAGTCCACGGTGTCGTCGGCGGTCAACTCCGGTACCGGCCGGGCCAGTTCGCCGGCGGTCACCCGCTGGCCCCTGGCCCTGGCCACCACCGCGTCCCTGGCGTGCACCGAGCCGACGACCCGCTCGCCGTCGGCGACCAGCAGCCGGGTGTGGTCGCTGGCCGACGCGGCGGCCAGGATCGTCTCGACCGGCGCCGACGAGGGCACCGAGACGATCTCCCGCGCCGGCACCTGGAAGGCGCCGACCGGCGACTGCGGCTCGGTCAACGAGCGCGTGATCAGCCCCGAGTCCGCCTCGCTGATCAGCCCCAGCCGCTGCGACTCGGAGACCAGGTGCGTCAGCTGCTCCCGGTCGTGGACGCTGGTCAGCTCCTCGCGCGGGGTGACCCGGCAGAGCCGGACCAGCCCGTTGCTGATCTTGTTCAGCACCCAGATCAGCGGCCGCACCGCCCGCACCAGCGCGCGGAACGCCGGCGCCAGCAGCATCGCCGAGCGCTCGGGGTGGGAGATGGCCCACGACTTGGGCGCCATCTCGCCGACCACCATGTGGAGGAAGACCACCACGAACATGGCGAAGAGGAACGCGATGCCGTAGGACAGCCCGCTCGGCAGGCCCAGGTCGTGCAGCACCGGGTCCACCTCGTGCGAGATGGCCGGCTTGGAGATGCTGCCCAGCCCCAACGTGCAGGCGGTGATGCCCAGTTGGGCGCCCGCCAGCATCAGCGACAGCTCGTGCATCCCGGCCAGCGCCGCCTTGGCGCCGCGCCGGCCCTCGGCGATCGCCGTCTCCACCCGGTGCCGCCGCGCCGCCACCAGGGCGAACTCGGCGGCGACGAAGAAGCCGCTGCCGATCAGCAGCACCACCGTGACCAGGGCGGCCATTCCGGGGCTCATGACGGCTGCCCCTCTCGCTCACGCTCGGGCGCCGGCACGCCGGCCACCTCCGCCGCGACCCCGGACGCCCCGACGGCCTCCGCCGTCTCGGGCTCCGGCTCGGCCACCGACTGCTCCAGGCGTATCCGCGCGGGAACCCTGCGGTCCAGCGCCAGCACCTCCAACGTCGCCAGCCGGCCGTCGTCCAGCGTCACCTCGATCCGGTCCCCCACCTCGGGGAACCGGCCGCAGTGCTCGATCACCAGGCCGGCCACCGTCTCGAACGACTCGTCCTCGGGCAGCGGTATCCCGGTGGCCTCGGCCACCTCGTCCACCCGGCGGCCCGCGTCGACCAGCCAGCCGGTGCCGTCCCGCACCGCCAGCTCCTCGACCAGGTCGCTCTCGTCGGCGATCTCGCCCACCAGCTCCTCGGCGATGTCCTCCAGGGTGACGATGCCGGCGAGCCCGCCGTACTCGTCGAGCACCACGGCGAACTCCTCGCCCGCGGCCTGCATCTGCTCCATCGCGCCGGGCAGCGGCAGGGTGTCGGGCAGCAGCACCGCCCGCCTGGCCAGCGCGCCGGCCGTGCGACGGGCGATCCGCTCCGGGGTCAGCCGCATCAGCTCGCGCACCCCGACCACGCCCACGATGTCGTCGATCCGGTCGCCGATCACCAGGTAGTGCGAGTGCCCGTGGTCCCTGATCAGCTCCACCACCTGCGCTGCGGGCGCGGTGGCGCGCACCGAGTTCACCTCGACGCGGGGCACCATGACCTCGGCCAGGGTCCGCTCCGAGAACTCCAGCGCGTGATCGAGCAGTTCGGCCGTCGCGCGCGGCAGCTGGCCGTGCTCGTGGGACTCGTCGATCAGATGGCCCAGCTCCTCCAGGGTCGCCCCGTGGTGCAGCTCCTCCACCGGCTCGATGCCGACCCGGCGCAGCAGCCGGTTGGCCGAGGCGTCGAAGACGCGGATCAGCGGCCCGGCGACCCGCAGATAGGCGAGCGTCGAGGCGGCCAGGCTCTTGGCCAGCCGCTCCGGCACCGCCAGCGCCAGGTTCTTCGGGGCCAGCTCGCCCAGCACCATCTGGATGGCGGTGGCCAGGGCGAAGGCCAGCGCCAACGCCACGCCGCTGACGGCGGCGTCCGGCAGGCCGAAGCCGCCCAGCAGCGGGCTGAGCAGTGCGGCGAGGGCGGGCTCGGCGAGGAAACCGACGATCAGGCCGGTCACGGTGATCCCGAGCTGTGCTCCGGAGAGCATGAACGACAGCCGCTCCTGGACCTTCATGGCCCGGGCGGCCCGTTTGTCGCCAGCGGCCGCCTCGCGGGCGAGGGCCAGCCGGTCGGCCGCCACGTAGGCGAACTCCTGGGCGACGAAGTATCCGGTACCCGCCGTCAACACCAGGACGGCGAGAAGACCGAGTGCGGCACTCAACTGACACCACCTCGCCGTGTGCCGCGATGTCTCAGATGCGGGCGAGGTGGTCCGGGACTATGCCCGTCGGGGTCCGTCGGTTGGGCGGACACAGCTCTCCTTTCGAAGGGGGATGCCACGGTCAACGCGTGGGCGCGCGCCCGTGTTCCCAGGCTGTACCCCAAATGGCCCCCTTGACACCTGGGGGCCGACTTGGGTGGGTCTCGCTCATCCGCGCAGCTCGGCCATCCACACCTCGACCTCTGCGGAGGTGCGGGGCAGGGCGGCGGAGAGGTTCACGTTGCCGTCCTCGGTGACCAGGATGTCGTCCTCGATGCGGACGCCGATGCCCCGGTACGCCTCGGGCACGGTCAGGTCGTCGGGCTGGAAGTACAGGCCGGGCTCCACGGTCAGGCACATGCCCGGCTCCAGCGTGCCCTCGACATAGCTCTCCCGGCGGGCTGCCGCGCAGTCGTGGACGTCGAGCCCCAGCATGTGGCCGGTGCCGTGCAGCGTCCAGCGGCGCTGGAGGCCCAGTTCGAGAACGCGTTCCACCGGCCCCTCGACCAGGCCCCACTCCACCAGCCGCTCGGTGAGCACCCGCTGGGCCGCCTCGTGGAAGTCCCGGTACTTGGCGCCCGGGCGCACGGCCGCGATGCCGGCCTCCTGGGCGTCGTAGACCGCGTCGTAGATCTTCCGCTGGAGTTCGGTGAACCGGCCGCTGATCGGCAGGGTGCGGGTGACGTCCGCCGTGTACAGCTCCGTGGTCTCCACGCCGGCGTCCAGCAGGAGCAGGTCGCCGTCGCGGACGGGGCCGTCGTTGCGCACCCAGTGCAGGGTGGTGGCGTGCGGGCCGGCCGCGCAGATCGAGCCGTAGCCGACGTCGTTGCCCTCGACCCTGGCTCTCAGGAAGAACGTTCCCTCGATGTAGCGCTCCGAGGTGGCCTTCGCGCGGTCCAGCACCCGCACCACGTCCTCGAAGCCGCGCGCGGTGGCCTCGCAGGCGTGCCGCAGCTGGGCGATCTCGAAGCCGTCCTTGACCAGCCGCATCTCGGAGAGGAAGACCCGCAGCTCCTCGTCCCGCTCGGCGGTGACCTTGTCGGTAAGCGCGGCCTCGACGCCGCCGTCGTGCCCGCGCACCTGGCGGACCGGGCCCGTGGCGCCCTTCAGCAGCTCGGGAACGGTGCGCACGTCGGCGACCGGCAGGCCGTGCAGCCGCTCGGCCTCGGTCAGGCTGTCGCGCCGGCCGACCCACAGCTCGCCCTGGCCGCTCAGCCAGAACTCGCCGTTCTCCCGGTCGGAGCGCGGCAGCAGATAGAGGGTGGCCTGGTGCCCGCTCTCGCCGGTCGGCTCCAGGATCAGCACGCCGTCCTCGGTCTGGTTCCCCGTGAGGTAGACGTACTCGACGGAGGCGCGGAACGGGTAGTCGGTGTCGTTGGAGCGGGTCTTCAGCCGGCCGGCCGGGATGACCAGCCGCTCGCCGGGGAAGCGGGCCGACAGCGCGGCGCGGCGCCTGGCGGTGTGCTCGGCCTGCGGGATCGGGGAGAGGTCGCGGCGCTCGGTGTCCGCCCAGCCCTGCTTCATGTTCTCGGCCAGCTCGTCCGAGATCGCGGGGGTGACGCCGTTCTTCCGTTCCTTGATCGGCTTCTCCGCCGTCTCGGCGGCGCCCTCGGTGGGTGCCTGTGCCGCCTCCGGCTCCTCGCCGGTCGTCGGCTCGGTGCTCGCCGCCTGCTCTTCCGCCACCTCGGGCCTCCTTCGCGGCCGTCCCGCGCCCGCGCTCGCGCGCGCTGTTCGATACTGGCCGGTTTCCATCGTAGGTCGCCCACCCCCGGCCGCGACAGCGTGGTGGTCAGTGGAATCGGGCCGCCAGCAGCACGACGTCCCCGTGGCCGCCGCCCGCCCCCGGCCCGCCCGCCCCGCTCGCGCCGGGCGCGGGCAGCGCGGTCAGCAGGTGGTCGACCAGCGCCTCGGGATCGGCGCGGACGGCGGGCGGAGCGGCGAGGGCGGCGGCCCGCAGCCCGGCGAAGGCCGCGTCCAGCGGGCCGCCGGCCCGGCGGAGCAGCCCCTCGCTGTACAGCAGGACCGTTTCGCCGTGCCCCAGCTCCAGCTCCACGCTGGGCGCCTCCCAGCAGGCCAGCATGTTCAGCGGCGCGGAGAGGGTGGTGTCCACATAGGTCGCGCGCCCCCCGGCGAGCAGCAGCGGCGGCGGGTGCCCGGCGGAGGCGAGAACCAGCCGGCGGGCGGCGGGCTCGGCGTAGCCGAAGAGCGCGGTGGCCGGGCGGCCCGGCTCGGTCAGCCGCAGCAGCAGCTCCAGGTCGGAGAGGACGGCCACCGGGTCCTCGCCCTCCATCACGGCGTAGGCCCGCAGCCCCGCGCGCAGCCGGCCCATCGCGGCGAGCGCGGCCGGGCCCGCGTCGGACGAGGCGCCGACGGCCAGGCCGAGGCCGCCGTCCGGCAGCGGCAGCGCGTCCCAGCAGACCGGGCCGCCGCCCGGCGCGCTGGACTCCCGCGCGGCCAGGGTGACCCCGGCCATCCTGGGCAGCCGCCCCGGCAGCAGCCCGTCCCGCACCGTGGCCAGCGCCTCGTTCGCCCGGGCCAGCTCCTGGCGGCCGGCGATGTGCCGGGCGGCGTGCCGCAGATAGTGGCCCAGCAGGCGCCGTTGCCTGGGCTCCGGCTGGCCCGGCCGGTCGAACAGCCAGAGCGCGGCGCCGAACGGGGCGGCGGCCTCGGCGGTGAGCGGCAGCGCGTAGCTGGCCGAGCAGCCCAGCCGGGCGGCCACCGCCCGGTGGCGCGGGTGGAGCGTCTCGGTCCGCGCGATGTCGTGGTGGCCGATCTCCCGGTCGGGCTCGCCGGCGGCCCCGACCGCCTCGTCGAGCAGCCGGGCGTGGCAGGCGGAGACGCGGGGGACCGTCTCCCACTGGCCCAGCTCGGCCCGGTCCAGGCCGAGGCCGAGCAGCCGCTCGCCGCCGCCGGGCCGGCCGTCCTCCGGCTGGCCCCGCAGGGCCAACAGCCCACGGCGCGCGCCCAACAGGCGTGCGCCGGCGCGCAGGGTCTCCTCGACCGCCTCCCGGAGCGTGCCGGTGCGCCCAATACGCTCGGTGAGCGCCTGGAGGGCGGTGAGGTCGGAGATCCAGCCGGCCAGTCGGTCCTCGGGAGGGCCGGGGCGGGGCACCGGCTCGGCGGGGCGGGCGTCGGAGCGCCCTTCGGGGAACGGGGGCCCGGGAGTGTGCGACACCGGGGCGAGCGGGGGCTGGATTCCAGCCACTTTCGGCGACGGTGGCGAGGGAGGCGACGGTGGGGTGCTCATGTGTGGGGGCTTTCGTCGGGGCGCGCGTTCCGCGCCACCGTCGCGAGTCCCCGCTGACGCCTGGTCGGAGGGCCTGGCCCAGGTGCACGCGGCGCGGACGAGATGTCCGCCTGTGTCCTGCCGTGTTGGATGATGCCCAGGTGCCCCCGGGGTTCGGCGCGCGACAGGCCGAGCCGTGATCGGTTTGGCAAGAACTGGCGGAGATTGGCGGAGATTGGCGAGAAACAGCGGGCGCACGCTCCGTCGCGCGATCCACTGAGACGACCCCACCCGAACGTCGAGTTGAACGGCCGGGGTGCATACTGGGTACATATCGGAACGGATCGTTGAGTTCCGTCGTCCTACCGAAAGAAGGCGGCCAGGGCGAGGGCCCCCCGCCGGTCGCCCACGCGACCCGCTACGTACGGTGATCTGAGTTCCACGTGAGGCCGAGTGACCCGCGAAGGAAGGGACGAGCGCTGATGCGCGAGATCCTCGGAGAGCGACGCACCGACGACGACAACAACGGCCTGGGCGGGCACGCCCGTTGGGCCGACCTCGGCTGGGCCGCGCGCGAGGCCGCGCTGGCCGCCGCCGCGCGCGGCTGGCCGGTGCTCCCCGGGGTGGGCGCCACCCCCGACGGCGCCTGCCGCTGTGCCCGGCCGGACTGCCCGGTGCCGGGCGCCCACCCCGACGACCCCGAACTGCTGGCGGCCACGGCCGATCCCCGCATGACGCGCTGGCGGTGGACCACCCGCCCCGCGGCGCCCATCCTGCTGGCCACCGGGGGCCGCGCGCCCTGCGCGGTGAGCCTGCCGGCGGTCGCCGGGCCCGAGGCGCTGGCCGCGCTCGACCGAGCCGGCCTCGGCGGCGGCCCGGTGGTGGCCACGCCCACCCGCTGGGCGCTGCTCGTGCGCCCTTACGAGCTGCCGGAGTTGGGGGAGTTGCTCTACCTCCAGGACGAGGTGCCCAGCTCGTTGCGGTTCCACGGCCACGGTGGCTATCTGCCGCTGCCGCCGTCCGAGCTGGGCCGTGGCCCGGTGGCCTGGGTCCGCGAGCCGGCGCGCGCCGGCTCGGCGGCCGGCTCCTCGGCCGGCGCCGGCGTGCTGCCCGGCGTGGCCGAGCTGATCGAGGTGTTGGTCGACGCCGGGCGGAGCGCCCCCGACCAGGGCAGCCGGCTGGCGTACTGAGCCGGGCGGTCGGGGATCGCGCGCGGCGCGCGGACCTGTCGGGAGCCGAACGAGCGGCGGCCGGCGGCCGATCAGGCGGCCGGGCCCGGGCGTTCGCCGGGAGGCCGACACGGAACCGGGACAGAAGAGGACCCGATCGCTGGCGACGGGGGATGCACCAGCGACCGGGCCCACTTGAGAAGGTAACAAGTCATCGGGGATTCGCAAATCCCGCGATGGCGACCTCAGGGCCTAACTCGCGATATCCGGGGCGAGTTGTGACTGGAATCACTCGTGTGGGCGCGGCGTCGCGCGTCAGTTCAACGTGATCTGACGGTTGGTGAGACCGCTCCTCGCGCGCCGCTCGGCGGCCGTCAGCGGCGACCGCGTCGCCAGCGCCTCGGCCAGCCGTTCGCCGAACGCCGCCGCCGGCTTCTCGCACTCCTCGGCGCCCATCGCGCTCGGCAGGTCCCACACCGGAACGGTCAGCCCGTGCGCGCGGAACGAGCCCACCAGCCGGGTCTCCTCGCCCAACGAGGAGGCGCCCGCCGCGTGCAGCCGCGCCAGCGCGTCCAACAGCTCGTCCTCCGGGTGCGCCATCACCCACCGCAGGTGGTTGCGCTCCGGGGTCTGGCACCAGTAGGCCGCGTCCACGCCGGTCAGCCGGGCGGTGGGTGTCGCCGCCTCGTTGGCGCGCTCCAGCGAGGCGGCGACCTCGGGGGTGGCCGCCTCGGCGTTGTCCAGCCAGAACTCGAAGCCCTCCCGCACCTCGGGCACGAACGGCGCTTCGAGGTCCAACAGGTCCTGGAGCCTCGGCCCCTGGGGGTCGGTGCGGCCGGCGGGGACCGGGTTGCCAGGATCGGTGGTCAGCGCCCGGCCGAGGACCTCGGCGAGGTCCCGGCTGAGGTCGCCGGTCGCGGTGTCGTTCTGGATGGCCAGCAGCACCGAGCCGTCGTCGCGGCGCAGCGCGGGCCAGGCCATGGGGAGCACGGTGCCGAGGGTGACGGACGGCACGTCGGCCGGCAGCCCGTCCCTGAGGACCAGCGGCGCGGTCGCCGCCGGAACCAGCTCGCGCAGCGCGACCCAGTCGCATTCGCCCGGCAGTCCCTCGAAGGGCCGGCGGACCAACTCGGTGGCGGCCTGGGCGGCGGCTCGGCCGTGACATGCCTTGTACCGGCGGCCCGAGCCACAGGGGCACGGCTCCCGCGCGCCCACGACGGGGATCTCGCCCGAGGTGGTGTCGGGCCTGGTCGCGGCGGCGTTCTGGGGGCGGGGTCGGCGCTTCTTCGCCATGACGGACGGCTCTCCTGCGTGCGTTGGGCTCTGGTCGTCCGGCGAGCCTAGCCGCCCGGCGCCGCCAGGACCGCCCACACGGTGACCGCCGAACCCGCGCCGGTCTCCCGCACGCCCCAGGAGCGGCAGAGCGAGGTGATGATGGTGAGCCCCCGGCCGCCGCGCGCGGTCACCGAGGGGGAGCTGAGTCGGGGCCTGGTGGGGCCGCCGCCGTCGGTGACGGAAATGGTGAGCGAGCCGTCGGCCGCCTGACACCAGTCCGCCCTGATCGACTGCCCGCCGTCCAACGGGCGCGCATGTCGGTAGGAATTACTGAGGAGTTCGGAAAGGATCAACGTCGCATCATCGATGATCGTTTCCTCGGCGCCATTCTCCCGCAATTCCGATCGCAATCGTCGTCGTGCGATCCCCACGCCGGTAGGGCCGTGGAGCACCGCCATTGACGACGTCCTTGGCACTTGCTGTGTGACCACGAACGCCACCCCCGGAACCTCCTTTTGCCCCACGCCACAGGATCGATGCCCTGCGGGAACACACCGGAAACCGGCCAGGTGAGATCCGTTGACGTACTCGTAATGATCGGATACGAAGCGAATGCGCCGGGGCACGCGGGGTAAGAACGGCGGATCAAGGAGACGCCCGTTCATAGGCGTTCGCTGGCGTTCATCGTTGTTCATCGTCGTTCATTGCGGCACTTTGGGTTTACCGCGGGGTTGTCTGGGGTCGTGTCTCTTCGGGCGCCCGGGTTCAGCCGAGTTCGGCGAGCTGTTCCCTGACGGTGCGCGGGCGGTTGGTGATGATGGCGTCGACGCCCAACTCGGCGCAGAGTTCCACGTCTTCGGGACGATCCACGGTCCACACGTGCACCCGGTGCCCGGCCGCCCTGGCCCGCGCGACATACCCCGGGTCCCGGCGCAGCATCCGCACGCTCGGCCCCGCGATCGCGACCCCGGCCGGCAGCCGGCCGCCCCGGTGGCGCGGCAGCGCGAAGTGCATCAGGAAGACCGTCGGCAGGCCGGGCGCCGCCCGGTGCACCCGGTGCAGCGAGCGCGCCGAGAAGCTCATCACCCGCACCTCGCCCGGCACCGGGTGGCGGTCCAGCAGCGCGAGCAGCCGTTCCTCCACCTGCCCCGCCCAGCGGGTGGGGTGCTTGGTCTCGATCGCCAGGTCGACCGGCCGGTCCGCCGAGGCCACCAGGCGCAGCAGCCGCTCCAGGGTGAGCACCGCGCTCCGCTCCGGGTCCACGGTGTCCGGCGCCTCCCCGCCCGGGCCCCCGGCGACGGGCCGGCCGGCCGCGAAGTCCAACTCGGCCAGCTCCGCCAACTCCAGCGCCGAGACGGCCCCCCGGCCGTTGGACGTCCGGTTGACGCGGCGGTCGTGCACGCAGACCAGATGGCCGTCGGCGGTCAGCCGCACATCGCACTCCAGGCCGTCAGCGCCGTCCTCGATCGCCCGACGGTAGGCGGCGAGGCTGTGCTCGGGGGCGTCCTCCGACGCCCCCCGATGGGCGATGACGGCGATGCGCCGAGGGTCGGCTCTCACCCGCGCCATGGTGTCATGGACGGGAAGGAACCGAACGCGGAACGGAACGGCGCCGAAGGGCACGGAGGGACCCGGTCGTTTACGCCCGTCTGACAGGGCATGGGCAAGACTGCGGTCACACGCTGCCCGAGGCAGCGATCCGCGTTTTCGTCAGACGCCCCTAGGAGAGTGCAGTGAGCACCGAGCACGAAGGTCCCGGCAGGCCGGACGGGCCGGCGGACGGTGCGCCGGAGCAGGTGGCCCGGTCGGTGGGAGAGCGGCCGACCGCCGCGCCGCCGCCCGCCGCGCCCGCTCCTCCCCAGCCGCCGGCCGGCAGCCCTCCCCTCCCGACCGCCGCCCCCGCGGGGCCGCCGCCCCACGCCCCCGGCGGCCCGGCCCCGCAGGGCCCCACGACCCAGCAGTTCCCCTCCCCCGCGACGCCGGCCTCCGCGACGCCCGCGTCCTCGACCCCAGCCGCCGGGACGCACGCGCCCCCGCCGCCCAGTCAGGCGAGCACCGAGGGCGCCGGCATCCCCTCACCCGGCCCCGGCTCCGGCTCCGGCCCCGGCCCCGGCACCGGCCCCGGCTATGCCGCGCCGCCCCCGCCGGCCACCGGCTCCTGGGCCTTCCCGCCGCAGCCCCCCGAGCCCAGGCGCCGGAGGAACGGGCTGCTGATCGGCGTCGTCGTGGCCACCCTGGTCGCCGGCGGCATCGGCGGCGGCGTCGGGTACCTGGTCGCCGACGAGACGGCCGGGGACAGCTCGTCCGAGGCGGCCAGCTCCCCCGGCGGGGAGCCGCCGGCCAGGGAGCCCGAGTCCGTCGCCGGGATAGCGGAGGCGGCGCTCCCCAGCGTGGTCACCATCGAGGCGGCCAACGGCGCCGAGTCGGCGGGTGGCACCGGCTTCGTCTACGACGAGGAGGGCCACATCATGACCAACAACCATGTGGTGGCGGCCGCCGCCGACGGGGGCGACGTCTCGGTCACCTTCTCCGACGGCCAGAGCTACGAGGCCGAGGTCGTCGGCCGGGCCGAGGGGTACGACGTCGCCGTGATGCGCCTGATCGACGCGGGCGACCGGGAGTTGGAGCCGCTGCCGATCGGCGACTCCGACCAGGTCGCGGTCGGCGACGCCACGGTCGCGATCGGCGCCCCGTTCGGCCTCTCCGGCACGGTCACCACCGGCATCGTCAGCGCGAAGGACCGGCCGGTGGCCTCCAGCGACGGCCAGAGCGGCAACGCCTCCTATATGAACGCCCTCCAGACCGACGCCTCGATCAACCCGGGGAACTCGGGCGGCCCCCTGCTCAACGGCAACGGCGAGGTCATCGGGGTCAACTCGGCGATCCGCTCCACCACCGGCGGCCTCGGCGGCGAGGCCGGCAGCGTGGGCCTGGGCTTCGCGATCCCGATCAACCAGGCCACCCGCGTCGCCGCCGACCTGATGGAGCACGGCGAGGCGGTCTACCCGATCATCGGCGCCTCGGTGGACAGCGGCTCGACCGACCAGGGCGGCGCCAAGATCGTCGAGGCCACCAACGACGGCAGCGAGCCGGTCACCCCCGGCGGCCCGGCCGCCGAGGCGGGCCTCCAGCCGGGCGACGTGATCGTCCGCTTCGGGGACCGCGTGATCGACAGCGGTCCCACCCTGATCAGCCAGATCTGGACCTACCAGCCGGGCGAGTCCGTGGAGGTGACCTACCAGCGCGACGGCCAGGAGGAAACGACCACGATCGTCCTGGGTCAGCGCGTGGGAGAGCAGTGACAAACCGCTAGGCTGTCCGGGTGCGTTGGGCGACCAACGCTCCGGGAGGCTTGCCCGAGCGGCCGAAGGGAACGGTCTTGAAAACCGTCGTGGCGTAACCCGTCACCGTGGGTTCAAATCCCACAGCCTCCGCACGGACAACGAAACAGCAGATCGCAGCGGCCCCCGGGGACACCGGGGGCCGCTGCTTTCTCTTCGACGGAGCGACCGTGGCCGCGCGTGCCGCGCGGAGCGCGCGGCACGGGCTTCGGCCGGCGGTCACGCTCCACGACAAGGTTCGGGAGACCGAGCCTGACGCGGAGAAGGAGCGGGGTCCGGTCTTTCGCGGCGGTCCGCCCGACTCGTGGACGGGGCGCTCCGCCCCGGCGACTCGCGCGGAGCGCGGCTTCCGCCGGCGCCTCGCCGACTCCCACCCCCGGCGCGGGCCGGTGCCCGGGCGCGGAGCCCGTTCCCCGGTCGCCCGCGCGGCTAGCGCACCGCCGGTGCTCGGCGCGTGGCCAGGGCTGGTCAGCGCGCGCTCGCCGAGTCCGACCCCCGGGGCGCGCGCCGCCCCCGGCGCAGGGGCCGTTCCCGGGTGGCCTGCGCGGCCAGCGTACCGTGGCCAGCGCGCCGCCGGCGCGCGCCCACCCGGGCGCGGCCGCGTTCCCTGATGGCCTGCGCACCGTCGGCGCCCGGCGCGTGGCCCAGGCTGGTCAGCGCTTGCTCGCCGACTCCCGCCCCGGGCGCGGGCCACCCCCGGCGGGGGCCCGTTCCCCGGTGGCCCGCGCGGCCAGCGCGCCGTGGCCAGCGCGCCGCCGGCGCGCATGCGCCTCGCGAGCGCCCGCCCACCCGCGCGGGGCGCGTTCCCCGAAGGCCGCGCGGCCAGCGCCCCGCGCCCCGCGCAACGACCGCGTGCGCCGGGGGAGTTCGGGCGGGGCCCGGCCGCCGGGTGCCGTGACCGATGCCACGCGGGGTGGCCTGCTTTCGGGTTGGCAGCCCGGGGCGGGGACCGCTAGCCTCCTTGACGTTCGGGTAGACGATTCGAGGCTCCGGTAGCTCAGCACAACGACGTCGGAGCGTCCGGAACGGCGGGCAGGCGTCCGTTCGTTCCACGGGCACCGGTGGCGGGTCGAGCCCATCCAGGGGCGCACGCCGGCGGTTCGTTCCCGGGACGTGGCCTCGGCTCCCCGACACGACGACGAGAGGACCCGGAGGTCCGTGAACGCATCGCGCGCTCCCCACGCAGGCCCGACCCCGACGGCGCCGACCGCGCCCCGGTCGGGCGCCCGCCGTCACCGACGCCCCGGGAGGAGCCACCGATGACCGAGCCCGTTCTCCCACGCCGCGCGGGCGTCGCGCCGCTCGCCCCGCTCCCCGCCGACTTCCGCGCCTTCCACCAGATGTACCGGCCCGCCTATGTGCGCTGGGCCGAGCTGTACCTGGGCAACCGGGAGCACGCCGAGGAGGCCGTCGACCACGCCTTCGAGCAGCTGGCCGCCGACTGGGCCGAGGCGCTGCGCGTGGACAGCCCCGCCGGCTTCGCCTGGGCCGCGTTCAAGCGCCACATCGTCGAGGCCGCCAGGGTCAGGGGGCGCCGCCCCGTGGTCATGGACACCGCCGCCTTCGAGACCGAGTCGCTGCACAACGCGGTTGACCCGATAGGCGAGTTGGAGGAGAGCCTCAGCCTGTACCAGGCGATCAGCGAACTCCCCGAGCGGCAGCACGACGTGATCGTCCTCCGCTACTGCATCGGCTACAGCACCGAGGAGACGGCCGACATCCTGGGCCTGACCGTGCCGGGCGTCCGTTCCACCGCGCGCTACGCCAGACACCGGCTCAAGGAGACACTGGGGATCGAGCCCACGGAGGGCGGCGAGCGGAGCCAACGGGAGGAGGTCGGGGAACTGTGACGGTGACCATCGAGCAGCTCCTCGCCCGCGCCGTCCTGGCCCGCAGGCCCCACACCTACAGCCAGCAGGAGATCGAGGCGGCCGAGCAGCGCATCGCGGCCGGGATCGGCGTCTGCGCGCACCGGGAGAACGGCCTCGGCGGCGGCCCGCCGCCGGACTGTCCCACCGAGTCGTCCGGGGTGGCCGGCGAGGCGGAGGCCCGTTCGCTGCTGGAGATCCTCTGTCGCACCGTCGTCGAGCAGAACGGCGCCCTCCAGCACATGGGGGCGCTCCTCGGGCGGCGCATTCCGCAGCCGGACGGCGCGCGGGTGCTGGGATGCGCCCTCCAGTTGGCCGGGCAGGAGGAGTCGGCGCGCTTCTGGTGGCAGTTCGCCGCCGGAGCGGGCGACGGGGCCGCCGCCTACTGCCTCTATCTGCACCACCTCACCCTCGGGGAGGAGTGGGAGGCCGAGCTGTGGCACCGCCAGGCCGACCCCGCCCACCACCCGCACCCCGACGAGGACGAGCTGCCGGACGGCAGCAGCCCCGGCCTCGTGCTGCGGGTCCTCGCCCTCCTCCACCGCGGCGAGGACTACCTCACCGAGGCCGCCTCGGCCGTCATCCACTACCTCCCGGACGCGGTGCAGTTCGTCGACGAGATCGAACTCCCGCTCCCCACGGCCGACTTCGCGCAGCGAATCGAAGAACTGACCGCCACCGGCTGAACGTTTGGTCCGCCGGCCTCCCTCCTGCGGGGGAATCCCTCCGTCATCCGGGTTCTCCCGGACCACCGTGGGCAACTCTGGTCTCGCGACGTCGTGATCCGTCCGAAGGCAGTCAGGCCAACTGCCGCGCCAGAGCACCGCACCGCGTCCCATGGAGGAACCAGATGGCAAGCATCCGCACCGCCCGCGTTCTCGCCACCCTTGCCGCCACGCCGCTTCTGCTCGGTGCCGTCAGCGGGGTCGCCCACGCCGTCGACGACAACGCGATCGCCGGCAGCGTCGCGAGTGGCGTCGGAGACGACAACAACGGCAACTACTCGGGCACCCAACAGGCGGCGTCCGGTCTCGGCGCGAGCAACGAGAGCAACACGGTGAACGTGAACGAGTCGGCCTTCACCTTCGTCGACCAGTCGGACAACACGTACTACACGCTGGTCTTCGACGTCTTCTAGGCCGCTGCTCCATCGGCGGGCCCCGGCCGGCCGTCGGCGGCGTCCGGGGTGCGTCGTCGGTGGCCGGTCGGTGGGGCGGCCGGTGGCCGAGTGGTTCGGCGCGCGGGCGCACCTTCGGGTGCGTCCGCGCGCTGGTGTGTTCGCGCGCCCGTGTGGGCCGGGCCTGCGGCACGGCGCCCCGGCAGGCAACCCCCCGGTGGTATCAGGTGAATCCCTGAGCCGCCCTGAGGGTAGGGAGGAGATCCCCTCCACCCTGGGGAGGTGGAGCCAGCCCCACTTCTACACCCTGGGAGGGAGAAGTCATCGAGACCTGGGGCCGATCCGCTGCGGGGCGAAGTCTCCTAGTTTGTAGGACATGACCACGCCCAGGACAGTCCAGCCGGTCACGCCGCTGACGTTCACCTCCTATGTGCGGGCCCGTGGCCCGGTGCTGCTGCGCACCGCCCGTTCGCTCACCTCCAACCCCAGCGACGCCGAGGACCTGCTCCAGACCGCGCTCACCAAGACCTATCTGGCCTGGGAGCGGATCGAGGACCACCGGGCGCTGGACGGCTACGTTCGCCGTGCCCTGGTCAACACGCGCACCTCGCAGTGGCGCAAGCGCCGGGTCGACGAGTACGCGGTGGACGAGCTGCCCGAGCCGGACCCGCTGCCGCAGCCCGACCCGGCGGAGCAGCAGGCCGTGCGCGACGCGATGTGGCAGGCCGTGCTGCGGCTGCCCGCGCGCCAGCGGGCCATGGTCGTCCTCAGGTACTACGAGGACATGAGCGAGGCCGCCACCGCCGAGCTGCTCGGCGTCTCCGTCGGCACCGTGAAGTCCGCCGTCTCCCGGGCGCTCGCGAAGCTGCGCGAGGACCAGGAGCTGGCGGAGGTCACCAGGGCCGAGGGCCCGGAGTCGGTCGCCGCCGGCCAGGTGGCGCCGAGCCGCGACGGCCAGGCGATGGCCGCCTGAGGCCGAAGCGCCGCTCGGCTCCTGCTCCCGTCCCGCTCCTCGCGGCTCCCGCGCCTGCCGGCTCCTGCCGGGCGACCGCTCGCACCGCTGGCGTACCAACTCCCGTCAGCGCGCGCCGATCGTGGTCGTCAGTGCGCGCCGATCTTGGTCAGCAGATCCACGATCTTGGCCTGCACCTCCGGCTGGGTCGAGCGCTCGGCCAGGAACAGCACCGTCTCGCCCGAGGCCAGCTGCGGCAACTGCGCCGGGTCCATGTCCGCCGCCGTGTAGACCACGAACGGGGTGCGGTTGAGCAGCCCGTTGACCCGCAGCCAGTCGATGATGCCGGCCCGCCGCCTGCGCACCTGGTGCAGGTCCATGACCACCAGGTTGGGCCGCAGTTGGGCCGCCAGCTCCATCGCCGCCGCGTCCGAGGGCGCGTGCGCCGCCCGCATCCCGCGCCGCTCCAGCGAGGCGGCCAGCGCGTCGGCGATCACCTGCCGCTCCTCCACCAGCAGCACCCTGGGCGGATGCTGCTCGCTGTCCCTGGGCGCCAGCGCCTTCAGCAGCACCGCCGGGTCGGCGCCATAGGCCGCGTCCCGGCTCGCCTGCCCCAGGCCGGCCGTCACCAGCACCGGCACCTCGGCCGCCACCGCTGCGGCACGCAACGACTGGAGCGCCGTCCTGGTGATCGGGCCGGTGAGCGGGTCGACGAAGAGCGCGGCCGGGTACGCCGCGATCTGCGCGTCCACCTCCTCGCGGGAGTGGACGATCACCGGCCGGTAGCCACGGTCGGTCAACGCCTGCTGGGTCGAGACGTCGGGCTCGGGCCAGACCAGCAGTCGGCGCGGGTTGTCCAGCGGCTCGGGCGGCAACTCGTCGTCCGCCGGGCCCTGTTGACGGAGCGCGCCGCCACCGCGTTCGCCCTGCGCCTCGGTGACCTCGACCGCGCCGTTGGGGCCGTCCAACGGTTCCGGTCCCTCGGCCGTGCCGGCCGCCGGCGCGCTGATCGCGTACTCGCGGCCGCGCCCCTGGGACTCGGCGGGCGTCACGGGCGCCGGCGAGGCGCCGGCGGCGGCCGGCCGGTTCAGGCGGGGATCGTTGTCGTCCGGGGGCGCGGCCAGCTTGCGGCGCCGGGTCGGAGCCTGCTGCTGGACCGGCCTGGCCGGCGTCTCCTGGCGGGGCTGCGGTCGGCCGCCGCCCCTGACCTGCGGGGGCACCGGAACGCCCTGCCCCAACGTCTGCACGCTCACGCCGGGGGCGCGCTGCTCGGGGCGCGCGCGCTCGCTACCCGGCATGGGGAGGGGGCGCGGGCGCCGGGGCGCGGGCGCCGGCGCCATGGTGCCGTCCAGGATGGGGCTGGCCGCCACCACCGAGTGTTCGACGGGCGTCGGCTCCTCGGCCGTCCCCTGCTCTCCCGGACCCTGGTCGGCCTCCGCCGGCTCCTCGTGCGGCTGGCCCTGGGGCGCCGGGCCCTGGGGCGGCTGCGCCGCCGGGGGCATCGGCGCCTGGGGCGCGCCGGGCGCCTGCGCCTGCGCCTGCGCCTGCGGAACCGGGCCGTAGACCGGCGGCTCCTGGCCGGGAACCTGCTCGAACTCGGCCGGCCCCTGCGGCGGTTGGGGCTGCGGGGCCTGGCCCAGCGACGGCTGGCCGGCCGGCCCCTGAACGGGCTGGCCCTGCTGAACGGGCTGCCCCTGGACGGGCCGCCCCTGCTGAACGGGGGGCGGCGCGGGGGCGGTCAGCTCGTAGGAGGTGGCGGCGGGGTCGGGCTGCGGGCCGAACGGTGCCGGCGCGGGGCCGGGCGCGGGGGCCTGGTTGGGCGCCGGTCGGTGCGCTGCCGCGCCCCTGGTCGGCAACGCGGGCCGGCCGTCCGCGCCCCCCTGCGGTCCCTGCGGCGCCGGCTGTTCGGGCTGCGGCTGCGGACCGTGCTGCGGCTGCGCCGCCGGCCCGTCCTGCACCGGTCCCGGCCCGAGCGCGATCGGCTCACCCGGTCCGGGCGCCGGCTGCCCGCCCTCGGGCGGCAGCGCCCTGCGCCGCCGCCCCGTGGGCTGCGGCGGCTCGACGGCCGGCGCCAACTGGCCGGCGGCCGACGGGTCCTCGGCCGGCGCCAGGGCCCGCCGCCGTCGACCGTTGCCGGTGCCCGTGCCCGTGCCCGTGCCCGTGCCGCCGGCGGGCGTCGACTGGTCAACGGCCGGTGCCACCGCCGTGCCGGGGGGCGTGGGCTGCTCCGGCGCGCGCCGCCGGCGGCGCCCCGTCGGGGTGTGCGGAACGGGCTCGACGGCGCCGGCCCGCGCCCGTTCCCCGGCCGGACCACGTCCGTCGCCCTGGCCGTGCCCGCCGGTCCCGTCGCCTCCGCTGGCCTCGTCGCTTCCGTTGCCGGCGGGGCCGGTGCCGCGCGCCGGCTCGGCCGGCACCGGCATCACCGTGGTGTCCCCGCTGGCGTCCCTGGCCCCGCCCGGGGCCAGCGCGGGCGCCGTGCCGCCGCCGGCGGCCAGCGGAACCTCCAACACATAGGCGGACGCCCCGCCCTGCCCCGGCATTTCATGGGTCTGGAGGACCCCGCCGTGCTGCCGGACGATGCCGCGCACGATCGGCTCGTGCACCGGGTTCCCGCCGGGGTAGGGGCCACGGACCTCGATCCGCACGACCTCGCCGCGTTGCGCCGCCGCGACCACAATGGTCGAGTCCCCGACCGTTGCCGTCGGAGCCTGCCCGGTCGCGTCCACTCCGGCCACATCCGCGATCAGATGGGCCAACGCCTGCGCCAACCGGCCCGGGTCCACCTCGGCCTCGATCGGGGGGGCGTGCACCGCGAACTGCGCGCGCCCCGGGCCGATCAGCTCCGTCGCGCCCTCGACGCCGGCCGCCACCACCGTGTCCAACGAGACCCGCTTGAGCGCCAGCTTCTCCCGGCCCTCGTCCAGCCGTTGGTACGCCAACACGTTGTCCACCAGCGTGGTCATCCGGGCGTAGCCGGCGGCCAGATGGTGCAGCACCTGGTTGGCCTCCGGCCACAGCTGGCCCGCCGGATCGGCCGCCAGGGCGGAAAGCTCCCCGCGCAACTGGTCGAGCGGGCCGCGCAGCCCGTCGCGGAGCACCGACAGCAGCTGGGTGTGACGGGCGGCCAGGGAGTCGTAGGGACGGCGGTCGAGGAACGTCAGCACGGCGCCGACCAGTTGGTCGCCGTCGCGCACCGGCGCCGTCGTCATGTTCACCGGGACCGGGCGGCCGTCGCTGGTCCACAGCACCTGGCCGCGCACCCGGTGCTTCCGGCCTGAGATCAGGGTGTCGTGGAGCGGCGTCTCCTCGAAGGCCAACGGCGTGCCGTCCGCCCGCGAATGGTGCGCCAACGGGTGCAGCAACTGCCCGCCCAGCTGACTCGCCCGGTGCCCGAGGACCTGCGCGGCGGCCGGGTTGACCAGCACGATCCGCCCGGCGGTGTCGACGCCTACCACGCCCTCGGAGGCGGCGCGCAGGATCATCTCGGTCTGACGTTGCTGCCGGACCAGCTCGGCCTCGGTATCGAGGGTGCCGGTGAGATCGCGTACCACCAGTACCAAAAGCTCCTCGCCCGCGTGGTCGTCGGCGAACGCGGCCTCGATGGCCGAAGCATACGGAGTGCGCTCGGAGTTGAGGCCGGCGCTCGTCACCTCGACCTGCAACTCGGTGCCGTCGGTGCGCCGCGCCACCATCCGGGTGGGCTTCGTCCTGACGCTCGGGTCCTCCTCGGGGCGGCGCATGGAGCCCGGGATTCTGCGTGGGTCGAAGTCGGGCACGATGTCCAACAGCCCGCGCCCGACGAGTGGAGCGCCCGGGACCTCAAGGGTCTCGATCGCGATGGCGTTCGCGTTGACGACGGTGCCGTTGCCGTTCACCAGCAACAGCGCGTCAGGCAGCGCGTCGAGTATGGCGGCGAGGCGAGCAGCGCCCCTCGCTGGCCTGCTGCTCACGACGTCGGTTCCTCCCTTGACCCACGTTTTCCTGGTGCACGTACCCCGTGCGTGTCGATAGGGGGAGTCTACGGCCCGCCGCGAGCCGCGCGGAGGGGCCGGGGAGAGTCACCCCTCAGGCGGCCCCCGACCCGCCGTCCGACCCGACGCCCGGCAGCACCGGGACCAAGCGGTCCCACCTGCTGATCTCGCAGCCGTTGTCCCGGTTGAACTCCGCGTCCACCCGCTCGCCCCGCCACTGGCCTGTGACCCGGGCGGTGGCGGGGCCGCCGTAGAGGAAGGTGCACACGGTGCCCTCGGCGACGGAGGCGAACGGGGCGTCCAACTCCCCCAGCCTGGCGCAGGCTTCGGCGGCCTCGGGGTGGGTGCCGCCGGCGGGGGCGCACGTGAGTTCAAAGGTGCCGTCGGCCTCGCCGGCGCCCGAGACCGTGATCAGCAGGCGGTCGGCGGGGGTGGGGGCCCAGGGCGACCCGCCCGGGTGAGCGGCCGCGGGCCCGGCCGCCGCGGGCCCGGCCGCCGCGGGCCCGGCCGCCGCGGGCCCGGCCGCGGCGACGGCGGCGAAGGAGGCGGCGACCAGGGCAGTGGCCAGGGCGAGAGGGGCGAGGGACCTGCGCGACATGGGAACGCTCCTGAGACATCGAGTGCGGTGTGGGCATCGGTGGGGCACCGGGCAAGGCGTGCTCCGCACTGCTAACGCTCCCGGGCGCCGCACGTTGCGCAACTCGACGCGAGCGGTCGGCCCCCGTAAGGTGGCGACCGATTGGCTGCGGCCGTTCGGGCTGTGGCATCATTTCCTCGCACCCGGCTCTCGGCCGTGGTGCCAGGAGGCTTCGCCTAGTCTGGTCTATGGCGCCGCACTGCTAATGCGGTTTGGGGTAACCCCCCATCCCGGGTTCAAATCCCGGAGCCTCCGCCGCAACGTTCTCCCACCAGCCCCGGTCCCCGACCGGGGCTGGTGCCTTTCCACGCCCGTTCCGTCGTTCCCGCAGGTCAGAGGCCATCCCCCGGGCCCTTCCAGGAACGATTTCGCCCCCGGGCCGCCCATCCTGTAACGTATCCCTCGCCGGAACGGGCTCCCCGAGCCCGCCGAGCGCTCGTAGCTTAACGGATAGAGCATCTGACTACGGATCAGAAGGTTGCAGGTTCGAATCCTGCCGAGCGCGCAGTGTGTAAGTGTTGCGAGAGCCCCCGTCGGGTCACCGACGGGGGCTCTCGCGTGGCGGCGCGGGGCCGCCCGTTGACCGCGACTGGGCGTCGCTCCAGGCCCGGCCGGGCCGGGTCAGAGTCGGCGGGTTGGCTTGCCCGGGGAGAGGCGGTGGGTGGCCTCGCGGAGTTCCGTCGCTGTGGTCGTGGGGCCGCCCGGGGTGCGGCGGGGGACCAGAATCACGATCGTGTGCTCGTCGATCTTCCTCAGCAGCTGCGTCTCGCGCGGCAGCGGGGCCGCGCCGCCGCGTAGGCGGACGAGGAGGGGGAGTTCGCCACGCCGCTTCCTGGCGTCGGGGTCGCGATCCAGCCAGGCGATGTCCTCCCAGAGGAGGAAGATCCGCTTCGAGCGGCGCCAGCCCTGGACCAGGATGCCGTCGGGGTCCAGGACGACGGCCGCCGCGCCCCTGGGTTCGGAGGCGAACCAGAGGACGAGCCCCATCAGGACCATGCCGGCGAGGAAGAGCGCCAGGTTGATGCCTTCCATCGTGGCCAGGATCGTGACGACGCCGAAGGCCCAGGCGGGCCCGCCGACGAGCGCCGGCATCAGCCAGCGCTTGCGGGACGGGGCCTCGAACTTCGCCTCGGGAAACGGCGGCGCGGTCCGCGCCTGAGGCGCGCCGTCGGCTGCCGTGGCCAGGGCGGTGCCGGGGTGGAGGGGCCGCGCGGCGGTCTCCGTTCGGGCCGTCGGGCCCGCGTCGGCGTCGGCGTGGGACTCGTTCGACCAACGGGACAACAGCTGGGCCGGGGACGGGCGTTGCGCCGGGTCCCGGTCGAGGCAGGCGGCGATGTCCTGGCGTAACTCCGGTGGCAGCACGGAGAGGTCGGGCTGGTCATGCACCACCCGGTACATCAGGGCCAGGGCGTCGCCCTCCCCGTAGGCGTTCCCGCCCGCCGCCCGCACCAGGACCGCGCCGAGCGCGAACACGTCGGCGGCGGGGCCGACTTCGCCGTGGGTGATCTGTTCCGGCGCGAGGTACCCGGGGGTGCCGACGACCTGCCGCGTCGGGGTGAGCGTCGCCCCCGCGACGGCGTGGGCGATGCCGAAGTCGAGCACGCGGGGACCGTCGTCGGTCATCATGATGTTTGACGGCTTGAGGTCACGGTGCACGAGACCGCAGGCGTGGATCGCGCCCAGCGCCTCGGCCAACGCGCGTCCCAGCGCCCACAACTCGCCCTCGGGCAACGGGCCTCGGCGCGCCACCAGGCGGTCCAGCGGCTCGCCCCGGACGAACGCCGTGACCATCCACGGCGGGTCGGCCTCCGGGTCCGCGTCCACCACCTGCGCCGTGTGGAACCCGCCGACCCGGCGGGCCGCCGCCACCTCCGCCCGGAACCGCGAGCGGAACGTCGGGTCGGCCGCCAACTCCTCCCGCGCCACCTTCACGGCGACCTGCCGCCCGCCCGGCGAGCGGCCCTGGTACACCCGGCCCATCCCGCCCTCGCCCAGCGGCTTTTCGATGGTGTAGGGGCCGATGCGGTCGGGGCTGGTGTGGTCCTTGGCCGGCAACGGTCCTCCCCAGGGTTTGAACGCGCGCATGACATCGTGGGCCGGGATGGGTTCCTACCCCGCGTCGCCGGTTCCCCATGCCCCCATGTCCCCGCGCGCTCACGCCCCGCGCCCTCATACCCCGTGCCTCCGTGCTCGTGTGCCGTATGCCCGTGTGCCCGTCCGGGGCGGCGGATGGCCGCCGGGCCGGACAACGGACGGTGCTCGCCTCGGACAACGGGCCGACCTCGTGGGCCGTTCCGGAAGTGGCAGGGCGGGAGAGGTGAGTTCGGGGCGCGCAGATGTTCGGGCACGCCCCGGCGTGACTCCGCGCGCTCTGGCGGGGGCGTCGAGATCGCCCGAGGATGGGGCAGGTCAGCGGGGGAAGATAACGGAGGGTGAACGGACATGTCGGTCGGGCCGGTTCGGTGGGTGGTGGCCTTCGACGGGTCTCGCGCCCCCTGTGAGGAGATCTCGATCGCGGTCGCCGAGGCGTGTGAGGGGCGCGTCGAGGTGCTGCCCCTCGGACATCCCGAGGTGATCGGTTGGCGGGCGCTGACCCTGCGGGGCAGGGGGCGGGCGGCGCCGACGCTCTTCGCCGTGGAGCAGGCCCGGGAGGGACGTGAGGGAGCGGTCAGGGCCTGGACCGGCCTGGCGATGGCCGCGCGGCTCGGCAGGCGGCTCGGGCTCCGGCGCTCCGCGCGGGTGCTGCGCGCCCTCGGGCGCCTGCGGAGCGAGGCGGAAGGCCGCCCCGATCCGATCGATCCCGGCGGGGTGGAACGCGGCCTGGGCCGGGCCGGGTTGCTGTGGCTGGCCGGGGGCCTCGTGGTGGCCGCCAGGATGGTGTTCGCCGGGCGGACGCCGGAGTTCGCGGAGCGGTCCCGCGCGGCGGCCAGCGCCTGGGCCGAGGAACGAGGCGCCGCAGCCCCCACGCGGTTCGCGGAGATCATCCGCTATCCGATGGCCTATCGACGCGCGCTCTACGGCGAGTTGTCCGCCGAGCAGAAGTCCCGCTTCTGGCGGGACCACCTCCAGGACTTCCGGGAGAACAGACCCGCGCTCTCCGCCGAACAGGCGCGGGTCCATCAGCGGGTGCTGCTCCTCGTTTCCGAGCCGGCGCACTTCGAGGCGGGGCGGCAGCCGCTGGAGCGGGCGCGTGAGGTGCGGGTGGCGGCGATCGCGGCCTTCGGCCCGGCCGAGGCGCGGGAGTTGATGGGAGGTCTGGGCCCCTCGCTGCCGGGGGCCGTGCCGGCGGCCCGGCGGGCAGCGGCCCGACCGGTCTGCGCGAGCGCCTTCAGGAACGGCGGAGGTGGCGGAAGCGACGGAGGTGCGGCCGGCGGAGGGGGCGAAGGGAGTGGCGCGGGCTGTCGACGCACGCCGGGGGATGCGGGCGGCACCGTCGAGGACGGCTGTGGGGACCTGGGGTTCACCGGGGGCGACGGGTTCGGGCCTGCGGTTCCCGCGCGACGGACGGGTGGTTCACCACCCAGCGGGCCGGCGGCTCAGGCCCGTGGCCCGGCCCGTGGGCCGGCCGCCGCGCGGCGGGGTCTGGCGGCGCGTCGACGGCAGCGGGGCGGTGGCCGACCGGGGGCGAGGACGCGGCGGGGCAAGGGCGACGGGGTGGCGCGGAAGGGGGCGAGCGACGGGCGAACGGTCGGGCGGCGGGGGCTCGTTGCCGGGTGGGGGTCAGCGGGTGCCGCGCACGGCGCGGCGGTTGGCCTCGGCGACGCGGGCGCGCAGCGACTCGCTGGCGCTGATGGGGCGCAGGTCCTCGGGGCTCGCGGTCCACTCGCGGCCGCCGCCCGGGGGCCGCAGATAGACGCGGCCGGAGAGATGGGCCATGACCCGGCCGACCTGGTCGCTGGTGAGGTCGCGGGCCATGGAGCCGATCTCCAGGCCGAGCGACGTGGGCCTTCGACGGTCGGGACTGTGGGGGTTGCTGCTCATGGCCGGGCTCCGGACGCGTGGACGGAATGCCGCCTGATGTCGGCTTGGTCACCTCCTACCATGCCCGAGTCCTCCCGGAGCAAAAGGGTCGGGCCTCGTCTCAGAGGGAAATTTGAGGTTCCTGGCGCCCCCCTGTGCGCCCTCGCGCCGGTTGGTGCCGACCGCACCACCCTTCACGGTGACCGCTGTTCCCTCGCGCCTTTCGGGAGGCGCGCGGCCTGCTCGGCGACGAGTTCCAGGGCGAGGTCGAGGGCCCGCTTCTCCGCGGGAGAGAGGGTGGGGTTGGCTCGGCGGAAGTCCCCCGCCCAGGCCAACTCCTGCTCGCTGAACGGCGGTTGGTCCGGGGCGTCGGCCGGTCGGGTCAGCCCGTCGAGCAGGGCGGCCAGCACGCTCCGCGCCAGCGGGATCGGCCCCACCGCCACCTCCGCCAGGATCAGCGCCGAGACCGCGCGGTCCCGCCCCGGCGGATGGTCCTCGCGGGCGTTGGACCAGTCGATGACCACGGGGCCGTGTGCCGTGTTGATCACGTTCTCCGGGTGCAGGTCGAGATGGACCAGGCGCCCCGGCAGGGCGTGGAGGCGGTCCAAGAGGTGGGCGAGGACGGCGCCGGCCTGCTGGGGAGAGATCGCGCCGCCCAACAGCGCCTCGGCGAGGGTGGGACCGTGCAGCCGCTCCATCACCAGGTCGCCGGGGCCGAGCGGAGCCCGGCCGGCGGAGTCGAGCCGCGCGCCGCCGGGTTCGGCCCCGCCGGGTTCGGCGCTGCCAAGTGCGGCCCCGCCGGGTTTGGGCACGGGGTGGACGCGGGGCACGGGATAGCCGAGTGCGCCGAGCCGGAGCAGCAGGGACTCCTCGGCCGCCGCGCTCTGGCCGCTCCGGTAACGGCGCAGCACCCGGTCGCCCGGCAGCGCGTACACGTCGGCCGTGCGGCCCGAGGCCAGCGGCTGGCCCGGCCGTGCCTCGCCGGCGGGCTCGGGGGCGGGCGTTCCGGGCAGTTGCTCCATGCCCGCCAACGATAGGTCCGGCCGGCCCCCGCCCGTCAGGCGCCCGCCGTGCCGGTCGTGCCGGTCGTGCCCGCCGTGCCGGCCCGGGCTTACCCCTTGCCTGATTCCTTGGCGGCCTTCTTGGCCTGCTGCTTGAACTCCCGGACCCTGGCCAGGGACTCGGGTCCGGTGATGTCGGCGACCGAACGGTAGGAACCCTCCTCGCCGTACGGCCCGGCGGCCTCGCGCCAGCCCTCGGGGGTCACGCCGAACTGCTTGCCCAGCAGCGCGAGAAAGATCTGTGCCTTCTGCTTACCGAATCCGGGCAGGGCGTGCAGCCTTCTGAACAGCTCGGCGCCGGTGCTGACATCGCGCCAGAGCGCCTCGGCATCGCCGTCGTGCTGCGCCACCAGGTAGCGGCACAGCTCCTGCACGCGCTTGGCCATCGCGGCGGGATAGCGGTGCACGGCCGGCTTGGTGGAGAGCAGGGCCGCGAACTCCTCCGGGTCCATGGCCGCGATCCGCCGGGCGTCGAGATCGTCCTCGCCCAGCCGGGTCGCGATGGTGTAGGGCCCGGTGAACGCCCATTCCATGGGCACCTGTTGGTCCAACAACATCCCCACCAGGGCGGCGAGTGGGCTTCGGCCGAGCAGGGCGTCCGCCTCGGGGCGCTGGGCGAGATGCACATCAACGGTCATATCGCCCATCATGGCGCACCGGGTCCCGTGGCGGCGTGCAACGCCGGCCGCGCGCCCGCGCCGGGCGCCCGAAGGCCCCATGGTCCGGCCGTCCGTTTCCGCGTACCGTGAGGGCGCGAACGCGCTCGGTGTCGGCCCCGGGCCGCCGCGCGTGCGTCGTTCCCGGCCGCGCGGACGGAGCGGGGCCCACGGTGCGCCACCCGCTCGCGTCACCTTCGCCCCCGCACCGCACCGCCGCACTCTGACGCCGATCTCCGACGCCGCACCGCATCGCCGCATCCCGCATCCCTACCGGACTTCACTGCCGGATCTCTGCCATGCAGCCACCCCCTCACCCACGCACCCCCGCGAGGAAGGAACTCCCACGTGCGCGTGACCGCCGCGCTCTCCCACGGACCGCAGAGCCCGTTCACCCTGGAGACCGTCGAGTTGGACGACCCACGCCCCGACGAGATCCTGGTGCGCATCGTGGCGAGCGGCGTCTGCCACACCGATCTGGTGGTCAAGTCCCAGGTCCCGAAGGGTTCGCCGCCCCTGGTGCTGGGCCACGAGGGCGCGGGCGTGGTCGAGGAGGTCGGCCGTGAGGTGCGCGGGGTCGTTCCCGGGGACCGGGTGTTGCTCAGCTACCGCCACTGCGGCGGCTGCCTCAGCTGCCGTCGCGGCGAGCCCGCCTACTGCGGCAGCCTGTTGGCGCTGAACAACGCCGGCCGCCGCCCCGACGGCTCGCCGACGCTGACCAGGGCTGGGGAGCCGCTGTTCGGCTCGTTCTTCGGCCAGTCGAGCTTCGCCAGCCACGTGCTGGCCACCGCCGACAACGTCGTGGTGGTGGACCGGGAGACGGACCTGCCGACGTTCGCGCCGCTCGGCTGCGGGGTGCAGACCGGGGCGGGCGCGGTGCTCAACGTGTTGCGGCCCGGCGCCGGCGACACGCTCGCCCTCTATGGCGCGGGCAGCGTCGGGCTCTCCGCGCTGCTGGCGGCGCGCGCCATCGGCGTGGGGCGCGTGTTGGTGGTGGATGTGTTGCCCGAGCGGCGCGCGCAGGCGCACGCGCTGGGCGCGGAGTCCGTGCTGGACCCGGGGGAGTTGGGCGAAGGGGTGGGGCTGGCCGACGCGGTGCGCGACCTCACCGCCGGCGGCGCCAGCCACGCGCTGGACACCACCGGCTCGCCCGGGGTGATCACCGAGGCGCTTCGCGCGCTGGCCGCGCGCGGCACGCTGGCCGTGGTGGGCCTGGGTCCGGCCGAACTCACCCTGGACGTCCAGGATCTGATGTACGGCGGGAAGTCGTTGCGCGGCTGCATCGAGGGCGATGCGACGCCCCGCCGGTTCCTGCCCGAACTGCTCGCGCTCCACGACGCGGGGCGGTTCCCGGTCGAGGATCTGGTGAGCCGGTACACGTTCGACGCCATCAATGAGGCGATCGCCGACCAGCGCGCGGGGCGCGTGGTCAAGCCGGTGCTGGTCTGGTAGCCGGGGCGGCGCGCGCCGCACGCCAGCCGGGCGCGCCAGGGCCGCACGCCGCCCGGGCGCGCGCCGGGGCGCGCCGGCGCGCACCGCCCCCTCCGGGTCAGTCGATCAGCGCCGGGGCCAGGGCGCGGTACACGGCGAGCGGGACCTCCTGGCCCACGCGCTCGGTGACCACCTGAAGCGTCAGATGGTCGGCGCCGGCCGCCCGGAAGGCGTCCGTGCGCCGGCGGATCGCGTCCACGTCGCCCAGCGCGAAGACCTCCGACAGCAGCCGGTCGCTGCCGCCGCCCTCGAAGTCCTTCTCGGTGAAGCCGAGGCGCTCCAGGTTCCGCGTGTAGTTGGGCAGTTCGAGATAGAACCGGAGGTAGCCGCGCGCCGTTTCGCGCGCCCGCGCGAGGTCGGTGTCGACCACGACCTTCAACTCCGGTGCCAACAGCGCGTCCGGGCCCAGGGCGGCGCGCGCCCGCGCGGTGTGCTCCACCGTCACCAGATAGGGGTGCGCGCCGGCGGCCCGGTCCCTGGCCAGCTCCAGCATCCGGGGGCCGAGCGCGGCGAGCACGCGACGGTCGGCCGGTACCGGTCGCGGCGCCTCGTCCAGGGCGTTGAGATAGTCCACCATCACGGAGTACGGCCGCCGGTACCGTTCGCCGGCGAGGGCGGCGTGGCTCACGCCGAGGCCGAGGACGAACCGGTTGTCGTAGCGGTCGTTCAGTTCGGCGAAGTCCTCGGCCGCGACCGCCGCCTCCTCGTCCCAGATGCTGGTGATCCCGGTCGCGACCCGGAGGGAGGAGGTCGCGGCGAGCAGCGGCTCCGCCTGCCGGACGCGCGGGCTGCCGCCGAGCCAGAGGGCGCCGTAGCCGAGCTGCTCCAACTCCCGTGCCCCATCGAGGAGTTCCTGGGTGGGCGCGCCGTCGTCGCCGGTCAGCCCCATCTGCCAGACCCCGAAGGGGCCGAGTTCCGTTGCGAGTGTGTGTGCCATGCATGGGGAACGGTTGGGTTACCGAGAGCATTCCGAACAGGAAAGGCCGTTCGGTAAACGTTCAGTGGTCATTCGGTGACCGAACGCGTCCGTTCGGCCGAACCGACCCCGCAGCCGCCGAGGGCGCGCCGGGGCGCGAACGGTGCGCCCGCACGTCGGCGCGCGCCCGGTGCGGGGGGAGCCGCCCGGGCGCGCGCGGGAGCGTCAGCGCCCCGTGGTTCAGTCGCTGGTGGTGACGCTGACGTAGTCGACCACCATCTGCTGCGGGAACGTGGTGGAGTCGTCCGGCGGGCCCGGCCAGTGGCCGCCGACCGCGACGTTGAGGATCATGAAGAACGGCTTGTTGAACACCCAGGCGTTGCCGTTCACGTCCTCCGGGGTCAGCTCCTGGAACACCTCGCCGTCCACCGACCACACGATGGAGTCGGGCGCCCAGTCGATGGCGAAGGTGTGGAAGTCGTCGGCGAAGATCTCGCCGCCCGGCAGCGAGTAGCTGGCGCCGATGCCGCCGCCGCCCGAGTAGCCGGGGCCGTGCACGGTGCCATGGACGGTGCCCGGCTCGTGGCCGACCATCTCCATGATGTCGATCTCACCGCTGTCCGGCCACGGCACGCCGGGGAAGTCGGAGCCCAGCATCCAGAACGCCGGCCAGATGCCCTGCCCCTGCGGGAGCTTGATGCTCGCCTCGACCCGCCCGTACTCGGCGGAGAAGGTGTTCGCCGTGTTCAGCCGCCCCGAGGTGTACTCGCAGGTGCCGTAGTAGCACTGGTGGTTCTCGGCGCCCTCCTCGGTCGCGGTGATCACCAGATGGCCCTCGCCGTCCAGTTGAACGTTGTCGGTGCCCTCGGTGTAGTACTGCAACTCGGCGTTGTTCGCGTTGTCGCCCGGGTCCAGCTGCCACTTGGAGCTGTCCACCGGCGAGCCGGCCGCGCCGTCGAACTCGTCGATGAAGACCACCTCGGTGGGCTCGACGTCCGCCGGCTCGGGCTCGGCCTGGGCGTTGACGGCGAGCAGCGAGGTGAGGCCGAGGGCGAGGACCGTTCCGCCGGCGAGCCAGCGGCGGGTGGGGGAACGCCTGGCGCCTGGCATGAAGATCACATCCAATGGTTGATCCGTGGGGGGTCTTCATTGCACAGGCGCACCAGATGCCCCGCAAGGGATCACGTACGGTTCCGGAACCGATCACGTCCAGTTCCGGGACGGGCCGAAAAGTGCTCCCCAGAACGGTAAGTAACGAACATGAGCGGGCGTTTCCGTTGATCGCGGCCAACCGGGCCGTAACGGAAGGGAGTTGGTCCGTTCGCCGCGCGTGGCGCGGGACGCGGGGGAAATGGCCGGCGGATCGGCTGTGCCGAGGCCGGGGGCGTTCGCTAGGGTCGGCAGGCATGGCGCACAATCCCCAAGCACCGCAAGGGCCCCAGGGGCCGCAGGATGTCGACCCGGCCGGCAGCACGCAGATGTTCCGGGCGTTTGTGAACGACGGGTCCGCCGCCGGCGCCGTCGGGGCTTCGCCTCCGGCCGCCTCGTCCGGGCCCCGGATCGGGCTGATCGCGGGCGTGGCGGTGGGCGTGATCGTGCTCGCCGTGGTCGCCTGGCTGCTGTTGGGCTGAGAAGCCGCACTTGAGCGGTTGAGCTGAGGGCTCGACGCGGCAGGACCCCGGGCAGCCGTGGTCAACGGCCGCCGTCTCGCGGGTGGTTCACGTGTCGATGGTTCACGTGTCGATGGGTCACGTGCCGACGCCCGGCGTCGGCCTGGTGGTGCGGCGCGGTCGTCGCCCTCCCGCGCGCCGCCGTCGGCGACGCCCCGCGCGGACCCCTGCGTGGGTCGGTCCGTCGCGGTCGGGCGAACGATCGCGGGCCGGGCAGCGGGCGTTGGCTCCGCTGTCCTCGCCGGACCGGCGGCGCTCCGCCGGTCCGGACCCCTCACTCCTCTGCGGTGAGCCCCTCACGCAACTGCTGGAGCGTGCGCGTGAGCAGCCGGGAGACGTGCATCTGGGAGATGCCGACCTCTTCACCGATTTGCGACTGCGTCATGTTCCCGAAGAAACGGAGCATGATGATCCGCCGCTCCCTGGCCGGCAGTCGGGCCAACAGCGGCTTCAGCGACTCCCGGTACTCGACGCCCTCCAGCGCCGTGTCCTCGTACCCGAGGCGGTCCGCCAACGAGCCCTCGCCGCCGTCCTCCTCGGGGGACGGGGAGTCCAACGAGCTGGCGGTGTAGGCGTTCCCGACGGCCAGCCCGTCGACCACCTCCTCCTCCGAGACGCCGAGCGCGACGGCCAACTCGGCGACGGTGGGCGAGCGGTCGAGCCGCTGGGACAGCTCGTCGCTGGCCTTGGTGAGCGCCAGCCGCAGCTCCTGGAGCCGTCGGGGCACGCGCACCGACCAGGAGGTGTCGCGGAAGAAGCGCTTGATCTCGCCGACCACCGTCGGCATCGCGAACGTCGGGAACTCGACGCCGCGTTCACAGTCGAAGCGGTCGATCGCCTTGATCAGCCCGATGGTGCCGACCTGGACGATGTCCTCCATCGGCTCGTTCCTGCTGCGGAACCTGGCTGCCGCGTAGCGAACCAGGGGCAGGTTCAACTCGATCAGGGTGTCCCGCACATAGCCGCGCTCCGGGCTGTCCGCCTCCAGCGCTGCCAGCCGCTGGAAGAGGGAACGGGAGAGCGTGCGGGTGTCGAGGTTGTCGGTCTCGGCGGGAGCCGCGTGCGGCACCGAGGGTTCGTGCGGCGCGGGAACATGCGGCGTGCCGGTCGTGGTGAGCACCTTGGAGCTGCCCAGTTCTACGGACATGCCACCCCCTTGAGGTCGGCGGGACGGGTCGCGGCGGACACCTCAGGCAGGACTCCACGAGAGGCACCCTCTCGTGAATACCGGAGCTGCCGCCTTGCCAAACGCGGTCTCGACAGAATGTCACATGTCATCAACGCGATGTAGCTTCATGTCGATAAAACGGCAGAGCTGGCTTGCGAGTTCCCGGAGTTGGGTCCTTCCGAAGGCTTAGGTCTCGATCGGATTTGCGGAGCGCAGCTTGCTGAAGGCGCGGGCCAGCAACCGTGAGATGTGCATCTGCGAAACCCCGAGTTCCGCGCTGATCTGAGACTGCGTGAGGTTGCGGTAGTAGCGCAGGAGCAGGATGCGCTGCTCCCGCTCCGGGAGTTGGACCAGCAGGTGCCGGACCAGGGCACGGTGTTCGACGCCGGCCAGCCCCGGGTCCTCGTAGCCGAGCCGGTCGATCGGCCCGGGGGCGCCCTCCTCGCGGTCCCTGGTGGCCTCCAGCGAGGAGACCCGGTAGGCCCGCCCCGCGTCCATGCTCGCCAGCACGTCCTCCTCGGGCAGCCGCAGCCGTTCCGCCAACTCGGCGGTGGTGGGCGAGCGGCCGAGGGCCACCGTCAGCTCCTCGGCGGCCGAGCAGACCCGCGCCCACAGCTCGTGCAGCCGGCGCGGCACATGGACGGTGCGCACGCTGTCCCGGAAGTAGCGGCGGATCTCGCCCACGATGGTCGGCAGGGCGAACGTGGCGAACTGCACCCCGCGCGCCGGGTCGAAGCGGTCGATGGCGTGGATCAGCCCGATGGTGCCGACCTGGACGATGTCCTCCATCGGCTCGTTCCTGCTGTGGAAGCGGAGGGCGGCGTAGCGGACCAGCGGCAGGTTGGCCTCGATCAGGGCCTCCCTGACGCGGGTGTGTTCGGCGGTGCCGGCCTGGAGGCGGGCCAGCCGCTCACAGAGCGACTGGGTGAGCGCACGGGCCCCGGCGCCTCTGGACTGCGTCACCGCCACCTGCCGACCACCCCTTCACGGTGCACTCGCCGCAAAAGCAGTCATAGCATCACAAGACATGCGCACCGTGCGCAAGCACCCGTTCACGACGTGTTGATCGGGCCATGTCGGGCCGCCACGGTCAACACCGTTGCGTTGCGGGCGAGTCGGGGCCAGCGCGGGGGCTCAGTCGAACGGTGCGAGCAGGCCGTCGGTGGCGTCGGCGAGCGCGGTGAAGACCAGTTGGGCGAACTCGCCGGAGCGGTCGGGCTCGTTGAGGACGGCGTAGAGCACGCCCACGGCCAGCAGATACAGGCCGATGCGCTTCGCCAGTGCCAGGGACATGCCCACCTCCGGGGCCGCAGTGTAGCCACCCGGACGGGCGGCGGCGCCGCTCGGGTGGTCGCCGGCCGTTCGGCCGCCGACCACGGCCGTTCGGTCCCCGCCCCGGAACGCCGGAAACGCCCCCCGGAACGCCGGAACGCCGGAACGCCCCGCCGTCCGCCGGGACGGCGGCCGCCCCGGAACGGCCCCCGCCCCGGGCCGGCCGTGGTGCGGCCGACCCGGGGCGGGTCATCGTGCGAAACGAACCGGGCGGAACCCGAGCGGGAACCGCTGGTCCGGCGACGGTCAGGCGTCGATCAGGCGACGTCGAACCGGTCCAGGTCCATCACCTTGTGCCACGCGGCGACAAAGTCGGTCACGAACTTCTCCTTGGCGTCATCGCTCGCGTAGACCTCGGCGAGCGCCCGCAGCTCGGAGTTCGAGCCGAAGACCAGGTCGGCCCTGCTGCCCGTCCACCGCACCTCGCCGGTGGCCGCGTCCCGCGCCTCGAAGGTGGTGTTGTCCTCGGCGGTCGGCTTCCACTCGGTGCCCAGGTCGAGCAGGTTGACGAAGAAGTCGTTGGTCAGCGTGCCCGGCCGGTCGGTCAGCACGCCCAGCGAGGAGCCGCCCTGGTTGGCGCCCAGCACCCGCAGGCCGCCGACGAGGACCGTCAGCTCGGGGGCGCTCAGGTTGAGCAGGTTGGCCCGGTCGACCAGCAGGTACTCGGCCGGCAGCCGGACGTCCTTGCCCAGGTAGTTGCGGAACCCGTCGGCCTTCGGCTCCAGCGCCGCGAACGACTCGACGTCGGTCTGCTCCTGCGAGGCGTCCACCCGGCCCGGGGTGAACGGGACCTCGACCTCGAAGCCCGCGTCCCGCGCGGCCTTCTCGACGCCCACGCCGCCGGCGAGCACGATCAGGTCGGCCAGCGAGACGCCGCGGCCCTCGCCCCGCTCCGCGTTGAACGACTCCTGGATGCCCTCCAGGGTGCGCAGCACGCTCGCCAGCTGGTCCGGGTCGTTGACCTCCCAGCCGCGCTGCGGCTCCAGGCGGACCCGCGCGCCGTTGGCGCCGCCGCGCTTGTCGCTGCCCCGGAACGAGGCGGCCGAGGCCCAGGCGGTCGACACCAGCTCGGAGACCGACAGGCCGGAGGCCAGCACCCGCTCCTTGAGCGCGGCGACGTCCTCGGCGGTCAGCGGCGCGAAGGTCGCCTCGGGCAGCGGGTCCTGCCAGATCAGGGTCTCGCTCGGCACCTCGGGGCCGAGGTAGCGGGCGACCGGGCCCATGTCGCGGTGGGTCAGCTTGTACCAGGCGCGGGCGAAGGCGTCGGCGAACTCCTGCGGGTTCTCCAGGAAGCGCCGGGAGATCCGCTCGTAGACCGGGTCGAACCGCAGCGAGAGGTCGGTGGTCAGCATCGTCGGCTGGTGGCTCTTCGACGCGTCGTGGGCGTCCGGAACGGTGCCGGCGCCGGCACCGTCCTTCGGCCGCCACTGGTTGGCGCCGGCCGGGCTCTTGAACAGCTCCCACTCGTAGGCGAACAGGGTCTCGAAGAAGCTGTTGTCCCACCGGGTCGGCGTGGGCGTCCAGGTGACCTCAAGACCGCTGGTGATGGCGTCCGCGCCCTTGCCGCTGCCGTAGGTGTTGCGCCAGCCCAGGCCCTGCTCCTCCAGCGGCGCGGCCTCGGGGTCGTCGCCCACGTGGTCGGCAGGTCCCGCGCCGTGGGTCTTGCCGAAGGTGTGGCCGCCGGCGATCAGCGCCACGGTCTCCTCGTCGTTCATCGCCATCCGGCGGAACGTCTCGCGGATGTCGCGGGCGGCGGCGACCGGGTCCGGGTTGCCGTTGGGGCCCTCGGGGTTGACGTAGATCAGGCCCATCTGGACGGCGCCCAGCGGCTCCTCCAGCTCGCGCTCGCCGGTGTAGCGCTCGTCGCCGAGCCAGGTGGTCTCGGGGCCCCAGTAAACGTCTTCCTCGGCCTCCCAGACGTCCTCGCGGCCGCCGGCGAAGCCGAAGGTCTCGAAGCCCATGGACTCCAGGGCGACGTTGCCGGCCAGGATCAGCAGGTCGGCCCAGGAGAGGTTCTGGCCGTACTTCTTCTTCACCGGCCACAGCAGGCGGCGGGCCTTGTCCAGGTTGGCGTTGTCCGGCCAGCTGTTGAGGGGAGCGAAGCGCTGCTGACCGGCGCCCGCGCCGCCCCGGCCGTCGCTGATCCGGTAGGTGCCGGCGCTGTGCCAGGCCATCCGGATGATCAGCGGGCCGTAGTGGCCGAAGTCCGCCGGCCACCAGTCCTGCGAGGTGGTCAGCACCTCGGCGATGTCCCGCTTCACCGCCGGCAGGTCGAGGTTCTGGAACGCCTCGGCGTAGTCGAAGTCCTCGCCCAGCGGGTTGGCCACGGCGGGGTTCTTGGCGAGGATCTTCAGGTTCAGCCGGTTCGGCCACCACTGGCGGTTCCCGCCGCCCTGCGTCGGGTGCGGGGCCCGCCCGTGCGCGACCGGGCAACCCCCGCCCGCGCCCTCGGTCTTGGCGTCTACGACGACGGCGTCATGGTTCTCAGACATGGAAAAAGTCCTTCCGGCCCTGGGCGGATCGCGGTGGTCGGCAACTGCGGGCGGTGGAGCGGCCGGGGCGGCGGCCCTGTCGGATCGCAGGGCCGGGTGCGCGGGGCGCGCACACCCGGGAAGGAAACGTTTTCTGCCGCCGTCTCTGCCGCACGGGGCCTTCCTGTCCCTTGGCTACCACCGGACCTGATCCTACGATGGACTCAGTACAAGTCAAGAAGTGCACCAAGGCCGTACCTCTTCCCAACCCGGACTTCCCCTGGTTAACTTCGCGTATCCCGCCAGACGTGAATAGGTGAAACCCCATGAGCGACCTGCTGGAACGACTGCGAGGGCGCGGCTGGCGCCTGACGTCCCAGCGACGCGTCGTCGCCGAGGTCCTCGACGGTGACCATGTGCACCTCACCGCCGACGAGGTGCACGCGCGCGCGGCGGCGCGGCTGCCGGAGATCTCCCGCGCCACGGTCTACAACACCCTCGGCGAGCTGGTCTCCCTGGGCGAGGTCACCGAGGTCTCCACCGACGGGCGCGCCAAGCGGTACGACCCCAACGGGCACCACCCCCACCACCACCTGGTCTGCTCCGGCTGCGGCACCATCCGCGACGTCCGCCCCAGCGGCAACCCGCTGGCCGACCTCCCCGACGACGAGCGCTTCGGCTTCACCGTCTCCGAGGTCGAGGTCACCTACCGGGGCCTGTGCCCCAACTGCGCGCCCTGACGACGCCGGTCGTCCCGTTCCTCGTTCAGCGGCCCGGCGCCAGGGTGGCCAGGTCGATCACGAAGCGGTAGCGCACATCGCCCCGGTCGAGCCGGTCCAGCGCCTCGTTGATCCGGTCGGCCTCGACCAGCTCGGTCTCGGCCTCGATGCCGTGCTCGGCGCAGAAGTCCAGCATCTCCTGGCACTGCCGCAGGCCGCCGTTCTTGGTCGACGTCACCACCCGCCGCATCGCGCCAAGAACCGGCTGGTGGAGGGTGCTCGGCGCCACGCTGACGCCGGCGTTGACCAGCACGCCGTCCAGCGCCAACAGGCCCAGCAGGCCGTCCAGGTCGCCGCCGGCGCCGACCGTGTTCACGATCAGGTCGAAGCCGCCCGCCAACTCCTCGAAGGTCGCCGGGTCCCCGGTGGCCCGGTAGTCGACGGCGCCCAGGCGCAGCCCGTCGGCGCGCTTGCCCAGCGTGCGCCCCAGCACCGTCACCTCGGCGCCCATCGCGTCGGCGAGCTGGACGCCCAGGTGCCCCAGCCCGCCGAGGCCCACGATCGCGACCCGCCGCCCCGGGCCCGCGCGCCAGCGCCGCAGCGGGTTGTACATCGAGATCCCGGCGCACAGCAGCGGCGCCGCGCCCCGGGGGTCGAGGGCGTCCGGAACGCGCAGCGCATAGCGCTCGTCCACCACGATGCGCCGGCTGTACCCGCCGTAGGTCCGCTCGCCGGCATAGTCGAGCCCGCCGAAGGTGATCACCTCGCCCCGCAGGCAGTGCTGCTCCTCGCCGGCCTCGCAGTTGACGCACGCGCGGCAGGAGTCGACATAGCAGCCGACCCCGACCCGGTCCCCCACCGCGTGCCGGGAGACCGAGGCGCCGGCCTCCGCGACCCGGCCGACGATCTCGTGGCCGGGCACCATCGGGAACAGCGGCCCCGCGCCCCACTCCTCCCGCAGCAGGGCCAGGTCCGTGTGGCAGATCCCGGTGTACTCGATGTCGATCACCACGTCGTGATCGCCCGGCGTGCGCCGGGGGATCGTGGTCGTGGCGAGGGGCGCGTGCGGCGCCGGCGCGGACAACGCCAGGACCTCGGTGCTCATGGGGCCTCCGTCGGATCGTGCGGGCCGTCCTTCGGGCCGGTCCCGTCCGTTCCAGCGGACCACGCGCCGGCGCTCCTGGGAAACGGACCGCCTGACACCCTCGTGCCTGGTACCGCCGGGGTCACCCGGCGACGAGGGCGTTCGCCGGCGGTGCGCCTACCGTGGAGTCATGGAGGAGCGCGAAGCGCTGCGGGAGTTCCTGACCTCGCGCCGGGCGGCCGTCGACCCGGCCGACACCGGGCTGCCCGCATCGGCCACCGCTCGGCGGGTGCCGGGCCTGCGCCGAGAGGAGGTCGCGGCGCTGGCCGGCATCAGCGCGCCCTACTACACCCGCCTGGAACAGGGCCGCGTCGGCGACGTCTCCGAGCAGGTGCTCCTCGCCGTGGCAAACGTCCTGCGGCTGGACGCGTTGGAGCGCGACCACTTCCGCGCGCTGCTGGACCGCGCCCCGCGCCGTTCCGCCGCCGGGCCGGTCGGCCCCGAGCGGGTGCGCCCGGCGCTCGCCGCCATGGTGGACGCGCTGCGGACGCCCGCGCTGGTGCACGGGCCGAGCCTGGACGTCCTGGCCGCCAACCGGGGCGCGCGCGTCCTGCTGGACGACTTCCCCGCGCTCCCCCGGCGCGAACGCAACCTCGCGCGCTGGACGTTCCTCAACCCCCGCGCGCGGCTCGTCCTCCCGCGCTGGGACACGCTCGCGCCACAGGTCGCCGCGTCCGTGCGGCATCTGACCGTCGCCCGCCCCGGGGACGCGGCGCTGCGCCGGCTGGCCGGCGAACTGCGGGCGCGCTCACCGGAGTTCGCCCGGCACTGGGACGCCTATCTGCTGCACCGGCACGGGCACGGCACCAAGCGCTTCCGCCACGAGGCGGTGGGCGAGTTCGACCTGCGCTTCGAGACCTTCGCGCTGCCCGCGGACGAGGGCTTGCGGCTCGTGGTCTACACGGCGGACCGGGGATCGGCCGCCGAGGAGAAGCTCCGCCTGCTGGCCGCCGCCCCGGCCTGAGCCCCCCGACCGCGCGCACGAAAAGGGACCGCCCCCGACCCGTGGTCCCGGGTCGGGGGCGGTCAACGCTGGCGGTAGCGGAGGGATTTGAACCCTCGGTGGAGTTGCCCCCACACTCGCTTTCGAGGCGAGCTCCTTAGGCCGCTCGGACACGCTACCGAGGCAGAGCCTATCCCACGGGGGGCGGTGAGTTGAAACCGGTAGTGGGACCGGCCGGGGAGCCGCCGGTGGCGCCGGCCGGGGGGCCGTCGGGGGCGGGGCGCTCGCCGGGGGCGCGGAAGAAGTCGGTGAGGAGGGCCGCGCAGTCGTCGGCGAGGACGCCGGGGACGACCTCGGGGCGGTGGTTGAGGCGGCGGTCACGGATGACGTCCCAGAGGGAGCCGGCCGCGCCGGTCTTGGGGTCGGCGGCGCCGTAGACCACCCGGCCCACCCGGGCCAGCACGGCGGCGCCGGCGCACATGGTGCACGGCTCCAGGGTGATCACCAGCGTGCAGTCGATCAGCCGCCAGTCACCCAGGCGCCTGGCCGCACGGCGCAGCGCGAGGATCTCGGCGTGCGCCGTGGGGTCGGTGTCGGCCTCCCGTTCGTTGTGGTGCTCGGCGAGCGGCCGGCCGTCCGGGCCGCCGGGGCCGAGCAGCACGGCGCCCACGGGAACGTCGCCGGCGGCGCCGGCGAGCCTGGCCTGTGCCAGCGCCCGACGCATCGCCGGGCGCCAGGGGTCGCGGAGCGGGTCGGTCACCTGCCGGCCGTCACCTGACCGCTTCCAGAACGTCCGCGCAGCCCAGCGCGTCGGCGATCTCGCCCAGGGCGTCGTCGGGGCTGAGGGTCAGCACGGTGGCGGTGTCGATGCCCAGGTCGCTCAGCAGGTCGGCGTCGCCGACCGGGCCGCGCGGCACGGACTCCGCGCCGTCCTCCGCCGGGTCCTCCGCCTCGTCGAGCTGCTCGGTCTCGTCGGAGCCGTCCTCGGTCCCGTCGAGGTCCACCATCCGCTCCAGGGCGTCGGGGGACGTCGGCGTGCGGCCGAGGAGTTCGTCGGTGAGCAGAATCTCGCCGTAGGCGCTGCGCAGCGCCCGGGCCGCGTCGGAGACGAAGACGCGCGGGTCGTCCTCGCCGTCTACCCGGACCACTCCGAACCAGGCGCCCTCCTGCTCGATGCAGACGAGCACCGTCTCGTCGTCCGGCCCGGCCGCGCGGGCCAGTTCGGCCAACTCGTCCAGGCTCTCCACGTCGTCAAGCTCTGTATCACTCGCTTCCCAACCATGATCGGTCCGCGCGAGCAGTGCGGTGAAGTACACCGTGACTCTCCCCACTCGGTTCGGCAGTGCCCTTAAGCATCGTGGCAGATAAGGGGTGCGCTGTCGGGTAACTCGGCAGTTCGCCAACGGTATGTCCGCGTGTGTTGTTCCTGGTTCTCGATCGCGGCGCTGCCGGTCACCACTCTCCACGGCGTCACCTCGCCGTGTCCACCGGGGGGTCACAACGGGGGAAGACGGCGGCGGCGGTCGGAGTGTCGGAGGCGTTCGCTACTGTCGAACACATGCGGACCCATGTCGTTGACCACCCGCTGGTGGCGCACAAGCTGACCACGCTGCGCGACGAGCGCACGGACTCCCCCACGTTCCGGCGGCTGGCCGACGAGTTGGTCACCTTGCTGGCCTACGAGGCCACCCGCGATGTCCGCACCGAGCAGGTGGACATCCGCACCCCCGTCACCGCGACCACCGGGGTGCGGCTGTCCCATCCCCGGCCGCTGGTGGTGCCCATCATCCGGGCCGGGCTCGGGATGCTGGACGGGATGGTGCGGCTGCTGCCGACGGCGGAGGTCGGCTTCCTCGGGATGATCAGGGACGAGGAGACGCTCCAGGCGTCGACGTACGCCAACCGGATGCCGGACGACCTGTCGGGCCGCCAGGTCTATGTGCTGGACCCGATGTTGGCGACGGGCGGCACGCTGGTGGTGGCGATCGACGAGCTGATGCGCAGGGGCGCGGACGATGTGACGGTGATCTGCCTGCTGGCCGCGCCGGAGGGCGTCGAGCGGCTGGAGGACGAGCTGTCCGGCGCTCCGGTCACGGTGGTGACGGGCGCGCTGGACGAGGGGCTGAACGAGCAGGGCTTCATCGTGCCCGGACTCGGGGACGCGGGGGACCGGATGTACGGGCTGGCCTGAGCGCGGCGCGGGCCCGGGCTCCTCCGGGCGTCAGCAGTTCGCGGCGGGTTCGGCGCCGGGGGCGGTGAGTTCGGCGAGCAGCGCCTCGGCCTCGTCGGCGCTGGTCAGCTCGGTGAACGCCTCGCCCAGCACCAGGTCGACCGAGGTCGCGGGGTCGGCGGCCGGCGGCGCGTCAGCGTCCTCGGCGTCCTCGGCTTCCTCGGGGTCGGCCGGGGGCGTGATCGGCTCGGCCTCGCCGGTCTCGGCGCCGGCCAGCTGGGTGGTGAGCAGGTCGACGGCGCCGGACTCGTTGGCCGCCCCGGTGCCGAGCAGCAGCCCCGTGGCGTCGACGCGGCCGTCCAACTCCTCGGGCGCGTTGGTCACCTCGCCGATGGTGAAGCCGCGTTCGGCGAGCGCGTTGGCGGTGTCCTGGGCGAGTCCGGTGCGGGTGGTGGCGTTGTAGATGTTGACGGTGACGGCGGCCGGCTCCGGCAGCTCGACGGCGGCGGCGGCTTCCGAGGCCGGTTCGCAGGCGTCGTCCTGGCCGGTCGCCGGCTTCGCCTGGGGGGCGGCGGAGGCGGACCCGTCCGAGGTGAACACGTCGACGAGTTGCAGGGTGCCGAAGCCGAGCAGGCCGAGCGCGGCCACCGAGCCCAGCACGGCGAACACCCGCCGGCGGTGGCGCGGGCGGCGCATCCGTGGGTAACGGTCGCCCGTGACACGGAACTTCTTGCCGCCCATGCCGGGGGGCGTCAACATGCTCATGGCGGCAGCGTAGTCAGACTTATGGCCTCGGCCCAATAAATGATCAGCTGAAATGCTGAAGCGGCCCGAACGGGGCAACGGCCCCGGCGCGGCCCGGTGCGCTCAGTCGGCCGGCGTTCGGCCGGCCGGCGCTCAGTCGTCCAGCTCCAGGACGCGGGCGTGCAGCACCTGCCGCTGCTGGAGCGCCGCGCGGACGGCGCGGTGCAGCCCGTCCTCCAGATACAGGTCGCCCTGCCACTTCACCACGTGGGCGAAGAGGTCCCCGTAGAACGTGGAGTCCTCGGCCAGGAGTGTCTCCAGGTCCAGCTGCTGCTTGGTGGTCACCAACTGGTCCAGGCGAACCGGACGCGGCGCCACGTCAGACCACTCCCGGGTGTGGTCCCGGCCGTGGTCCGGATAGGGCCGTCCGTTTCCGATGCGCTTGAAGATCACACGGAGAGCCTACCGGGCGCGGCGCTCCGGCCGCAGCCTCCCGGCGTGGTAAGGCCGCGTGGCACTCGGGGCGGTGGACGTCAGGGCTGGTCGGGGGGATCGGCGCGGTCGGGAAGGTGCCAGGCGTACCGGCCGACGGCGCCGGCGAGGGCGCGGGTGTGGGCGGCGAGGCCGGCGCGGTCGATGTTGGCGACGGTGTCGCAGGCCCGGTGGTAGCAGGGGTCGTGCGGCTCGCCGGCGGTGCCGCCCCACAGCGCGGCCTCCTCCTCGGTCATCCGCCCCTCGGCGCCGGCGAAGGTGCCGCCGACCGGGATGCCGGCGTCGAGGAACGGCGCGTAGTCGCTGCGGCCGTCGAACGGGACGGGCCGCGCGGTGCCGGCGCCCCCGTCGAGGAGGCGGGACAGGTCCTCGGTGACGGCGGCCGAGCGCGGGTCGAGGTCGGCGCCGTCGTAGACGTACAGGCCGTGGTTGGGCGAGCCGATCATGTCGAAGTTGAGGTAGAGGCCGATCGCCTCGCGCTCGGCGGGGGAGAGCTGGTCGACATGGTGGCGGGCGCCGCGCAGCCCCAGCTCCTCGGCGGACCAGAGGGCGAAGCGGACCCGGTGCGGCGGGTCGGCCGCTTCCTCGGTGCCCCCGGCCGCGTCGAGGGCGAGGGCGGCGGCCAACACCCCGGCGGCGCCCGAGGCGTTGTCGTTGATGCCGGGCCCGTCGGGCACGGAGTCCAGGTGGGCGCCGACGACCACGGTGCTGGCCGGGTCGCCGCCCGGGGTCTCGGCGATGACGTTGGCGGTCTCCCGCTCCTCGACCAGCTCCCGCAGGTCGAGCCGGACGGTCGGGGCCGCGCGCTCGGCCAGCGCGGCGGCCAGGGCCAGGCCGTCCTCGCGGGCGATGCCGCCGGTGGGCAGGGCCGCCGGGTCGGGGTCGCCCAGGGTGCCGGTGAGTTCGCCCGGTTCGGAGTTGTAGACCAGGACGGCGGCGGCGCCGGCGGCCGCCGCGTTGGCCTGCTTGGCGGCGAAGGTGCAGTCGCCGCGTTCCACCAGGGCGATCCGGCCGGCCAGTTCGCGGCCCGCGAAGTCCTCGGCGGCGCAGCCGGCGCCGCCGGTGCCGTGCGCGGTGACCTCCACGAGCGGGGCCGTCAGCCCGCCGGCCTCGGTGTTGCCCGTGTAGGACATGGCGTGCACCGGGATCGCCCGCTCGGCGCCGCCGTCCTCGGCGGGCAGCAGCGCCAGCGACTCGGCGAGGGCCTCGCGGTAGGGGAAGGTGAAGCGTTCGAACGTGACCGTGAGGCCAGCGCCCGCCAGGACCCGGGCGGCGTAGCGGGCGGAACGGTCGTGGCCCGGGGTGCCGGCGGCGCGGTGGCCGCCGGAGGCGTCGGCGATGGCCTGGAAGGCGTCGAGATGGCGCAGCGCGTCGTCGGCGGTGAGGTCGGCGACCATCCGGTCGGCGAGCCGGGCGCCGCGCTCGGCGGCGTTCGGGGCGGGGCCCAGGGGGGCGGGGGCCACCACCAGGGCGAGGGCGGCCGCGGTCGCGACGAAAGCGATCATGTGACGGGACGTTATGTGACAGATGCGATCGAAACCGTTAAGGCTCACGCGGGGTAACGGGAAGTTTCGCGGCCCGGGCGGAAAGTTCTCCGGCTCGGCCGGGGCGTGAACGGACCTCGGCGGCGGCCTCGGCTTCGACCTCGGCGGCGGTCTCGCCAGCCGGTCCCTCGTTGACGGCTGATCGTCGGTGGACGGAGGGTTTCGGTCATGCAAGGGGTGCTGACCGGCTTTGTGATCATCGCGTCCGTCATTGTCGTCGGCTATCTCCTCGGGCGGCGCGGCTCCCTGGGCGGGAGCGGGCGGGAGGTGCTCACCCGGGTCGCGTTCCAGGTCGCCACCCCGGCGCTGCTCTTCGTCACCGTCTCCGAGGCGGACCTCTCCACCCTCTTCTCCGCGCGGCTGCTGGCCGCCGCGATCAGCTTCCTCGCGGTCGCCGGCGTCTTCGTCGCGGTCGCCGTGGCGCGGCGCTGGGGCGTCGGGCCCGGCGTGGTCGGGGCGCTGTGCGCCGGCTATGTGAACATCGCCAACCTCGGCATCCCGGTCGCGGTCTATGTGCTGGACGACATCTCGCTGGTGGCGCCCGTGCTGCTCTTCCAGCAACTGGTCGTCTCGCCCGTGGTGTTGACCACGCTCGACCTCACCGCCGGGCCGGCCGACGCGCGGGTCGGCACCTGGCGGCGGCTGACCACCCCGTTCCGCAACCCGATCGTGCTCGGCTCGCTGGCCGGCGTCGCGGTCGCCGCGTCTGGGCTGACCCCGCCGGCCGCCCTGATGGAGCCGGCGACGCTGCTCGGCAACATGGCGGTGCCGGCCGTGCTGCTCGCCTTCGGCATCTCCCTGCACGGCAGCGAGCTGCCCGGGCGCGGCCCCGACCGGGCCCAGGTGTTGCTGGCCGTGGCGCTGAAGTCGCTGGTCGCGCCGCTGCTGGCCTGGCTGTTGACGCTCGCCTTCGGCCTGGACCGGGACGCCCAGCTGCTGGTGGTGGTGACGGTGGCGCTGCCGACCGCGCAGAACGTGTTCACCTACGCCTCGCACTACGGCGTCGGGCTGCGCCTGGCGCGGGAGGCGGTGCTGCTGTCCACCGCGCTGTCCGTCCCGGTCCTCACCGTGATCGCCGCGCTGCTGGGCTAGCCCAGCAGCGCGCCCCGGCCGGGGCCGCGCGGACCCGGTCGTCACAGGCCGGTCAGGGTGTGGGCGGCCTGGCCCAGCAGGGCGAAGCCGAGCACCGCCACCGGATAGAGGGAGGCGCGGTTGAACACGGCCAGCGCCGTGCGCGGTTCGCAGCAGCGCAGCAGCCGCAGCGCCGGGCAGACCAGCGCGACGCCGCCGGCCAGCACCGTGCCCGCCAGGCCCAGCACCCCGAAGACCGGCAGCGCGCCCAGCGTCATCCCGACGCTGGCCACGAACGCCACCAGCAGCGTCGCCGAGGACAGCAGCCCGCTGCGCCGCCGCCCGTACACCACGGGAACAGTGCGCACCCCGAGGTGCACGTCCTCGTCCACGTCGGCGAGGTCGTTGACGATGTTCCGGCCGCCGATCTCCCAGGCAGCGAGCCAGAGCGCGAAGAGCCACAGCACCGGCTCGTCGACCGCGTCCGTCACCGCGAACCAGCCGACGCAGCCGCCGAGCGCCACCATCACGCCGGTGAGCAGCGTCTTGTACGGGGTGACCCGGGCCAGCTTGCAGTAGGCCGCCTCCAGCAGCGCCGCCGTGACGAACAGCACCACGCAGACCCAGCTGATCATCGCGGCCAGCACCAGCGCCACCGCGCCGAGCGAGGCGATCCAGGACGCGGCGACCGGCAGGCTCAGCCGGCCCTGCGCCAGCGGGTGGCGAACGCCGGCGCTGTCGATGTCGAAGCCCTCGAACTCCCGCAGGTGGGCGAAGCGTTGCTGGTCGATGTTCCAGTCGATCAGGTCGTTCACGGCGAAGACCGCGAAGTACGCGGCGAACGAGGCCAGCGCCACCAGCACCACCCGGCCCGGCGGCGCGCCGCCGGCGAGCAGCAGCCCCAGCAGCGGCTGGGCCACGCTGAGCGTGGCCTGGGTGCCCCGGGAGAAGCCGTACAGCGCGCGGACGTTCTCAACGAGGAGGGTCATCGCACCACTCCCGCACCCCGGAGCCGACATAGCGGTGCGCGAAGCGGTAGGCGCCGGGCCCCGGCGTCGCCAGCCGGCGTATCCCGGCCAGCCGCGCGGTCAGCTCCCTGCCCGGCTCGGCCGCCTCGGGCGGCAGGTGCAGCAGGTCGAGCAGCCACTCCGAGAAGCCCAACACCCGCCGGACGTCGCCCAGTCGGGCCGTGCTGTAGCCGGCCAGCGGCCCGGCGTCCCGGCGGCGCAGCCGCGCCACCAGCGCCTCGGCCAGCGCGGCCGCGTCCGCGATCGCCAGGTTCATGCCCTTGGCGCCCGAGGGCGTCAGCACATGCGCGGCGTCCCCGGCCAGCAGCAGCCGGCCGTGCGCCAGGGGCGCGAGAACGCTGCTGTGCATCCGCAACATGCGCACCTCGGTCAGGGCGCCGATGCTCGGCAGCCCGGCCGGGTCGCCGTCCGCCAGCCGGGTGCGCAGCTCCGTGACGATCCGCCGGCGCGGCCACGCCTCGACGGCGTCGTCCGGCGGGCACTGGAGATAGAAGCGGCTGACCCGGGGGCCGCGCGGCATCATCCCGGCGAAGCCGGAGCGGTGCACCGCGTAGCGCACCCCGTCCGCCGGCCGGTCCACCTCCGCCAGCACCGTCAACCAGTCGTACGGATAGCGGCGGTTGTGCGCGCGGTGCCCGGTGGCGGGCAGCGCGGCACGCGATATGCCGCGGAAGCCGTCGCAGCCGACCACGTAGTCGCATTCGATCTCCATGCCCTCGCACTCCAGCCGGGGACGTCGGCTGGTGATGTCCGTTACCGCCCGCACGCTATGGGAGAACAGCGGGGGTGAACCCGCCAGCTCCAGCGCGGCGACGAGGTCCCTGACCAGGTTCTGCTGCGGGTAGACATGGTGTTGGTGACCGCCGGAGTACGCTCCGTAGTCCACTCGAACGGTGTGCCCCAGACAGCGGAAGTCGCACCAGCCGTGCCGGGTGGCCTCGGCCAGCAGCCGGTCGGCGAGCCCCTGGGAGTGCAGCCAGCGCACGGTGCGGTGCTCCAGCAGCCCCGCGCGCTGCCGTTCCTCCACGCGCGCCCTGCTCGCGCGCTCCACCACCACGCAGTCGATGCCGCGCCGGGTCAGCACGTTGGCCAGCGCCAGGCCGGCGGGGCCCGCGCCCACGATGCCGACCTCGGCGCGCAGCCGGCGCGCGCTCCGGCGCGCGCCTCTCCGCGTGCCCGCAGGCGCCGCGCCGCGCGTTCCCTCGGAAGGTGTCATCTCAACCGGCCGGAACGAAGGAGGGGTTGAACAGCTCGTTGATCAGCACCAGCGGCTCGTCGCGGTGCCAGACCAGATAGGTCTTGTAGCAGGCGGGCCGGTCGTCGCCGCCCTGGCCCCAGCGGCGTCGGCCGGTCTCCAGCAGCGTGCGCCGATGGCCGGTGCCGGCCTTGGTGAGCGCCCGGCCCAGCGGCACCGAGGTGGAGGTGAGGCAGTGCTCGATGGCCGGTTCGAGGTCGAGCCTGGCCACCACGTGGTTGACCGACAGCGGCTCGCCGCCCTGCCGGGTGGTGGCGGTGTGGCGGACCAGCACCCCGGCGTCCTCGTGGACGCCGAGCAGTCCGGCGACGCCCTCGCCGGTCTGCCGCGCGGGAACCCGTAACTGCGCCAGACAGCGCAGCCGCAACGATTCTCCGGACATCGACTCCAGCAGGGTGGTGGTCTGGCCCTCGCTGCTCAGCAGTATCCGCGTGAGGGGCGAGGCGAAGTCCCTGGTGTGCACGAGCGGCCGCACCCGGCCGGTCGGTGGCTCCAACGGGAAGGAGAGCGGAAAAGCCAAGGGGAAGACACCCGACGGCGTCGGCAACGACATCCTGATCACTCCTCACCGCCGTGCTACGAAAGGGCCAACGGTCCCTACGCCGTTGAGGTCACGGCCCAGGGGTGCGGACGAACAGACAACCGAGGATTCGTTCCGCTTCCGCGCCGGCGTGCCAGGCGTGGGCTGGCGAACCGATACGGCCGCCGTTCCGCTTGCGGCGCGGCGTGCCGGACGGTTGCGGCGGCCGGTCCGGCGGCCGGTCCGGCGGGGGTCCGGCGGCGGTCCGGCGGCGGTGGCCTGGCACGGCCGTCCGTTTGCGGCCGGGCGGCCGGCGGCCAAGCATGAGGGGGAGGGGCGACCCAGCAGGCGGCTCGCCGTTGCCCGGACCCGGAGGCACCCATGGGGCAGGCCGAAGCCGAACCGCGACTGCGCTGTCTGGTGACCGGAGCGACCGGTTACCTGGGCGGCCGGCTCGTTCCCGAGCTGCTGGCCGCCGGGCACTCCGTGCGCTGCCTGGCGCGCAACCCGGCCAAGCTGGGCGGCCGCCCGTGGGCCGGCCGGGTCTCGGTGGCGCGCGGCGACGTGACCGACGGGGACTCGCTGGCCGAGGCGCTGCGCGACATCGACGTGGCGTACTACCTGGTGCACGCGCTGGGCGGCGGCTCCGACTTCGCCGAGACCGACCGGCTGGCCGCGCGGACCTTCGGCGAACGGGCCCGCGCCGCCGGCGTGCGGCGGATCGTCTACCTCGGCGCGCTGACCCCGCCCGGCGTGCCCGAGGACGAGCTGTCCCCGCATCTGCGCTCGCGCGCCGAGGTGGGCCGCATCCTGCTCTCCTCCGGGGTGCCGACGGCGGTGCTGGGCGCGGCGGTGATCATCGGCTCCGGCTCCGCCTCGTTCGAGATGTTGCGGCACCTGACCGAACGCCTTCCGGTGATGACCACGCCCGCCTGGGTGCGGACCAAAGTGCAGCCGATCGCGGTCCGCGACGCGCTCCATCTGCTGGTCGGCTGCGCCCAGTTGCCCGAGCACATCAACCGCAGGTTCGACATCGGCGGGCCCGACGTGCTCACCTACCAGGACATGATGCGGCGCTACGCGCTGCACGCCGGGCTGCCCCGGCGGGTGATCCTGCCGGTGCGGGTGCTCAGCCCCGGGCTGTCCAGCCTCTGGGTCGGGCTGGTCACGCCGGTGCCGAGCCGGCTGGCCCGGCCGCTGGTGGAGTCGCTGCGCTACGAGGTGGTCTGTCACGAGCAGGACATCACCTGCTATGTGCTGCCGCCGCCCGGCGGGTTCCTCGGCATCGACCTGGCGCTGCGCCGCGCGATCCGCCGGGTCGGCGGCGGGGAGACCGTGGCGCCGGCCGAACGGGTCGCGCCGAGCGACCCGTTGCCCAGCGACCCGCCGTGGGCGGGCGGCAGCCTCTATGCCGACCGGCGCGAACGGGTGGTCAACGCGCCCCCGGACGCGCTCTGGCGCGTGGTCGAGGGCATCGGCGGCCAGAACGGCTGGTACTCCTCGCCGTTGGCCTGGGCGGTGCGCGGCTGGCTGGACTCGCTGCTCGGCGGTGTCGGGCTGCGGCGCGGCCGGGCCGACCCGGTGCGGCTGCGGCTGGGCGACGCGCTGGACTTCTGGCGGGTGGTGGCGCTGGAGCGCGGCTCGCTGCTGCGGCTGCGCGCCGAGATGCGGCTGCCGGGCGACGCCTGGCTGGAGTTGGGCGTCGGGCGGGACGCGGCGGGTCGGACCGTCTACCGGCAGCGGGCGCTCTACCATCCGCGAGGACTGGCGGGACACCTCTACTGGTGGGCCGTCGCACCGTTCCACGCCTGGGTGTTCGGCGGCATGGTGCGGAAGATCTCGGCGCGCGCCGAGGCGGGCGCCCCCGCGCACCCCGGCGTGCGGCCGGCCTCCGCGCACCCCTGACGCGCCTCAACACCACGCACATCCCCGGGAGTTCCGTTGGACGTCTCGATCGCGCTCTTCACCGCCAACCTCAGGCTGCGCGACAACCCCGTGCTGCGCGGCGCGCTCGACGCCGCGCGCCGGGTGGTGCCGCTGTTCGTCGTGGACTCGGGGATCGTGGAGCGCGGCTTCGCCGTGCCCAACCGGGCGGCGTTCCTGGCGGACGCGCTGGCCGAGTTGGACGAGGCGCTGCGGGAACGCGGCGGCCGGCTCGTCGTCCGGCACGGCGACGTGGTGGCCGAGACGGCCGGGGTCGCCGCCGAGACGGGCGCGGGCGAGGTGCATCTGGCGGCGGGCGTCAGCGAGTACGCGGACCGGCGCGAACGGCGCCTGCGCGCGGCGCTCGAAGCGGACGGACGCGCCCTCGTCGTCCATGACGCGGTGCTCACCGTCGTTCCCCCGGGTGCCCTGACGCCCACCGGCAAGGACCACTTCGCCGTCTTCACGCCCTACTTCCGGCGCTGGGACCAGCAGCGGGTGCGCCGGCCGCTGCCGGTGCCGCGCTCGGTCCCGGTGCCGGACCGGGTGCGCTCCGAGCCGCTGCCGGACGCAGCCGCCATCGCCAAGGGCGAGCCCTCGCCCGGGCTCGCGCGCGGCGGCGAGGCCACCGGCCGGAAGCGGCTGACCGCCTGGATGCGCCGGGGGCTCGGCGACTACCACGCGTTGGCCGACGACCTGGCCGCCGACGCCACCTCCCGGCTCTCGCCCTATCTGCACTTCGGCTGCCTCTCACCGACCGAGGTGCTGCACCAGGCGCGCCGGCGCGGCGGTCCCGGCGCCGACGACTTCGTGCGCCAGCTGGCCTGGCGCGACTTCCACCACCAGGTGCTGGCCGCCCGCCCGGCCGCCGGGCGCCACGACTACCGGGGCCACGGCGACCGTTGGCGGAACGACCCGGCGGCGCTCGACGCCTGGCGCGCGGGCCGCACCGGCTTCCCCGTGGTGGACGCGGCGATGCGGCAGCTGCGCCACGAGGGGTGGATGCACGGGCGGGCGCGGCTGCTGGTCGCCAGCTTCCTCAGCAAGACGCTCTATCTGGACTGGCGGCTGGGCGCGCGGCACTTCCTCGACCTGCTGGTGGACGGGGACCTCGCCAACAACCAGCTCAACTGGCAGTGGGCCGCCGGCACCGGCACCGACACCCGGCCCAACCGGGTGCTGAACCCGCTCACCCAGGCCCGCAGGTTCGACCCGAAGGGCGACTATGTGCGGCGCTGGGTCCCGGAGTTGGCCGAGATCCCGGGGCGGAAGGCGCACCAGCCGTGGCGCCTGCCGGAGCCGGAGCGGCCGGCCGACTACCCGGCGCCGATCGTCGATCTGGCGACGGGCGCGCAGCGCTTCCAGCGGGCGCGGGGCTGACGCGCGACCTCAGCCCCGGGCGCCCGCGTCGCGCGCCGGCGCGTTCGTGCAACGGGCGCGCGCTCGGTCAACGGGCACGCGTTCGGTCAACGGGCGCGTGCCGGCGGCCGGTTCAAGCGCGCGGCCCCGGCCCCGCGCCCCCGTGCGCCGCCGGTCAGTCGCCGCCCCCGCCCCCGCCGCCGTCGCCGCCGCCGAAGAACCCGCCGCCCCCGCCGTCCCCCGAGGAGCCGCCGTCAGCGCCGGACGAGCTGCCGTCGCTCCAGCCGTCGCCCGAGGCGCCGGGCCCCGAGTCGTCGCGGCCCCGCCCCAGGCCCGTGTGCCAGGGCAGTTCCCACGCCAACGGCTCGTCCTCGTCCGGCAGTTGCCGCCGGCCTCCGAACCGCACCGTGCCGGTGGCGTTCCCCAGGCCGAACGCCACCCCGCACAGGTGCGCGATCACCGCGTCCAGCGGGTCGCCCGACTCGTGCGCCACCCGCGCCAGCGGCAGCAACTCGTGCTCCGCGACCCGCGTCTCGATCGCCGCCGGCCGGCTCAGCAGCGCCACCGGCCGCTCGTCGCGCAGCAGCCGGCTGGACGTGGCGTCGTCCCGGGTCAGCCGCCAGAGCACGCCGCCGGCCGCCAGGCTGAGCGAACGCTTCGTCTTCCGCCACCCCAGGGTCGCGCCCAGCGTCGCCGGCCACTCGCCGACCGTCACCGTCAACCCCCGCACCGGCACGTCCGGTTCGGCCGTCCAGCCGTGCGGCCCGCGCAGCCGCGCCGGCGGCGCGCCCTCGGTCCACACGTCCGCGCGCACGAGCCTGCGGTCGACGGCCACCCACACCGGCCGCCCGTGCGGCCCCGGCGCCTGCCGGCGCGCGATCCACAGCGGCACGCCCTCCTCGGCCGCCCGCCGCGCCGCCTCCCGCACCGCCTCGGCGCCGCCGCAGTGCCGCACCGCCAACTCGCCCAGCGCGGCGGCGAACCGGGCCGCCTCCCGCACCTTCAGTGGCTGCGCCGAGCCGCTGACCCGGATCACCGGCACCGTGCCGCGCCCGGCCGGCAGCCCGGCCAGCGGCCGTTCGCTGCCGCCGCCGCCCAGCCAGGCGCCGCGCAGCCACGCCTCGGCGATGGCCACCAGCCGCAGCCCGGTCAGCGGCAACCGCCGCCCGCCCAGCCGCAGTTCGTGCTCGGTCAGCGTGACGGACGGACTCAGCGGATTCCACGAGCGCTTCTCCGCGTAACGCGTCAACTCCATGTGCCTCGGCCCCCGTTCCCCGTTCCCCGGCAACCCCGTCGTCGGTCAGTCCGGGCACATCATGTGACTTATTTGGGGGCCGGGTAGTTCCCGGAACGCCGGGGTAGGGCTGTCAGCCGATCGGGCCACCCGAGCAGCCACACAGAGAAGACACCGCCATGGCACAGCCGTTCGCACTGCCGGACTTCTACCTGCCGCACCCCGCGCGGCTCAACCCCCACCTGGAGCAGGCCAGATCGCACACCACCGCCTGGGCCCGCCGGATGGGGATGGTGGAGGGCTCCGGCATCTGGACCGAACGCGACCTCGCCGACCACGACTACGCGCTGCTCTGCTCCTACACCCACCCCGACGCCGACGCCGAGCGGTTGAACGTGGTCACCGACTGGTATGTGTGGGTCTTCTTCTTCGACGACCACTTCCTGGAGACCTTCAAGCGCTCCCAGGACCGGGCCGGCGGCAAGGCGTACCTGGACCGGCTCCCCGCGTTCATGCCCCTGGACGACGCCCCGACCCCCGCGCCCACCAACCCCGTCGAGGCCGGGCTCGCCGACCTCTGGGCCCGCACCACGCCCGCGATGTCCGCCGCCTGGCGCGCCCGCTTCGCCGAGAGCACCGAACACCTGCTCAACGAGTCCCTCTGGGAGCTGGCCAACATCAACGCGGGCCGGGTCGCCAACCCGGTCGAGTACATCGAGATGCGCCGCAAGGTCGGCGGCGCCCCCTGGTCAGCCGGGCTGGTGGAGTACGCGGCCGGCGCCGAGGTCCCCGCCCGGGTCGCCGCCAGCCGCCCGCTCCGCGTGCTGCGCGACACCTTCTCGGACGGCGTGCACCTGAGGAACGACCTCTTCTCCTACCAGCGGGAGATCGAGGAGGAGGGCGAGCTGAGCAACGGCGTGCTGGTGTGGGAGACCTTCCTCGGCTGCACCACCCAGCAGGCCGCCGACGCCGTCAACGACCTGCTGACCTCGCGGCTCCAGCAGTTCGAGCACACCACGCTCACCGAACTGCCCGCGCTCGCCGCCGAGTCCGGGCTCGAACCGGCCGAACAGCTGGCGCTGCTCGCCTATGTCAAGGGCCTCCAGGACTGGCAGTCCGGCGGCCACGAGTGGCATCTGCGCTCCAGCCGCTACATGAACGAAGGCGCCGTCGGCGACCGGGACGCCCCGCCGCTGCCCGGCGGCTCGTCGTTCCCGCTGCCGCTCGGGCCGACCGGGCTCGGCACGGCGGCGGCAGCGCTCGGCCGAGCCGCCGCCTCGGCCAGCCCCGCCGCGCTGGCCAGCCCCGCCGCGCTGGCCAGCCCCGCCGCGCTGGCCCGGCTCGGGGAACGGCGGCTGCGCACGTTCAGCCATCTCCCGCACCCCGTCGGGCCCTCCCAACTCCCCGACTTCGAGATGCCGTTCGAGGTCCGGCTCAGCCCGCACCTCGACCGCGCGCGGCGGCAGGTCGTCGCCTGGGCCCACCAACAGGGCCTGCTGCTGCCCCAACCCGGCCAGCCCGCCTCCCACATCTGGGACGAGGCCGACCTGGTCGCCTTCGACTTCCCGCTCTGCGCCGCCGGCATCCACCCCGACGCCACCGAGGACGAACTCGACCTCAGCTCCTGCTGGCTCACCTGGGGCACCTACGGCGACGACTACTTCCCCGCCGTCTTCGGCCGCGCCCGCGACCTCGCCGGCGCCCGCGCCCGCGTCGCCCGCCTGCCCGGGCTGATGCCGGTGGAGGACGGCGAACCGTCCGCCGTCCCGCTCGACGCGCTGGAACGCTCCCTGGCCGACCTGTGGGCGCGGACGGCGGGTCCCATGGACGTCGAGGCGCGGCGCGCCTTCCGCACCACCATCGAGACCATGACCGCCAGTTGGGTGTGGGAGCTGGAGAACCAGGCGTTCAACCGCATCCCCGACCCCGTCGACTACATCGAGATGCGCCGCGCCACCTTCGGCTCGGACCTCACCATGAGCCTCTGCCGCATCGGCCACGGCCGCACCGTGCCGCCCGAGGTCTACGGCAGCGGACCTCTGCGTTCCCTGGAGAACGCGGCGGCCGACTACGCGGCGCTGCTCAACGACGTCTTCTCCTACCAGAAGGAGGTCGAGTTCGAGGGCGAGTTGCACAACGGGGTGCTGGTGGTGCAGAACTTCCTGAACGCCGACTACCCCACCGGTCTTGCCGTTCTGCACGACCTGATGAAGAGCAGGATGCGCCAGTTCCAGCATGTCGCCGCCCACGAACTGCCCGTTCTCTACGACGACTTCGGGCTCGACGACGATGCGCGCGCGGTGCTCGCCGGCTATGTGCGGGAGCTGGAGAACTGGCTCGCCGGCATCCTGCGCTGGCACCGGGACTGCCACCGCTACGGCGAGGCCGACCTGCGCCGGCTGCGCGGCCCGCGCGGCATCGGCACCACGGCGGCCCGGCCGCCCCAACAAGCCGGCGCCCCCGTCCATGGTCTCCGGACGGGGGCGCCACCTGGCGAGGAATCGACCTCGGCTCGACGCGCCGTCGGGGCTCAACGCCTCCCGGGCAGCGGGACGTTGGCCCAGTCCATGTCGGTGGCCAGATAGAAGCTGGGATACGACGGCTGGTTGTAGGTCGTCTGCTGGCGGGCGACCTCGACGCGGTACTGCGGGTCGTGCATCAGGGTGTAGAGCTTGTGGTCGGTGACCTCGGTGCTGGTGTAGATCCGGATCGCCGAGCTGTCCTCGGTCCGCACCAGCAGCTCCTCCCGCCAGTCCCCGTGGATGTCCGCGACCAGCGACGGGTTGCCCTTGGTGCCGTTGTTGGTGCGGGTGCCCTCGGCGGTCAGCAGCGTGCCGCGCTGCCAGTCGTCGATGGTCGGGGTCGCGTCGCCCGAGCCGTTGACCAGCTGGGTGGTCGGCTCGGCGGCGAACCGGATGCTGGCGTTGGTGCCCGGCGTCGCGTCGCCCAGCCGTTCGCCGCCGGCGGTCCACAGCCCGACCCCGTTGGAGCCCCAGGTCTCAAGTCCCGGCTGTCCGGGGTCGATCTCGCCGATCATCCCGCGCCCGGTGTCGACGCCGGTGTAGGTGCCGTACAGCACCTCGCCGGTCTCGGCGTCCCGCAGCGCGTGCCCGTACGGCGCGCCCGGGCCGCCCTCGTGCACGGTCAGGATCTCCAGTCCTGGGTTGGTGGGGTCGATGTCGGTGATGTGCATGGCGTCGCCGTGGCCGAGTTTGGCGGGTTGGCCGGGGTTGGGGGCTTGGGGTGGGAGGGGTGCGGTGGAGGAGTAGAGGAGGTCGCCGTTGTCGTCGAGGGTGGCGGAGCCGTAGATGATCTCTTGTCGTCCGTCGTGGTCGGTGTCGGCGGAGGAGAGGGAGTGGAAGCCTTGGGTGGTGAGGGTGCCGTATTCGGGGTGGGTGCCGTCGCGGCCGTGGGGGGAGTCGTTGAAGGGGTTGGTCATGGGGGTGTGGCCGGAGTCGATGGTCCACTGGGTGTGGATGCGGTGGCCGTCGTAGTGGTAGGCGGCCAGGGTGGTGCGGGTGTAGTAGCCGCGGGCGAAGACGGCGGCGGGGGTGTGGCCGTCGAGGTAGGCGACGGTGGCCAGGAAGCGGTCGACGCGGTTGCCGGGTTCGATGCGGGGCATGGCGTAGTCGCCCCACAGCAGGCCGTCGTCGTCGCGGTCGGGCCAGTAGCGGACGGTGTCCCGCTCGCGGCCGGTGTGGCCGTCGATGACGGTCAGGTATTCGGGTCCGTCGAGGATGAAGCCTTCGAAGGCGCGGAGTTGGTTGCGTTCGGAGCGGGCGGGGGCGTAGGTGTCGATGAAGTAGTCGGCCAGCGCTTCGGCGTCCGCCCGGTTGAGGGGGTAGTCGTAGGTGGGTTCGGTGCCGAGGGCTTCCTCGATGGTGGCGGGCCAGTTCCCGGCCGTCACTTCGGGGTGGTCGGACCAGCCTTGGAACATGCCGACCAGGTGCTGGTAGTAGTCGGCGGCGGAGAGGCGGTAGTCGTCGCTGTGCCGGATGCCGGCGCGTATGTCCTCGCGGGGGAGGGTGATGGGGCGGGTCGAGGTGGGTCGGCCACGGTCGTTGTAGCGGGTGATGGTGGTGCCCGGCGCGGTCTTGAACATGATCTCCGCCCGGCCGTTGCCGTCGAAGTCATAGACCAGGAACTGGGTGTAGTGCGCGCCGGCGCGGACGTTGACCCCGAGGTCGACCCGGTGCAGCAGGGTGCCGTCCAACTCGTAGGTGTCCAGATAGACATTGCCGGTGTAACCGACCTGCGAGACATCCTTGGAGTTGGAGGGGTCCCATTTGACGACGAACTCGTACGCGCCGTCGCCGTCGACGTCCCCGACGCTCATGTCGTTGGCGGAGTAGGTGTACTCCTCCCCCGCCGGCGTCACCCCGCCCTCGGGGCGCCGTAGCGGGATCTCGTGGAACCCCTCACCCGCCGCCGCGACCGCCCGACTGGGCCGCTGCTCCCGCCCGTCGACCAGGGCGGCGACCCGGTAGGAGGAATCGGTGGTGCCGTCCGGGTCGAGGAAGTTGGTGGAATCCGTCACCGTCGCGATCGGCCGGCCATCCCGGTAGACGCGGAAGTCCACACCGGTCAGCCCGGTCTCGGAATGCCCGTCCGCCTCCTGACCCAACAGCCGCCAACTCAGAAACACCCCCTCCCCACTGGCCACCGCCACCAACCCACGATCCAACGCCTCCAGTTCAGGACCACGGTGCTGGTCGTGGCCCCCGCCGCGCGCCGAGGCGGCGGTGTCGTCCGCCAGCGCGCCGGGCGCGCCGCTCGCCATCCCGGTGGTGAGCAGCGCGGCGGCCAACAGCGCGACGCCGGCGCGGCGGGTGGTGGTGGTTCGTCTGGGGGCGGCTGGTGTCGGGCTTGGCGGTCTCATGTGCGGCTCCTCCTGGCGGAGTTGAGTCGATTCATTTTCGGAAGGGGAGGACGGGGGGAGTTGGGCGCACGGGCGCTCGAACGGGGCTGGCGGCGGCGCCCGTTGCCGTCATGTGAAGCGTTTCAATGAAGCGGGTGGCCGCGACGCTATGAGCGCACCCCGGAGCCCGTCAAGGGTCCGGTCACGGAACGTTTGCCCGGGGCGTTCCCTGGGCCTCAGCGCCAGGTGCCCTGCCAGTCGTAGAGCGGGGCGGTGGTCTGGTACTCGCGCAGCTCGACGACCCGGCCGTCGGCGACCCGGGCGACCGTCGCGCCGTCGAAGGCGGTGCGGTCGCCCTGCCAGGTGCACTCGAACGTCCACTGCGCGACCTCGCGGTCGCCCGCGACGAAGTGGTCGGTGACCGCCCAGCGGTGCACGACGCCGCCGTCGGCGAACCACTTTTGCGCCCAGCGCCGCACCGTGTCGCGACCGTGGTAGACGGGCCCCCAGGCCGTGTCCGCACAGTCTCGTCGGGCCCGCGACGCCATACACGGCACCTCGCTGCGTTACCGAATCGCGCGAATACGGCCAAGTATGAGCTGCGATCCGGTGCCTTGCGATGCACCGCGTCTGACGCCGCGGGCTGATCCGACGAGACTGTGCGGACACGACCTAACACTCCGTGATGACGCAATCCTCGGCGACGGCGCCCGCGATGCGTGCCGGGTCGCCCGCCTCCCAGGCGTCGATGTACTCGGTCAGCGCGCTCATCCGGCCACGATAACGAGGCGACCCGGGCCGGGCCCTCGGGCGTCTGGCTCCCCCCGGGCGGGGTGGTGCGGGGTACACCCCGCTCGGGTGTGTGGACGGGCTGTCCGTGGCGGGCCGGGCCGGAAGGATCGTTCCTGACAGCGAAGGCGGGCGCGGCGGGTGCTCGGAGCGGACGGGAAGGCGGGGACGACATGGCCACCGAGGTGCTGGAGCGGACAACGGGGCACGGGGACGCGGGCGTTGTGGCCGGCGGCGGCCGGGGCCTCGCGGCCCGGGACGGGGAGCGCGGGGCCGTGTCCCGCGAGGGGTGGGGCGCGGCGACGGCGCGGGCGCCGTGGCGCGGGCTCGGGGTCGCGCTGGCGGGGCTGTTCGTCTCGGTGCCGCTGTTCTGCCTGGCGGTGGTCTCGATCTCACTGATTCCGGTCGGGATCGGTCTCTTCACGACGCCGGTGGTCTTTGGCTGGATCGCGAACTTCGCCGACTGGCGGCGTTCCCTGGTCGCCGAGTGGGGCGGGCTGCCCGTGCCGCCGGCGCGGCGGGACGAGGTGGGCGAGGGCGCGCCGGCGCCGGCCCGGACGCTGGCGCTGCTGGGGGACCCGGCCAGCTGGCGTCAACTGTGGTGGCTGCTCGTCGACATGACCGCCGGGGTGTTCACCGCCCTGCTGCCGGTGGGCCTCGTCGCCAACGGGGTGTGGGGCTGGGTGCTGGCGGCGGGCGTCTGGGAGCCGATCCACGACGCGGACGGCACCCACTGGTACGCGTTCGTTCCGGTCAACGACCAGGCCTCCGCCAACCTCGCCGCGCTGACCGGCACGGGGTTCCTGCTGGTGGGGCTGCTGACCGCGAGCGTGCTGCTGCGCGGCCACCTCCGGCTGACCCGTGCGGTGCTGGGCACCGCGTGAACCGGTTCCTTTCCGGGGTCACCCCCCGTCTCGTCGCGTCGCCTTCGTCGGGCGCCGTGCCCGGCCTACGGTGGGCGGGCGCACGGCCCGCCGGGGGCGACGACGGCGTTGTCACCCGCCGGGCGTCCCCCAACTCCCGGGAGCCGAACCGATGATCGATGCCCATGAGACGTCCTTCCTCCGCCGCGCCATCGGCCTGGCGGCCGAGGCCCGCGCCGGCGGGAACCCGCCGTTCGGCTCGCTGCTCGTCGGACCCGGCGGAACGGTGCTGGCGGAGGAGCGCAACACCACCGTCACCGAGCGGGACATCAGCCTCCACCCCGAGCTGAAGCTGGCCGTCTGGGCCGGCCGCGAACTCGACGCCTCGACGGCCGCCGCCACCACGATGTACACCAGTTGCCAGCCCTGCGGGATGTGCGCCGGCGCGATCGAGCGCTCGGGGCTGGGGCGCGTCGTCTACGCGCTCTCCACCGAGCAACTGCGCGCCCTCACCCCGCCGTCCGCGCCCCCCGCCGTCCAACTCGACGGCCCGCACCTGCTGGAGGAGGCCCGCGTCCCGATCGAGGGGTGGCCCGCGTGAGCCGCCGGCGCGCGGCGGTCACGTCGTAGGGCGCGCCGGCACGCGGCGCGTGGTGCGCGGCGCGCCGGCCACGCACGACGTAGGTATCGACCGATGACACCCGCAACTGACCAGTACGGCACGTTCCGCCAGCGTCTGGACGACCTCCTGAGAAGTCTCAGCACCGAAGAGCGGGCGGAGGCGATGCTTCTCACGCGTTCCGAAAGCGAGCACTTGTACGAGTTGAGCGTGGCTCGCTTCCCCGTGACGCGCTGGCAGGGTCTGGACTGGGAAAACTGTGCGTATCTCGCACAGTATGCGTTCGCCGACCAGGCTGACCCGGAGGACATCCTGCTGGCCCGCGCGGTGCGGGAGCACGCGTCAATGGAGTCACTGGTCGTCATCACCTGGGGAAACCTCACGATCCCGTCCATGGCTCTCCCAGCGCGGAGCGTGGCCCGGCACGCCGACGAGGTTGTTGCGGCGAGCGATGACATCTGGTTGTTCGCGATCGAAGACAACATTCTGATCGAATACTGGCATCACGACCGTTTGACCATCGCCCGAGTTCCTGAAACTGCTACACCCTGACCGGCCGTGCCCGCGCCCAGGCCAGCGGCCCCTCGCCCTCCGAGCCGGAGCCGTGGCCGGCTCAGATCTCCTTGTCGGCGCGGTCCTCGGCCGGGCCGTCCTCGTCGTCCTCGTCCTCCCACTCCTCCTCCGCGTCCTCCGGCTTCTCCGCCTGGGCCGCCAACTCGGCGTAGTAGTCCAGCTGCTCGCCCCGGCTGCGGGCGATGCGGTGGACGTCGCGGAGGGCGGCGGTGAGGCAGGTGCTGAGGTCGAGCAGGTCCTCGCGGGTGGCGTCGGCGTCGTCGATCGTGTCGGCGGAGAGACCCAACACGGCCTCGGCGTACAGCAGTTGCTCACGCTCCAGCGCGTTGGCGTACTCGGTGACCCGTCCTCCGCCCTTGCCGGCGAGGTAGCAGGGCCGGCCCAGGTCGTCGCTCCAGGGCAGCAGGCGGGCGGGCTTCTGGTCGATAACGATCATGTTGTGCACTCCTCGACTCAAGGACGGCCAACTGCGGCCGATGTGTAGCGAACCCCTCACAGCCTGAGACCAGCGGAACTAGTCTCGCCAGGGAGTGGCGGGTGACAGCTGGCCCGTAGCGGGAGAGGCGACGATGAGCAATACCTATGGGGAGTGGTTGAAGGCCCGACGTGAGGAACTCGGCCTGACCCAACAGGAGGTGGCGGACCGGGCGTACATGACCCGCTCCTATATCTCCCACATCGAGGCGGGCCGCAGAATCCCCTCCGTGGAGGACGCGCGGCGCCTCGACAAGGCGCTGGGGACCGGGGATGTGCTGGTCACGTTCCGGCCGAGGGCGGACGAGGGCGGTCTCGCCGACTACTTCGAGCCCGTGCGGGCGCTGCAACAACAGGCCACGATGATCCGGGAGTTCGCGATCTCCTACGTCCCCGGGCTGCTCCAGACCGAGGCTTACGCGCGTGCGATTCTGGGATCGGCGTTCCCCCCGGTGGGTGAAGAGGAGCGTGACCGGCGGGTTGTCGCACGAGTGGAACGCTCCCGGCTCCTCGACGACCCGGTGACGCCCGTACTCTGGGTTCTCATCGACGAGGCGGCGCTACGCCGTGTCGTGGGCGGACCCGAGGTGATGGCCGAACAGATCGATCATCTGGTGCGGTTGACCGAGGCCGGGCGGATCAGGACCCATGTGATGCCGCTCAAGAGCGCTTATCCGCTGATGGATGGCACGTTGACGCTGATGTGGTTCGAGGATCAGCCGCCCTGTGCCTACAGCGAGGGACATGCCTTTGGCCGGTTGCACGATGCTCCGGCCGTGGTCGAACGCCTCCAGGCCATCTACGATTTGGCGTTGGGCGAAGCCTTGCCCCAGGAAGACTCCCTTGCCCTGATGAGGGCCATCGCGAAGGACCACCTAGCTCATGACTGACCGCACCATCCCCGGCGTCTCCTCATCGCGCGGCTGGCGCAAGTCCTCCTACAGCAGCCCCAACGCCGACAACTGCCTGGAGGTGCGGGACGGGCAGCCGGGTGGGGTTCCCGTTCGGGATTCCAAGAATCCCGACGGGCCCGTGCTTCGGTTCTCCGCCTCGGCCTGGGGGGCGTTCCTCGGGCTCGCGAAGGGGTCGGCCTAGCCCGGGCCGGCGAGGCCCCGCTCAGTGGCCCCGGGCGATCCACTCCGGGAGGTGCGGGGCCTCCTGGCCGATGGTGGTGGTCTCGCCGTGGCCGGTGCGCACCACGGTGCCCAGCGGCAGGGTGAGCAGCCGTTCCCTGATCGAGTCGATGATCGTGGGGAAGTCGGAGAACGAGCGCCCGGTCGCGCCGGGGCCGCCCTGGAAGAGCGTGTCCCCGGTGAACACCGTGCCGAGCGCCGGCGCGTGCAGGCAGACCGCGCCCGGCGCGTGCCCCGGCGTGTGGAGCACGACCAGCTCCGTGGCGCCGACCGACAGCCGCTGTCCGTCGGCGAGTTCGCCGTCGGGCGCGCGGTCGGGGTGGGTGGCCGACCAGAGCGGCAGGTCGTCGGGGTGCAGCAGGATCGGGGCGCCGGTGCGTTCGGCCAGCTCGGGGGCCGCGTTCACATGGTCGTTGTGGGCGTGGGTCGCGACGATCGCCCGCAGCGTGCGGTCGCCGACGGCGGCGGCGATGGCATCGGCGTCGTGGGCGGCGTCGATCACCAGCGCCTCGGCGTCGTCGCCGACCACCCAGACGTTGTTCTCGACCTCCCAACGGCCGCCGTCCAGCTCGAAGAAGCCGGAGGTGACGACCCGCTCCATCCGGACGCGCCCGCTCACAGGACCACCACCGAGCGCAGCACGTCGCCGGAGTGCATCCGGTCGAACGCCTCCTCGACCTGATCCAGGGCGATCGTTTCGCTAACGAAGGCGTCCAGGTCAAGCCGGCCCTGTCGATAGAGGTCGATCAACATCGGAAAGTCCCGGGACGGCAGGCAGTCCCCGTACCAGGACGACTTCAGCGCCCCGCCCCGGCCGAAGACGTCGAGCAGCGGCAGGTCGATCCGCATCTCCGGGGTGGGCACGCCCACCAGCACCACCGTGCCGGCCAGGTCCCGCGCGTAGAAGGCCTGTTCGTAGGTCTCGGGCCGGCCCACGGCCTCGATCACCACGTCGGCGCCGAAGCCGCCGGTCAGCTCGCGGATGGCGGCCGCCGGATCGGTTTCGCCCGAGTGCACCGTGTGGGTGGCGCCGAGGCGTTCGGCGGTGGTCAGTTTCCGTTGGTCGATGTCCACGCCGATCACCTTGGCGGCCCCGGCCAGCCGGGCGCCCATGATGGCGGCGCCGCCGACCCCGCCGCAGCCGATGACGGCGACGCTGTCGCCCCGGCCGACGCCGCCGGTGTTGATGGCCGCGCCGATGCCGGCCATCACGCCGCAGCCCAGCAGCCCGGCGGCAGCCGGGGAGGCGGCCGGGTCGACACGGGTGCACTGGCCGGCGGCGACCAGCGTCAACTCGGCGAAGGCGCCGATGCCCAGCGCGGGGCTGAGCGGCGTGCCGTCGGTGAGCGTCATGGGCTGCCGCGCGTTGTGCGTGTCGAAGCAGTACTGCGGGCGCCCGCGCAGGCAGGCGCGACACTGGCCGCACACCGCGCGCCAGTTGAGGACCACGAAGTCGCCGGGCGCGACCTCGGTCACGCCCTCGCCGACCGACTCGACCACGCCCGCCGCCTCGTGGCCCAGCAGGAACGGGAACTCGTCGTTGATCCCGCCCTGCTTGTAGTGCAGGTCCGTGTGGCACACCCCGCAGGTGCGGACGCGGACCAGCGCCTCGCCGGGCCCGGGGTCGGGGACCACGATGGTCTCCACCCGCACGGGTTCGTTCCTGCCCGGTGCGATCACACCGCGTACCTCGTGTGCCATGTCGGATGCCTCCGGCGGCTCTTGTCGATCACGGAGCAGCCATTGTGGTCCACCTGGCCGACGCCGAGAAGCCCTCGTCCCGGCCGGCGCGCCGGCGCGGGGCGCCGGCCGGGACGAGGGGCGGGGGCCGCTGTGCGGAACGGGTGGGCGGCGTGCGGAACGGGTGGGCGGCGTACGGGGCGGGCGCGTGCGCGGGAGCGCGCGCCGGCGCGGGGTGGGGGAGCGCCGGTGCGCGGCCCATGGGTTCGTGGCCCGGCGGTTCGTGGCTCAGTGGCGCGTGGCGCAGCCGAGGACGCGCCGGCGGGAGCGGCCGGTGGTGGTGAGGCCGGTCAGCGTCCAGGCGGTGACCGCGCCATAGGCCGCGTGCGGCAGCAGGTCGCTCAGCCAGTCCGACGCCGACCAGGTGCGCGGGTCGCTGATGCCCAGCGCGGCGATCGGCGCGTTGGCGCCGGCCAGCGCGCCGACGGTGGCCAGCACGGCGGTCGCCGAGGTGCCGGGGCGGCAGCCCGCCGCGCGGGCCAGGCCGAGGGCGACGCCGACGCCGATGCCGGTGGCCAGCCCGAGGAGGGGGCCGAGCCCGGCGATCCGGTTGGTCCGCGCGGCGCCCTGCCCCGGCACCGGCACATGGGTCACCTCGGAGAGCCGCTCCACGCTCTCGCTCGGGGTGTCGCTGGCGCCGCGCCCGCGCACCACCATGTCGAGGTAACTGACGGCGTTGAGCGCGCTGGTGCCCGCCGCGCCGGCGGCGGCGCCGGCGAGCAGGCCGGCGGCGGGGCTGAGGGGGCGGGAAGTCGAGTTTCGTCCGATATGTGCCACGGGTCGAGGCTACGACGCCGAACGGAGGCGCGCGACGCGGCCACGCGCGCCGGGGTGTTGTCAGTGGCGGGTGCGAGGCTTGCGCCCGAGTCCCACCGACCGGGGTCCTTCGGAGCAGTGGGAACGTTCGGCGCCCTCGGCGTTGTTGAGGAAGCCGGGCGGGGAGCGGGCGGGAGCCGATCGCCATGTCCACGGGGGGCGTGACGAACGGGCTCCCGCTCCTCCCCCGGGGCGGCGGGCGGGGCCGGAACGGACCGGCCGGCGGCGCACGGCGGGCTCGGGTCCCCGACCGGCGGTCGGCCGGTCAGTCCTGCCCGTGGTCGGGTGGCCGCCGCACCGGCAGTTCGCTGATGCCCAGGTCGCGGCGCATCACCTGGCGGACCTCGTAGATCCGTTCCGAGCTGCGCCGGAACAGCAGCTCCAGGGTCTCGCCCTCCCGGCACGGCTCCTCATCCGCCAGCACCCGATGCACCCGGAAGAGCAGGTGCACCAGCCGGCCCGCCGCCGCCAACACCTCGTCCGAGATGGCGAGTTGGGCCTCGGCGTAGGCCACGTTCAGCTCGTCCCGCGCCCGTTCGGCCGCGCGGCGCAGCTCGTTCACCTCGCCCGCGCCGTCGCCGTTCGCGCCGTCGCCGTCCCCGCCGGCGCCGTCCCGGCCGTCCTGGTGGGCGGCATGTAGCGCGTTCCGCCAGTCGACGAGCGCCCGCGAGTACATCCGGGACCGCTGGTTGAGCGCCACATAGCTGGCGCGGCGCGCCTCGCGCTCGGCGGCGCGTTCGCGCTCCGCGCGCTCCTCGGCGCGCTCCCGCTCGGCGCGCTCCCGCTCGGCGTGCTCCAGCTCCACCCGCTTGGCGCGCAGCGCGCCGCGCTGCACGAGCAGGCCGGAGAGCAGCGTGCCGAGCACGCCCACCACCGCCACCGCGAGACCCGTCATCGAACCCCCCATCCGCCCGATGCTAGCCGGGAGTTGGGCCGGAGGAGGCGTCGGAGCGGGTGTCGGAGCAGGGGCCGGAGTCGGGTGCCGGCGGCGGCCGGGAGGGGACCCGGGCCCGGGGCCTAGGCTGCGCCGACCGCCGCGCCCGGCGGCGGTCCGACCGCCGGGCCGGCATGTCATGCACCGTCAGGCACCGTCCACGACGACCGGGGCGCGGGCGGCCGTCCGTCGGGCGGCGCCAGCGCCCGGCGAGGGGCCCCTCATGACCGCCGGAAAACTGCTGGCCGTGCTCGCCGCCGCGCTGCTGCTGGTCTCCGGCATCGGCGCCTCGGTGGTGGGCGCGTTCGCGCTGGCCGTCGGGACGTTCGGCGCGGACGGCGACGGCCCGCCGCGCTGCGAGGGCAAGGTCATGCGGCCGGGGGACCAGTGCCTGGTGACGGTCAACGGGCGGCGCGGGCAGGCCGGTTACGAGGAGATGGCCCGCCGCCAGGAGGACGCGCGCCGGGAGTGGGTGACCATCGGCGGCATCACGTTGGGCGGGGGCGTGGTGCTGCTGTTCGGCGGCCGGCAGCTCGGCCGTTGGGGCGCGCGGGGGGTGTGAGCAGACCGCCCCCGGGCGCCCAGCGCCACCCGGGGCCGGGGGGCTGGACCCACCCCGCGACGCCCCCTGGGCCCACTGCGCCGGGCCGCTCCGACGACCAGGCTGGGAGTGGATCAAGAGGCGTACGAAACGGGAGTTGACGAGGATGCGTGGTTTCCACAGGGTGGGGACGAGGACCGGCGGGCGGGCCGCCGTCGGGACCGTGGCGGTGGCGATCGCGGTGGCGCTGGTGGCGGCGGGCGCGGCGCCCGCCTTCGCCGAGGCCCGGCAGCAGGTCGTGTCGGACGCCGGCGCCGGGAGCGCCGGCCAACGGGACCACGCGCGGGGCGCGTTGGTCGCCGCCGAGCCGTTCTTCTCGCTGCCCGGCGGGCGGGACGCGGCGGCCGAGCTGACCGCGCAGGGCTTCGACGCCCGGGCTACCCGGCACGGGGTCGACGTCTGGCGGCTGACCTATCTGACCGTTGACGCCCACGGCCAACGCACCACGGCCAGCGGCCTGTTGGCGCTGCCGCGCACCCAGGACCGGCGGCTGCGGGTGGTGTCCTATGCGCACGGCACCGAGGTGCACCGGGGCTCCGCCCCGTCCGTGAACCGGGGCTTCGCCACCGCGCCCGTCGTCGCCTACGCCTCGGCCGGCTATGCCACCGTCGCGCCCGACTACCTGGGCATGGGCCTGGGTCCCGGGCCGCACCCGTGGATGGACGTGCCGTCGGAGACCACGGCCTCGCTCGATCTGCTGCGCGCCGCCCGGGAGTTCAGCGCCGGCGAGGGCCGCGAGCTGCGGCGCGAGGTGCTGGTGACCGGGTTCTCCCAGGGCGCGTCGGCGGCGCTCGGGCTGGGGCGCGCGCTCCAGGCGCGCGCCGACGGCTGGTTCAGGCTGGGCGCGCTGGCGCCGGTCAGCGGCGCCTACGACTTCGGCGGCAGCCAGCTGCCCGCGCTGCTGGCGGGCGAGGTCGCGCCGGAGTGGGCCGTCGCCTACACCGCCTATCTGCTGGTGGCCTTCGACCGGTCGCACGACGTCTATGACGCGCCGGGCGACGTGTTCCGCGCGCCCTACGCGGAGACGGTCGAGGAGCTGTTCAACGGGGAGCACACCGGACAGGAGGTGATGGCCGGCCTGCCGGGGAGCCTGTCGGAGCTGCTGACCGGGGAGGGGCTGGCGCTGCTGGCCGAGCCGAACGCGGAACTGGCGGGCGCGCTCGCCGAGTTGGACAGCGTCTGCGTCGACTGGGCGCCGCGCGCCCCGATCACCCTGTGGCAGGCCCGGGGCGACGAGCAGGCCGTCGACGCCAACACGGCGGCCTGCCTGGCCGCGCTCCGCGCGAACGGCGTGCGCGCCGGCGTGCGCGACCTGGGCCCGGTGGACCACGAGGGCTCGCGGCACATCGGCTCCCATGTGGCGGCGATCCCCGAGATCATCCGCTGGTTCGACCGCCTGGCCTGAGCCGCGACCGCGCGGGCGCGGGGGAACGGGGCGGGCCGGCTGTGGGTGCGGGCCGGCGGGGGCGTGCGTAGCGCGCACCGGCTTCGCCGGCCCCCCTCGGCGCCCGGCCCGTCTCGGACCCGAGGACCACGCTGCCGCGCGAACAACGCCCGCCAGCTTGGCAGTCCGCGCGCCGTCGACTCCCGGGCGGCCGGGGGTGGGCGTTCAACGACCCGGCTCGTGGAGGCGCGCCCCAGCGAAGATCCGAACAGGTCAGCCTGACCCGCGACCGTGCGGGCGCGGTGCGCGCCGACCCGGGTTGCGCCCGCCCACCGGGACCGGGGCCGACGGCGGCCGGCCGACGAACGGGCCGACGGCGACCGGCGGTTCCGCGCCCCCTCCCCGTTCCGCGCGGCCGTGCCCGTTCCGCGCGGCCGTTCCCTCAGTGCCCCGTTCCCTTAGTGCCCGTGGTAGCGGTGCACCACCGCGTGGCCTCGGCCGCGCGCGATCAGGTGGCGGTTGACGGGGGCCGTCGCCACGAAGGCGATCGCGAAGGCGAGGGCCAGGGACCACCAGAAGAGCTGGTCGCTCAGGTGCGCGTCCATGGCGCCGGGGAGCAGCAACAGCACGGCGTTGTCGACCAGTTCCATGGTGGTGATGGAGAGGGTGTCGGCGGCGAGCGCGACGCCGAGCGCGGCCTTGAGCGCCAGGCCGACCCGCAGGACGGCGAAGAGCGTGAACGAGTAGCCGAAGACGAAGGCCAGGCCGATCGCCAGCAGCAGCGTCGGCACGGTGTGCCAGGCCAGCGCGGTGCCGATCGCCATGCCCAACACCTCGCCGATGGCGCAGCCGGTCAGGCAGTGGGCGGTGGCCCGCAGCGCGGGCCGCCAGCCGGCGGGGCCGGCCGGGGTGGCGGGGCCGGCCTGGGCGTGGCCCTCGTGGTCTCCCATAGGGCGGGACCCTAGCCCGCCGACATTCCCCCCGGGGGTATCTTGTCGACGGGCGCGTCGCGCTTGACTTATACCCCCCAGGGGTATTCTATGGGGAGCGTCGGGAGACGCCCCGCCCTCACCACCAGCGACAGGAGAACCGTCATGACCGCGCCCACCACCGGCAGCATCGAGACCGTCGAGGCCGTCTACACCGTCGAGGGCATGACCTGCGCCCACTGTGTCGGCGCCGTGACCGCCGAGGTCGGCGCGCTGTCCACGGTCAGCGAGGTGGCCGTGGACCTGGCCTCCGGCCGGGTGCGGGTCGTCAGCGGCGAGCCGTTGGCCGACGTCGCCGTGGCGGAGGCCGTCGAGGAGGCGGGCTACCGGCTGGTGCCGACGCCGGTCGAGCCGGCGGCCGAGGCCGGCGGCTGTTGCGGCGGCTCCTGCCACTGACCCCGGCCGGCCACCCGGATCGAACCACCGGGCCGACCGGCCGACCGACCAGCGACCGCCCCGAACAGACAGGACACCCACCATGAACACCACGACCAGGGTCGGCGCCTTCGGCGCGGGGGTCGCCCTCACCTTCGGCGCCGCGTTCGGCGTCGGTCAGCTGGTCGGCCCGATCGGCGAGGAGCCCCGCCCCTCCCACGACGCCCACGGTGACGGCGACGGCGGCAACGACAGCGGCAACGGGGACAACGACGGGAACGGCCACGGCGGCCACGGCGGCCCGGCCGCCCCCGGCGGGCTCCAGATCTCCGAGCGCGGCTACACCCTCGTCCCGCCCACCGAGCCGCTGCCCGCCGGTGAACGGACCGACCTCACCTTCCGGATCGACGGACCGGGCGGCGAGCCGCTCACCGCCTACCGGACCAGCCACGCAAAGGAACTGCACCTGATCGTGGTCCGCCGGGACCTCACCGGCTTCCAGCATGTGCACCCGGAGCGCGGGCCCGACGGGACCTGGTCCGTTCCGATCACCCTCGAAGGGGCCGGCGCCTACCGGATGTTCGCCGACTTCCTGCCCGAGGGCGAGGAGGACGGCCTCACGCTCGGCGCCGACCTCGCCGTGGCCGGCGAGCACACCCCCGAGCCGCTGCCGGAGCCGGCGGCGACGGCCACCGTCGACGACTACACCGTCGCCCTGGCGGCCGAGGAGCCGGTGCGGGCCGGCGTCGAGGCCGCGTTGACCCTGACCGTCAGCAGGGACGGCGAGCCGGTCACCGACCTGGAGCCGTATCTGGGCGCCTATGGCCACCTGGTCGCGCTGCGCGCCGGCGACCTCGGCTATCTCCATGTCCACCCGCAGGGCGAGCCCGGCGACGGCGTCACCCCGGCCGGCCCCGGGATCACCTTCCACACCACCGTGCCCAGCGAGGGGACATACCGCCTCTATCTGGACTTCCAGCACGGGGGCGAGGTGCGGACCGCCGAGTTCACCCTCCGCGTCGGCCCCGACGACCACCCGGCCGGCGAGGCCGACGCCGAACGGGCCGACGCCGAACGGGACGATGCCCAACGGGACGACGCCGGGCACCGGCACTGAGAGCAGCGAGCAGGCCGCGCGCCCCGTCAACGCGGCACCCACGGAGGAACGGAACCATGAGCACCGAGACCAGCACGCCCGGCGCCGACGCCACCACCGCCGACGCCACCACCGCCGAAGCCACCACCACCGACCAGGTGGAGCTGACCATCGGCGGCATGACCTGCGCCTCCTGCGCCGCCCGCGTCGAACGCAAGCTCAACAAGCTCGACGGCGTGACGGCCACGGTCAACTACGCCACCGAGAAGGCCAGGGTCGACTACCCGCAGGGCATGGCCGTCGAGGAGCTGATCGCCCAGGTCGAGGCCACCGGCTACACCGCCGAGCCGCCCCCGCCGCCCCCCGATCCCGGCGGCGGGACCGTCCACCCCGCCGAGGCGGCGGCCGAGGCGGCCGAGGACGCCCGACTCCGCGCGCTGCGGGACCGGTTGCTCGTCTCGGCCGTGCTGACCGTGCCGGTGATCGCCCTCGCCATGGTGCCGGCCTGGCAGTTCACCAACTGGCAGTGGATCTCCCTGGCGTTGGCCTGGCCCGTGGTGGTCTGGGGCGCCTGGCCGTTCCACCGCGCCGCCTGGACCAACCTGCGGCACGGCGCCTCCACCATGGACACCCTGGTCTCGCTGGGCACGTTGGCCGCGCTGGGCTGGTCGCTCTACGCGCTGCTGTTCGGCACGGCGGGCGAGCCGGGGATGACCCACCCGTTCCGGCTCACGATCGAACGGACCGACGGCGGCGGCAACATCTATCTGGAGGCCGCCGCCGGGGTCACCACGTTCATCCTCGCCGGGCGCTACTTCGAGGCCCGCGCCAAGCGCCGCTCGGGCGCCGCGCTCCGCGCGCTGCTGGAGCTGGGCGCCCGCGACGTGGGCGTGCTGCGGAACGGCCGCGAGGAACGCGTTCCCGTGGAGCGGCTGGCCGTCGGCGACACCTTCGTGGTGCGGCCCGGCGAGAAGATCGGCACCGACGGCGTGGTGGTCGAGGGCTCGTCGGCGGTGGACGCCTCGATGCTCACCGGCGAGTCGGTGCCGGTCGAGGTCGGCGTCGGCGACCCGGTCACCGGGGCGACGATCAACGCCGGCGGGCGGCTGGTGGTGCGCGCCACCCGGGTCGGCGCGGACACCCAACTGGCCCGGATGGCGCGGCTGGTGGAGGAGGCGCAGAACGGGAAGGCGCAGGTCCAGCGGCTCGCCGACCGGATCTCCGGGGTGTTCGTTCCGCTGGTGATCACGCTGGCGGCCGCGACGCTGGGCTTCTGGTGGGGAACGGGCAACGGTCTCTCGGCGGCGTTCACGGCGGCGGTCGCGGTGCTGATCATCGCCTGCCCGTGCGCTCTGGGCCTGGCCACGCCGACCGCGCTGCTGGTCGGCACCGGGCGCGGCGCCCAACTGGGCGTGCTGATCCGGGGTCCCGAGGTGCTGGAGTCCACGCGCCGGGTCGACACCGTGGTGTTGGACAAGACCGGCACGGTCACCGAGGGCCGGATGACGCTGCTGTCGGTGGCGACCGCCGACGGCGAGGACGAGGCCGAGGTGCTGCGGCTGGCGGGCGCGTTGGAGAACGCCTCCGAGCACCCGATCGCGCGGGCGGTCGCGGCCGAGGCGGCCGAGCGGACCGGCGAGCTGCCCACGCCCGAGGACTTCACCAACGTGGCGGGGCTCGGCGTGCAGGGCGTCGTCGAGGGGCACGCGGTGCTCGTCGGGCGGGAACGGCTGCTGGCCGACTGGGCGTTGACGCTGCCGCCCGAGCTGGAGCGGGCGCTGGCCGAGGCGGCCGCCGCCGGGCGCACGGCGGTGGCGGTGGCCTGGGACGGCGCGGCGCGCGGCGTGTTGGTGGTGGCGGACGCGATCAAGCCGACCTCGGCCCGCGCGATCGCCGAGCTGCGTCAACTGGGCCTGACGCCGATGCTGTTGACCGGCGACAACGAACGGGTCGCGGCCTCGGTGGCGCGTGCGGTGGGCATCGACGAGGCGCGGGTGATCGCCGAGGTGATGCCGAGCGAGAAGGCGGACGTGGTGGCCCGGCTGAAGGCCGAGGGCCGGGTGGTGGCGATGGTGGGCGACGGCGTCAACGACGCGGCGGCGCTGGCCACCGCCGACCTGGGTCTCGCGATGGGCACCGGCACGGATGTCGCCATCGAGGCGGCCGACCTGACCCTGGTCAGCGGCGACCTGAGGGCGGCTGGCGACGCGATCCGGCTCGCCCGGCGGACGCTGTCCACGATCAAGGGGAACCTGTTCTGGGCCTTCGCCTACAACGTGGCGGCGCTGCCGCTGGCGGCGGCCGGGCTGCTCAACCCGATGCTGGCGGGGGCGGCGATGGCGTTCTCCTCGGTGTTCGTGGTGAGCAACAGCCTGCGGCTGCGCGGCTTCCAGGCCACCCGCGCCACGGCCGACGCCTGAACGGCTGGGGCCGGGCCGGCCGGTGCCCGGGTCCGGGTGCGGCCCGGGCCCGGCCGACCCGGCTGGCCGCCCGGCCTGGGCCGGTCTCGGTGCGCTTGACCTCAAGTCTTGTTGAATTCCTAGGGTCGTGTCCTGTCCGGCCCCGTCGGGGCCCGCGAGAGGAGCTTCGACATGACGACACTGGTGACGGGCGCGACCGGGAACACCGGCCGGCACGTGGTGGCGGAACTGGCCGGGCGCGGCGAGCGCGTCCGGGCCCTGACCCGGAACCCGGCCGGCGCCGCCGGGCGGTTCCCCGACGGGGTCGAGGTGGTGGCCGGCACCCACACGGCGCCCGCCGAGCTGGGCCCGGCGCTCGACGGCGTCGACCGGCTGCACATCACGGTGACGGCCGGACTCGCCGAGGTCGGGCCGGAGTTGGTGCGGCGCGCGGTGGACGCGGGGGTGCGGCGGATCACCGTGCTGTGGGGCGGCTTCGTCGGCCCGGTCGAGCAGGCCGTGGCGGACTCGGGCGTCGAGTGGGCGCGCCTGGAGGCGCAGGAGTTCATGGCCAACACGCTGACCTGGGCCGACTCCATCAGGTCCGAGGGGCTGGTGCGCGAGCCCTACGACCTCCCCAGCGCGATCATCCACGAGGCCGACATCGGTGCGGTCGCCGCCGCCGCGCTCCTGGAGGACGGGCACGCGGGCCGTGGCGACGCGGGGCGCGGCGACGCGGGGCGCGGCGACGCGGGGCGCGCGGTCAACCTCACCGGGCCCGAGTCGTTGACCATCCGCGAACGGCTGGTGCGGCTGTCCCGGGCGATCGGCCGGGACATCACGTTCGCTCCCATCAGCCACGAGGCGGCGATCCGGCGGCTGACCGACACCGGGGTCTCCCGCGAGGACGCCGAGTTCGTCATCGGCTGGTACGCGGACCCGGGCGAGGCGGCGACGACGGTCGACCCCACCGTGGAGAAGATCCTCGGCCGCCCGGCCCGCACCTTCGCCGACTGGGTGGCCGAACACGCGGACCGCTTCCGCTGAGGGAATCCAGGGCGTGGGGGGGGTGCCTCTATGTCGTTCGTCAAGGCGTCTCTGTCGGGTTTGGGGTGGTTTGGTGTTGCTGGGGTTATGCGGCGAGTTTGATGTCCTTCGGTGTCCGGGGTTCGTAGAAGGTTCCGTCGCGGAGCATGGCGAACAGGACGCTGATGCGTTGGCGGGCGAGGCGGAGGAGGGCTTGGGTGTGGGTCTTGCCGCGGGCTCGTTGTTTGTCGTAGTAGGTGCGGGAGGCGGGGTCGGCGTTCATGGAGGCGAAGGCGGAGAGGAACATGGCGCGTTTGAGTTGCCGGTTGCCGCCTCTCGGTGCGTGTTCGCCGTGGATGGAGGTGCCCGACTGCTTCGTGGTGGGGGCGAGGCCGGCGTAGGAGGCGAGGTGGGCGGCGGTGGGGAAGCTGGTGGCGTCGCCGACGGTGACCAGCAGGACGGCGGCGGTCCTGACGCCGATGCCGGGCATCGAGGTCAGGACCGGGGAAAGAGGGTGGGCCTCCAGCAGGTTGTTGATCTGGGCTTCCATCGCGCGGCGCTGGGTGTGGACGGCGGTCAGGGATGCGGCCAGGGAGGGGATGACGATGTCGAGGGTGCCGGTGCCCGGGACGACGACGGTCTGCTCGTCCAGCGCGTCGAAGATCTCGTCGATCAGTCGGGTGGCCATGCGTGGGGCCTTGGGCCGGATCAGTTCGATGAGTCTGCGGCGGCCGGCTTTGCGCAGGGCGGCCGGGGAGCCGTAGCGCTCCAGGAGCCAGGTGACGGCCTGGTGGTCCAGACGCGGCCCGAGGACGCGTTCCAGGGAGGGGTGGAACTGGGTGAGCAGGCCGCGTATCCGGTTGGAGGTGCGGGTGGCCTCGGCGGCGAGGTCCTGGTCGAAGCCGGTCAGCACCGTGAGTTCGGCGGTGATCTCGTCGGTCAGCTGAAGCGAGCGCAGGGTGTGCGGCATGGTGCGGGCGGCGTCGGCGATGACGGCGGCGTCCTTGGCGTCGGTCTTGGCTTCGCCTGGGTAGAGGTCGGCGA
>NZ_VDLZ02000014.1:0-235799 GCF_006334905.2 Streptomyces sp. 3MP-14
CCGGGTCGCCGGGTCGCCGGGTCGCCGGGTCGCCGGGTCGCCGGGTCGCCGGGTCGCCGGGTCGCCGGGTCGCCGGGTCGCCGGGTCGCCGGGTCGCCGGGTCGCCGGGTCGCCGGGTCGCCGGGTCGCCGGGTCCCCGGGTCGCCGGGTCGCCGGGTCCCCGGGTCCCCGGGGAAGGCGGGCGTGCCCCTCCGCCGGACGCGCCCCCCGCCGGGTGCGGCTTCGCCGCGCCGGACGCGCCCCCCACCGGGTGCGGCTTTGCCGCGCCGGATGCACCCGCGCTGGAAGCGGCCTCTCCCCGCCGAGAGCGGCTCCCCTCCCCGCCAGCCGCACCGCGCCGGATGGGCCCCGCCGGAGGCGGCTTCGCCGCGCCGGATGCGCCCCCCGCCGGGGGCGGCCTCTCCCCGCCGGATGCGGCCGTGTCGCTCCGCCGGCCGCACTGCGCCGGATGCGCCCCCCGCCGGGGGCGGCCTCTCCCCGCCGGATGCGGCCGTGTCGCTCCGCCGGCCGCACCGCGCCGGACGCGCCCCCCGCCGGGGGCGGCCTCTCCCCGCCGGATGCGGCCGTGTCGCTCCGCCGGCCGCACCGCGCCGGACGCGCCCCCCGCTGGAAGCGGCCCCCCGCCGGAGGCGGGCGGTCGTGGCCGGGCCGCCCGCGGCCCGGGCTCCGGTCAGCCCGCCGCAGGCGCCGGCGCCTCGTTCAGCAGGGCCCGCAGCCGCGTCGTGCGCTCGCCGGCCGGCGGGGCCGTCACGGCCCGGGCCAGCGCCGGCCCGCAGCCCTGCACCACCGACAGGTGCCGCTCGGCGCGGCCGAAGGCCGTGTACACCCAGCGCCGGTCGAGCGCCCCCGCCGCGTCCCCGGGCAGCACCGCCACCACGGCGGGCCAGCGCTGGCCCGCCGCCTGGTGGGCGGTGATCGCCCACCCGTGCCGGAGCGTCTCGGCCACCCGCTCCCTGGGCACCACGAACCGGCCGTCCTCGTCGGCCACCCACAGCCCCCGTTCGTCCGCCTCGGCCACCCGCACCAGCCGCAGCCGGCCGGGCGCGGGGGAGTAGGCCGCCCGGTCGCCGGGGTCGAAGCCGCCGAACGCGCCGGGGCCCGGGTTCAGCCGGTCCTTGAGCGCCGCGTTGAGCGCCCGGGTGCCGGCCGGCCCGCCGTGCCCGGGGACGATCACCTGGACCCGCTCGGCGCCGACCTCGAAGGCGCGCGGGATGGACTCGACGACCAGCTGAACCGTGCGGTGCACCGCCTCGCCCGGCTCGGCGACCGGAACGATCACCACCTCCCGGTTCGGCGCCTCGACGGCGAGCAGCTCGCCCACGCCGATCCCCGAGACCAACTCGCCCACCGGGCCCGGGTCCGGCGTGCGGGAGACGACCCTGGGGAAGCGCCCGGAGGCCAGCACGTCGGCCAGCACCTGGCCGGGCCCGGCCGAGCCCAGCAGCAGCGGGTCACCGCTGAGCACCAGCCGCGCCCCGTCCGGCAGCGACTCCACCAGCGCGGCGCCCGGCTCGGCCGCCAGCTGCGCCGCGTCCAGCACCACCAGCAGGTCCAGCGGGAGGTGCCCCTCCGCGTCCCGCTCCGGCCCCTCGGCGCCGGCCAGCAGCCCGGCCACCGTCACCGCCGCCACCGGCGCCTCGGCGCCCAGCGCCGCCGCCAACCGCCGCCGCCCGTCCGCCTGATGGGCCGCCACGGCGGCCCGAAGCCCCAGCCGGGCCGCGGCCAGCGCCAGCGCCACCGGCTCCGCCCTGGCGGCCTCGCCGCCCGTGTGCGCCACCACGGCCGCGCCCGCCGCCGCGCGGATCAGCTCGCCGGCCGACGCGCTCGGCGCCGCGCCGGCCGCCTCCGCCCAGCCGCCGGCCGCCTCGCCCTCCGGCGCGGCGAACGTGCCGTGCAGCCGGGCCAGGCCGTCGGCCAGGCTCTCCTCGGCCAGCGCATGGTGTTCGAGCCCGACCAACACCCGCACCTCGGCGGCCGGTTCGTCCTCACCGGCGGGCGCCTCCAGCGGGGCGCCCCGGTCCTGGAAGACCAGCACCGCGCCCTCCTCGATGGCGGTGCTGACCGCAGCCTCGGGCTCGGGTACGCCCTGCTCGCGCAGCCCGGCGGCCAGCTGGCCCGGCTCCAGCACGGTGTGTCCGGCGAGCGCCGCCCGCTCCAACAGCCAGCCGACCAGCGCCTGTCCGCGCCGTTCGTCGCCCGGGCCCGCCTCGTCGCCCAGCAGCGCCCTGGCGAACTCGTCGGCCTGGCCCGGCGGAACGCCCGGCGTCGCCAGCAGCAGCCACGGGTCGGCGCGCAACTGCGCCTCCGCGCCCTCCCCGAGCGCCAACGCGACCCGGGGCGCGAGCGCCTCCGGCGCGCCCCCGGCGGCCAACAACGCCGGCAGCCCCTCCGGCACGGCCACCGGCCCCGCCTCGGCCGCCGGCGGGCGTGGCCCGCCCCGCTGGGCCGGCTTCGGCGGCTTCGGCGGCTCGGGCCGGTTGAAGAACGAGGCGGCGGGGCGCTCACCGCTCTCCACGGCCCGCACGGCGGCCCGCAGCTCCGCCGCCGCGTCGGCGGGGGTGGCGTGCTCGGAGGTCACAGCGAACTCCAGTCCTGGTCGGGATAGTGGTGCACCGGCGCCGAGACGTCGTCCAGGGCCCGGCGAATCTCATCGGGAAGACTAAGCGCCTCCACTGACAACGCCTCCTCCAGCTGGCGCGCCGTCCGCGCGCCCAGCAGCGGCGCCGCCACCCCGGGCCGGTCCCGCACCCAGGCGAGCGCGACCTGTGCCGGCGTCACCGCGAGCCCGTCGGCCGCTATGGCCACCGCGTCCACGATCCGGCCGGCCGCCTCGTCCAGATAGGGCGCGACAAAGCCCGCCAGCACCTCGGATGCGCCCCGGGAGTCGGCCGGCCTGGCGCCCTCCCGGTACTTGCCGGTGAGCACCCCACGCCCCAGCGGCGACGACGGCAGCAGCCCCAGCCCCAGGTCCAACGCGGCCGGCAACACCTCGCGTTCCACGCCGCGTTGCAGCAGCGAGTACTCCATCTGCGTGCTGGCCAGCCGGGTCCGGCCCAGCGGCGCCGCCAGCTGCCAGGTCGCCGCCTTGGCCAGCTGCCAGCCACAGAAGTTGGAGACCCCGGCGTACCGGGCCCGGCCGGTGGCGATGGCCACGTCCACCGCCTGGAGCGTCTCGTCGAGCGGCGTCTCGGGGTCGAAGGCGTGGATCTGCCACAGGTCGACGTGGTCGGTGCGCAGCCGCGCCAGGGAGGCGTCGAGCGCCGCCAGCAGGTGGCCGCGCGAGGTGTCGAAGCGGCGGTCCGGGTCCGGCACGCTGCCGGCCTTGGTGGCGATCACCAGGTCCTCGCGCGGCACCGAGCCGCCGACCAGCCGGCCCAGCATCCGTTCCGCCTCGCCGTCCGCGTAGACGTCGGCGGTGTCGACCAGTGTGCCGCCGGCGGCCCAGAACGTCTTCAGCAGCTCGGCAGCGTTCCGCTCGTCGATCTCCCTGCCCCAGGTGAGGGTCCCGAGCCCGAGGCGGGAGACGCGCAGTCCGGTACGGCCGAGGTGCCTGAGATCCATGGGCGTTGAGGGTACTTGCGGGCACGCGCTACAGTCCGGGGGACCGGTGCGTTACCGGTGAGTAGGCGGCGGTGAAGGGGAACTCATGCGGCTCGGAATCAACCTCGGCTACTGGGGCGCCGGGATGGACGCGGACAACCTGGCGGTCGCCCAGGAGGCGGACCGCCTCGGGTACGCGGTCTGCTGGGCGGCCGAGGCGTACGGTTCCGACGCCCCGACCGTACTGTCCTGGGTCGCGGCCCAGACCGAACGCATCGACGTGGGCTCGGCGATCCTCCAGATCCCGGCCAGGACCCCGGCGATGACGGCGATGACGGCGGCCACCCTGGACAGCCTCTCCGGCGGCAGGTTCCGGCTGGGCTTGGGCGTCTCGGGGCCGCAGGTCTCCGAGGGCTGGTACGGGGTCCGCTTCGACAAGCCGCTGGCCCGCACCCGCGAGTATGTGGAGATCGTCCGCAAGGCCATGTCCCGCGAGCGGCTGACCCACCAGGGCGCGCACTGGACGCTGCCGCTGCCCGAAGGGCCGGGCAAGCCCATCAAGCTGACCGTGCACCCGATCCGCGAGCGCGTTCCCCTCTACATCGCGGCCATCGGCCCGAAGAACCTGGAGCAGACCGGCGAGATCGCCGACGGCGCCCTGCTGATCTTCTTCTCGCCCGAGCACGCCGAGGAGACGACGCTGGCGCCGCTGCGCGCCGGGCGGGAGCGGATCGGTCAGACCTTGGACGGCTTCGATGTGGTGCCGACCGTTCCGCTGGCCATCGGTGACGATCTGACCGCGCTGGCCGACCACTTCCGCCCGTACACCGCGCTCTATGTGGGCGGGATGGGCAGCCGCACGCAGAACTTCTACCACCGGCTCGCCCATCGGATGGGCTTCGGCGAGGCCGCCGACACCATCCAGGAGCGCTATCTCGCCGGGGACCGGGACGGCGCGGCCGCCGCCGTGCCGCACGAGCTGATCGACGCGACCACGCTGATCGGCCCGGTGGAACGGGTCGCCGACCGGATGCGGGCCTTCGCCGACGCCGGCGTCAGCACGCTCTCGCTCGCCCCGGCCGGGTTCACCCGCGAGGAGCGGTTCGCCGGCCTGCGCGCCGGCGTCGCCGCCCTGGAGCGCGCGGGCCTCGCCTGAGGCGCGCGGCGGCTCTCCGCGCGCCGGTGAACGGATGGCCGCCCGTTCAACAGCCCACCCCGCACGGGGGACAGCGCCTCGAAGCCCCGGTGGCCGCGTTGCCCCGCTGCTCTACCCTGGTCGCCATGCCCACGCTTCTGCTGCTCCGGCACGGCCGGACCACCGCCAACTCCTCGGGGCTGCTCGCCGGCCGCACCCCCGGCGTCGACCTCGACGACTACGGGCAGGAGCAGGCGCGGGCGCTGCCAGGACGGCTGGCCGGGGTGCCGCTGGCCCTCGTCGTGCACAGCCCCCTGCTGCGCTGCGCGCGCACCGTCGCCCCGCTGCGCGAGGCGCGCCCCGAGCTGCCGGTCCACGCCGACGAGCGGGTCACCGAGTGTGACTACGGCCGGTGGACCAACCGGCCGCTCAAGGAACTGGCCGAAACCGAGCTGATGCGCACCGTCCGCGTCCAGCCGTCCGCCGTGGTCTTCCCCGAGGGCGAGGCGCTGCGCGACGTCCAGCACCGCGTGGTGGCGGCCGTCCGCGAGTGGGACGCCCGGGTCGCCGAGGAGCACGGCGCCGACGCGGTCTGGCTCATGTGCACCCATGGTGACAACATCAAGGCCGTGGTCGCCGACGCGCTGGGGATGCATCTCGACCTGTTCCAACGGCTGTTGCCGCACCCCGCCTCGGTGACCGCGATCCGCTACACCGAGCCCCCGATGTTGCTGCGCTTCGGGGACACCGGAGACCTGGGCGAGTTCGTGCCGCAGACCGAGGCGGCCACCCGGGACGTCGCCGAGACCACCGAGTCCCCGGTGGGCGGCGGCGCCTAGGCACAACGTGGGCCGCACCCGGTGGCCGGCCACGGACGGTCCCGGGCACGGTGATCGCGAAGCGCAGTAGGGTGCACGTGTCCCAGCAATCGATCCCCCGGAGCAGTACGTGTCCCGTCAGGTCTTCCTCTACGACCCTCCCGAACGCTTTGTCGCCGGGACCGTCGGGTTGCCTGGCCGCCGCACGTTCTTCCTACAGGCGTCGGCGGCCGGCCGTACCACCAGCGTCGCGTTGGAGAAGGCGCAGGTGGAAGCGCTCGCAGAGCGCATCGACGAGTTGCTGGACGAGGTCGTCCGGCGCTCGGGAGGCAACACCTCGGTCCCGGCCGTCGCCCCCTCCGAACTCACCGACACCGCGCCGCTGACCTCGCCAGTCGACGAGGAGTTCCGGGTCGGCACCATGGCCCTGGCCTGGGACGGCGAGGCCGAGCGCATGATCGTCGAGGCGCAGGCGCTGGTCGAGCTGGAGGCGGACTCCGAGGAGGAGTTCGCCGAGGCCGAGGAGCGGCTGCTGCGCGACGACGAGAACGGCCCGCCCATGCTGCGGGTCCGGCTCAGCGGCACCATGGCGCGCGCCTTCGCCAAACGCGCCCTGGAGGTCGTCAACGCCGGCCGCCCGCCCTGCCCGCTGTGCAGCCTGCCGCTCGACCCGGAGGGACACGTATGTCCGCGCCAGAACGGATACCGTCGCAGCCGGGCGTGAGCACGTACGAGGTCCTCGCCGAGGGCGAGTTGACGATCCTGGGGCAGATCACCGACGCCTCCAACGCGGTCCTCTACGCCACCGTCGAACGGGCCGGCCGCACGCTGCACTGCGTCTACAAGCCGGTGTCCGGCGAACGCCCGCTGTGGGACTTCCCCGACGGCACCCTCGCCGAGCGGGAGGTCGCCGCCTACGAGGTCTGCCGCGCGCTGGGCTGGGACCTGGTGCCGCCGACGGTGCTGCGCGAGGGGCCGCTGGGCGTCGGGATGTGCCAGCTGTGGGTGGGCCCTAAGCCGGACGCGGCCGACTTCGGCCGGGGTCCCGAGCGGCTGCTGGCCCTGGTCGAGGGGGAGGAGCCGGGGCCAGGCTGGAAGGCCGTCGGCTTCGCCGAGGTCGCGGAGGGCCGGACGGCGCTGCTGGTGCACGCCGACGACGCGCGGCTGCGCCGGCTGGCCACCCTGGACGCGGTGATCAACAACGCCGACCGTAAGGGCGGCCACCTGCTGCCGCTGGACGACGGCCGGCTGCACGCCATCGACCACGGGGTCAGCTTCCACGCGGAGAACAAGTTGCGGACGCTGCTGTGGGGTTGGGGCGGCGAGCCGCTGCCGGCGGAGATCCGCGCGGCCCTGGCCGGGCTGGGCGATGAGTTGGCCGACGGGCGCCCGCTGGCGAAGCGCCTCGCGGAGCTGCTGACCGGGGAGGAGTGCGAAGCGCTCCGCGAACGGGTTGCCGACCTGCTCGCCACCGGCATCCACCCCCTCCCCGGCGGCGAGTGGCCCGCGATCCCCTGGCCCCTGATCTGACGGCCCCTGATCTGGCTGGCCCCTGATCTGGCCGGCCCCTGATCTGGCCGTGGGCGGCGGTCCCTCAGTCCTCCTCCGGGCCCTCCGGGCCCTCGGGGTCCGTGCGGGAGAGCGCCTCCGCGACCATGCGGGTGGCGAAGTCCGGGTCGTCGGTGACGCGGTTGATGTGTTCGGCGAGGAGGAGGGCGGTGACCTCCAGGGGGGTCATCTCCTCCTTGGTCCAGTCCCCGTACTGGAGGCGCCACAGGTTCGGGCTCAGGCCGGTGCCGGCGGCGATGACCAGACCGGCCATGGTCGGGATGGTCTCGGGCCGGACGCTCCTGGGCATCATCCGCATCGTGCTCACGAGGGTGGGGACCACGTACTCGATGACGTCCTTGTCCTCGTCCTCGTGGGCCTGGCGCAGCCAGCTCATGAACATGTAGATGAGCGAGCAGGCGCCCTCCAGGACGTCCCGGGCTCCCTTGGGGCTCAGGGAGGCGGTGAACTGGTCGATCATCGCCTGGTGTTCGGGGTCGGTGCCGTCTTTCCCGGCGTGGAAGCTCTTGAGCCGGGAGTCGATGATCATGAGCGCCGCGCCCACGTCACCGGTCGGGGAGTGTTCGGGGCCGTAGGGCGAGGACACGGGATCTCCTTCTCAGCTGTCTGCGCCGCGTGTGGACGGTGCCGCGCGACATCGCCGCCGCGCGTGACCGGTGCCGCGCGTGACGGCGGTGCGCGACACGCCGCGTCCGTACAGTAACGGCCCGACCGGCCGGCCCGGCAGGGCCCCGGCCCGCCCGCCCGTGTGCCGTGCCTCCGTCGAACGGGCGCCGGCGCGGCGAAACCACTGCTCAACTCGGGGAACGCCGGGCCGGCCCGCCGCGAGCGCACCCGGAGCCCGTGGCCAGGAGCGTCCGCCCGCACAGAAGTCCGATGGTGTGACGGGCGCCGGCGGGGCCCTCGGCGGAGCGGCGACGACCGGGGCCCGCCCCCGGGGGGCTCCCGCCGGGACGGGGCTCGGCCCAGGACGTTAGGCTCGGTGGCATGTATGCCTGGCCTGCCTCCAAGGTCCCCGTTCTGCCCGGTCAGGGCCCGGATCTGACGATCCACGACACCTCGGCGCGGCGGTCGGTGACGCTGCCGCCCGGGCCCGTCGCGCGGCTCTATGTCTGCGGCATCACCCCCTATGACGCGACCCACATGGGGCACGCGGCCACCTACACCGCGTTCGACCTCGTGCAGCGGATCTGGCTGGACTCGGGGCGGCAGGTCGAGTACGTGCAGAACGTCACCGACGTCGACGACCCGCTGCTGGAGCGGGCCGAGGCCACCGGGGTGCCGTGGACCGAGCTGGCGGAGCGCGAGACCGCGCTGTTCCGCGAGGACATGACCGCGCTGCGGATGCTGCCGCCCGACCACTACGTCGGCGCGGTGGAGGCCATACCCCGGATCGTCCCGCTGATCGAACGGCTCCGGGAGGCCGGTGCCGCCTACGACGTGGACGGCGACACCTACTTCTCGGTGGCCTCCGACGCCCGCTTCGGATCGGTCGCCGGGCTGGACGCCGCCACGATGCGCGAGCTGTCCGCCGAGCGCGGTGGCGACCCGGACCGGCCCGGCAAGAAGAACCCGTTGGACCCGCTGCTGTGGCGGGCCGCCCGCCCGGGCGAGCCGTCCTGGGACGGCGCCAGCCTCGGTGCCGGCCGGCCCGGCTGGCACGTGGAGTGCGTGGCCATCGCGCTGGACCACCTCGGCATGGGCTTCGACATCCAGGGCGGCGGCTCCGACCTCGCCTTCCCGCACCACGAGATGGGCGCCTCGCACGCCCGCGTCCTCACCGGCACCCACCCGTACGCGCACGCCTATGTGCACGCTGGGATGGTGGGCTACGAGGGCGAGAAGATGTCCAAGTCCAAGGGCAATCTGGTGCTGGTCTCCCAGTTGCGGAGGGACCACCGGGACCCGGCGGCCATCAGGCTGGCGCTGCTGGCGCACCACTACCGCGCCGACTGGGAGTGGACCGACGACGTGCTCGGCGCGGCCGAGGCCCGGCTGGCCCGCTGGCGGCACGCCGTCTCCCGGCCCGAGGGCCCGCCGGCCGAGGCGCTGGTGGCCGAGGTGCGGGCCGCGTTGGCGAACGACCTGGACGCGCCGGCCGCGCTGCGCGCCGTCGACCGCTGGGCCGAGGCCCAGGACCGCGACGGCGGCGACGACCCGGGCGCGCCCGGCGTGGTCACCCGCGCGGTGGACGCGCTGCTGGGCGTCGCCCTGTAGGCGCGCCGAGGGCCCCCGCCCCCGGCCGAAGAACCAGCGACGCGCGACAACTTCCCGCTCATACAAGGAAGTTGACGCGCGTCGCACAGGCCGATCGACCGCCGGGGTGGCTACTCCTCCGGCTCCTTGCCGCCCCCGTCCTGCGGGCCGCCCTCGCCCTCGGGCGGGCGCGGCCGGCGGGGCCGGTGGCTGCCTGGGTCGCGCAGATAGGAGCCCTGCTCGCCGCTGCCCGGCGGCTGCCCGTCGCGGCGCCGCAGATACCGTTCGAACTCCTTGGCGATGGCCTCACCCGACGCCTCCGGCAGCTCGGCGGTGTCCCTGGCCTCCTCAAGGGACTTCACATACTCCGCCACCTCGCTGTCCTCGGCGGCGAGTTGGTCGACGCCGATCTGCCAGGCGCGGGCGTCCTCCGGCAGGTCGCCCAGCGGGATGCCCAGGTTCAGCAAATCCTCCAGCGCGTGCAGCAGCGCCAACGACGCCTTCGGGTTGGGCGGTTGGGCCACATAGTGCGGCACGGCCGCCCAGAGCGTCACCGCCGGGACGCCGGCGTGGCCACAGGCCTCCTGGAGGATGCCGACGATGCCGGTCGGTCCCTCGTACCGCGACTCCTCCAGGTCCAGGGTCCTGGCCAGGTCCTCGTCCGAGGTGACGCTGGTGACCGGAACGGGACGGGTGTGCGGGGTGTCACCCAGCAGGGCGCCCAGCACCACCACCATCTCCACGCCCAACTCGTGGGCGAAGCCCAGGATCTCGTTGCAGAACGAGCGCCAGCGCATACTCGGTTCGATGCCCCGCACCAGCACCAGGTCCCGCCGCCTGACCGGGCCGTCGTCGGAGCCGATCCGGACCACGGAGAGCCTGGTCGTGGGCCAGGTGATGCGTCGCACCCCGCCGTCCAGCCAGATGTGGGGACGGTTGACCTGGAAGTCGTAGTAGTCCTCGGCGTCCAGGGCCGCGAACACCTCGCCCTTCCACTCCCGTTCCAGGTGTGCCACCGCTGCGGAGGCGGCGTCACCAGCATCGTTCCAGCCTTCGAACGCGGCCACCATGACCGGGTCAACCAGCTCGGGAACTCCGTCGAGCTCGATCACCCAGCGCCTCCTCCCGGCCGGGACGGGACGGTGTTGTCCGACCCGGCTGCATCAAGTTTCCGTGCGGCCCCAGCCTACGGCGTGACCGTGCCCAGCCGGCCGTCCTCGTACGCCTGCCCGGGGCAGGCTTGTCGCCGAACGGCTCGCCCCCGGGTCCGGAACGGCTCCGACGGACCGTTCATTCCCACAGGGCGGTGGGCGCCTCGCGGCGCAGCACGGGGGCGACCTCCTCGGCGAACCGGTGCAGCGTCTCGATCTGTTCGGAGCGCCCGGCGCCGAGCCCGTCCACGGTGAGGGACAGCAGGTCATGGCGGTAGGAGGCGTGGAAGCCCAGGATCTTGTCGATCACCCGCTGGGGGCTGCCGATCAGCGCCGGGCCGCTCTCCACTGCCTCCTCGACGGTGGTGAACGGTGTGTTGTAGCCGGCCCTGCCCACCAGGTGCGGCTTGAACGACTGGCGCACCCGGGCCTCGTAGAGCGCGCCGTAGCGCTCGATCGCGCGCTCGGTGGTGTCCGCGAGACACAGCCCGCCCGAGCCCGCGCCGAGGAACGCCAGGGCCGGGTCGTGGCCGTGCGCCGCGTACCGCTCCCGGTAGTGGTCAACCAGCCGAACGTACGCCTCCCTTGGCTGGATCGCATTGGCCGTGAAGAGCGGGTCGCCATAACGGGCCGCCAGCTCCGTGGAGTTCTCGCTGGTGGCCGAGCCGTGCCAGACCCGGGGCGGCCCGTCGAACGGGCGCGGCACGGTGGTGACGCCGTGCAGGGGTGGCCGGAACTCACCCTTCCAACTGACGTTCTCCTCCCGCCACAGCCGGCGCAGCAGCGCGTACTTCTCGGCCAGCAGGTCCCACTGCCGCGCCTCGTCCAGCCCGTAGAGCGAGAAGTGGCCGGCCTCGGCGCCCTTGCCGATCACCAACTCCAGGCGGCCGTGCGCCAGTTGGTCGAGGGTGGCGTACTCCTCGGCGACCCGCACCGGGTCCAGGACGGAGAGCACGGTTACTCCGGTCAGCAGCCGCACCCGGGAGGTGCGGGCGGCGATCGCGGCCAGGACGACGGCCGGGCTGGAGGACAGGAAGTCGCCGGCGTGGCGTTCGCCGACGGCCACCGCGTCGAAGCCGAGCCGCTCGGCGGCGACGGCCACCTCGACCACGTCGGCCAGCCGCTCGGCGGCCGGCGTCACCGCCCCGGTCAGCGGGTGCGGGGCGGAGCCGATCAGCGACAGCACCGAGAACCTCATGCGGTGGGCACCTCCTTCGGGTCCCGGCCGGGCCGGGCCCGGGTGCCGGGGATGGCGGCCAGCAGCTCGCGGGTGTAGGGGTGCGCGGGCTCGGCGAAGATCCGGCCGACCGGCCCCTCCTCGACCACCTCGCCCCGGCGCATCACCGCGACCCGGTGCGCGATCCGGCGCACCACCGCGAGGTCGTGCGAGATGAACAGGTAGGCGAGCCCCAACTGCTCCTGGAGCGTGGCCAGCAGGTCCAGGATCTGGGCCTGTGAGGTCACGTCCAGCGCGGAGACCGGCTCGTCGCACACCACCAGGTCCGGCTCCAGCGCCAGCGCCCTGGCGATGGCGACGCGCTGCCGCTGCCCGCCGGACAGCTCGGCCGGCCGCCGGTGCAGGGTGCGGGCGGGCAGGCCGACGCGCTCCAGCAGGTCGGCGGCGCGGGCCTGGCGGACCCGGCGCGGACCGACGCCGAAGGCCCGCAGCGGCTCGCCGATCACCTCGCCCACCGAGAAGCGGGGGTTCAGCGAGGCGTACGGGTTCTGGTAGACGATCTGCGCCCGGCGCCGCAGCCGGCGCAGGGCCGAGCCGCGCAGCGCGGTGATGTCCCGCCCGTCGAAGTCGATCCGGCCCGAGGTGGGGTCGGTCAGCCGCACCAGCATCCGCGCGGTGGTCGACTTGCCCGAGCCCGACTCGCCGACCAGCGCGAGGGTCTCGCCGGTGCGCACCGCCAGGCTGACCCCGGCGACCGCCCGGGTCGGTGCGGCCCCGCTGCCGCGCGGCGCGGGGAAGACCTTCACCAGGTCCTCGGCCCGCACCAGCGGCGGCCGCTCCGGGTCGGCGGCCGGCGGGCGGGCGGCGACCGGGCCGCCGTCCAGGCTGGGCGCGGAGCGCAACAGGGCCTTGGTGTAGGGGTGTTGGGGGTCGCCCAGCACCCGCTCGGCCGGGCCGACCTCCACGATCCGGCCCTGCGACATCACCGCGATCCGCCGGGCCCGGTCGGCCGCGACGCCCAGGTCGTGGGTGATCAGCAGCACGGCGGTGCCGGTGGAGCGGGTCAACGTCTCCAGGTGGTCCAGGATGTGCCGCTGCACGGTCACGTCCAGCGCGCTGGTCGGCTCGTCGGCGATCACCAGGCGCGGGTCGGCGGCCAGCGCGATGGCGATCAGCACCCGCTGCCGCAGGCCGCCGGAGAGCTGGTGCGGGAACTGCCGGGCGCGCACGGCAGGTTCGGGCACGCCGGCGCGCTCCAGCAGGGCCACGGCCCGCTCCCGCGCCTCGGCCCGGTCGGCGAGCCGGTGGATCAGCAGCACCTCGGCGACCTGGCGGCCCACCCGTTGCACCGGGTTGAGGGAGACGGTCGGGTCCTGCGGCACCAGGCCGATCTCCCGGCCGCGCAGCGAACGCAGCCGGCGCTCGTCGGCCCGGGCCAGGTCCGTTCCGTCGAAGTCGATCCGGCCGGCCACCCGCACCCCGCCCGCCGGCAGCAGCCCCATCACGGCGTGCCCGGTGCTGCTCTTGCCCGAGCCGGACTCGCCGACCAGCGCCACCACCTCGCCCGGCGCGACGTCCAGGCTCACCCCGCGCACCGCCTCCTCGACCCCGCCCCGGGTGCGGTAGTTCACCCGCAGGTCGGCGATCGACAGCAACGGCCGCTCGGCGACCCGCTCCTGAGGTTCCGTCACGACGCCTCCCCCGTTCCCCGTTCCAGCGCGCGGGCGACCCGGTTCGCCGCCAGCACGGTCAGCGCGATCGTCAGCCCGGGCAGCGTGGTCAGCCACCAGGAGGTGGCCAGGTAGTCGCGGCCGCCGGCGACCAGCGAGCCCCACTCGGGCTCCGGCGGCACGGCCCCGTAGCCGAGGAAGCTCAGCGAGGAGATGGCCAGCACCACCGTGCCGAACTCGACGGCCGCGAAGACCACGACCGGTCCCCACGCCCCGGGCAGCACATGGCGCAGCAGCACGCCGGGCCAGCGGGTGCCGGAGGCGTGCGCGGCCTCCACGTAGTCGCTCTCCCGCACCCGGAGCACCTGCGCGCGCATCACCCGGGCGAAGCCCGCGATGCTGACGGCGCCCACCGCGACGGCCACCCGCGTGGTGCCGAAGCCGAGCGCGGTGATCAGCGCCAGCGACAGCAGCAGCCCGGGGATCGCCAGCAGCACGTCGGCCACCCGCATCAGCACGTCGTCGACCACGCCGCCCACCGCGCCGGCCAGCAGCCCGAGCAGCGAGCCCGGCACCAGGCCGATGGCGATGGCCAGCAGCGCGGCGCGCAGCGTCGGCGCGGTGCCGTGCACCGTGCGCGACAGCAGGTCGCGGCCCAACTGGTCGGTGCCAAAGGGGTGTTCGAGGCTGGGCGGCAGCAGCTTGTCGGCCGGCACCCCGGTCAGCGGGTCCTGCCCCGTCAGCAGCCCGGGCACCAGCGCGGCCAGCCCGACCAGCACCAGTAGCACCACGGACAGCACCAGGCCCGGGGCGCGCAGCAGGGCCCGCGCCCGGGACGGCCACGCGGCGGCGGGCGAACGTTCCACGGTCGTCTCGGACGTCATCGCGCCACCGCCCCGCCCGTGGTCACCCGGGGGTCGAGCAGCGGGTAGACCAGGTCGACCAGCAGGTTGGCCAGCACGAACGCCACCGCGCCCAGCACCACCAGGCCCTGCACCACCGGAATGTCCTGCACGGTGACCGAGGTCGCCGTGATCCGCCCCACCCCCGTGCGGGAGAAGACCGTCTCCACCACCACCGAGCCGGCCAGCAGGTTGCCCACCAGCACGCCGAAGACCGTGAACGCCGGCAGCGAGGCGTTGCGCGCCGCGTGCCGCAGCGTCACCCGCGCCCGGCTGGCGCCCTTGGCCAGGGCCGTCTCCACATAGGGCTCGCGCAGCGCGTCCCGCAGGCTCTTGGCGAAGACCTGCGCCAGCACCGCCGAGGTCGGCAGCGCCAGCGTCAACGCCGGCAGCACCAGACTGCGCCACCCCTGGTCGCCGATCGCCGGCAGCAAGCCCCAGCGGAACGACACCAGTTGGATCAGCAGCAGCCCCACCCAGAAGGTGGGCGCCGAGGCGCCGACCGAGGGCAGCGACAGCAGCAGCTGCCGCAGCCAGGGCCGCCGGGTGTGCGCGCCGGCCAGCGCCACCGCCGAGCCGAGCAGCAGCGCCAACGCCCCGCCCGCGCACGTCAGTTGGAGCGTCGCCGGCAGCTGCTCGGCGACCATGGCCGAGACCCGCTCCCCGGTCTGCACCGAGGTGCCCAGGTCCCCGGTGAGCGCCGCGCCCAGCCGGTCCAGGTACTGCTCGGCCAGCGGCGCGTCCAGCCCGTACTCGGCCCGCACCGCGTCCAGTTGCTCGTCGCTGATCTCGGTGACCTCGCCGCCGCCGGCGGCCATGATCTCCACTGGGTCGCCGGGCAGCAGATAGAGCACCGCGAAGGAGAGCGTGTAGGCCGCCCACAGCACCAGCACCGCCTGGAGCAGCCGGCGCGTCACATACCGTCCCATCCCTGGCCGCCGCTCAGCCGCGCCAGGTGTCGTGGAACTGGAGCCGCGAACTGGCCTCGAAGTCCAGGTCGTGGACGTCCCCGTCCAGACCCAGCACCGTGGTCAGCTCGAAGACCGGCACCAGATAGCCCTTCTCCAGCAGCTCCCGCTGGAGCCGCTCCACCAGCGGCCCGCGCACCTCGGGGTCGACGGAGGCGTTCTGCTCGTGCAGCAGCGCCTCCAGGTCGGGGTCGTCCACCCGGGAGAGGTTGGCCAACTCACTGGAGAACGCGGCCCGCAGGATGTCCGGGTCGGTGCGGGTGGTGTTGGACCAGGCGTAGTCGTAGTCGCCCTCCTCGCGGACGGCGTTGTACTCCGCGATGGTGACCGTCCGCAGCGTGACGTCGATGCCGACCTCCCGCAGCTGCTGCTGGATCAGCTCCAACGAGGGTTGGTTCGGGCCGAAGTTGGCGCCCCACACGATGTCCAGGTGCAACGGCTGCCCGTCCCGCACCCGGATGCCGTTGGGCCCCTCCTCCCAGCCGGCCTCCGCCAACAGCGCCTCGGCGGCGGCCGGGTCGTGGGCCAGCAGCTCGGAGTGGTCGGCGTACAGGTCGGTGGTCGAGGCCAGCGAGCTGGTCGCCGGCCGGTAGGACTCCGACAGCACGGTGTCCACGACCTCCTGCCGGTCGATGGCCAGCGAGACCGCCTGCCGCACCCGGGGGTCGGCCGGGATGGGCCGTTCCAGCTGCGGGAAGAGGGAGAACGGCAGCCCCGGGTTGGCGCGCCGGTCCAGCGTCAGGCCCGCCGCCTCCAGCGTCGCCTCGTCCTGCGGGGCCACGCCGCCGATCGCGTCCACCTGCTGCGAGGACAGCCCGCCGGTGCGCACCCCCGACTCGGGGATCACCTCGAACGTCAGCCGCTCCAGGCGCGCCGGTCCCTCCGGCTCGTCCCACAGCGAGGAGCCCCAGGCGTAGTCCTCCCTGCGGACCTGCCGCACGAAGCTGTTGAGGCGGTACTCCTCCAGCGTGAACGGGCCCGAGCCCACCACCGTCACGCACCGGTCGGCCGGGTCGCTCTCCAGGGTGGCCGGCGACAGCAGGCCCAGTGCCGGCGTCGAAGTGGCCTGGAGGAACTGGGCGTTGGGCCGCTCGAAGGTGACCTCTGCGGTCAACTCGTCCAGCACCTCCGTGTCCTGGTAGCCCGTCAGATAGCTGGTGGCCAGCGGCGCCCTGGCGCCCAACTCGACGATGCCGTCCAGGTTCCGCCGCAGCGCCTCGGCGTCGAGCGGCGCCCCGTCGCTGAACGTCACGTCCTCGCGCAGGGTGAACGTGTAGACCGTGGCGTCCTCGTTGACCTCCCAGGACTCCGCCAGCCAGGGCACGATCTCCCCGGTCTCGGGGTCCTGGTCGGTGAGCGAGTCCACCAGCTGCCTGGCCGGATAGATCGAGTCGTTGGTGCCCGCCTGCTGCGGGTCGGCGCAGGTCGGCGCCGAGGCCAGGGCGAAGGTCAACTCCCCGCCCGAGATTGGCTCCCCGGCTTCCTCACCGGAGCCGGAGGACGAGGCGGCCGAGGAACAGCCGGAGACCAGCAGCGCGCCACACAGCAGCGCCGCCGGCACGACCGGCCGGCGGCGGGCGGCGGGGAACAACGACGGAGACGACGACGAGAGACTGAACCGCACGGGCGACAACTCCTTCAGGTCGCAACGCAGTTCAGTCTCTCGCCGTCGTGTTGACGGGGTATGAAGGGAAGATGGTCTAAACGCCGGTGCCCAGCACCCGCTCGACCTTCTCCCGCACCTCCGGCGTGTCCAGGCCCCTGACGGTCAACGTGGTGCGCCGGCGCAGCACGTCGTCCGGCGTCTCGGCCCACTCCCGGTCCCTGGCGTAGACGAGCTGCGCCATGATCTCCGGGCTGTCCGGATGCACCCGCTCGCCCAACGCCCGGTCCTGGCGCGCCAGTTCGGCGACGTCCAACGCCAAGGAGCCGTAGTGGCCGGCCAGATGAGCCGCCGTCGCCGGGCCGAGCAGCTCGCCCAGCTCCGGGTCGGCCAGCAGCCGGTGGGCCACCGCGTTGGGCACCGCCACGCCCGGCAGCGGCACCCGCCGCACCAGGTCGGAGACCGGCTCCATCTCCGCGCCCAGCGGGCCGCCCGGCAGCTTCGCCAGCTTGCGCAGCACGGTGCGCCCGATGTGCCGGTAGGTCGTCCACTTGCCGCCCGCCACCGACAGCATCCCGCCGGCGCCCTCGGTGACCACCGTCTCCCGCTTGGCCTTGGCGACCCCGCCCGGACCGCCCGGCAGCACCCGCAGCCCGGCGAAGGCGTAGGTCATCAGGTCCCGGTCCAGCTGCTCGTCGCGCACCGAGTGCCCGGCCTCGTCGAGGATCTGCGCGATGTCCGCCTCGGTCGGCGCGACCTCGCCCGGGTCGCCCTCGTAGGTCTCGTCGGTGGTGCCCAGCAGCAGCTGGTCCTCCCAGGGCAGGGCGAACGTGATCCGGTACTTGTCCACCGGGGTGGCCAGCGCCACCGGCCAGGGCGCGACCCGCCGCATCACCAGGTGCACGCCCTTGGAGAGCCGCACGCTGGGCTCGGCGCCGGGGTCCTCCATCAGCCGCAGCCGGTCCACCCACGGGCCGGTCGCGTTGAGCACCAGCCGCGCGTTGACGCCGAACTCCGTGCCGTCCAGACGGTCCCGCAGCTCGGCCCCGGTGACCCGCCCGGCCGTCTTCCGCAGCCCGGTGACCTCGGCGTGGTTGAGCACCGTCGCGCCGGCCTCGGCGGCGGCGCGGACCGTCATCACCGCGACGCGGGCGTCGTTCATCTGGTGGTCGCCGTAGACCGCGACAGCCTTGAGGCCCTCGGTGCGCAGCGCGGGCACCGTGGCCGCCGCCTTCTTCGGCGAGACGACCCGGCCGACGCCGTCGCCGAAGGCGGAGAGCGCCGAGTAGGCGAAGACCCCGGCGCCGAGCTTGGCCGCGCCGTGCGGGCCGCCCTCGTAGACCGGGAGGTAGAAGGTGAGCGGGTTGACCAGGTGCGGCGCGACGTCCTTCGCCAACACCCGCCGCTCGTGGTGGTTCTCGGCCACCAGGCGCACGGCGCCGGTCTGGAGGTAGCGCAGGCCGCCGTGCACCAGCTTGGAGGACGCGGACGAGGTGGCGCCGGCGAAGTCGCCGGCGTCCACCATCGCCACCCGCAGACCCGACTGGGCGGCGTGCCAGGTGACCGAGGTACCCAGGATGCCGCCCCCGATGACCAGCAGGTCATAGGCAGCCTCGGCGAGCCGCTGCCGGGTCTCGGCGCGCCGCTCGGCGCGGGCTATCGCGGCCGGTTCGGCTGTCGGGTGCGGGGTGTTCATCTGATGTCAGCCTTCCTCGTCGAGCCAGCCCATGGTCCGCTGCACGGCCTTGAGCCAGAACTGGTACTCCCGGTCGCGCTCGGCCGGGTCCATCTCGGGCGTCCACTCGGCCGCGCGTCGCCAGTTGGCCCGCAGGTCCTCGATGTTGGACCAGAAGCCGACGGCGAGCCCGGCGGCGTAGGCGGCGCCGAGACAGGTCGTCTCGGAGACCATCGGCCGCACCACGGGTGCGTCCAGAAAATCCGAGATGTTCTGCATGAGTAGATTATTGGACGTCATCCCGCCGTCCACCTTGAGGGAGGTCAGCTCGACGCCGGAGTCCTTCTTCATGGCGTCGACGATCTCCCTGGTCTGCCAGGCCGTGGCCTCCAGGACCGCCCTTGCGATGTGGGCCTTGGTGACATAGCGGGTCAGACCGGCGATGACGCCCCGCGCGTCGGCCCGCCAGTAGGGGGCGAACAGCCCGGAGAACGCGGGCACGAAGTAGGCGCCGCCGTTGTCGTCCACCGAACGGGCCAGCGTCTCGATCTCGGCCGCGCTGTGGATCAGGCCCATCTGGTCGCGCATCCACTGCACCAGCGCGCCGGTGATCGCGATGGACCCCTCCAGCGCGTAGACCGGCTGCTGGTCGCCGATCCGGTAGCCCACCGTGGTGACCAGGCCGGCATAGGAGTTGATGGCCTGGTTGCCGGTGTTCATCAGCAGGAACGTTCCGGTGCCGTAGGTCGACTTCGCCTCGCCCACCGAGAAGCAGGTCTGCCCGAAGAGCGCGGCCTGCTGGTCGCCCAGCGCCGAGGCGACCGGCACGCCGTCCAGCACGCCGCCCTTGGCGTGGCCGTAGACCTCGGAGGAGGAACGAATCTCCGGAAGAACCCCCATCGGTACGCCGATCGAGTCACAGATGCGCTCCTCCCAGCGCAGCGTGCGCAGGTTCATCAGCATCGTGCGGGAGGCGTTGGTGACGTCCGTGACGTGCGTCCCGCCGTCGGGGCCGCCCGTCAGGTTCCAGATCACCCACGAGTCCATCGTCCCGAAGAGGATCTCGCCGCGCTCGGCGCGCTCCCGCAGCCCCTCCACGTTGTCCAGCAGCCACCGGATCTTCGGCCCGGCGAAGTAGGAGGACAGCGGCAGCCCGGTCTCCCGGCGGAAGCGGTCCTGGCCGACGTTGCGCCCCAGCTCGCGACAGAGCGCGTCGGTGCGGGTGTCCTGCCAGACGATGGCGTTGTGGACCGGCTCGCCCGTGGACCGGTCCCACAGCAAGGTGGTCTCGCGCTGGTTGGTGATGCCGATCGCCTTGACGTGTTCCTTGGTGATCTCGGCCTTGGCCAGCGCGCCGGCCACGACCTCCTGGACGTTCGCCCAGATCTCCCTGGCGTCGTGTTCCACCCAGCCCGGTTTGGGAAAGATCTGCTCGTGCTCCTTCTGTTCGACGGAGACGATGCGCCCGTCGCGGTCGAAGACGATGCAGCGGCTGGAGGTGGTGCCCTGGTCGATCGCGGCGATGTACTCGCGCGCCTCGGTGGTGAGTGCGGGGTCCTGAGCGTCAGTCATGGTTGGCGACTCCTGGTCGTGGCGGTGCGGTCGTGCGTGAGGCGGGTACCCGTTCCGGTCGCGGTGCGCCCGGTGGAACGGTCAGAAGAGGAGATTGAAGACGACGGCCGCGATCGTGGCGCCGATCAGCGGTCCGACGACGGGAATCCAGGAGTAGCCCCAGTCGGAGCCGCCCTTGTTGGGCAGGGGGAGGAGCGCGTGGACGATGCGGGGCCCGAGGTCACGGGCCGGGTTGATCGCATAGCCCGTCGGCCCACCGAGCGAGAGGCCGATCCCGAGCACGATCAGGGCCACCATCAGCGGACCCGTTCCGGAGAGCGCCAGGTCGTCGTTGACGCCGATGGTCAGCACGCCGATCACCAGCACGGCCGTCGCGATGATCTCGGTGGCCAGGTTCTGCACGGTGTTGCGGATCTCCGGCGCGGTGGCGAAGACGCCCAGCACCGGGCCCGGCTCGCCGGGCTGGGTCGCGCGCCGCTCGGCCTTCCGTTCGGCGCTCTCGTCGAAGGCGCGCACGCCCGGCGTGGCCGAGCCGCTGACCTCCTCGCGGTCCAGCAGATGCGCCTGGAAGTGGCCGTAGTAGGCGAGCCAGACCAGCACGGCGCCGAGCATCGCGCCCAGGATCTGCCCGGCGACATAGGTGGGGACGTCGCTCCACTCGCCGGTGTCGATGGCGATGCCCAGGGTCACCGCCGGGTTGATGTGGGCGCCGGAGAGCTGGGTGGAGGCGTAGGCGCCGGTGAGCACCGCCATACCCCAGCCCAGGGTCACGACGACCCAACCGGCCTCGAACGCTTTCGACTTCTTGAGAACGGTGCCGGCGACGACGCCACCACCGAGCACGATCAGTACGGCGGTGCCGAGCACCTCGCCGAAGAAGATATCGGAGCTGGACACCCGTGACTCCTTTGTCCTTCGTCCAGGGGATTCCTGGCCGACATCCGTCCAGTGTTCGACATTATCGACCAACGAACGGCAGTGTTCTCCCCGGGGAGGGCTCCGTCAAGTGGGTAAGCGCCAGATACCTCTCCGGTGTCTGGATTGTCCTAGAAGCGTCCGGCTCCGAGGTCCCGCGACACGGCCCGGGCGCAGTCCCGCACCGCCGCCACCAGCCGGGGCCGGGGCGCCTCGCCGTCGAGCACCCGCTCCACGGCGCCCGTGATGCCCACCGCGCCCACCGGCATCCGGCGACGGTCCACGATCGGCGCGGCGACCGAGGCGACGCCGTCCCAGGTCTCCCCGACGTCACTCGCCCAGCCGCGTGCCCGCACCGTCGCCAACTCCCGGTCGAAGGCGGCCGGGTCCGTGACCGTCAACGGGGTGATCCCGGCGAAGTCCGAGTCCATCACCTCGTTGTGCGCCACCGGGTCGAACGCCGCCAGCACCTTCCCCAGCGCCGTGCTGTGCAGCGGCTGCATCGCGCCGACCTCCAGCACCTGCCGGCTGTCGTCGGGCCGGAAGACATGGTGGACGATCAGCACCCCACGCTGGTGGAGCACGCCCAGATAGGTGCTCTCGCCGCTGGACCTGGCCAGGTCGTCCGTCCACACCAGCGCCCTGGCGCGCAGCTCGTGGACGTCCAGGTAGCTGTTGCCCAGGCGCAGCAGCTCGGCGCCCAGCTGGTACTTCCCCGAGATCTTGTCCTGCTCGACGAAGCCCTCCTGCTGGAGCGTGCGCAGCAGCCCGTGTGTGGTTGCCTTGGCCAGCCCTATGGCCGAGGCGATGTCGGACAGACCCAGCCGCCGCTCGCCGCCGGCGAGCAGGCGCAGCACCGCGGCCGCGCGTTCCAGTGACTGGATGGTCCGAGCCATGAGGCCGCCTCCCTGCGTCCCGCCTCGCGAAACATCTTGCGTTCGACATTGTCGAACTCCAGTGGGGGATGTCGATACCCCCAGGCCAGGAATGAGTTTACGGCGGACCGATTCCCGGAAAGTTCCGCTCTCTGGCGCGGCCACCCGGTTAGGCTGCTGGGGTGCGTCACCGTGAGCGGAGGCGCATAGCCGACAGCCGTCGCACTCTGGGAGAGAAGCCCATGGCCCTTGCCAGCCTGCCCACCACCAGCCAGGCGCAGCGCGCCCAGGCCCTGCGAGACGCCCTCGCCAGCCGCGTCGTGGTCGCCGACGGGGGCATGGGCACCATGCTCCAGGCGCAGGACCCCTCGCTGGAGGACTTCCAGCAGTTGGAGGGGTGCAACGAGGTCCTCAACGTCACCCGCCCCGACATCGTGGCCAACGTCCACCGCGAGTACCTGGCCGCCGGCATCGACTGCGTGGAGACCAACACCTTCGGCGCCAACCTCGCCGCCCTCGGCGAGTACGACATCCCCGAGCGGGTCCACGAGCTGTCCGAGGCCGGCGCCCGGGTGGCCCGCGAGGTGGCCGACGCGTTCGCCGCCGAGGACGGCCGCGTCCGCTGGGTGCTGGGCTCCATGGGCCCCGGCACCAAGCTGCCCACCCTCGGCCACACCAGCTACCGGCCGCTGCGCGACGCCTACCAGCAGAACGCCGAGGGCCTGATCGCCGGCGGCGCCGACGCGCTGCTCGTCGAGACCAGCCAGGACCTGCTCCAGACCAAGGCCGCCACCCTGGGCGCCCGCCGCGCGCTCGCCGCGCTCGGCGCCGACCTGCCGCTGCTGGTGCAGGTGACCGTCGAGACCACCGGGACCATGCTGCTCGGCTCCGAGATCGGCGCCGCGCTCACCGCCCTTGAGCCGCTGGGCATCGACATGATCGGCCTCAACTGCGCCACCGGCCCCGCCGAGATGAGCGAGCACCTGCGCCATCTGGCCCGGCACAGCCGGCTGCCGCTGTCCTGTATGCCCAACGCCGGCCTGCCCGTGCTCGGCAAGGACGGCGCCCACTACCCGCTGACCCCCGAGCAACTGGCCGACGCGCACGAGGAGTTCGTGGCCGAGTTCGGCCTCTCCCTGGTCGGCGGCTGTTGCGGCACCACGCCCGAGCACCTGCGCCAGGTGGTGGAGCGGGTGCGCGGCGTCACGCCGCCCGCCCGCGATCCGCAGCCCGAGCCCGGCGCCTCCTCGCTCTACCAGAGCGTGCCGTTCCGTCAGGACACGGCCTACCTCGCGATCGGCGAGCGCACCAACGCCAACGGCTCCAAGAAGTTCCGGACGGCCATGCTGGAGGGCCGCTGGGACGACTGCGTGGAGCTGGCGCGCGAGCAGATCCGCGAGGGCGCCCACCTGTTGGACCTGTGCGTGGACTACGTGGGCCGGGACGGCGCCGCCGACATGAGCGAGGTCGCCAGCCGGCTGGCCACCGCCTCCACCCTGCCCATCGTGCTGGACTCCACCGAACCGGCCGTGCTGGAGGCCGGGTTGGAGCATCTCGGCGGGCGCGCGGTGATCAACTCGGTCAACTACGAGGACGGCGACGGCCCCGACTCCCGGTTCGCCCGCGTCGCCCGGCTGGCCGCCGAGCACGGCGCCGCGCTGATGGCCCTCACCATCGACGAGGAGGGGCAGGCCCGCACCCCGGAGCACAAACTCGCCATCGCCGAGCGGCTGATCGCCGACCTCACCGGCAACTGGGGCTTCCAGCCGTCCGACATCCTGATCGACTTCCTGACGTTCACCATCTGCACCGGGCAGGAGGAGTCCCGCAAGGACGGCGTCAACACCATCGAGGCCATTCGGCAGTTGAAGCGCCGCCACCCCGACGTCGGGACCACGCTCGGCCTGTCCAACATCAGCTTCGGCCTCAACCCGGCCGCCCGCCTCGTCCTCAACTCCGTCTTCCTCGACGAGTGCGTCAAGGCCGGCCTCGACTCCGCGATCGTGCACGCCGCCAAGATCCTGCCGATCGCCCGCATCGACGAGGAGCACGTCCAGGTCGCCCGGGACCTGATCTTCGACCGCAGGCGCGAGGGCTACGACCCGCTCCAGGAGTTCCTGACCCTCTTCGAGGGCGTGGACACCAAGACCATCAAGGCCGGCAAGGCCGAGGAACTGGCCGCCCTCCCGCTGGAGGAACGGCTCCGCCGCCGGATCATCGACGGCGAGCGCAACGGCCTGGAGGCCGACCTCGACGAGGCCCTGACCGAACGGCCGGCCCTGGAGATCGTCAACGACACACTGCTGGAGGGCATGAAGGTCGTCGGCGAACTCTTCGGCTCGGGGCAGATGCAGCTGCCGTTCGTGCTCCAGTCCGCCGAGGTGATGAAGAACGCGGTGGCCCACCTGGAGCCGCACATGGAGAAGTCGGACGACGAGGGCAAGGGCACCATCGTGCTGGCCACCGTGCGCGGCGACGTCCACGACATCGGCAAGAACCTCGTCGACATCATCCTGACCAACAACGGCTACAACGTGGTCAACCTCGGCATCAAGCAGCCGGTTTCGGCCATCCTGGACGCCGCCGAGGAGCACAAGGCCGACGTGATCGGCATGTCCGGGCTGCTGGTGAAGTCCACCGTGATCATGAAGGAGAACCTGGAGGAGCTGAACCGGCGCGGCCTCGCCTCCGGCTACCCCGTCATCCTGGGCGGCGCCGCCCTCACCCGCGCCTATGTGGAGCAGGACCTCCACGAGATCTACGAGGGCGAGGTCCGCTACGCCAGGGACGCCTTCGAGGGGCTGCGGCTGATGGACGCGCTCGTCGCCGTCAAGCGCGGCGTGCCCGGTGCCACCCTGCCCGCGCTGAAGCCGCGCCGCGTCGCCCGCCGCGACACCCCCGCCGTCGCCGAGCCGACCGACGAGGCCCCCGCCCGTTCCGCCACCGCGACCGACGTGCCGCTGCCGACCCCGCCGTTCCTCGGCACCCGCGTCGTCAAGGGCATCCCGCTCAAGGAGTACGCGGAGTGGCTCGACGAGGACGCCCTCTTCAAGGGCCAGTGGGGCCTGAAGGCCGCCAGGGGCGACGACGGGCCCGACTACGCCGAGCTGGTGGAGACCGAGGGCCGGCCCCGGCTGCGCGGCTGGCTGGACCGGCTGCACACCGACAACCTCCTCCAGGCCGCCGTCGTCTACGGCTACTTCCCCTGCCGCGCCGAGGGCGACGACCTGGTGATCCTCGACGAGGAGGGCGCCGAGCGGACCCGCTTCACCTTCCCCCGGCAGCGCCGGGGGCGGCGGCTGTGCCTGGCCGACTTCTTCCGCCCGGCGGAGAGCGGCGAGACCGACGTGGTCGCGCTCCAGACCGTCACCATCGGCCCGAAGGTCAGCGAGGCGACCGCCGAGCTGTTCGCCGCCGACGCCTACCGCGACTACCTCGAACTCCACGGCCTGTCCGTGCAGTTGGCCGAGGCGCTGGCCGAGTACTGGCACTCCAGGGTCAGGTCCGAGCTGGGCATCGCCCAGGCCGACCCCACCGAGCTGTCCGGCATGTTCCGCACCGAGTACCAGGGCTGCCGCTACTCGCTCGGCTACCCCGCCTGCCCGGACCTGGAGGATCGCGCCAAGATCGCCGAGCTGCTGGACTCCGAGCGGATCGGGGTGACCCTCTCCGAGGAGTTCCAGCTCGACCCGGAGCAGTCCACCGACGCCATCGTCGTCCACCACCCGGAGGCCAACTACTTCAACGCCAGGTGACCGGGGGCCCGGGGCCGCACGCCTACCGCACGCCGGGCACCCGGGCGCGTTCAACGGCACTTCACTGCCCCGACCGGGTGAGGTCAGCCGTTCGGCTCGGAACGGTTCCCACGTCCGACGTAGACTGATCGGTCCGGTGCTGGCCGGTCGCCCCCGGGGGCGACCGGCCGGTTCGCTCCCTGCGGCCGCTACGGAGGCGTGCGGATGACGAGTTCCACTCCTGCCCTGGACACCCCACGACCCGTCGGTTCCGTGCCGCGCGCGGTGCTGCTCGACATGGACGGCACCCTCGTGGACACCGAGGACTTCTGGTGGGACGCCGAGGTCGAGGTCTTCGGCGCCCTGGGCCACGTGCTGGCCGAGGAGCACCGCGAGGTGGTCGTCGGCGGCCCGATGACCCGCTCCGCCGGCTACCTGATCGAGGTCACCGGCGCCGACATCACCCTCGACGAGGTGCGCGACCTGCTCAACGCGGCCTTCCTGCGCCGCCTCGACCAGGGCGTGCCCCTGATGCCGGGCGCTCGCCGCCTGCTGACCGAGCTGGCCGCCCACCGGGTGCCCACCGCCCTGGTCTCCGCCTCGCACCGCGAGGTCATCGACCGGACGCTGCGCTCCCTGGGCGCGGAGTTCTTCGCCACCACCGTCGCCGGCGACGAGCTGGCCAGGACCAAGCCGCACCCCGACCCCTACCTCACCGCCGCGCTGCGGCTCGGCGCCGAGCCGGCGCACTGCGTGGCCATCGAGGACACCGCGACCGGCGTCGCCTCCGCCGAGGCCGCCGGCTGCCGGGTGCTCGCCGTTCCCTCCGTCGCGGCGATCCCGCCGGCCGCCGGGCGGACCGTCGTCGACTCCCTGGAGGCCGTCGACCTGGCCTTTCTACGGGGCCTGGTCACCGGCCCGCCGGCCAGGCCGGCGCCCGACCCGGCCGGCGGCGGGATGGCCGAAACCCGTCCGTGATCCATCTCACGCCGGTCCCGTGTTGCGGGAGAGCTGCGCCCGCTAAGGTCGGTTGGGCTCGTCGAGACAGGCTCGCGACCGAAGGACCGACCACGTGAAGACCCGCTTGGGGAGGGCGTACCCCACACTCATCGCCCTCTCGATGGCCGTGGCCCTGCTGGCCGGCTGTGGACTGACCGAAGAAGAGGGGGCCGGCCAGGGCGAGCGCATCACCCTGGGCATGACGGACGAGGTGCTCGCCGTCGACCCGGCCTCCGGCTACGACCCCGGCTCCTGGCTGGTCTTCAACAACGTCTTCCAGTCGCTGCTCAGCTTCCCGCCCGGCGGCACCGAGCCCCAGCCGGAGGCCGCCGAGGAGTGCGGCTTCACCGACCGGGCCAGCCAGCGCTACACCTGCACGCTGAGAGACGGGCTGACGTTCAGCAACGGCAACGCGCTCACCTCGAAGGACGTCAAGTTCTCCTTCGACAGGACGCTGCGCATCGACGACCCCGACGGGCCGGCCGTGATGCTCGCCACGATCGACCAGATCGAGACGCCGGACGACCGGACGGTCACCTTCCACCTCAGCGAGCCGGACGCCACCTTCCCGCAGAAGATCGCCTCCGGCGCCGGGTCCATCGTCGACCACCGCGAGTACCCGGCCGACGCGCTGCGGACCGACGGCGAGGCCGACGGCTCCGGCGTGTACACGCTGGCCGGCTACGGCGAGGACGAGGCCGTCTTCGAGGTCAACCCGGACTACCAGGGGCCCGCCGAGGTCAAGAACTCCGGCATCACCATGCGGCTCTACCACGGCGACCAGCAGGCCCTCGACGACGCCGTGCGCGGCGGCGAGGTGGACGTGGCCTACCGGGGGCTCGCCGCCGAGGACATCGCCACGCTGCACACCGCCGACCGCAGCGGCGACGGCGAGTTGAAGGTCGTCGACGGCACCAGCGCCGAGGCCCAGTACCTCGTCTTCAACCTCGACGACCCGGTCACCGGCGACCCGGCCGTCCGCCGCGCGGTCGCCCAGCTCATCGACCGCGAGGCGCTGGTGCGCGACGTCTACCAGCGCACCGCCGAGCCGCTCTACTCGGTCGTGCCGGCCGGCATCACCGGCCACAACACCGCGTTCTTCGACCGCTACGGCGGCACCGGCGACCGCTCGGCCGCCGAGGAGACCCTCCGCGAGGCCGGCATCACCGAGCCCGTCGAGCTGACCCTGTGGGCCACCCCGGTCCGCTTCGGCCCGGACACCGTCGCCGCGTTCGAGCACCTGGCCGCCCAGCTCAACGCGAGCGGGCTCTTCGAGGCCAGCGTGCGCAGCGCGGACGCCGACGAGTTCGCCCAGGGCGTCGCCGACGGCGAGTACGGGGCGTTCGTCCGTGGCTGGGTGCCGGACTTCCCCGACCCGGAGAACTTCACCGACCCGTTCTTCGGCCCGGACAACGTCCTCGCCAACGGCTACGTCTCGGAGCGGATCACCGAGGAACTGCTGCCCGCGACGCGCAGGGAGGCCGACCGGGCCGACTCCGCCGACGACTTCAGTGCCCTCCAGGACATCGTGGCCGAGGAGGTCCCGATGATCCCGATCTGGCAGGGCCGGCAGTACGCGGTCGCCGACGAGAACATCAACGGCCTCCAGTGGACGCTCGACCCCTCCACGGTCTTCCGCTTCTGGGAGCTGGAGATGGCCGAGGTCTGAGCGCCCGTCTTCGGGGTCCGTCCCGGCCGCGCTCAGCTGCCGGGCCGGACCAGCCCGCTCTCGTAGGCGAAGACCGCCGCCTGCACCCGGTCCCGCAGCTCCAACTTGGTGAGCACATGGCCCACATGGGTCTTCACCGTGGTCTCGCTGACGAAGAGGTCGGCGGCGATCTCCGCGTTGGACAGGCCACGGGCCACCAGCTTGAGCACCTCCACCTCCCGCTCGGTGAGGGTGCCCAGCGCGTCGGGAACGGGCTCCTCGCCGGAGGGCAGCTTGGCCGCGTACATATCCAGCAGCCGGCGGGTGACGCTGGGCGCCAGCATCGCCTCGCCGTTCGCGACCACCCGGATCGCCTGCACCAGCTCGGCGGCCGGCGCGTCCTTCAACAGGAAGCCGCTGGCCCCGGCGCGCAGCGCCTCCACCACGTACTCGTCCAGGTCGAAGGTGGTCAGCACCAGCACCTTCACCGGCCCGTCCTTCGCGGGCCCGGTGATCTGCCGCGTCGCCTCGACCCCGTCCATCCTGGGCATCCGGATGTCCATCAGCACCACATCGGGCTGGAGCGTCCGCACCTGCTCCAACGCCTGGAGGCCGTCGCCCGCCTCGCCCACCACGGCCAGGTCCGGCTCGGCCTCCAGGATCATCCGGAAACCGGTGCGCAGCAGGGGCTGGTCGTCCACCAGCAGAACGCGGATCGGCATCGAAGCGCCCTTCGGTCGGGGAGGTCGGTCACATCGGTGCGGCCGGGCACGATCATTCTGGCCCACCCGCCCCAGCCCCCGTCGCCCGGGCGTCCTCCGGCGCCGCCTCGCCGGCGGCCTGGGCCGGCAGCGGCAACGCCGTCTGGATGTGCAACGGGTACGGCGGGGGAGTGCCCCCGAACTCCGGGCAGCGCGCCTGGTGGTCGCACCAGCCGCACAGCCGCCCGCGCCTGGGCCGCCAGTCGCCCGACTCCGTGGCCCGCTGGATCGCCTCCCACAGCGCGAGCACCTTCCGCTCCACGCCCCGCAGATCCGCCTCCTCCGGGTCGTAGGTCAGCACCTCGCCGCTGCCCAGATACACCAACTGGAGCCGGCGCGGCACCACTCCCCGCAGCCGCCACAGCACCAGCGCGTAGAACTTCATCTGGAAGAGCGCCCCGGCCGCGAACTCCGCCGGCGGCGCCTTGCCCGTCTTGTAGTCGACGATCCTGATGTCCCCGCCGGGCGCCACGTCCACCCGGTCGATCACCCCGCGCAGCCGCAGCCCGGACTCCAGCGTGGTCTCGACCCACAACTCCCGCTCCGCCGGCTCGAGTCGCGTCGGGTCCTCCAGCGTGAACCACCGCTCCACCAGCCGCTCGGCCTCCGCCAGGAACGCCGCCAGCCGCTCCTCGTCCAGCTCCGGCTCCGGCTCCGGCTCGCCCGCCGCGTCCGCGCCCGCCGACGCCCCGTCAGCTGCGGCGGCCCCGGCGGCCCCGTCCTCGGCCCCGGCAGCGGCGGCGTCCTCCTCGGCCGCCGCCACCCCGCCCGCCCGGAACAGCCGCGCCAACTCCGGCCGCCGCTCCAGCAGTCGGCGCCACTCCGGCGCGACCAGCGCCCGCGCCCCCGGCACGCTCCGCTCGGCCGCCGGCGCGTCGAAGACCCGCTCCAGCACCGCGTGCACCACCGTGCCCCTGGTGGCCGCCTCGTTCGGCTCCTCGGGCAGCCGGTCGATGACGCGGAACCGGTAGAGCAGCGGGCACTGTTGGAAGTCGGCGGCCCGGGAGGGGGAGAGGGAGCGCGGTGGCGCGGCGGCGGAGCGAGTCATGCGGCGTACCCTACGGCGCGTCACTGACACTCAGCCCATACCATCGACTCCACGCTCACGGTGCGGGACCATCGGACCGCGTCCCGGAGGCGAGGCGCGAGGCCGCGAGGCGACGAGGGGATCAGGTGGCAGAGACCACGACCGACCGGTCACCCGACCCGGAGAACCCGGAAGATCCGGAGAACGCGCGGAACCTGGCGGACCCGGAGAGCCCGGAGCACCGGGACGCCCCGGACACCCGGGACCCGCGCCGCCCGCGCGGCGCCCTCCTGGTGGGCCGCGTCCGGGACGTGCCCATCTATGTGACTCCCAGCTGGTTCCTGGTCGCCGCCCTGATCACCCTGCTCCTCGGCCACCAACTCGACCGCGCGCTGCCCGAACTGGGCCAGGAACGCTACCTGGTGGCCCTCTTCTTCGCCGTCGCCTTCTACGGCTCCGTGCTGGTCCACGAGTTGGCCCACACCTACGCCGCCCTCCGCCTCGGCCTGCCCGTGCACCGGGTGTTGATCCAGTTCATCGGCGGTGCCTCGGAGATCGACGACCGGTCCACCACGCCCCGCAGGGACCTGGTGGTCGTCGGCTCGGGGCCGTTGCTCTCCCTCGTCCTGGCCGGCGTGTTCGCCCTCGCCATGCTCGCCGTCGAACCCGGCACCGTGCCCGGCGTGCTGGTCGCAGCGCTGATGATCTCCAACCTGATCGTCGCCGTCTTCAACCTGCTGCCGGGACTGCCCTTGGACGGCGGCCGGATGCTGCGCGCCGTCATCTGGTGGCGCACCGGCGACGTGCTGCGCGGCACCGTCGTCACCGCCTGGACCGGACGGGCGCTGGCGCTGGTCGTGCTCGTCGGGTTCCCCACCGCGACCCAGCTGGCCGCCGGCGACCGCGGCGCGTTCGGCGGGCTGCAACCGCTGCTCGACGCGCTGCTCGCCGCCGTGCTGGCCGCGATCATCTGGCTGGCCGCCGGGCGCGGCCTGAGCCAGGCCAGGCGCAACGCCCAACTCCCCTCGCTCACCGCCCGCGCGCTGACCCGCCGTGCCATCCCCGTGCCCGGCGAGACCTCCCTCGCCGAGGGGCTGCGCCGCGCCAACGAGGTCGGCGCCCAGGCCCTCATCGTGGTCGACGACGACGGCGCCCCGCTCGCCCTGGTGCGGGAGGCGGGCATCGCCGGCGTCCCCGACGACCGCAGGCCCTGGGTGCCGGTGATCGCCCTGGCCGAGGAGTTGACCGACGGGATGCGGGTGCCGGCCGACCTCACCGGCGAACCGCTGCTGGACCACCTCGACGCCACCCCGGCCAGCGAGTACCTGGTCGTCGAGGAGAACGGCGAGGTGTACGGCGTGCTGTCCTACCGCGACGTCGACAAGGCCCTGCTGGCCATGGAACGCCGCCGCCCGGCCGCCGCGCCCCGCCCCGCCGGCTGACGCGCGCCCCCGGCTGACCGGCCAACGCCCACCCGCCCGCATCGACCGCCGACCGGCCTCGATTACGGCCCGGCAGCACGCCTGGTCTAGGCTGGCCGCCATGTCCGAACCGACCGGTGCCGCCCGCCGTCGCGGGCCCTTCGAGGTCGGGGACCAGGTACAGCTGACCGACCCCAAGGGACGCCACTACACGTTCACGCTTGAGGCGGGCAAGAGCTTCCACACCCACAAGGGAGCCTTCCCGCACGACGAGCTGATCGGCGCCCCCGAGGGGACCGTGGTCCGCACCACGGGAAACGTCGCCTATCTGGCGCTGCGCCCACTGCTCCCCGACTACGTCCTGTCCATGCCCCGTGGGGCCGCCGTGGTCTACCCCAAGGACGCGGGGCAGATCCTGGCGATGGCCGACATCTTCCCCGGCGCCCGCGTCGTCGAGGCCGGCGTCGGCTCGGGGTCGCTCTCCACGTTCCTGCTGCGGGCCATCGGCGACCAGGGGATGCTGCACTCCTACGAGCGCCGCGCCGACTTCGCCGAGATCGCCCGGGAGAATGTCACCCGGTACTTCGGAACGCCCCACCCCGCCTGGGAGTTGACCGTCGGGGACCTCCAGGACCACCTCTCCGACACCGAGGTGGACCGCGTCATCCTCGACATGCTCGCGCCCTGGGAGTGCCTGGACCCGGTCGCCAAGGCCCTGGTGCCCGGCGGCATCGTGTGCGCCTACGTCGCCACCACCACCCAACTCGCGCGCACCGTCGAGACGATCAGGGAGCACGGCAGCTTCAACGAGCCGACCGCCTGGGAGACGATGGTCCGCACCTGGCACGTCGAGGGCCTCGCGGTCCGCCCCGACCACCGGATGATCGGCCACACCGGCTTTCTGCTCACCGCCCGCCGGCTCGCCGACGGGGTCACCCCGCCGCTGCGCCGCCGCCGCCCGGCCCCGGGCGCCTACGGCTCGGACTACACCGGGCCCGGCTCGGCCACCGGCTGAACCTCCACGCTCGATCTCCACACCGAACTCCCGCCGGGCGGCACAGGGTTGACGCGGACGCGGGTGGGACGCGAAGGAACGGGTGGGAACGGTGAGGGGCGTGGGACGAGGGGTACCCCGCCGTTCCCGGCCGATGTGAGATATGGCACCATGCCGGTCTGCCGGCGAGCCTCAGCCGACGCCCCCTCCCGCCCCCAGGAGACCCCGCGTGCAGCAATCGGCAGCGCCCCAGGGCGCCACGACCGACGGTCTTCCGCACACCCACGCCCGCCCCCGGCACTGGCTGGTCACCGCCGTCGGCGTGGCCGCCGTGACCGGGGTCGCCGCCTTCGTCCAGCCGACCGGCGCCGGTGCCACCTCGGGCGGCGCGGTCGCCACGGCCGGACCCGACGCCACCGTCGCCGAATACCCGCTGGACTGCGGCCCGTTCGACGTGCTGGTCACCGACCAGGCCGAGGTGGACCTCGACGCCGACGGCCAGGGCGAGACCGTCGCCGTGGTCCGCTGCGACGCCGGCTCAGGCTCCCCGCCCAACGGCATGTACCTGCTCACCCACGCCGCGGGAACGGACGCCGCGCCCGAGGTCACCGCCACCCTGGTCGACCCGGGAGAGCAGATGACCGTGGACCGGCTGGCCACCGAGGGTGCCGGCTTCTCCGCCCGGCTGGTCGGCTACTCCTCGCCCGACGTCCGCCGCTGCTGCCCCGACCTCCAGCGCGACGTGCGCTGGGAGTGGCGCGACGGCCGGCTGGAACTGATCGCCGACCGGGCCCCCAACAGCGTCTGAGCCGGCCGCGGCGCGGGACCCCGCCGGAGAAAGGGCGCCGCGACTCAGTCCGCGTCGGGCCCCAGCACCTCGACGCCGTCCGAGGCCCGCCGCACATGGATGCACTGCCCCGGACAGTCCTTGACCGAGTCGGACACCTCGCGCAGCAGCGGCAGCGGAACGACCGCCCTGGCCCCGGGATCGGTCAGCAACTCGGCCTCCTCGCCCGGCTGAGCCGGCGGCTTCACATAGGCCAGACCGTCGATGTCCAGCTCGAACACCTCGGGCGCGTACTGGGCGCAGATCCCGTCCCCGGTGCAGAGGTCCTGGTCGATCCAGACCTCCAGCTCCTCGGCCTCGGGAGCCTCGTTCCGCGTGCTCATCCGGCTGTCGCTCCTTGCCCGCTCGTGGCGGCCCGTACGGCGCGGGAACGGCAAAAGCGGCTGTCCCCGACGGGTGTTGACCACCACCGACGATACAACCGGCCGCTTCCTTACGGCGCGGGGTGGGTATCCCCCTGGCGTGAGGGAGTGCGCAAGGGTGAAGATCGGACACGCCCCGACCGTCTTTGTGATCTAGGGGTTTCGAACTGCACCGGTCCAGGTAGGGTCTGGAAGCGTCCAGCTCCCCTTGGAGGAGGTGAGGACCGTGGTATCCCAGAACGACGACAGCAACCGCGGCATCCGGTCCGGGCGAGGTTCCGACGACCAGGCCCGCCAGATCGCCGACCTTGAGCAGGAGATCACCGTCCTGCGCCGCAAGCTGGCCGATTCGCCGCGGCACACTCGGATTCTCGAAGAGCGGATCGTTGAGCTACAGACGAATCTGGCCGGCGTGTCCGCGCAGAACGAACGGCTCGCGAGCACCCTTCGGGAGGCGCGCGACCAGATCGTCGCGCTCAAGGAGGAGGTAGACAGGCTGGCCCAGCCGCCCTCGGGCTTCGGGGTGTTCCTGACCGCCAACGAGGACGGCACCGCCGACATCTTCACCGGCGGCCGCAAGCTCCGGGTCAACGTCAGCCCCGGACTCGAACTCGCCGAGCTGCGGCGTGGCCAGGAGGTCATGCTCAACGAGGCGCTGAACATCGTCGCCGCGATGGAGTTCGAGAACGCCGGCGACATCGTCACCCTCAAGGAGGTCCTGGAGGACGGCGAGCGCGCGCTGGTCGTCGGCCACACCGACGAGGAGCGCGTCGTCAAGCTCGCCGAGCCGCTGATGGCCTCGACCCTGCGGGCCGGGGACGCGCTGCTGCTGGAGCCGCGCTCCGGCTACGTCTTCGAGGTGGTGCCCAAGAGCGAGGTCGAGGAGCTGGTCCTCGAAGAGGTCCCGGACATCGACTACACCAGGATCGGCGGCCTCGGCGGCCAGATCGAGCTGATCAGGGACGCGGTCGAGCTGCCCTACCTCTACCCTGACCTGTTCCGCGAGCACGAGCTGCGCCCGCCCAAGGGCGTGCTGCTCTACGGCCCGCCCGGCTGCGGCAAGACGCTCATCGCCAAGGCCGTCGCCAACTCCCTCGCCAAGAAGGTCGCCGAGGTCACCGGCAAGCCGGCGGGGAAGAGCTTCTTCCTCAACATCAAGGGCCCCGAGCTGCTCAACAAGTACGTGGGCGAGACCGAGCGCCACATCCGCCTGGTCTTCCAGCGGGCCAGGGAGAAGGCCAGCGAGGGCACGCCGGTCATCGTCTTCTTCGACGAGATGGACTCCCTCTTCCGTACCCGTGGCTCGGGCGTCAGCTCGGACGTGGAGAACACCATCGTTCCCCAGCTGCTCTCCGAGATCGACGGCGTGGAGGGCCTGGAGAACGTCATCGTGATCGGTGCCTCCAACCGCGAGGACATGATCGACCCGGCGATCCTGCGCCCGGGACGACTCGACGTGAAGATCAAGATCGAGCGCCCGGACGCCGAGGCCGCCCGCGACATCTTCTCCAAGTACCTCACGCCGCGCCTGCCGCTGCACGACGACGACCTCGGCGAGCACCAGGGGAACGCGGAGGCCGCCGTCGACGGCATGATCCAGACCGTCGTGGAGCAGATGTACGCGGAGACCGAGGAGAACCGCTTCCTGGAGGTCACCTACGCCAACGGTGACAAGGAGGTCCTGTACTTCAAGGACTTCAACTCCGGCGCCATGATCCAGAACATCGTGGACCGGGCCAAGAAGATGGCGATCAAGGACTTCCTCGACCACCAGCAGAAGGGCATCCGCGTCTCCCACCTGATCTCGGCCTGCGTCGACGAGTTCAAGGAGAACGAGGACCTGCCCAACACCACCAACCCGGACGACTGGGCCCGGATCTCCGGCAAGAAGGGCGAGCGGATCGTCTTCATCCGCACGCTGGTCACCGGCAAGCAGGGCGGCGACACCGGCCGTTCCATCGACACGGTGGCCAACACCGGCCAGTACCTGTAGGACCTGTAGGACCGAATCAGAGCAGCGAGCGACGACGTCCGGCTGCGGGGCACGCGAGACGCGTGGCCCGCAGCCGGACGCGTTCCCAGACCGTCCAAGGAAACTCGCGGTGATCTCCTCACCGCACCCCGTGTCGCCTAGGCTGCTAGGCAGCGACCGGGTCCTTGAGGACACCGCGAGGCAAGGAGGGCCGCATGACCGTACGGCGAGTGATGGGCATCGAGACCGAGTACGGCGTCTCCGTCCCTGGCCACCCCAACGCCAACGCCATGCTCAGCTCCTCCCAGGTCGTCAACGCCTACGCGGCGGCCATGCACCGCGCCAGAAGAGCCCGTTGGGACTTCGAGGAGGAGAACCCGCTCCGCGACGCCAGGGGCTTCGACCTGGCCAGGGACAACGCGGACGCCAGCCAGCTCACCGACGAGGACATCGGCCTGGCCAACGTCATCCTCACCAACGGCGCCCGGCTCTACGTCGACCACGCCCACCCCGAGTACAGCGCCCCCGAGACCACCAACCCGCTGGACGCGGTGCTCTGGGACAAGGCGGGGGAGCGGATCATGGCCGAGGCGGCCCAGCGCGCCGGCGAGGTGCCGGGCGCCCAGCCGATCCTGCTCTACAAGAACAACACGGACAACAAGGGCGCCTCCTACGGCACCCACGAGAACTACCTGATGAAGCGGGAGACCCCGTTCTCCGAGATCGTGCGGCACCTGACGCCGTTCTTCGTCTCCCGCCAGGTGGTCTGCGGCGCCGGCCGGGTCGGGCTCGGGCAGGACGGCGGGGAGCACGGCTTCCAGATCAGCCAGCGCGCCGACTACTTCGAGGTCGAGGTGGGCCTGGAGACCACCCTCAAGCGCCCCATCATCAACACCAGGGACGAGCCGCACGCGGACGCCGAGCGCTACCGCCGCCTCCATGTGATCATCGGCGACGCCAACCTCTCGGAGATCTCCACCTATCTGAAGCTGGGCACCACCGCGCTGGTGCTGTCCATGATCGAGGACGGCTTCATCGCCGTCGACCTCGCCGTGGACCAGCCGGTGCGCACCCTGCACCGGGTCAGCCACGACCCCTCGCTCAAGGAGCTGGTGACGCTGCGCAGCGGCCGGCGACTGACCGCCGTCCAGCTCCAGATGGAGTTCTACGAGCTGGCCCGCAAGTACGTCGAGGAGCGCTGGGGCGCGGACGCCGACGAGCAGACGGCGGACGTGCTCACGCGCTGGGAGGACGTGCTGACCCGGCTGGAGAGCGACCCGATGAGCCTGGCCAACCAGCTGGACTGGGTGGCCAAGCGGGAGCTGATGGAGGGCTACCGGCGCCGCGACGGGCTGGGCTGGGAGGCCGCCAGGCTGCACCTCGTCGACCTCCAGTACGCGGACGTCCGGCCCGACAAGGGCCTCTACAACCGGCTGGTGGCGCGCGGCCGGATGCGCACCCTGCTCGACGAGGACGAGGTGACCCGCGCGCGGCGGCAGCCGCCGGAGGACACCAGGGCCTACTTCAGGGGCCGCTGCCTGGAGCGGTACGCGGAGCATGTGGCGGCCGCCTCCTGGGACTCGGTGATCTTCGACCTGCCCGGGCGCGACTCGCTCCAACGGGTGCCGACCATGGACCCGCTGCGGGGCACCAGGGAGCACGTGGAGGGGTTGCTGGAGCGCTCCGAGACGGCCGAAGATCTCGTCAAGGCGCTCTCCGGCGGCTGACTCGCCCCCGATCAGGGAATGATCGGGGTGGGTTCCGGACGTTGTTGCTCCGAGAAGCCGATGTCAGCCCCGGCTAGTAGGGTCTGATCTTGTCACGTCACAGCTGAGCATGGGGTGAGGGAGATGGCGACCAAGGACACCGGCGGCGGCCAGCAGAGGGCGTCGCGTACCAGCGAGGAGACCGAGGAGCAGGCGCAGGACGCCGAGGTCTCCGAGGATCTCAAGGAGCGTCAGGAGGCCCTGACGGACGATGTGGACTCGGTCCTGGACGAGATCGACGAGGTGTTGGAGTCGAACGCCGAGGACTTCGTGCGCAGCTTCGTTCAGAAGGGCGGCCAGTAGGCCGGCGGCTGCCGGGTTATCGCTTCCGACGCATGTGGATCATGTCCATGTGACGGGTAGGGTCCGTGACGTACGCTGCCTCTGCCCGGCCCACCGCTGGCCCGGAGCAGCGGACCGTTTCGCCTATCTGGAAGGAAACCTGTGGCAGCCAACTCCCACGACCAGGGGCGACTCCCGGCGGCCTTCCTGCGGCCGGGGTCGTCCTCGTTTCTGGACTTCCTCTCCGAGCACGCGCCCGAGCGGCTGCCCGGCCGGTCGCTGCCCCCGATCGAGGGCCCGGTGGAGGCGGTGCACGGCACCACCATCGTGGCCGCGAGCTTCGCCGACGGGGTGGTGCTGGCGGGCGACCGCCGCGCCACCATGGGCAATGTCATCGCCACCAAGGACATGGAGAAGGTCTTCCCGGCCGACGAGTACTCGGCGGTCGGCATCGCCGGCACGGCGGGCATCGCCGTGGAGCTGGTGAAGCTCTTCCAGCTGGAGTTGGAGCACTTCGAGAAGGTCGAGGGCGAGGTGCTCTCGCTGGAGGGCAAGGCCAACCGCCTCTCCACGATGATCCGGGGGAACCTGGGCATGGCCATGCAGGGCCTGGCCGTGGTCCCGCTCTTCGCCGGGTACGACCTGGTCCACGGGCGTGGCCGGATCTTCTCCTACGACGTGGCCGGCGGCCGCACCGAGGAGACGGGCTTCGCCTCCGTCGGCTCCGGATCGGTCTTCGCCCGCGGCTCGTTGAAGAAGCTGCACCACGCGGACCTGACGGAGGAGCAGGTCGTCACCGTCGTGGTGCAGGCCCTCTTCGACGCCGCCGACGACGACTCGGCGACCGGCGGCCCCGACCTGCTGCGCCGGATCTACCCCATCGTCATGGTGATCACCGAGGACGGCATCCGCCGCCTGACCGAGGACGAGGCGTCCGAGGTCGCCAGGACCGTCCACGACGCGCGCCTGGGACGGCCCAACGGCCCGCAGGCGCCCGTCGTCTAGGGGCCTCGCCCAGCCCGCGATGCCGACCATTTCGCTGTGACCGACCAGATGTGAAGGGACAACTCCGGTGTCCACGCCGTTCTATGTCTCACCCCAGCAGGCCATGGCCGACCGCGCCGAGTACGCCCGCAAGGGCATCGCGCGCGGCCGGAGCCTGGTGGTGCTCCAGTACGCCGACGGCATCGTGTTTGTCGCCGAGAACCCCTCGCGCGCGCTGCACAAGGTGAGCGAGATCTACGACCGGATCGCGTTCGCCGCGACCGGCAAGTACAACGAGTACGAGAGCCTGCGCATCGGCGGCACCCGCTACGCCGACCTGCGCGGCTACACCTACGACCGGCAGGACGTGACGGCCCGCGGCCTGGCCAACCTCTACGCCCAGACACTGGGCACGATCTTCTCGGCCACCGTGGAGAAGCCCTACGAGGTCGAGTTGCTGGTCGCCGAGGTCGGGGCCACCCCGGCCGAGGACGAGATCTACCGGCTGCCCCACGACGGTTCGATCATCGACGAGCACGGCTCGGTCGCCGTCGGCGGGAACTCCGACCAGATCGGCAGCTACCTCAGCCAGCGGCACCGGGACGACATGAGCCTGGGCGAGGCGCTGCGGCTGGCCGTTGCGTCGCTGGCCAGGGAGAGCGGCGGCACCGAGCGGGAGATCACCACCGAGCAGCTCGAGGTCGCGGTCCTGGACCGCAAGCGGCCGCAACAGCGCAAGTTCAAGCGGGTGTTGCAGCGTCAGCTCGCGGACCTGCTGGCGGCGGGCGACGATGTCCCCGACGGCGACAGCGACGCCCCGGAGGAGTCGGACGACGCCCCGAAGAAGAGCGACCCCAAGAAGAACGGCGAGAAGTGACCCCGCCGCCGCCCGACTGATCCCGGGGCTCATCCCGGGGCTCGGTCGGGCGGCGGCGCCGTGGTGCCGCGCCGGACCAGGCGCACCGGAAGCACGGTGTCACGCCGACCGGTGCTCCGCGAGCCCTCCGGGGCACCCTCCAGCACGGCCAGCAGCGCCCGCATCCCCGCCGCGCCCAGTTCCTCGGCCGGCAGGCTGACCGTGGTCAACTCCGGCTCCACCGTGGTGGCCAGCGCCAGATCGTCGAAGCCGGTCACCGACACGTCCTCCGGCACCCGCAGCCCCAGCCGCCGCACCGCCTTGCAGGCGCCGGCGGCCAGCACGTCGTCGTCGCAGACCAGCGCGGTGGGGCGGGGCGTGGCGGCCAGCGCCCGTTCGGCGGCCACCAGCCCGCCGACCACGCTCAGCTCGGCCCGCTCGGTGCGCGGCGCCGGGGCGCCCGTCGAGCGCAGCCGCTCGGCCAGGGTCGCGGCCCGCACCGCGAAGGTCCAGGAGTCGACGTCGGCCGCGACATGGGCGATCCTGCGGTGCCCCAACTCCCGCAGGTGGTCGGCGACCTGCCGCATCCCGGCCGCGATGTCCGGGTTGACGGTGGCCGCCGCCGGGGCCCGGCCCGGCTCGCTGTCCAGCATCACCAGCGGCAGCCCCGCCGCGCTGAGCGCGCTCAGCGCCTCGGCCGCCATCGACGAGGCCAGCACCCCGTCCAGGGTCGCCGCCGCCGAGGCGAACGGGTCGGGCGCCGGGCCCACCCCCTCGGGCGAGGGGTAGAGCACCAGGTGCAGCCCGTTCTCGGCCGCCACCGTCGCCGCGCCCGCGTGCACCCGCCCGAAGAAGTCGTTGGTCAGCGCCGGCACCACCACCAGCGCGGTGCGGGTGCGGCCCAGGCGCAGGGTGCGGGCCGCCAGGTTCGGCCGGTAGCCCAGCTCCCGCGCGGCGGCCCGCACCGCCTCGGCGCGGGCGGGCGAGACCCGGCCGCGCCAGCGGTCGCGCAGCACCAGCGAGACCGTCGCCTGGGAGACGCCGGCGCGCTCGGCCACGTCACGGCTGGTCGGCGGGCGCGCCTGGGCCACGGGCCCTCCTCGGGGAGCGGGTCACGGGCGAGAGACCGGTTCTCGGCCTTCCGGATCGGGCCATCGTACGTAGAATCGGAGGTCGTTATACGTAACACTGACGAAGGGTGAACCCATGGCCGCCGGCTACGGGGAACTGCTGCGCTCCCCCCATGTGCTGCGCCTGCTGACCGGCACGCTGGTGGGCCGACTCCCGCACGGCACCGCCCCGTTGGCCATCGTGCTCTTCACCAGGGCCGAGGGCGGCGGCTACTCGCTGGCCGGCGCGCTGGCCGCCGTCCACGGCCTGGCCACCGCCGTCGGCCAGCCGCTGCTGGGCCGGCTCGTGGACCGGCGCGGGCAGCGCCTGATGTTCCCCGCCGCGCTGGTCTCCGCGCTGGCCATGACCGCGCTGGCGCTGGTCGGCACCGGCTCAGTGCCGCTGGCCGCCGCCCTGGTGCTGCTGGCCGGGCTCACCACCCCGCCGCTGGAGGGTGCGCTCCGCGCGCTGTGGTCGACCGTGCTGGGCGCGCCCGAACGGGTGCGCAGGGCCTACGCGTTGGACGCCGTCGCCCAGGAGGTGATGTTCGCCGGCGGCCCGCTGGTGGTGATGCTGCTGGTCGCCGCCTGGTCGGAGGGCGCGGCGCTGCTGGTGATCAACGTGGTCGGCCTGCTCGGCGCGCTCACCGTGGTGGTCTCCGAGCCGTCCAGGGCCTGGCGCGGCGAGCGGCGCGAGGCGCACTGGCTGGGCGCGCTGCGCTCCGGCGGGCTGCGCGCGCTGCTGGGCTGCTTCCTGTGCATAGGGATGGCGCTGGGCGCGATCTCGGTGGCCGCCGTGGCCTACGCGGACGCGCGGGGCGACGAGTTGGTGGCCAGTTATCTGCTCTCCGCGCTGGGCGTGGGCGCGTTGGTCGGCGGGCTGTGCTACGGCGCCAGGCCCTGGGTCGGGCCTGCCGAGTCGCGGCTGCTGGTGCTGGTGACCGCGCTGGCGGCCGGCTATCTCCCGCTGGCCCTGGTGCCCGCCTCCGTGGCGCTGATGACGCTGCTCGCCGGGGTCTGCGGGATCTTTCTCGCGCCCGCGCTGGCCTGCGCGTTCGTGGTCATCGACCGGCACGCGCCGCGCGGCACCGTGACGGAGGCGTTCTCCTGGCTGGTCACCACCTTCGGGGTCGGCGCGGCCGTCGGCACGGCGGTCGCGGGGCCGGTCATCGAGTGGGGGCAGGAGGCGGCCGGCTTCCTGGTCGCCGGCGTCTCGGGGTGGCTCGGGGTGCTGGTGCTGCTCGCCACCCGCCGCGTTCTCGCAGTTCCCAGGGGCGAGTCCACGCCGTCGGCGGAATCGCGAAATGATCGAAACGCCGCGCTCGAACCCGGTTTCAGAAGCGGGCATCAGGCGTAATGTTCACTCATGGATCGCCGCATTTTCGGGCTGGAGAACGAGTACGGCGTCACCTGTACGTTCCGTGGCCAGCGACGGCTGTCCCCGGACGAGGTGGCCAGGTACCTCTTCCGCCGCGTCGTGTCATGGGGCCGCAGCAGCAACGTCTTCCTGCGCAACGGTGCCCGGCTGTATCTGGACGTCGGCTCGCACCCGGAGTACGCCACCCCGGAGTGTGACAACGTCACCGAGCTGATCACCCACGACAAGGCGGGCGAGCGCATCCTCGAGGGCCTGCTCGTCGACGCCGAGCGGCGGCTGCACGAGGAGGGCATCGCCGGCGACGTCTACCTCTTCAAGAACAACACCGACTCCGCCGGCAACTCCTACGGCTGCCACGAGAACTACCTGGTCGCCCGGCACGGGGAGTTCTCCCGGCTGGCCGACGTGCTGATCCCGTTCCTCGTCACCCGGCAGCTGATCTGCGGCGCCGGCAAGGTGCTCCAGACGCCCAGGGGCGCGGTGTTCTGCGTCAGCCAGCGCGCCGAGCACATCTGGGAGGGGGTCAGCTCGGCCACCACCCGTTCCCGGCCGATCATCAACACCAGGGACGAGCCGCACGCGGATGCCGAGCGGTACCGCCGCCTCCATGTGATCGTCGGCGACTCGAACATGTCCGAGACCACCATGCTGCTCAAGGTGGGCGCGACCGACCTGGTGCTGCGGATGATCGAGGCGGGCACGGTGATGCGCGACCTCACCCTGGAGAACCCGATCCGGGCCATCCGCGAGGTCAGCCACGACACCACGGGCCAGCGCAAGGTCCGCCTGGCCACCGGCCGGGAGGCGTCCGCGCTGGAGATCCAACAGGAGTACTTCGACAAGGCGTTGGACTTCTGCGAGCGCCGAGGGATGCGCTCCGGGCTCACCGAGAAGATCCTGGAGCTGTGGGGGCGGACGCTGGAGGCGATCCGCAGCGAGCAGCTGGACAAGATCAACACCGAGATCGACTGGGTCATGAAGTACCAGCTGATCGAGCGGTACCGGGCCAAGCACAACCTGACCATGTCGCACCCCAGGGTGGCGCAGATAGACCTCGCCTACCACGACATCCACCGCCGCCGTGGCCTGTACTACCTGCTGGAGCGCAGGGGCCAGGCGGAGCGGATCTGCAACGACCTGAAGATCTTCCAGGGCAAGTCCGTTCCCCCGCAGACCACCAGGGCCAGGCTGCGCGGGGACTTCATCCGCCGGGCGCAGGAGCAGCGGCGGGACTTCACGGTGGACTGGGTCCATCTGAAGCTGAACGACCAGGCCCAGCGGACGGTCCTGTGCAAGGACCCGTTCCGGTCCGTCGACGAGCGGGTGGAGAAGCTCATCGCCGGCATGTGAGCGACACGCGGAGCGTGCCGGAGGTCGTAGGGTGGGCGGGACCAGCGGGGTCCCGCCCCGGCCGTTCCTACCGCGAGTTGGACTCATGATCCCCACACAACGAGCGCACCGCATCGTCGCGGCGCTGGCCGTGCCGGCGTTCTTCCTGACCGCCGCCTGCGGCTCCGAATCGGGCGACGACGAGGGCAATGGCGACGGTCCGGTGGCGACCGTCTCGGGCGAGCCAGGTGAGCAGCCCGAGATCGAGATCGACGCCGACGCCTCGGTCGCCGAGGAGACCGTCGTCGAGGTGCTCAGGGAGGGCGAGGGCGCCGAGGTCGCCGAGGGCGACTACCTGCGGATGGACGTGGTCGCCACGGCCGTGGCGCAGGAGGCGGAGCTGGTCAACACCTGGCGCACCACGGAGGGCGAGCCCACCGAGCAGTCCGAGGACGGCGCCAAGCCGCAGGTGATCGCGCAGGCCAACGTGGAGTCCTCGCTGCCGCAGACGGTCACCGAGCCGCTGGTCGGGCAGCAGGTCGGGAGCCGGGTGCAGGTCGAGGGCCAGGCGGGCGAGCTGCTCGGGGCCGCCGCCCAGCAGGTCGGGCTCCAGGAGGACGACGGCGTCGTCTGGGTCTTCGACATCGTCGCCGCCGCCAGCGTGGACCCGGCCGGGTCCGTCGAGGGCGAGCAGGCCGAGACCGAGGACGGCCTGCCGACCGTGGAGATGGCCGACGAGGGCCCGCAGATCACCGTCCCCGAGGGCGAGGACCCGCCGGCGGAGCTCCAGGAGCAGCTGCTGGTCGAGGGCGACGGGCCCGAGGTCGCCAACGGGCAGGCCCTGGTCGTCCAGTACACGGGCGTGACCTGGGCCGACGGCGAGGTCTTCGACTCCTCCTGGGAGCGCGAGTCGGCCTCCGCCTTCCAGATCGGCACCGGCTCCGTGGTCCCCGGCTGGGACCAGGGCCTGGTGGGCAAGCACGTCGGCGACCGGGTCCTGCTGGTGATCCCGCCCGACATGGCCTACGGCGACCAGGAGAACGGCGGCATTCCGGCCGGCTCGACCCTGGTCTTCGTGGTCGACATCATCGGCGCCGCCTGAGGGCTCTTCGAGCCCGAGGCGCCTCGCGCGTCGACAACCGACGCGATGCGACGATCCTTCGTAGGAGTGGTTTTCGGTGAAGAACGAGAAGCCCGAGGTTGACTTCCCGGGAGGCGAGCCGCCGGCCGACCTGGAGATCAAGGACCTCTGGGTGGGGGAAGGCCCGGTCGCCGAGGCCGGGGCCCAGGTCTCCGTCCACTATGTGGGCGTGGCCTTCAGCACCGGTGAGGAGTTCGACGCCAGCTGGAACCGGGGTCAGCCCCTGCGGTTCCAGCTCGGCGCCGGCCAGGTCATCACCGGCTGGGACCGGGGCGTGCAGGGGATGCGGGTCGGCGGCCGCCGGCAGCTGACCATCCCGCCGCACCTGGCCTACGGCGACGCCGGGGCCGGCGGACGCATCAAGCCGGGCGAGACGCTGATCTTCGTCTGCGACCTGGTCTCGGCCTGAACGACGCAGGCGGTACCGTGGGCCCATCCCCTTCGCGGGGGTGGGCCCACGCGTTGTGTCCCCGAACGCCCCCGCGCCCGGGGGAGGTTGGGGCGACCGCCGCGCGCCGGCCGGGGAACGAGACGGACGAACGGAAGGGGGTGGCGGTGCGATGGCCATCGCCAAGGCCGAGCGGCTGATGAACCTGGCCCTGTGCCTGCTGAACACCGCCCGCCCGTTGAGCAAGCGCGAGCTGCGCACCTCCATCGAGGCGTATATCGAGGTGACCTCGGAGGACGCGTTCAACCGCACCTTCGAGCGGGACAAGGACGACCTGCGCGAGCTGGGCATGGTGATCGAGACCGTGGAGAGCCTGGACGGCGAGGTGGGCTATCTGGCCCGCCGCGACCTGAACCGGCTGCCCCCGGTCACCCTGGACGCGGCCGAGGCCGCCGCGCTGGGCCTGGTCGCCAAGGTCTGGCAGCAGGCCAGGCTCGCCGGCGCGGCCAGCGGCGCGCTCCAGAAGCTGCGCGCCGCCGGCGTGCCCATGGTCGAGGCCGAACAGGACCGCTACAGCGCCATCGAGCCGAGGGTGCCGGCCGGGGAGGCGGCGTTCGAGCCGCTGATGATCGCCTGCCGGGACCGCCGGCTGGTGACCTTCGACTACCGCAAGTCCAACGCGGCGACCGCGCAGGTGCGGCACGTCGAGCCCTGGGCGCTTGAGTGCTGGCACGGCAACTGGTACCTGGCCGGCTGGGACCGGGAGCGGCGGGCGCAGCGGGTCTTCCGGCTCTCCCGGATCGTCGGGCGGGTCAGGTCGCGGTCCGGGGAGTTCACCGCCGAGGTCCCCGACCAGGTGGCGGTGCGCGAGAACGTGGCCGCGTTCGCCGGGGAGCACGCCACCGCGCAGGCGCGGATCAGGCTGCGCGCCGGCGCTGGCTACCCGCTGCGCGCCCGCGCGACGCGGTTCATCAGCCGGGGCGTGGAGTGGGACGAGCTGGAGATCCCCTACGGGCACGGACTCGACGCCTGGCTGGTCGAGTTCGGGCCCGACGTGCTGGTGCTGGAGCCGGCCGAGCTGCGGGCCGACGTGCTGGAACGGCTGCGCGCCGTCGCCAAGGGCTGACGGCGGGGCGAGGGCACGGCCCGGCGACACGGGCCCACGCAGGGCAGGAGAAGGGCAGGAGGGGGAGACGACGACATGGCGACCACCGCCATTGACCGCACCAGGCGACTGCTGTCGCTGGTGACCTATCTGCGGGAGCGGCCGGGCGCCAGGGTCGACGAGGTGGCGCGCGCCTTCGGCGTGAGCCAGGACGAGCTGATCTCGGACCTGAGCGTGCTGCCGATGTGCGGCACCAGCTTCCGGGGCGGCGACCTACTGGACATCGACACCGACGGCGAGCACATCTGGTGGTACAACGCCGAGGCCACCGGCTCCACCACCGGGCAGCCGCTGCGGCTGGCCGCCGACGAGGCGACCGCGCTGCTGGTCGCGGCGCGCGCCGTGGCCACCATGCCCGGGCTGCGGGAGGGCGACCGGGACGCGCTGCTGCGGCTGACCGCCAAGCTGGAGGCGGCGGCGGGGGAGAGCGCCAGGGCCAGCTCGCGGGTCTCGGTCACCTTCGAGTCGGAGGGCGGCGTCTTCGCCGAGGTGGACCGGGCCATCGCCGAGCGGCGGCGGCTGCGCATCCGCTACTACTCGCCGGGCCGCGACGAGTTGACCGACCGGGAGATCGACCCGATCAGGCTGTTCGCCGTCGGCCACACCTATGTCGAGGCGTGGTGCCACCGCACCGAGGCACGGCGCACGTTCCGGCTGGACCGGGTGGCCAGCATCGAGCTGCTGGACGTGCCGGCCGACCCGCCGCCGATCGAGCCGCGCGACCTGAGCGAGGGCCTGGTGCAGCCGGCGCCCACCGACCCGGAGGTGGTGATCGAGGTCGGCCCCGGCGGCCGGTGGGTCGCCGAGTACTACGCGCACGACGAGGCCGAGGAACTGCCGGACGGCGGGCTGCGGATCACGTTGCGCACCCCCGACCCCACCACGCTGCGCCGGCTCGCGCTCCGGCTCGGGGGCGACGGGCGGATCGTCGCCCCCCGGGGGCTGGCGGACAGCGCGCGCGAGGCGGCCAGGGCCGCGCTGCGCGGCTACGAGGAGTTGGGATAGCCCGTGTTCTGGCCGATGGCGCTCGTTCTTCTGACCTTCACCGGGGTCGCCGTGCTCGGGGTTCTCGCGGTGCGGGTGGGGATCGAGGTGGCTCGTTTCTCCCGCGCCGTCGCCGAGGGAACGGAACGGCTCGGCCGCGCCGCCGACGAGCTGGAACGGGCCGCCGCACCGCTCGCGACCAGGTCGGGCCGGGTGCGCCGGGAGATCTCCCCGGGTGTCGGAACGGAGATCCGGGAAGAATAGAGCGACGCCCAAGCATTGCTTTGTGTTTACCCCTGGGCGTTAAGATTGCTGATCGTGTGGCTGGTGGTCGCGATTCCTCCATCACCGCCAGCGTCAGATCCCAAATCTCGAAGAGAGACCCGAAGAGAGAGAAGACACATCATGGGCGCTATCTCCCCTATGCACCTTCTCATCGTCTTCCTCGTCGTCGTTGTGGTCTTTGGCTCCAAGCGCCTGCCGGACACCGCCAGGGCGCTGGGCAAGTCGATGCGGATCATGAAGAGTGAGACGGCCGCCATGAAGGCGGAGAACAACAAGCCGGCCGACGACGCCGAACCGGTCGTCGCCCCGCGCAGCATCGAGCCCACCCCCGGCGAGGCGACCGCCGCCCGGCCCGTGGACGAGCCCAGGGGTCAGACCAAGGGCTGACGCCGCGACGTTCACCGTGACCGTGCAGTGAGGGCAGGCGGCCGGGTGGGACACCGGCCGCCCGACGAGATGAGGACGTGGGGTGCTCAAGACCGCGCGTAAACCGCCGAAGGACCCCGAAGGGCGGATGCCGCTCACCGAGCATCTTCGTGAGTTGCGCAACCGGCTGGGGATCGCGGCGCTCTCGGTCGTCATCGTGGCGATCGTGGCGGCGTTCTTCGCCAAGGACATCATGGATTTCCTCACCGATCCGGTGCCGATCTGTGATCTGAGCGACCCCGAGGCCGAGGAGAAGCGCTGCGCCGTGCTGGCGCAGAACGGCCTGACCGCGCCGTTCGCCACCTATCTGCGGGTGTCCCTGCTGGTGGGCCTCATCGGGGCCTCGCCGGTCTGGCTCTACCAGTTCTGGGCGTTCATCGCGCCCGGGCTGCACCGCAACGAGAAGAAGTACAGCCGGGCCGTGGTCGGGGTCGGCGTCCCGCTGTTCCTCACCGGCACCTACTTCGCCTACTGGCTGCTGCCCCGGGCGATCCCCGTGCTGCTGAGCTTCAGCGCCGACGACGCGCAGAACTTCGTGAGCGTCGAGGAGGTCCTCGACATCACCGTCCGGCTGGCCCTCGCGTTCGGCATCTCCTTCGAACTGCCGCTGCTGCTGGTCCTGTTGAACCTGGGCGGGGTGGTCTCCGGCAAGCGGATGATCAGCTGGTGGCGCTGGATGGTGATGGGCATCGCGCTCTTCGCCGCCGCCATCACGCCCACCGACCTGATGTCGATGATCGCGCTCCAGATCCCCGTCACCGGCCTCTACTTCCTGGCCTGCGGCATCGCCATGCTCAACGACCGCCGCCGGCGCAAGCGGGACGCCGACGCCGAGCTGGCCGACGACGAGGCGTCCGAGTTGGACCTGACGCCCGAGCCGGTCGGCCCCGCCCAGCGGCTCGACGACGACCGGCCGGTCAACGGGTACGACGACGACGTGACATGAGCCGTGGAACGGCCGCCGGATGAGCGGTGAGGTCACCCTGCTGATCAATCCGGTGGCCGGGCGGGGGAGAGGGCGGCGCGCCGCCGAGCCCGTGGCCGGGACGCTGCGCGAGGCCGGGATCGCCGTCCGGGTGCTGGTCGGCCTCGACGCGGACGACGCGCTGGCCCGCGCGCACGAGGCGGTCGCCGCCGGCACCGGGGCCCTGGTCGCCCTCGGCGGCGACGGGATGTCCTCCCTCGCGCTGCGCGCCGTCGCCGGCACCGCCACCCCGCTGGGGCTGGTCGGCGTCGGCACCGGCAACGACATCGCCCGCGCCCTCGGGCTGCCGCTGCGCGACCCGAGGGCCGCCGCCCGCGTGATCGCCGAGGCGCTCAAGCGCGGGCAGCCGCGCGCCGTCGACCTGGGGCGGGCCGGCGGGACCTGGTTCGGCAGCGTGCTGGCCACCGGCTTCGACTCCCGCGTCAACGACCGCGCCAACGGGATGCGTTGGCCACGTGGCGGGCTCCGCTACGACCTGGCGATGGTCGCCGAGCTGGCCGCGCTGCGCCCGCTGCCCTACCGGCTGCGGCTGGACGACGGGCCCTGGCGCGAGCTGGACGCCACCCTGGTCGCCGTCGGCAACGGCCCCTCCTACGGCGGCGGGATGCGGATCTGCGCCGACGCCGACCTCGGCGACGGGCTGCTGGACGTCACCGTCGTCGGCCCCTGCCGCCGCTCGACGCTGCTGCGGGTCTTCCCCCGCGTCTACCGGGGCACGCACCTGAGCCACCCCGTCGTCACCACCCACCGGGCCCGCCGCGTGGAGCTGGCGTCGCCCGGCGTCACCGGCTACGCCGACGGCGAGCCGCTGGGGCCGCTGCCGCTGGTCGCCGAGTGCGTTCCCGGCGCGGTGCGGGTGCTGACGCCCGGGCCGGCCTGATCCCGGCCTCCGCCCCCGCCCGGGCCGGATGGCTCGCCCGGCCCGGATGGCCCGGCCGGCCGGCCCCGGAAGAACGCCAGGGAGAGCGGGCCGGCGGGCCGGTAGGCTCGGGAGACGATGACCGAGCACATGTCTCCCGCCGAGCGGTACGCCGAGTCGAGGCGTCGGGCCGCGGACGAGCGGACCGCTCTCGCCCCGTTCCGTGATCTCTACGACTTCGCCCTGGACGACTTCCAGATCGAGGCGTGTCAGGCCCTGGAGGCCGGGCAGGGCGTGCTGGTCGCGGCGCCGACCGGCTCGGGCAAGACGATCGTGGGGGAGTTCGCCGTCCACCTGGCGCTCAGCCAGGGCCGGAAGTGCTTCTACACCACGCCGATCAAGGCCCTCTCCAACCAGAAGTACGCCGACCTGCTGCGCCGCTACGGCGAGGACAGGGTCGGCCTGCTGACCGGCGACAACAGTGTCAACTCCGACGCCCCCGTGGTCGTGATGACCACCGAGGTGCTGCGGAACATGCTCTACGCCAACTCCACCGCCCTGACCAACCTCGGCTATGTCGTGATGGACGAGGTGCACTACCTCTCCGACCGGTTCCGGGGCGCCGTCTGGGAGGAGGTGATCATCCACCTCCCCGAGTCCGTCTCGCTGGTCTCGCTGTCGGCCACGGTCTCCAACGCCGAGGAGTTCGGCGACTGGCTGGACACCGTGCGCGGCGACACCCGGGTGATCGTCTCCGAGCACCGGCCGGTGCCGCTGTGGCAGCACGTGCTGGCGGGGCGCCGGCTCTACGACCTGTTCGCCGAGTCCGACAGCAAGCGGGAGGTCAACCCCGACCTGCTGCGGATGGCACGCCTGGAGAACACCCGCTCCTGGGGCGCGCGTGAGCGCAACCGCAACGTCCGCGACCGGCGCAGGGCCGCCGAGCGGGAGCGCGAGAAGCGGCAGCGGAACCGGCTCTACACGCCCAGCCGCGTCGAGGTCATCGACCGGCTCGACGCCGAGGGCCTGCTCCCGGCCATCACGTTCATCTTCAGCCGCGCCGGCTGCGAGGCCGCCGTCCAGCAGTGCCTCGCCGCCGGGCTGCGCCTGAACGACGCGCCGGCGCGCGCCCGCGTGCGGGAGATCGTCGAGCGCCGCACCTCCGCCATCCCCGACGAGGACCTCCATGTGCTGGGCTACTTCGAGTGGCTGGAGGGCCTGGAACGCGGCATCGCGGCGCACCACGCGGGGATGCTGCCCCGGTTCAAGGAGATCGTCGAGGAGCTGTTCGTCGAGGGCCTCGTCAAGGCCGTCTTCGCCACCGAGACCCTGGCCCTGGGCATCAACATGCCGGCGCGTTCGGTGGTGTTGGAGAAGCTGGTCAAGTGGAACGGCGAGCAGCACGCCGACATCACCCCCGGCGAGTACACCCAGCTCACCGGCCGCGCCGGGCGGCGCGGCATCGACATCGAGGGGCACGCGGTCGTCCTCTGGCAGCGCGGCATGGACCCGGCGGCGCTCGCCGGGCTCGCGGGGGCGCGCACCTATCCGTTGCGCTCCTCGTTCAAGCCCTCGTACAACATGGCCGTCAACCTGGTCGCCCAGTTCGGCCGGCACCGCTCCCGGGAGCTGCTGGAGACCTCGTTCGCCCAGTTCCAGGCCGACCGCTCGGTGGTGGGGATCTCCCGCCAGGTGCAGCGCAACGAGACCGGTCTCGAGGGCTACCGGGAGGCGATGACCTGCCACCTGGGCGACTTCGAGGAGTACGCCGGGCTGCGGCAGCAGCTCAAGGAACGCGAGACCGAACTGGCCCGGCAGGGCGTCGCCCAGCGCAGGGCGGCGGCCTCCGACGCGCTGGAGAAGCTGCGGCCCGGCGACATCATCCACGTGCCCACCGGCAAGTTCGCCGGCCTCGCGCTCGTCCTCGACCCGGGAATGCCGGACGGGCGCAGCGGCGGACACCGGGGCTTCGACCACCACGACGGGCCGCGCCCGCTGGTCCTCACCGTGCAGCGGCAGGTCAAGCGGCTGGGCTCGATGGACTTCCCGGTGCCGGTCGAGGCGCTCGGCCGGATGCGCATCCCCAGGTCGTTCAACCAGCGCAGCCCGCAGTCCCGCCGCGACCTGGCCTCCGCGCTGCGCACCAAGGCCGGGCACGTGGAGCCGCGCCGGCACCGGAAGGAACGCGCCCAGGCCGCCGACGACCAGGAGATCGCGCGCCTGCGCCGCGAGATCAGGGCGCACCCCTGCCACGGCTGCGAGTCCCGCGAGGACCACGCGCGGTGGGCCGAGCGCTACCACCGGCTGCGCCGCGACACCCGGCAGCTCGAACGCCGGATCGCGGGCCGCACCAACACCATCGCCAGGACCTTCGACCAGGTCGCCGCGCTGCTGACCGAGCTGGACTACCTGCGCGGCGACGAGGTCACCGAACACGGCCGCCGACTGGCCCGGCTCTACGGCGAGTTGGACCTGCTGGCCAGCGAGTGCCTGCGGGACGGCGTGTGGGAGGGGCTCGACCCGGCCGAACTGGCCGCGTGCGTCTCCGCGCTGGTCTACGAGGCGCGCTCCGCCGACGACGCGCCCGCGCCGGACGTGCCCGACGGGCGGACCCGGCAGGCGCTGGGCGAGATGGTGCGGATCTGGGGGCGGCTGGACGCGCTGGAGGAACGCCACCGGATCAGCACCGTGACCGGCGTCGGGCAGCGCGAACCCGACCTCGGCTTCGCCTGGCCCGTCTACCGCTGGGCGCAGGGCCAGGGCCTGGACGCGGTGCTGCGCGACGCGGAGATGCCGGCCGGGGACTTCGTCCGCTGGTGCAAGCAGGTCATCGACGTGCTGGGCCAGCTGTCCGCCGCTGCCCCCGAGGGCAGCGGCGTGGGCAGGACCGCGCGGCAGGCCGTGGACCAGCTCCTGCGGGGCGTGGTGGCGTACAGCTCCCTGGGCTGAGCCCGGGTCGGGCCGGGTCGGGCCCAGGGCCGGCGGGGCCTGCGGCCGGCGAACAGGTCTGCTTGGTGGGGGAGTTGGCGGTATGCGCTCGCGCCCGGCGGCCGGCCGCTTCGGGGTGCGGGCGTTCGGCCCCTGCCGGGGGCGCGGCGGGCGAGGGCAGGCGACGGGTTCGAACGGCTAGGGGAACGGGATGCTGACCGGGATCGTGATCGACGCGCTGGATGTCGCGCGCATGGAACGCTTCTGGCAGGACGCGACGCGGGGCCGGACAGGCGGCCTGCGGCTGCGGTTCGTGCCGACGGCGAAGCCGAAGGCGGGCAAGAACCGACTCCACCTCGACCTGGCCGGGGGTCCGGACTGGGAGATCGAGGTGGCGCGCCTGCTCACACTCGGTGCGACGCGAATCGACATCGGCCAGGGGGACGTCCCCTGGGATGTGCTGGCCGATCCGGACGGCAACGAGTTCTGCGTGCTGCGTCCCGGGCATCCCGGAGTGCTCGCTGACTCCGGCCTCGTCGCGATCTGCCTTGACGTGACCGAGGAGGACCGTTACACGCAGCCCTCCTTCTGGGAGTCCCAGGCGGACTGGCACGCGGTCGAGTCCCACGACTGGGGCGTCCGCCTTCGGCAGAGCCCCACCAGCACGGTCTCGCTGGTGATGGGGCCGCCTGCGGCGCCGAAAGCGGCGCGGAACAGGCTGCGACTGGAGGTCACCCATCGCGACCGCCAGCCCGGCGAGTTCCTCGACGCCGGCGGCAACGAGTTTCACGTCACCAACTGATCCCGTTCCCGACGGGCTGGGGGAGCGGGGCGGTGCCGCTCGCCCACATCGTCATCCGCCTCCGCCGCCTCCGCCGCCTGCGCACCTCGTTCCGAGATGGGCTGGTTGGGCGGTGAACCCCCCCGGGCGGCCGCGCCTCCCGCACGCGTGGCCCTGGCCGGTGTCCGGGGCGCGGGCGCCCCGAGTCGCCGGCCCGCCCAGCGGGCCGGCTCAGCGAGCCAGCGCAGCGACCAGGCGGGAGAGGGAGCCGCCCAGGCCCCAGCGTTCGTTCAGCGCGGCCAGCGCCTCCGGGTCCCGGGGGGAGGCCGGCAGCGTGGCGTCCCGTTCGGGCAGCGGGAGGTCAGTGACCACCCGCACCACCCGGGGCGCGACCGCCAGATAGTCCGCCGCCTCGCGCAGCCGGCGGTGCTGCGCCGGCGTCAGCCCGGAGGTCGGGTCGTCCAGCGCGGCGATCAGGCCGGCCAGGTCGCCGTACCTGGCCAGCAGCTTGGCCGCCGTCTTCTCGCCGATCCCGGGCACCCCGGGAAGCCCGTCGCTCGGGTCGCCGCGCAGCAGCGCCAGCTCCGCGTAGCCGGGGCCGTCCACGCCGTACTTCTCCCGCAGCGCTGCCTCGTCGAACGCCGCCAGGTTCGCCATGCCACGGACCGGGTAGAGGACCCGAACTCCCCGGGAGTCGTCGATCAGTTGGAACAGGTCGCGGTCCCCCGTGACGATGTCCACGGGCCCGGCGGCGCGGTGGCTGAGCGTGCCGATGACGTCGTCGGCCTCGTGCTCGGGGGCGCCGACGCGGAGGATGCCCACCGCGTCGAGCACCGCCTCGATCACCGGCACCTGGGGGCTGAGGGTGTCCGGCACCTCCTCGACGTCGGCGCCGTCGGGCACCTCGTCGGCCACCCGGTGGGCCTTGTAGGTGGGGATCAGCGCCACCCGCCAGGCGGGCCGCCAGTCCTCGTCCATGCAGGCCACCAGCGCGTCGGGCCGGTGGTCCTTGACCAGCCTGGCGATGAAGTCCAGCAGTCCGCGCACCGCGTTGACCGGGGTGCCGTCGGGGGCGCGAACGGAGTCGGGCACGCCGTGGTAGGCGCGGAAGTACAGCGAGGCGGTGTCGAGCAGCATCAGACGTGTGGTCACAGGACGGATCATGCCGCACACCACCGACAATTTCGCCACGCCCTCTGGTGGCCCAGAAATCGTTTGGTAAGCTAAATATTAACGATTTCTTGACGCTCACTTTGCCGAGCCGTCCGGACGCCGAGAAGGAGACATTCACTTGCCGACGCCCACCCGACCCGGCACCCTCACTGGTCCCGCCGCTCTCCCGTCCGTTTCCCCGTCGCTCCGCCCCCGGGGGTGATGCGGGATGGGACACGCTGACACCCTGCTCGCGATGGGCGGCGCCTTCGTCGCCGCCGCGTTCCTCGCCCGCCTCGGCGGCCGCATAGGCCTGCCCACGATTCCGCTCTTCATCCTGGCCGGGATACTCCTCGGCCCCAACACCCCCGGCTTCGTGCTGCTGGAGGACCCGCACGACCTGGAGATGCTCTCCGCGCTCGGCCTCGTGCTGCTGCTGTTCTACCTCGGTCTCGAGTTCCACATGGACGACCTCAAGACCGGCGGCAAGAAGATGGCGGTGGCCGGCTGCGCCTATCTGGCGCTCAACGTCGGCGCCGGGCTGGGGTTCGGCTTCGCGCTGGGCTGGGGCACGTCCGAGGCGCTGGTGCTGGCCGGTGTGTTGGGCATCTCGTCCTCCGCCATCGTCACCAAGATCCTGGTGGACGCCGGCCGCATCGGTAACCCGGAGACCAAGCCCATCCTGGGCATCATCGTGGTCGAGGACATCTTTCTCGCCCTCTACCTGGCCGCTCTCCAGCCGGTGATCTCGGGCTCCGAGAGCGCCGGCGAGACCGCCTGGCAGATCGCCAAGGCGTTCGGCTTCCTGCTGCTGCTGGCCATCGCGGCCCGCTGGGGCACCAAGCTCATCGGCCGGCTGTTTGCCATCAAGGACGACGAGCTGCTGGTCATCTCGTTCCTCGGCGCGGCCGTGCTGGTCTCCGGGATCGCCGAGCAGTTCGGGGTCGCCGACGCCATCGCCGCCTTCATGGTCGGCCTGATCCTGGGCAACACCGCCAACGGCGAACGGATCAGGGAGCTGGTCCACCCGCTGCGCGACGCCTTCGCCGCGATCTTCTTCTTCGGCTTCGGGCTCTCCATCGCGCCCGGCGACCTGCCGACCGTCATCTGGCCGGTGCTGATCGCGGTGCTGATCACCGTGGTGATGAACGTGGGCGCCGGCCTGTTCACCGCCCGGATCTACGGGTTCGGCGCCGAGCCCACCGCCAACGTCTCCACCACCCTGCTGGCCAGGGGCGAGTTCGCGCTGATCCTGGCCACCATGGCCGCGGCGGCCGGGCTCGACGAGCGGCTGTCGCCGTTCATCGCCGGCTATGTGCTGATCCTCGCGGTGCTCGCGCCGCTGGTCGCCGGGCGTTCGCACTGGCTGGCCAAGATCCTGCCCGGCGGCCGGAACACCCCTGGCGAGGAGGCGGCGGCCATCCCCGAGCCGGAGCCGGCGAACTCCGGCAGGTAGCTCGGGGCGCTGCGGGAGCCACCCCGACGGGCCGCCCCGGCCCGAGCGTCCCGCGCGCCCGGTCCCGTTCCACCGTGTCCTCCGACGTCCCCCCATGCGTTCAGTTCCGCGTCAACGCCCGGCCGTGTGCCGGGCGTTGGTCGTATCCGACGGTGGTGATCACGGGTCATCGCGCGGCCACTGGCCGCGACGGCGCTGGTGTGAGAAGTTCAGCGGGTGAGCCAGACCACACCGCCCGGCTGGTACCAGGACCCGGGCCGACCAGCGGGCGAGCCGGCGCGCGAGCGCTGGTGGGACGGTGCGGCCTGGACCGCCAGGACGAGGCCGGCCGAGGGGGCGCGCACCCCGACCGTTCCCTCGCTGCCCGCCGACGCCGCCGCCCGCCCGCACTCGCTGCCCACGCTGCCCGGCGAGCCGCCCTCCGCCCCGCCGGCCGCCGACCCGGCGCCCGACCCCGCCGCCCGGGGCCGGCGGCGGGACCGGGCCGTCGTTGGCTTCGGGCTGCTGGCCCTGGCGGTGACGGCCGCCCTGGTCGCCGCGCTCTTCCTGGGCGACGGCGGCCGGCCGGCGCCCCTGCCGACCGACGGCGAGGGCCCCTCGCCCACGGGCGAACACCCCGCGCTGGACGGCCCGTTGACCGAGACCCAGGTCGAGGGCGTGGCCCTGCCGCTGCCCGAGGGATGGGACGAACGCCGGACGGACGGCGTGGTCTCGCTGGCGCGCGACACCTACCCCTGCCCGGCCGACGAGACCCTGGACTGCCTGGCCGGCGCCGCCAGCCTGCACGCGGTGCCGGACGCCGGAACGCTCTCCGCCGAGGGCGCGGCCCGCTCCGACGTCGCCGCCTTCCAACGGGCCGCCTACCCGGCCGAGGCCTACGGCGGCGTCTTCGGCAGCGAGGAGTTGCTCGCCGAGCCGGTCACCGTCGCCGGCCAGCCCGGATACCGGGTGCGGGTCGGCCTGACCACGCCGTTCAGCTCGGCGGTCGTCGAGTCGGTCGCCTTTCCCTCGCCCCGGGACCCGTCCATCCTCCTGCTGCTGCGGCTGAGTTGGGACGACACCGACAACGGTCCGCCTTTGTCCGATCTGGAGCTGATTCTGAACGGTGCGACGACCGTCTCCGACGGGCCAGGTACCGCTGCCTAGCCGCGCGCCCGTAAAGTAACCCCGTTCACGTGTGACCAGCAGGTCGCCGGTTGGCCGGGGAGTGGGGCGGATGAACACCGAGCAGGGGCCGCGTTCGATCCCCGTCCCCCCGCTCGCCCACACGCTGCCCCCGCAACCGGCCCCCGGCGCCGCCCCGCCGCCCCCGACCGTCCCGCCGTCGCCCCTCGGGCCGCCGCCCCCGCCGGGCGCACCGCCCCAACCGGGCGCCCCACCGCCCCCGTTCGCGCCCCCGGCGCCCGCCAACCACCCCCCGGCGTCCGCCAAGCGCCGCCCGGCACGGCGGCTCTGGCAGGCGCTCGGCGCCCGCGTTCCGCTGCGGCTCGTCGGGGCCGTGGTCTGCCTGGTGCTGGGCACCGGCCTGCTGGGCGGCGCCGCCGCCGGCGCCTGGCTCGCCGGCGGCGACGAGAGCGCCGAGGCGGCCGAGGCGTCCTGGGAACGGGGCCGGCAGCTGTGGCACGAGGTGCCCGTGGACGAGCTGTTCCCGCCGGAGTTGACCGCCGAGGAGGCCGGCCCAGGCGGCGCCGACCGCCGCTGGCTGCGGCTGGGCGTCGCCCCCGACAGCGGCTGCTCCGACGCCTTCGACCCGCTGCTCACCGAGGTGCTCTCCGCCGTGGGCTGCCACCGGCTGATACGCGCGACCTACACCGACGAGACCGAGACGACTGTGACCACCGTCGGACTGCTCTTCACCACGGCCGACCGGGTCGGCATGGCCGCCCTCGCCGAGCGCTTCGCCGACGAGGGCCTCGCCGACCGCCCCGACCTGCTGCCCCGCCCGTTCCCCGTGGACGGCACCGTCGCCGCGTCCTTCGGCGAGGCCCAGCGGGCCTCCTGGTCCATCGCCGTCGAGGACGAACTGCCCGTCGTCTCCTGGTCGGTGACCGGATTCGCCGACGGGCGGCCGGTCGGCGAGCCCACGCCGGCGGCCCGGGCCACCGCCGAGGGCGCCGAGGGCAGCGTGGCGCTGGCCGGGCTCGGCCACGACAGCCGGGGCATCGCCGAGCGCGTCACCGCCGCACTGCGCGGGGCGCACGAGGCGCGCGCGGGAGCCGGCTCGTGAGCCGGCGCCTGGCGCGCCGAACGCGCCTGCTCACGGCCGCCGGCCTTGCCCTCGGCGTGCTGTGGGGCACGGCCACGCCCGCCGGAGCCGACTCCATCAGGGATCAGCAGCGTTGGGCCCTGGACGCCGTGAACGCCCCCGCCGCCTGGGAGTTCACCCGGGGCGAGGGCGTCACCGTCGCCGTCCTCGACACCGGCGTGGACGACGACCACCCCGACCTGGCGGACAACGTCGACTCCGGCTGGGACTTCGTTCAGATGGGCGCCGAGCCGGGCGACCGGTACTGGGCCGCCCACGGCACCGCGATGGCCGGCATCATCGCCGGCCACGGCCATGGCCGCCAGCGCGGCGACGGCGTGCTCGGCGTCGCCCCCGAGGCCCGCATCCTGCCGGTCCGGGTCCTGCTGGAGGACGACGACCCGGAACGCGACCGGGCCAGGGACGAGCGCGCCGGCGCACTCGCCGATGGCATCCGCTGGGCCGCCGACCAGGGCGCCGACGTGATCAACCTCTCCCTCGGCGACGACAGCGCCTCCGCCCACCCTGACCCCGAGGAGGACGCCGCCGTCCGCTATGCCCTCGGCAAGGGCGCGGTGGTCGTCGCCTCCGCCGGCAACGGCGGCGAGAAGGGCGACCCGGTCTCCTACCCCGCCGGCTACCCCGGCGTGATCGCGGTCACTGCCGTGGACCGGGGCGGCAGCCCGGCCGAGTTCTCCACCCGCCGCTGGTACTCGACGATCAGCGCGCCCGGCAAGGACGTCATCGTCGCCGACCCCGACGGCCGCTACTACACCGGCTGGGGCACCTCGGCCGCCGCCGCGTTCGTCTCCGGGAGCGTCGCGCTGCTGCTCTCCGCCCACCCCGACCTCGAACCGGCCCAGGTGCGGCGGCTGTTGACCGAGACGGCGCAGCACCCGCCGGAGGGCGGCAGGAACGACGCGGTCGGCAGCGGCATCGTGGACGCCGCCGCCGCGATCGAGGCCGCCAACGAGGCGGCGGGCGCGGCGGGCGCGCCCGCCGCCGAGAGCGGCGGCACCTATGCCGGCGAGTACTTCGGTCCCGGGCCCGCCAACGAGTCCGCCGACGGCGGCGGCACCGGCTGGCTGGCCCCGGCCGCCGGCGCGACGGGCGTCCTGCTGCTGGGCACCGGCGGCGTCCTCCTCTTCCGCCGCATCTGGCTGGGCGGCCTGCCTGTGAGATGAACGCTGGCCGCTGGGCTTTCGGGGAACGGGCCGCCGGCCCGGCCGCTGGCCGCCTGCGGCGGGCGTTGCGGGTGGGTGGCGGCTTGGACTGCCGCCGGGCCCCCGGCCGCCTGCGGCGGGCAGGGCAGGCAAGCGGTCTGTTGGTCCGTCGCATCCCGTTCCGTCGGGCCTGCGGCGGGCGTTGCCGGAGGGCAGTCGGTTGCCCCGGTCGTTGGTCGCCTGCGGCGGGCATGGTGGGGCTGCGAGAGGGCGGCCGGTTGGGCTGCCGCCGGCCGCCTGCGGCGGGCGCGCGGCTGGACGGCGCGGCTCCTGGTCGCCTGCGGCGGGCATGGGGGGCAGCGGCCCGTTGGTTCGTCCCGCCGCGCTTGCGGCGGGTGCTGCGGGAACGTGGTCACTGCGCCCGGCTGCTGGTCGCCTGCGGCGGGTGCGGTGGAGTAGCCCCGGCGGGTGGTGGCTTCGGCTGCCGGCGGGCCCCGCCGCCTGCGGTGACCATGGGAGCAAGCGGCCCGTTGGTCCGTCTCGACCCGCCTGCGGCGGGTGCTGCGGGAAGACAGCGGGGTGGCCCGGCTGCTGGCCGCCCATGCGTGGGCCGTTGGCGCCGCCCGGCTCTGCCTGCGGCGGGGGTTGCGGGCCGTTCTGCTGCACGCCGGCGCGGCGTGGGCGGTGAACGGAACGGTGGCGCGGTCGAGTTGGTGATCAGGGGTGGGCCACGGCCGCACGGTGCCGCTGTGCGAGGGGTGTTGAGGAAGCCGGTCGAGGATCGGCCGTTGGCGGAACGGTGGCGCGCGTCGGGCGGCTGCCGGCTTGCCGGTGGGGTGTCCGCCGGGCCGCGAGCCCGTGGCCGCGCTGGCTGGCGGGCACCCCGCTCGCCAGGGCAATGGGTGCCGTCCGTGGGTGAGTTGGGCTGCTGCCGGTGGGGTGTCTGCGGTGGCCTGATGCTCTGGTGGCGCCTGGCGGTGGTGCGTCAGTCGCTGGTTCGGGCTGACAGGTGGCGCGCCCGGCGGGCGGGCGCGTGGTCAACGGCAGTTCACCGTCGGGGAGTTGGGGGTGCTCGTCGGCGGTGACCGGGGCCGGCCATGCCCGCTCCGCCGGGTTGCCGGCCGGCGGGCACACCTGACCTTCGGCCTCCGGCCGCCCGCCCAGGTCAACAGGCTGCGTCCGTCTGGGAGTCGGGCGGCCCCGGCCGGCCGGCGAACGCGGGGGAGTCGTCCGTGGAAACCGGCGAGCGCGGTGGTCCACCGCGCGGCGGAGCCCGCCGGTGCCCAATCGCCCCAGCACCAGCCCACCGCCCCGGAGTCCCGACGGCCCCTCCGGCTCATCGGCTCGCCGGCCCAACGGCCCCGCCGGCCCAACGGCCCCGCCGGCCGAACGGCCCCGGCGACCCGCAGTCCGAACAGTCCCGGCGGCCCGCCGGCCTATCGGCTCGCCAGGCCAACGACCTGCCGGCCCACCGACCCGGCGCCCCATCGACCCATCGGCCCATCGGCCGAACGGCCCGCAGTCCGAACGGCCCCGCCGTCCCGTCGACCTATCGGCCCGCAGCCCCGCCGGCCCACCGAGCCGCATCCCCAACGGCCCCTCCGGCCCATCGACCCGCAGCTTAACGACCTGCCGGCCCACCGACCCGACGCCCCATCGACCCGCAGCCGAACGGCCCCACCGACCTGCCGGCCCACCGACCCGACGCCCCATCGACCCGCAGCCCAACGACCTGCCGGCCTGCCGGCCCGTAGCTCAACGAACTGCCGACTTGCCGGCCCGCAGCCCCAACGGCCCCGCCGGCCGAATGCCCCATCGACCCGCAGCCGAACGGCCCCACCGGCCTGCCGACCCACCCACCGCCCCGCCGGTCCAACGGCCCCGCCGACCTACCGGCCGCACCGGCTGAACGGCCCACCGGCCCATCGACCTGCCGGCCCAACGGCTCCGCCGGCCCGGCCGCCCCGCCGCTCAACGACCTGGCCCCGCCCCACCGCCTCACCACGCCACCGCCCCACCGCCCCGCCGCTCCACCGCCCCGCCGGCAGCGCGACGTTCGGACCGGGCCCGCGCGGTCCGACGGCGTCTCGCATCCAGGAAACAGCGCCCCGCACCAGGAAGCAGAATCCCCACGTCCCCGAACCCCCCGGAGGGAACCCCACCACCCGGCACCCCCACCCGACCTGAACCCCCCAGGGGTTCAGGTCACCCGAGGCGCCGCGCCAGCGGCCAACGTGTGGATGGCCGCCTCGGCGGCCCACTCGACGGCCGCTATCCCGGCCTCCTGGCTGGAGTGCCCGTCGGAGACCACGGCCACCAGGTAGTCGCGGCCCCGCGCCGTCACCCAGCCGATGCTGTTGACGTCCCACAGCCCGGTCTCGCTGCGCGGCAGCCACCCGTTCTTCAGCTCGAACCCGTCGAGGTTCGTCTCCCCGCCGTCCGCCGCCGCCGATATCCCCCAGCGCTGGCCGTCCACCACCGAGGCCATCAACTCCCGCAGATAGCGCTGGGATTCGGCGTCCAGCGCCGAGTCCGGCGCGTATATCGCGCGCAGCAGGGCTATCTGGTCGGCGCTGGTGGTCTGGGTCAGGCCCCAGTGGCCGCCGGCGCCCGGCGTGGTGGCGGTCAGGCCGAGGCGCTCGTTGGCCTCGGTCAGGCCGGCGGCGCCGCCGATCTGCCACCACAGCGCGTCGGTCGCCGCGTTGTCGCTCTGCCGGATCATGACCTCGGCGCGTTCCCGTTCCAGCTCGGTCAGCTCCCGGTCCTCGTCCTGCGCCTCCAGGAGGAGCGCGGCCAGCACGTTGACCTTGACGATGCTGGCCGTGTCGAACCGCTGGCTGCCGAAGGTGGCGGTCGTCCCGCTGTCCAGGGCTGCCACCGAGACCGACAGCCTGGCGCCCGGCTCGGAGGGCAGCGGCGCCATCGCGTGGGCCAGCGCCGCGTTCGCCGCCCGGTCGGGGATCAGCAGGTTCGGCGAGGTGCGGGAGGGCGGGGAGAGGTCGGACGTGATGTCGCCGAGCCCGTCTCCCGCCGGCGGGCCGGCCTGAACCTGGTCGGAGGCGGGCTCGCCCGGCTCGCCGTCGGCCGTCATTTGTGGCGCGTCTCCCACCGCAGCGAACGCCAGCAGCGTGCCCGCGAGGGCCGAGTTCACCAGCAGGGTCGGGCGCAGCCGCCGCGCTGGGTGCCGGTCGTTCAGATTCATAACTCTGAACGGTAACTCGCACATTCACACGAGTCACCGGCGTATGTGTGAAAAACGGGTAACAGTGCGTGAGGAGGAAGCCGCCCCTCCGTTCCCGTCGCCCGCCGCAGGCGCCGGCTCACGCCCTGGATACCCTCGACGGATGGCGCTCAGGAACATCCCCCAGCCCGCCTTCGCCGACGACGACGGCACCGCCGACCCCGCGCTCCGCGCGGCCCTCGACGCGTGGGCCGCCCAGCCCGACCGGCACGCGCCGGCCGTGGTGGCCGCGCTGGCCGGCGCCCGGCTGCTGGCCGGGGTGGTCGCGGTCCTCGGCGAGGAGGAGGTCGACGGGGCCGGGCGGCGCCGCGAGAAGAGCAGCGACATGGCGTTGCTCACGCTGGAACTCCTCGGCGGCCGGCGGGCCCTGCCCGTCTTCACCGCGCTGGACACCCTGGCCCGCTGGCAGCCCGAGGCGCGCCCGGTGCCGGTGACCGCCACCCAGGCGCTGGCGGCCGCGGTGCAGGAGGGCGCCGGCGCCCTGGTGCTCGACGTGGCCGGGCCCGTCACCTTCGAGGTGGTCGGGCCGGCGCTGCGCTCGCTGGCCGGCGGCGGCCCGCCCGCCGAACGGCCCGAGGTGCTGGCCGCCGTCCGCGAGGTGCTGGCGGCCCAGCCGGCCGTGGTCGCCGCCCAGCTGGTGCCGGGCGGCTCGGCCGACGGCACCCTCGCGGTGCTGCTCGACCAGGGCGCCGACGCCACCGCCGTGGCCCGCGCGCTGGCCGGCGGCCTCGCCGCGCACCGGACGCTCCGCGCCCACCTGGTGCGCGGCCTCAGCCTGGCCGTGCTGCCGCCGGGCAGCGGCCTGCCGGGGGAGCCCAGCTACCGGCGCTGAGCGGCCGGGTTCCACGAAGTTCAAACGAACGGGAGCCCTCACCCGGACGGCTCAGCCAAGGTGCGGGGGGTCGCGCGGTGGCCAAGACTGCCAGCAGATCCGCTAGGCACGGGAGGCGCCATGTCCGCCGAGACCTCCGCCAAGACCACAGCCGACGCCTCCGCCGGGGGCGTCGGGGAGCACGACCCCAGGGCGCTCGCCGCCGAGGCGGTCGGCACGCTGGTCCTGGTCTTCTTCGCCGTCGGTTCCGCCGTGCTCGCCGGTGAGTTCATCGGCAGCCTGGGCATCGCGCTGACCTTCGGCTTCGCCCTGCTGGGGCTGACCTATGTGCTGGGGCCGATCTCCGGCGCCCAGTTCAACCCGGCCGTCACGCTCGGGATGCTGCTGTCCGGCCGCATGAGTCCCCGGGCCGCCTGCTGGTACTGGCTGGCGCAGGTCGTCGGCGCCATCGTGGGCGCCGCGCTGCTGTTCCTCGTCGCCCACCAGGTGCCGGGCATCAGGACCGGTGAGGCGTTCGGCAGCAACGGCTACGGCCACCGTTCGGCCGTCGGCCTGTCGATCGCCGGGTCCTTCGTGACCGAGGTGATGCTGACCGCGCTGCTGGTCTTCGTCTACCTCTCGGTCGCCCGGAGGATCACCCTGGGCAGCCTCGACGGCCTGCCCATCGGCCTCACCCTGGCCGCCGTCAGCCTGGTCGGCATCCCGCTGACCGGCGCCTCCGTCAACCCGGCGCGCAGCATCGCGCCCGCGCTCTTCGCGGGCGGCGACGCGCTGATCCAGCTCTGGCTCTTCGTGCTGGCGCCGCTGGTCGGCGCGGCCATCGCGGTGCTGGTGCACCGGTTCACGCACGCGGAGCCGCACGACTGGTTCGCCGACATCCCGTGGCTCTCGTCGAAGCTCAACGGGAAGGGCGGCCACCGGGGCAAGGCGAGTGGCGAGGCCCCCGGGGCTAGCCGATGACCGGGCCGGTGAACTTCTCGCCGGGACCCTGGCCCGGCTCGTCCGGGACGGCCGACGCCTCGCGGAACGCCAGCTGGAGCGACTTCAGCCCGTCCCGCAGGGGCGCGGCGTGATACGTGCCCACCTCGGTGGCGCTCGCGGTCACCAGGCCGGCCAGCGCGGTGATCAACTTCCGCGCCTCGTCGAGGTCCTTGTGCCGCTCCCCGTCCTCCGCCAGGCCCAGGTTGACGGCGGCCGAACTCATCAGGTGCACCGCCACGGTGGTGATCACCTCGACCGCCGGGACCTCGGCGATGTCCCGGGTCAGCTCGGCCGTGTCCTGGCCGGCCCCGCCGGTCGTGGGCTCAGTCTGGGGGTCGCTCATGGCGCCCAGCCTAGGCCCCGGGCCCGGGGCCCCTGACCGGGGGCGGGACAACGGGCGCGACGGCGGCAGGACGCCGGGTTCGCCCATCCCGCGAGGTGGTGTAGCCTGGAATGTGACCGGCCGGACATATGTTGTGTGCGGCCCGCAAGTGGAGGCTCCGCGCTCCCACCTTACTGACCCCAGGGTCGGGAGGTCTTCGGTCAGGCAGCGCCTCGCGGTCACGCCGCGTGGGTGCTCCCGGTCTGTATCTCGGAGCCCCCACCTGTGTGCCGGTCGGGGCGTTTTTTCACGCCCTCCCACAGCCGGCGGTCACCTGACTTATCCGGCACGGCTGTCCGCCAGACATCCGTGCGGCGCAACCGAGGAGGCCCCATCAGCGCCGAGCCCCGTATCAACGACCGGATTCGCGTCCCCGAGGTGCGACTCGTCGGTCCCAGCGGCGAGCAGGTCGGCATTGTGCCGCTTGCCAAGGCCCTGGAGCTTGCCCAGGAGTACGACCTGGATCTCGTCGAGGTGGCGGCCACCGCCCGCCCGCCGGTCTGCAAGCTCATGGACTACGGAAAGTTCAAGTACGAGTCGGCCATGAAGGCCCGTGAGGCGCGCAAGAACCAGGCGCACACGGTCATCAAGGAGATGAAGCTCCGGCCGAAGATCGACCCGCACGACTATGACACCAAGAAGGGTCATGTCGTCCGGTTCCTCAAGCAGGGGGACAAGGTCAAGATCACGATCATGTTCCGTGGCCGTGAGCAGTCCCGCCCCGAGCTGGGGTTCCGGCTGCTTCAGCGGCTCGCGGAGGACGTCCAGGATCTGGGCTTTGTCGAGTCCAACCCGAAGCAGGACGGGCGGAACATGATCATGGTTCTCGGTCCGCACAAGAAGAAGACCGAGGCGATGGCCGAGGCGCGCGAGGCCCAGGCCGCCCGCAAGGCAGAACGCCAGAAGGGGAAGACGACGGCCTGACACCGGCCGCCTTTCCCAGCGGGTTCATTGACAGGAAAGAACGAGGAGAGTACGGCGATCATGCCGAAGAACAAGACGCACTCCGGTGCCGCCAAGCGGTTCAAGATCACTGGCTCGGGCAAGGTGTTGCGGCAGCGGGCGGGTCGCCGTCACTACCTGGAGCACAAGCCGTCCACGCTGACCCGACGCCTGGCCGGCACGACGGAGACCTCTCCGGCCGACGCGAAGAGGATCAAGAAGCTTCTTCGCAAGTGATCCCGGCCGACCGCCAGCCCCACCAGGCGGCGGTCGGCGGACCGACCGGAACCATCCGTTCCCGGGCCGTGTGACCATCCCCACGGCCCCGCTACAAGGAGTACACACGTGGCACGCGTCAAGCGGGCAGTCAACGCCCACAAGAAGCGCAGGGCGATTCTCGAACAGGCCAGCGGCTACCGTGGCCAGCGCTCGCGGCTGTACCGCAAGGCGAAGGAGCAGGTCACCCACTCCCTCGTCTACAACTACAACGACCGCAAGAAGCGCAAGGGCGACTTCCGGCAGCTGTGGATTCAGCGCATCAACGCCGCCGCCCGCGCCAACGGCGTCACCTACAACCGGTTCATCCAGGGGCTGAAGGCCGCCGAGATCGAGGTGGACCGCAAGATGCTCGCCGAGCTGGCCGTCAGCGACCCGGCCGCCTTCGCGGTGCTGGTCGAGACCGCCCAGAAGGCGCTGCCGAGCGACGTCAACGCGCCCAAGGCGGCCTGAGCGATCCCGCTCTTCCCGGACCCGCAGGCCCCGGGGCCTGCGGGTCCGTCGCTTCCCCTGGCCGGTTCGCCGGCGCCGGGGTCCGTTCCCAACAGCCGCCGTCACGAAGCGAGTTCGCCGTCCATGGCTCCTGGCACCCAGCTGACCTCAGCGCGTTCCCCCCGCGTGGCGGCCGCCCGCCGGCTGGCGCGGCGCAGCTTCCGGGGGCGGGAGCGGCGCTTCCTGGCCGAGGGGCCGCAGGCCGTCCGCGAGGCGGTCGGGCACCGCGCGTCGGAGGGCGCGACCCTGCGGGAGCTGTTCGCCACCCCGGAGGCGGCCGAGCGCTATGCCGAGTTGGTCGGGGCCGCCGAGGCGGCCGGCGCCCGGGTGCACCTGGCCGACCCCGAGGTGGTCGCCTCGATCTCGCAGACCGTCACGCCCCAGGGGCTCGTCGGCGTCTGCGCCTTCCTGGACCGGCCGTTGGCCGAGATCCTGGCCGCCGCGCCCCGGCTGGTCGCCGTGCTGGCGCACGTCCGCGACCCGGGGAACGCGGGCACCGTGCTGCGCTGCGCCGACGCGGCCGGCGCCGACGCCGTGGTGCTGACCGACGCCTCCGTCGACCTGTACAACCCGAAGGCGGTGCGGGCCTCGGTCGGCAGCCTGTTCCATCTGCCGGTGGCCGTCGGGGTGCCCGTCGCCGAGGCGGTCGCCGGGCTGCGCGGCGCCGGGGTGCGGGTGTTGGCGGCCGACGGCGGGGGCGAGGCCGACCTGGACGCCGAGCTGGACGGGGACACCATGGGCGGCCCCACCGCCTGGATATTCGGCAACGAGGCGTGGGGCCTGCCGGAGGAGACCAGGCGGCTGGCGGACGCGGTGGTGCGGGTGCCGATCCACGGCAGGGCCGAGAGCCTCAACCTGGCGACGGCCGCCGCCGTGTGCCTGTACGGCTCGGCCAGGGCCCAGCGCCGACCGGGCGGTTGCCGGGCCGCCCGCTAGCTCACCTTCCACAACGTTCGCCCCGCAGGGCTGTAGCCCTGGCGGGTGCTGTGGCGGCCGCCGCTGCGGGATGATTGCCCGTTCAACCGGTCGCTGAACGGGGCGGGTTGGGCGTGCTCGGGGTGACCCACATCGGGAGAGGGGCGAGGGGATGGACACAGCGGTCGGTGCCGGGGAGCTTGCGCGGGTGCACCCCGACGACCTGCCCGACGGGCTGGTGGTCGCCGACCACCGGGGGGTGGTGGTGTGCTGCAACGCGGCGGCGGCCCGGCTGACCGGCGTCCCGGCGGCCGAGGCGCTGGGCCGGCCGATCGAACGGGCGCTGCCGCTGGAGGACCAGGACGGGCGGCCCTGGTGGCGGCTGACCGACCCCTACGGCGGGCTCGCCACCCGCACCGGCCAGCCGGAGCGCAACCTGCTGCTGCCCGGCGCCCGCGAGGTGCTGGTCTCCGCGCGTTACGTCCGCGCCCGGCCCTCGGGGGAGCTGCGGCGGCTGGTGGTCTCGCTGCGCGGCACCGAGGCGCGGCAGCGCATCGAGCGCGGCAACGCGGAGCTGATCGCCACCGTCGCCCACGAGTTGCGCTCGCCGCTGACCTCCGTGAAGGGCTTCACCGCGACGCTGCTGGCGCGCTGGGAGCGGTTCACCGACGAGCAGAAGCGGCTGATGCTCCAGACCGTGGACAGCGACGCGGACCGGGTCACCCGGCTGATCACCGAGCTGCTGGACGTCTCCCGGATCGACTCGGGGCGGCTGGAGATCCGCCGCCAGCCGGTGGCGCTGGGCGAGGCGGTCCGCCGGCGCGTCGACGCCTTAGTCAACAACGGTCAGGACGCCGACCGTTTCCAGCTGGACATCCAGGAGGACCTGCCCAGTCTCTGGGCCGACCCGGACAAGATCGACCAGGTTCTGGTCAATCTGCTGGAAAACGCGGTGCGGCACGGAAGCGGTAGGGTCACCATTGAGGTGCACCGCGCACCCGCGACCAGGACCCGCCAGGAAGGGACGGCCGTCACCGTGAGCGACGAGGGCCCCGGCATCCCCGAGGACGCCATGCAGCGGGTCTTCACGCGCTTCTGGCGGGGCAGCGAACGCGGCGGCACCGGCCTTGGCCTGTACATCGTCAAGGGCATCGTCGAGGCGCACGGTGGCACGGTCACCGTCGGCCGCTCGACCGGGGGCGGCGCCCGTTTCCGATTTATCCTGCCTGCGGGCACCCCGGCCTTTCTCCGCTGAGCCGTCCGGTGGGTCACCACCGGGAGCGGGAACCACCAGCACGGGCCGAGTCCGCAGGCTGACCCACGCGTGTCCAGGCCGCCGCGCGCCGCCCCTTAGACTCGGGTCCCGGGTCCTCGCGGGGCGTAGCGGAGCCCAAGCCATCAGGAAGCACGGGAAGAGATGTCGGCACCCAACAAGTCGTACGACCCTGTCGAGGTCGAGGCACTGAAACCAGAGGAGATCGACGCGGCCAGGGACGCGGCGCTCGCCGCGTTCGAGGCCGCCGCCGACCTTGAGGCGCTGCGAGAGGCCAAGATCGCGCACACCGGCGACCGTTCGCCGCTGGCGCTGGCCAACCGCGAGATCGGCGCCCTGCCGCCGCAGGCGCGGGCCGCCGCCGGCAAGCGCGTGGGCCAGGCCAGGGGCGCGGTCAACAAGGCGCTCGCCGCCCGGCAGTCCGCGCTGGAGGCGGAGCGGGACGAGCGGGTCCTGGTCGAGGAGGCGGTGGACGTCACGCTGCCCTACGACCGCGCGCCCGCCGGCGCCCGGCACCCGCTGACCACCCTCTCGGAGCGGATCGAGGACATCTTCGTGGCCATGGGCTACGAGGTGGCCGAGGGGCCCGAGTTGGAGGCCGAGTGGTTCAACTTCGACGCCCTCAACCTCGACCCCGACCACCCGGCGCGCTCCACCCACGACACGTTCTTCGTCGCCGACGAGCAGGGCAGCCCCGACTCGGGTCTCGTGCTGCGCACCCACACCTCGCCGGTGCAGATCAGGTCGCTGCTGGACCGGGAGCCGCCGGTCTATGTCGTCTGCCCCGGGCGCACCTACCGCACCGACGAGCTGGACGCCACCCACACGCCGGTCTTCGGCCAGGTCGAGCTGCTGGCCGTGGACGAGGGCCTGACCATGTCCGACCTGAAGGGCACCCTCGACCACATGGTCGTCTCGCTCTTCGGCCCGGGGATGCGGACCCGGCTGCGGCCCAACTACTTCCCGTTCACCGAGCCTTCGGCCGAGATGGACATGGTGTGCTTCCGCTGCCGGGGCGAGTCCGTGGGCAACCCGGACCGGCCCTGCCGCACCTGCTCCAGCGAGGGCTGGATCGAGCTCGGCGGCTGCGGCGTGGTCAACCCCCGGGTGTTGGTCGCCTGCGGGGTCGACCCGGAGCGGTACAGCGGCTTCGCCTTCGGCTTCGGCATCGAGCGGATGCTGATGTTCCGGCACGGCGTCGCCGACATGCGGGACATCATCGAGGGTGACGTGCGGTTCACCCGGCCGTTCGGGAGTGAGATCTGATGCGCGTGCCCCTCTCCTGGCTCCGGGAGTACGTGGACCTGCCCGCCGAGGTCGGCGGGCGCGAGGTCGCCACCCGGCTGATCTCCGCCGGCCTTGAGGTCGAGCTGGTAGAGCGCCTGGGCGCCGACCTCACCGGGCCGCTGGTCGTCGGACGGGTCCTCGCCATCGAGGAGCTGACCGGGTTCAAGAAGCCGATCCGCTACTGCCAGGTGGACGTCGGCGAGGCCAACGGCACCGGCGAGCCGCAGAACATCATCTGCGGCGCGACCAACTTCGCCGTCGGCGACAAGGTCGTGGTCGTGCTGCCGGGCGCGGTGCTGCCCGGCGGGTTCAAGATCTCCGCGCGGAAGACCTACGGCCATGTCTCCGAGGGCATGATCTGCTCCTCGCGCGAGCTGGGCGTCGGCGACGACCACGACGGCATCCTGGTGCTGCCGCCCGAGCACGAGGTCGGCACCGACGCCATCACCCTGCTCGAACTCCTCGACGAGGTGCTGGACATCGCGGTCACCACTGACCGTGGCTACTGCCTGTCGATGCGGGGCGTCGCCCGCGAGACGGCCACCGCGTTCGGGCTGCCGCTGCGCGACCCCGCGCTGCTCGACGTGCCGGGGGCCGGCGGCGCCGGGCAGCCGGTGCGGATCGAGGACGAGGCCGCCTGCGACCGGTTCGTCGCCCGCACGGTCACCGGCGTGCGGCCCGACGCGCGCTCCCCGATCTGGATGCGGCGCCGGCTCCAGAAGTCCGGCGTGCGGCCCATCTCGCTGGCCGTCGACATCACCAACTACGTGATGCTGGAGATCGGCCAGCCGCTGCACGCCTACGACCGCACCCGGCTGAACGGGACCATCGTGGTGCGCCGCGCGGCGGCGGGGGAGAAGCTGACCACCCTCGACGACGTCGAACGGACGCTGCACCCCGAGGACCTGGTGATCGCCGACGACCGGGGGCCCATCGGGCTGGCCGGCGTCATGGGCGGCGCCGACACCGAGATCGCCGACGCCCCGCAGGAGGCGCGCAGCCCGCTCGCCCCGGAGGGCACCACCGACATCGTGATCGAGGCCGCGCACTTCGACGCGGTCACGGTGGCCCGCGCGGCCCGCCGGCACCGGCTGTCCACCGAGGCGTCGCGCCGCTTCGAGCGCGGCGTCGACCCGGCGGCGGCCGGCGCCGCCGCCCAACGGGCCGTCGACCTGCTGGTGTTGCTCGCCGGCGGCACGGCGGGGGAGGGCGTCACCGACCTGGGAACGCCCGCCGCGCCCGCCACCGTCGAGCTGCGCGCCGACCACCCCGACCGGGTCGCCGGCGTCACCTACGGCCGCGAGGTCGTGGTGCGCCGCCTCCAGGAGGTCGGCTGCTCGGTCAGCGGCTCGGACGTGCTCCAGGTCACGGCGCCCACCTGGCGCCCCGACCTGACCGACCCCAACGACCTCGCCGAGGAGGTGCTGCGCCTGGAGGGCTACGAGTCGCTGCCCTCCACGCTGCCCAAGCCGCCGGCCGGGCGCGGGCTGACCGAGGGGCAGCGGCTGCGCCGGCGCGTCGGCCGGGCGCTGGCCGGCGCCGGCTATGTGGAGACCCTCAACTACCCGTTCGTCGGCGAGAAGGCGCTCGACGGGCTCGGCCTGCCGCAGGACGATCCCAGGCGGCGCGCGGTGCGGCTGGCCAACCCCCTCTCCGAGGAGGAGCCGCTGCTGCGCACCACGCTGCTGCCCGGGCTGCTGGAGACGCTTCGCCGCAACCACGGCCGGGGCGGCCACGACCTGGCGCTCTTCGAGACCGGGCTGGTCTTCCGGCCGACCGGGCAGGAGCCGGCGCAGATCAGGCCGCCGGTCACCCGCAGGCCCACCGACGAGGAGGTCGCCGCGCTCAACGCGGCGCTGCCGGCGCAGCCGCGCCGCGTCGCCGTGGTGCTCTCCGGCGCCAGGGAGCCGGCCGGCTGGTGGGGCGGCGAACGGCCCGCGCTGTGGGCCGACGCCATCGAGGCCGCCCGGGTGGTGGCCCGCGAGGCGCGGGTCGAGCTGATCGTGGAACGCGACCAGCACGCGCCCTGGCACCCGGGCCGCTGCGCGGCGCTGCGGGTGCGGCGGGACGGCGAACGCCGACTGGCCGGCCACGCGGGGGAGTTGCACCCCCGGGTGGTGAAGGCGCTGGGGCTTCCTGAGCGCAGCTGCGCGATGGAACTCGACCTGGACGTGCTCGCCGACGCGGCGGGCGGCCCGGTCGTCGGCCCCCATGTGTCGACGTTCCCGGTCGCCACCCAGGACGTGGCGCTGGTGGTGGACAACGCGGTGCCCGCCGCCGAGGTGGAGGCGGCGCTGCGCGCCGGCGCGGGTGAACTGCTGGAGTCCGTGCGGCTGTTCGACGTCTTCACCGGCGAACAGCTGGGCGCCGGGCGGAAGTCGCTGGCGTACGCGCTGCGGTTCCGGGCGCCGGACCGGACGTTGACCGCCGAGGAGGCGACGGCCGCCCGTGAGGCGGCCGTCGCGACGGCGGTCTCCCGCACGGGGGCGACGCTGCGTTCCTGACCGGACGCGCGGGCGGGGCCCGGCGCCCTGAGGGCGCCGGGCCCCGCCCGCGCGGTGCGCTGCGCGCTGGCGTTCGGGGTGCCGGCCGTTGGCCGTCTTGGGGCCCCGGCCGTTGGCCGGGGCCCCAAGACGTGCCAGGGCCGGTGCGGGGCTCTGCCCGGGGTTGGGCCGCAGGCCGGGCCGTGCCCCCTGCGGCGGGCCGGAGTTCGCCGGGGCTGAACGGGCCGCTGCCCCCGCGCGCCGTCCCAAAATGCCGCCGTCGGGCGGTCGTTGGTCGGTGCCTGACGGGCCGGGCCGGGCACCTCGGACATGCCGGCGGCGCCCGGGCGCCCCCAGAGCGCCTCGGGTCAGGCGCGGGCCCAGGGGGGCCCGGGTCAGGGGCTCGCCCAGCGGGGGAGCCACGCGTCGTCGGGTGTCTTCGGTGCCGTCTCGTGCAGGTGGGCGCGGAGTTCGGTCAGCGCCGGGTGGCGTTCGTCGGTGCGGAACAGCAGGCTGTGCGGGTACACCGGCGTCGGGTCGTGCAGGGGGACACGTCGCAGGTCGTGGGCCTGCGGCCACACGTACCGGTCTCCGGCGCCGACGAGGGTGGCCAGGGAGGGCGAGTCGGCCAGGGTGTCCATCAGGGCCTCGTCGCCGAAGTGGGGGCCGAGCGCGTCGATGCTCAGTCCGAACGTCTCGGCCAGCGCCGCGTAGAACGCCGACCACTCCATGCCCGGCCGGATGCCGGGCACCCAGATGCGGTGCCCGGCGAGGTCGGCCGGCCTGACCGCGCGGGCGTCCGCCAGCGGGTGAGCGGGTCCGACCAGGAGTTGGAGGGGGAAGTCCAGGAGCCGTTCGGCGCTGATGCCGGCGGGCACCCGGTCGGCCGGCAGCGCGCGGAACGTGGCGTCGACCGTTCCCCTCAGCACCGCCTCGGTCGCCTGGGCCGCGTTCAACTCGCCCAGGGCGACCGGCTCCAGGCTGGTCCGGGGGCGGGAGCGGTAGAACCGGTAGACGGCCTGGGCCGGGGCGATGCGCCGGTTGAGGACGTCGACCCGCAGGGGCCTGCTCCCCGGCCGCACGGCGTGCTCGGCCCGCGCGACGGCGGCCAGGACCCGCCTGGCGTGCGGCAGGAAGGCCCGCCCGTCCAGGCTGAGTTGGGACCCGCGCGGGGTGCGCACCAACAGGGCGACGGCGAGGTCCCGCTCCAGGCCGGCGATCCGCTTGGACACCGCCTGCTGGCTGATGCGGAGTTCGTCGGCCGCCGCCTGGAACTGCCCGTGGTCGGCCACGGCCACGAACGTCCGGACCGCTTCGACATCCATGCCCGGGATCGTACGCGGCACAACCAACGGTGGTGACGGGCGCTCCGACCGGTTGTTTGCCCGGGGGATAGCGGCGTTGGTTCACTCCCAGCGGCCACACGAGGGTTGTCACCGGGAGGCGGAATGGACTTCGTGCAGCGGGTGCGGCGGGCGATCGACAGGGCGGAGCGGATCAACGCGCTGACCTATGCCCAGCAGGACGAGATACGCGAGCGGTGGACCGAACTCACCGGGCAGGCGGTGGACGAGACCTTCCACCTGATCCCGCCCGTCCACACCGACCACGGCGTGCACCTCCGGGTGGGCCGCAACGTCTTCGTGAACCAGGGCTGCCGCTTCAACGACATCGGGGGCATCGAGATCGGTGACGACGTGATGCTCGGTCCGAACGTCAGCCTGATCTCCTCGGGACACCCGCTGGACCCGGCGCGGCGGCGTTCCGAGGTCACGTCGGCGCCGATCCGGATCGAACGCAACGTCTGGATCGGGGCGTCCGCCACGATCCTTCAGGGCGTGACCGTCGGCGCCGACGCCGTGGTGGCCGCCGGTGCCGTGGTGACCCGTGACGTTCCCGCCCGGAGCGTTGTCGCCGGGGTGCCGGCGCGGGTGGTCAAGAAGATCGACTGAGTCCGCGCCTCCCGTCATCCCGGCAGCGGCGCCGCCTCGTCCCCCGAGGCCAGCGGGGCGAACAGGTCGCCCAACTCGTCGAGCCGGTCCGGGAGATCGGCGAGGGTGATCTCTAGGTCCTCGGGCGTCTCGCAGGCCGCGATCTCGTCCCAGGTCACGGGCGCCGAGACCGTCGGCAGGGGCCGGGCGCGGAGGGTGTAGGGGGTGGCGGTGGTCTTGCGGGCGGCGTTCTGGCTGTGGTCGATGAAGACCCGGCCCGGGCGCAGCCGGCGGGCCATCGCCGCGATGGCCAGGTCGGGCAGCTCGCGGCCGGCCTCGACGGCCAGCCGCTTCGCGTAGGCGGAGGTCTCCTTGGCCGGGGTCGGCGTCACCGGGCAGAGCAGGTGCAGGCCCTTGGACCCGGAGGTCTTGACGTAGCAGGTCAGCCCGTCGGCGGCCAGCCGTTCCCGCAGCCAGAGCGCGACCCGGCAGCAGTCGACCACGGTGGCCGGCTCGCCCGGGTCGAGGTCGAAGACGAGCCGGTCGGCGGTGCCCGGGTCGTCCAGCGTCCACTGCGGGGTGTGGAACTCCACGACCAGGTTCGCCGCCCACACCAGCGAGGGGAGGTCCCGCACCACGAGCTGGCGCATCGTGCCGCCGCCCGAGCGGGGCACCTCGCCGGTCATCACCCAGTCGGGGGTTCCGGGCGGAACGTTCTTGGTGAAGAAGCGCTCGCCCGCCGCCCCGTCCGGGTAGCGCAGCAGGCTCAGCGGCCGATCGACCAGGTGGGGCAGGAGCAGCGCGCCGTGGCTGGCGTAGTGGTGCAGCAGCTCGCCCTTGGTGGTGCCGTCGGCGTAGAGCACCTTGTCGAGGTTGGAGAGCGTCAGTCGACGATCCTCCACGGTGACCACAGGCATACCCTGAGGTTGGCATGGCTGGCGCGAAAGGGGCAGATCATGCGATCCATCTGGAAAGGGTCGATCTCGTTCGGTCTGGTGACCATTCCCATCAAGGTGGTCAGCGCCACCGAGAACCACTCCGTCTCCTTCCGGCAGGTGCACATCGCCGACGAGGGCCGCATCCGGTACCGCAAGGTGTGCGAGCTGGACGGCCAGGAGCTGAGCGGCGACGAGATCGGCAAGGCGTACCAGGCGGCCGACGGGACGCTGGTGCAGATCAGCGACGAGGACCTGGCCGCGCTGCCGCTGCCTACCGCGCGGACCGTGGAGATCCTGGGCTTCGTGCCGATCTCCAGCGTCGACCCCTACCAGCTGGACCGCTCCTACTACCTGGCGCCCGACACCGGCGCGGACAAGCCCTATGTGCTGCTGCGGGAGGCGCTGCGCCGTTCGGGGCAGGCGGCGGTCGCCAAGCTGGCGATGCGGGGGCGGGAGACCCTCGCCCTGGTGCGGACCCGGGAGGACGAGGACGTGCTGGGGATGCACACGCTGCTGTGGCCGGACGAGATCCGTTCGTCCGAGGGGCTGGCGCCCACCGGGAAGGTCAACGTGCGGGACGCCGAGCTGGACATGGCGGACACCCTGATGGACACCCTGGGCTCGGTGGACATGTCCGAGCTGCACGACGAGTACCGGGAGGCCGTGGAGACCCTGGTCAACGCCAAGTTGGAGGGCATCGAGCCGCCCAGCCCCGGCGAGGAGGCGGCCAGGGGCGGCCGGGTGGTGGACCTGATGGCCGCCCTGGAGGACAGCGTGCGCAGCGCGCGGGAGTCCCGGGAGTCCCGGGGGGAGGGCGGCGAGGACGCCACGGTCACCGACATCTCCGGCGGGGGGCGGGGCGGCCGGCAGGCGAAGAAGTCGACCGCCAAGAAGTCCACGGCGGGCAAGGGCGCGGCGAAGAAGTCGCAGGCGAAGAAGTCCACGGGCAGGAAGGCCACGGCGAAGAAGTCGACCGCCAAGAAGTCCGCCGCGAAGAAGACCGCTTCGAAGAAGTCGACGACCAAGAAGGCCGCCGGGTCACGCCGCCGCGCCTCCTGACCGTTCCGCCCGCGCCCGCTCCGCCCGCGCCCGTTCCGCCCGCCGCTCCGCCGCCCGTTCCCTGAGCACCCCGACCGCGACCAGGCCGGCGGTGACCAGCCCGGTCGCCACCACCGGCATCGCGGTCACCGTCGCCGCCAGGACCAGCGTGGCGCCGGCGGGGAAGAGGAACGGGCCCCAGCCGCCCCGGTGGTGCGGGCGGACGTGCAACGCCCAGACGGCCATCAGATAGACGGCGACCGGCACCGTCACCGTGGCCGCCGCGCCCGCGTCGGTCAGCGCGGCCTCGTCGGTGAGCGCGTCGATGTTGAGCGCGAGACCGGCGCCCACGGCGGCGGCCGCGCCGAAGATCAGATAGTGGCCGTAGCCCCACAGAAAGCCCTCCCGCGTGGAGTCGAGGAACTCCCCGGCCGAGGACGCGAAGTACATCCACCACATGGCGAACACCGTCAACAGCCCGCCGCCCGCCAGCAGGTAGAGGTCGCCGCCCGCGTAGTCGGCGTCCACCGCGCGCCGCACCGCCGAGGTGGCCGACATCACGGACTCGCCCAGCACGATCATGGTGAACAGGCCGTAGCGCTCCGCGATGTGGTGCGCGTGCCAGCTGGTGGGGCGCACCCGTTCGCCGAGCACCGGGACCGCCAGGTCGAGCAGGGCCAGCAGCACGAACACCGGGCGCTGCCACTCCTCGGGCAGCAGCAGCCAGGCGCACCACAGGCCCTGCACCACGGCCAGGCCGGCCGCGAACGTCCGGCCGGTGCGCCGGCCGGCCGCGCCCGCGCACGCCGCCCGCAGCCAGAGGCTGATCAGCGCCAGCCGCATCACGGTGTAGCCGACGACGACCAGCGCGAAGTCGTGCTCCTCGAACGCCGGCCGCACCCCGGCGGCCAGCACCAGCGCGCCGGTGACGATGACCAGCGTCACCAGCCGGAACGGGACGTCGTTGGGGTCGAACGCCGACGAGAACCACGTGAACCCCATCCAGCCCCACCAGATGGCGAAGAAGACGGTGAGGAAGCTGCCCACCGCCGTCGCCGGCCGGCCCTGGGCGAGGTACTCGTGCAGCTCGCCGGCGATCTGCGCCACCGCCACCACGAAGCACAGGTCGAAGAAGAGTTCGAGCGGGGTGGCCGTGCGGTGCGGCTCGTTGGTGTCCCGCGCGGTCATCCTCCGATGCCAGCGGTAGTCCACGGACATCCTCGCCGCCGCCCAATCCCGTTCGTGGGTCCGTTTGTGGGGCCAACCGGTCCCGGTCCTGCCGGAGCGGGGCAATTGTGACCCACGGGGGCGTTCTGGGCGGCGAGCGGGCGTTGCCGGCGAGCCGAACTGTTCCGCGGCGGGACCAGTCTTGGGCCCGGATCAGTCCTGGGCCCGGATCAGCCCTGGGAGGGGGTCAGCCCTGGGAGGAGTAGGAGTAGAAGCCGGCGCCCGACTTCCGGCCCAGCTGGCCGGCGGCCACCATCCGCAGCAGCAGCGGCGGGGGAGCGTAGAGCGGCTCCTTCAGCTCCTCGTACATCGAGGCGGCGATCGAGGCTACGGTGTCCAGGCCGATCAGGTCGGCCACCTTCAGCGGGCCCTGCGGGTGGGCGCAGCCCAGCTCCATCCCGGCGTCGATGTCGTCGCGGCTGGCCGCGCCCGACTCGAACATCCGGATGGCGGAGAGGAGATACGGAATCAGCAGCCCGTTGACCACGAAGCCGGAACGGTCCTGGGCACGGATCGCGTGCTTGCCCAACACCCCGGTGACCAGGGCTTCGGCCCGCTTGACGGTGGCCTCGCCGGTGGTCAGCGCGGGGACCAGCTCCACCAGCCGCTGCACCTGCGCCGGGTTGAAGAAGTGCACCCCGAGCACCTGAGCGGGGCGGGAAGTCGCCACCGCGAGGTTGACCAGCGGGATCGCCGAGGTGTTGGAGGCCAGAATGGCGTCCTCCCTGGTCACCACCTGGTCGAGCACCTGGAAGATCTCGGTCTTCACCTGCTCGTTCTCCACCACGGCCTCGATCACCAGGTCGCGGTCGGCGAACTCGCCCAGGTCGGTGGTGAACGTCAGCCGCTCCAGCGCCGCGTCGCGCTCGGCGACGTCGATCTTGCCGCGTTCCACGGCCCGCTCCAGGGAGTTGACCAGGCGGGTCCGGCCCAGTTCCAGCGCCTCCCCGGTGGTCTCGGCGACCCGCACCTCAAGTCCCGCCCGGGCACACACCTCGGCGATGCCGGCCCCCATCTGGCCGCATCCCACCACGCCAACGCGTTCGATATCCGTCACGCCGTGCCCCTTCGTCGGTACTGGCTCTCGTCGGTCAGGGGCCCGACGTTACCCGCGCGGTGCCGACGGAGCGGCGCCCGGGTCCTGGCCCTCCGGCTTCCGGCCGGCGTCCCGACCGCTCCCCTCGGCCGACTCCGTCTCGTCGTCGAGCACGATGGGCTGGTACTCGCGGGCGTAGGAGGCGAGGAACGTGCGGGCCGGGGCCGGCAGTGGCAGGTCGACCGCGACCGAGTACTCCAGGACACGCTTCCGCTCGTGGTAGCTCCACACCGTGTACTCGGGGGCGCCCTCCGAGAGTCCCGGGTAACGGTCCGCGCTGCCCAGCAGGTCGAGCAGTTCGGCGAGGCCCATGCCGGAGACCTCCTCGGCCGTCAGCGACGGGCCCTCGGGCAGTCTGGTGCGTTCGCCGCCTCCAGCCGAGCGCGCCGTGCCGAGCTCGGCCAACGTGGCGAGCTGTTCGCGCTCCAACCTGAACCAGGGACCGCGTTGGGTCAGGACCAGCCAGCTGTCGGTGGCGGTGTGGCGGAAGATCTCGCAGTCCTCGCCCTGGTAGATCGGGTTGCCGAAGTGGAAGCCCGGCTGGGTCAGAGTGTGGGTCTCACCGCCGGCCTCGAAAATCAGGCTCCTCCCGTACCCGGTCATGATCGATCGGAACTCCGCCAGGAACGCTTCCCTGTGCTCCCAGCCGGACAGGCAGGAGAAGTGCAGGGCACCCTCGAAGAAGGGCGCGTCCGACTGCCACTCGGCGCGCAGCAGCGTGTAGCTGGGCACGTAGTAGCTCCAGCCGGGAATCTGGAGCACGAACTCCCCACAGATCCGGCAGGAGTTCAAGTCATCAGCCATGATGGCAAACCTCTCTCACGGGCCCGCATCCTCGATCAGCCTAGACGCGGCACGGGCACGATGAATCCCCGGTCGTTGACCGGCGCGTTCGGCGGGATGACTCCCGGGTCGATGAGGCCGTTCCCGTCGAAGAAGCGCAGTTGGTCGTCTCGGCTGATGACCACCTCCACGTGGTCGGACCTCTTGTAGGCGAGGTCGCGCGTCATGCTGTCGCCGATGCCTCGTAGCCGCTCCATCTCGTTCGGAGGGCCCGGCAGCCGGTCCTCCGGGTGGGTGTGCGCGATGAAGTCATAACCCTGTTCGCGCAGATCGCGGGGAATCGCCGAGGTCACGTCCGTGCCCTGGAAGAGTCGGAGTTGGCCGGCGGGGTTCTGGATGATGGCGTGCTCCCGGCCCGCGAACCGCTGAAGCTCGGCCATATGGGAGACATTCACCTCGGCCGTCCTGATCGGGATGTGGCCATGCAGTTGCAGGTCCCTGGCCAGTTGGCGCGCCTTGGGGGAGAGCGCGCGGAACGGGATCTGTCCGCCGGGCAGCCGGGACGAGCCCTTGAAGACGTTGGCCATCCCGCGTACTCCGGCGGCGACATCCCCGAGCCCGCCGGTCGCGAGGTTCTTGACACCGCGCAGCAGGCCGCCGGCGGTGGTGAGTCCCTTGAAGCCCGGGATGCAGTCGAGGGCGGCGAAGGCAACGTCGAGGAGTCCGGCTTCTCCCCTGGCGTATTTGATGAGGGTGTCGGCGAGGACGACGAGGGCGGCGGCGAGGACGACCCAGGCGAGGGGGCCGCCGATGATCATGACGACGATGCCGAGGACGGCGACGATGACCTTGCAGATCTCGACGAGGGTGTCCCAGTTGTCGGTGACCCACTTGATGGCCTTCTCCCACCAGCGGCGGTTCTGGATGCCGGCGTCGGAGGCCTCCTCGATGCCCTGGGCGCACTGTCGGGCGGCTTCCTCGCGCATCTCCTGGGCGTCGAGGGCGAGTTGACGGGCGGCGGAGAGGCGTTCCTCGGCGTCGTCGACGCGGCCCTGCGCGGCGCCGGCGGCGGCCTCGGCGGCCTGTTGGTCGCGGGCCGCCGCGCGGACGTCGTTCTCGTCCGGGGGCTCGACGTTGTCGCGTTCGCCCTCGCGTTGCAGCCGTTCGGCCTCGTCGCCGGCCCGGCCCACCCAGTCCTGGGCGTCGCCCAACGCGGCCTGGGCGCTCGCCAGATCGGCCTGGGCCGAGATGGCGCGATCCAGCGCCCGGTCCGCCATGCCCTGCGCGGTCTGAAGCTTGGGCCAGTAGGTCTGGAGCGCCTGGGAGCAGAGGCTGTAGGAGTCCTCCAGCTTGATGAGGTTGTCGGGCACGCCCTCGAACTCGGAACGGAACGCGTCGGCGGACAGACCCGCCCACTCCAACACCGCACGCTCCGAGGCCAGGCCCCGGATCTTGCCCAGGGCCTCCCCCACATCGTCCGCGAAATCCTGGAGCTCATCGGCGAGTTCGCGCACCTCGTCCGGGTCCCCGGGCGTGGGGTCCCGATCCAGGTCCACCGGCGACCAGTCACTCGGACGTGCCACTTCACATCCCCTCGGTCATCCCCGCGCGACGTGATGCGGGAGTCATTGGCGCTGCGTTGCCTGCCTGGGCGGGCGGGCCCGTCGATGCCCGCGGCCCGCCACTTGACATCACTCCGGATGAGGCGGTCGTGGTTCCAGAGGGAGCGGAACACTTGTGTCCAGGTCGCTCCCCTTGGGTGAGCTTTCTGTTGCGAAGCGTCGAAACCGACGTCCGCCGGGTGTGTCAGCGGCCGGTGCGGCCCGCATTCCGTCACGCTGTGCTGGGCATGGATAACGGAACGACACGTCTGGGGGCACACTCATGGGTCCGATCAGTCGCCGGGGCTTCGCCCTGGTCTCGATGGCCACGCTGGCCGGCACGCTCAGCACCGCTTCGTCCGCCGGGGCACACCAGCGGCCTCGGCCGGCGCCGGCGGAGGACGGGGCGGCCGGCGGCCCCGCGCCGCTCGCCGAGGAGCTGCGCGGCATGTGGATCGCCTCGGTCAGCAACATCGACTGGCCGACCCGGCCAGGGCAGTCACCCGAGACCGTCCGCGCCGACCTGCTCAAACTCCTGGACGTGGCGGTGCGTTGGGAGTTGAACACCGTCTTCCTCCAGGTGCGGCCCACCGCCGACGCCCTGTGGCCGTCCCCGCACGAGCCCTGGTCCGAGTGGCTCACCGGCAGCCAGGGCCAGGACCCGGGCTGGGACCCGCTGGCCTTCGCGGTGGAGGAGGCACACGCCAGGGGGCTGGCGTTGCACGCCTGGTTCAACCCGTACCGGGTCGCCACCCACACCGACCGCTCCCGGCTCGCCGCCGACCACCCGGCCCGCCGCGAGCCGAGCTGGGCGGTGCCCTACGGCGGCCGGCTCTACTACAACCCGGGCCTGCCGGAGGTCCGCTCGTTCGTCCAGGACGCGATGATGCACGCCGTCACCTCCTACGACATCGACGGCGTGCACTGGGACGACTACTTCTACCCGTACCCGGTGGCGGGCGAGGCGTTCGACGACGACGCCGCGTTCGCCGAGCACGGCGGCGACTTCGCCGACCGGGGCGACTGGCGCCGGCACAACATCGACCTGCTGGTGCGCGAGATGCGCGACCGGGTGGCCGAGGCCAAGCCCGAACTGCCCTTCGGCGTCAGCCCGTTCGCGGTCTGGCGGAACCGTTCGACCGACCCGCTCGGCTCCGACACCAGGGGCGGCGTGCAGACCTACGACGACCTCTACGCCGACGTCCGCACCTGGGTGCGGGAGTCCTGGATCGACTACGTGATCCCGCAGGTGTACTGGCACATCGGCAACGAGGCCGCCGACTACGCGGTGCTCGCCGACTGGTGGTCGCGGGTCGCCGACGACACCGACGTCGCGCTCTACCTGGGCGAGGCCGCCTACAAGGTGGGCGACCCGGCGCAGCCGGCCGCCTGGCAGGACCCGGCGGAGCTGTCCTCCCACCTGACGCTCTGCGCCGACCGGCACCCGCAGGTCACCGGCCATGTCTTCTACTCCGCCAAGCAGGTCGCCGCCGACCCGCTGGGCGCGCTCACCCGGGTCTGGGAGGACCACTACCGCTCCGGTTCGTGAACGGCCGGCGGCCCCGGGGCGCGGGCGCGGGAGCGCGGTCCGTGCCCGGGTCACCGAAATTAACGTGCGAGTAGTGGTCTACTCCTTCAGCTGTTCGTACCATCACGCCATGCTGGTCACGCTGATAGCCGCTGCCCGCAGTTCCTCGCTTCTCGACGCCCGCTTCGACGACGAACGGCCCCTGGACGCGGCCGGCTGGCAGGCGCTGGAGCGCGCCATCCCCGCGCTTCTGCCGCTGGCCGCCGCCGAGTTGCGCTACTGCTCACCCACGCCGTGCAGCCGGCAGACCGGCGAGGCCCTCGGCCTGGCGCCGCTGGCCCAACCCGCCCTCCGGGACTGCGACATGGGCCGCTGGCGCGGCATGACCCTCCACGAGGTCACCGCCCGCGAGCCGCAGGCCGTCGACGCCTGGCTGGCCGACCCCAGGTCGGCGCCGCACGGCGGCGAGTCGCTGCTGGCCTTCGTCTCCCGGATCGGCGGCTGGCTCGACACCCGCCCCATCGAGGGCGAAGGGCTGGTGGTGGCCGTCACCGAACCCACCGTGATCAGGGCGGCGATGCTCTACGCGCTCAAGGCGCCGCCGGCCTCCTACTGGCGCACCGAGGTCCACCCGCTCTCCGTGGTCAGCCTCAGCGGGGGCCGGGGACGGTGGACCCTGCGGCTGGGCTGACGGCCCCCGCCCGTTCCCCGTGGGCCCGTTCCCCGTCCGACGGTTCCCCGTCGGCCCGTTCCCCGTCGGCCCGTTCGCCGTCCGCCCGTTCCGGCTCGTCGCCGTCGTAGCCGGCGGCGATCTCGGCCGCCGTCCGGGCCAGCAGCCGGCGCGCCTCGGGCGGGGCGTCGACCACCACCCGGGTGCCGAACTGCAACAGCTGGTGCACCGCGCCCAGTTCCTGGTACCGCAGCTCGACCGGCACCCACTCCGGCCCCTCGGCGCGCCCGTCGCCCTCGGGCAGCGCCGCCACCGAGGACCCGGAGATCCGCAGGAACAGGTCCAGCCGGGAACGGTGCACCCGGGTGCGCACCGTCAACGGCGTCGGCCGTTCCTCCACCCGGCGCCGCAACTCCTCCCAGACCTCCGCCAGTTCGACGCCCGGCCGGCGGCGCACCGGCTCGACGGCCGTGCTCACGGCCGCCATCCGGTCGGCGCGGAAGAGCCGGGGCGCCGCCCGGTGGTCGGCCACCAGGTACCAGATCCCGGCCTTCACCACCAGCCCGTAGGGATCGACGGTGAACCGGCGCGGCGCGGGCGAACCGCTCGGCCGGTAGCGCAGCCGCAGCCTGCGGTCGGCCAGCACCGCCTCCAGCAGGGCCGCCACATCCACCTCGGGGCGCGGCCCGCCCAGCCAGCGGTCCGGGTCGACGAGCACCCGCCGGCTGGTCAGCTCGGCCGCCGGGCGGTGCGGCGCCGGCAGCGCCGCCATCACCTTCCGCAGCGCCGTGCCCAGCGCGCCGTCCAGGCCCAGCGCCGCGTGGGTGCCCTGCGCCGTCAGCACGAACAGCGCCCGCGCCTCGTCGGCGGTCAGCCCGCTGACATCGGTGCGGTAGCCGGGGAGCAACGCGATGCCGCCGCGCCGGCCGCGCTCCGCGTAGACCGGGACGCCGGCCGTGGAGAGCGCCTCCACATCGCGGTAGACCGTGCGCACCGACACCTCCAGCCGCCGGGCCAGCTCGGCGGCCGGCACCCGCGCCCTGGTCTGGAGCAGCAACAGGATCGACAGCAGGCGGTCGGCCCGCATCACAACCTCCCCTGGGGACGCGTGGAACGGCGCGAGAACCCGCCGCCGAAAACTTGCCGGAAGATGTCAGGTTATGCCAGCCAGAGTGCGTCTGAACACGACGAACGACCAGGTCGAGGAGTTCCCATGACCACTTTCCGGCATGACGCGTCCGCCGAGGCACCCCGAGGCGGGCCCCGGGGCCCACACCGGGGTGCGCCGTTGGCCGACCGCGACGTCGCCGACCTCCGCCGCTGGGTGGCCGGCCCGGTCCTGCTGCCGGACGACCCCGGCTTCGCCGCGGAGTTCGCCGGCTACAACAGCGCCCGCGTCGAGCGCCCCGCCCTCGCGGTCGGCGCCACCGGCACCGTCGACGTGGCGGTGGCCCTCGCCTTCGCCCGCGACCGTGGGCTGACCGTTGCCGTCGCCAACACCGGTCACGGCAGGGCCCGTTCGGCCGACGGCGCGCTGCTGCTCAACGTCTCCAGGATGACGGACCTGACCGTGGACCCGGCCGCCCGCGTCGTCCGGGTCGGGGCCGGGGTCCCGGCGCGGCGGGTGGCCGAGGCGGCGGCCGAGCACGGGCTGGCCGCGCCGGTCGGCTCCTCGGGGCAGGTCGGGCTGGTCGGCTACGCCCTGGGCGGCGGGCTGCCGGTGCTCGGGCGGACCCTGGGTTGGGCGGCGGAACGGGTCCGCGCCCTGGAACTGGTGACGCCCGACGCCCGCACCCTCCGGGTCACGGCCGAGAGCGACCCCGAGCTGTTCTGGGCGGTGCGCGGCGGCCGGGACAACTTCGGCGTGGTCACCGAGCTGGAGCTGGAACTCGTCCCGCTCCGCACGTTCTTCGGCGGCGGCCTCCACTTCGCCGCCGAGACCGAGGAGCGGCTCGCCGAACTGCTCGGCGCCTACGCCGCCTGGACCGGCGGCCTGCCGCGGCAGATGCACTCCTCGCTCGCGGTGGTGCCGTTCCCCGACGTTCCGCAGCTTCCGCCCCCGCTGCGCGGCCGGCGCGTCGCTCATCTGCGGGTCGCGTGGACGGGGGCGCCGGCCGAGGGGGAGGCGCTGCTCGCCGGCTGGCGGGAGCGCGGGCCGCTGGCCGTCTCGTGGGGCGAACTGCCGGCCACCGCCGTGCGGACGCTCCACCAGGAGCCCGACGACCCCGCCCCGTTCACCCAGGACTCGGCGCTGCTGGACCGCGTGGACGACGCCGTGGTGCGGGCCTTCGCCGAGGCGGCCGGGCCGGGCGCGGGGCGCGCCCACGTCGTGGAGGTGCGCCACCTGGGCGGGGCGCTGGCCCAGCCGGCCGGGCGGCCCTTCCCCGGCGTGCGGCGTTCGGCGTCGCACCTGCTGAGTGCGGTCTCGATCCTGCTCGGGCCGGACGGGACGCCGGAGGCGACCGGCGCGGTGCGCGGTCGGCTGTTCGACGCGGTGGCCGGGCGGAGCCTGGGCCGGCTGGGCAACTTCACCGGCGGCGGCGAGGACATGTCGGCCGCCGTGGCGGCCGACGCCTACGAGCCGGCGGAACTGGCCAGGCTGCGCGCGGTCAAGGCGCGCCTCGACCCGGGGAACGCCTTCCGGCACAACGCGAACATCGAGCCGGCGGGGCCGCTCGAAGGGGACACCGGCGACCGGCCCTCCCCGGCCGGGTCGGTTCGCGGCGCGTCCGGCACCATGGGGAGATGAACGCGCGACCGGTGCTGGTCTTCGACGGCGACTGCGGCTTCTGCACGACCTCGGTGAACTTCGCGGAGCGGAGGATCAGACCCGACTGCACCGTGGTCGCCTGGCAGTTCGCCGACCTGGCGGCGCTCGGGGTGACCGAGGAGCGGGCCCGGCACGAGGTGCTGTGGGTGACCCCGACCGGGCGGGTCCACGGCGGGGCCGCCGCCGTCGCCCGGCTGCTGATGCGGGCCGGCGGGGTCTGGGCCCCGTTGGGCGCGTCGCTCACGCTGCCGCCGGTGAGTTGGCTGGCCCGCCTCGGGTACCGGCTGGTCGCCGCCAACCGGCACCGCCTGCCCGGCGGGACCCCGGCCTGCGCGCTGCCTCCGGGCGGTCGCCCTGGCGCGCGGTAGCGGACCCGGGTCATGCCCCGGCGCGGCCGGCCGAACGGCCAACCGCGCCGGGGAGTACGGGAGTTGGTTACCGAGTGTGCCCGTTTGATTTCGGCCATCCAGGGCCGGAATCCCGGGTGGCCGTCACGCGGGGGATTGGTCCGGTGGCTCGGCGTGCTCGGGGCGGACGGCGGTCAGCGTGGAGATCTCCTCGATGTCCCGGCCGGTAAGGGTGATGTGTCCGCCGCCTCTGTTGTGCGGGAACTCCCGCAGTCGTGCCTTTCGGCGAATCCAACTCGCCGACCAGGGCAGCCATCTGGCGGCCTCCTCGGGGGTGTAGTGGAAGAGTTCGCCCTCCGGAGTCCCAGGTGCGGGCACCTGTCGTCCGGGTGGGGGAGGTGGTGCGGGGTCGCCCTCGGCGCGCAGCAGATCGTCGACGGGGGCCTCCAGTGCCAGGGCGATCCGGTGCAGACTCGCCTCGCTGGCGCCGGCCATGCCGCGCTCCAGCCGGGAGAGGTGGCCCCGGTCGAGACCGGTGAGTCGGGCCAGTTCGCGAAGGCTCATCCGCCGCACCACGCGGATGGCTCGGATCGCGGTGCCGTTCGGTGTCACGTTCAGAGGATAGGGCCATGGACGATGCGTGAGCAACCATTGATGCTCAGTAACTGAGCATCAATGCCTAGTAGTTGCTTGTTTCAGCCCATCAAATGGGCCTGAGGCAACCAAATGGCGCTGTACATGCTGATCAATGGCTGATTTGCGGCTGGTGCGTTGCTCCTAGGTGCGGCAACCTACAGTGCATGACTCAAGACTGGGCACGACTGGGAACGAAGTTGAAGCGCGCGCGGGAGAGCCGTGGGCTGCAACAGAAGTTCGTCGCCAAGTCCCTCACAGTGGAGCGCGGCGCCATCTACAACATCGAGAAGGGCGCCATCAAGAAGCTCACCGGGACCATCAACCGCTATGCGGAGATGGTGGGTTGGACCCCGGAGTCGCTGCGGCTCGTGCTGGAGGGCGGTGAGCCGGTGACCACCGATGACGTCGAGCGCTCCAGCGCGGTCGCCCGCTCGGGCGAGCCGGCCCCCGCCGGCGACCCCGGCCTGGCCGGACTCTCCCTGCTGGTGCGGAAGGCCCTCTCCGAGGGCGAGTTGATCGACTCCGAGGTTCAGTCTCTCAGCACGCCGACGGGGCAGATCCAGGTGGCCATCGTCGCCCGGGCGCAACCCGGCGCGAGCCCGGCCCAGTTGGACGAGGCCGGCGCGCTCTGGGCCCGGCTGCGCGCCGCGTTGGTCAAGGCCCTCGACGAGGAACGGGGTCGCGGCCGCTAGGCCACCCCCAGGCCGTGGCGCCCGGCCCGAGGCGCCACGCTCAACCTCAATGCATCCCGCACCATGCGGGAACCGTCATGCGATGTACACCGCCACCCCCGGGAGGAAGGACCCGGAGACGCCCACCACAGACCGAGGGCCGCGCGGCCGCCCGCCGCGCGGCCCGTTCGCGTGCGCGGTGCGCGGTGCGCGGGCGGCGGCGCGGCGCGGCCCTCGGTGGTGTTCGGCCCAGGATCGCCGGCATGGCGCTGCGCCCCGTGCAGGTGAACGTGAAGGCCCTCGACCACGCTGAGACTGAGCGTTTCACCTGGCGGGTGAGCTGAGCGCTTGAGTTGGCGGGGATGAGCGTGGGAGGTGGCGAGGTTCTGCTCCGTGAGCTTGGGTTGGGCGGGTGGTCTCGCGGGCTGACAAGAGCGCAGGTGGTCAGTCCCGAGCGTGTTGAACCGACGGAAGAACTCTTCGAGGCCCGACGTAGACACAGAGCCTCAGTGCTGATCCGATCCCTCAGCCCGTACCGGCGACGAGTGCCTCGCCGAGCGGGGTGCGGCGGTAGAGCACAGACCGTCCGGACCGGGCGCGGACGAGCAGTCCCGCGCCTCGCAGGATGGCGAGGTGGTCTCCTACCGCGCCGGGTGTCATGGCGAGGCTTCGGGCGAGGTGGCTGGTACTGGCCGGGGCGTCCAGCGCCAACAGCAGCCGAGCTCGGGACCGGCCGATCAGAGCGGTCAGCGTGTCCGGTCGGGGGACGGTCTCCTGGTCGCCCCACAGGGCGGCGGTGCCGCGGGCACGATAGACCAAGGTCCTGGGCCAGGGCCAGGGGTCTGCCAAGTGGGCGGCGATGTTCGCGACGAAGACCGAAGGGATCAGCAGGAGTCCGTCGCCGGCGAGGCGGACTGGTTCGACGTGGGTGAAGTGGCCGATCTCGATACCGCCGGCTTGCCAGGTGATGCTCGGGTGCAGGCTCTCGATGGTCGTGACCCATCCGTGTTCGCCGATCGTACCCACCCGGTGCACGACGTCGCGCTCACAGATCGCGCGCAGTTGCGGCCAGTCCGCGGCGAGCAGCTCGTGCCAGGCCCGGTCCATCGCCTCGGCGATCCTGGAGACGGCGTCCGTCGAGTCCAGCACCGCGCGTACGCGGGGATCACCGGCGGACGGGCCGGTCGCGTGGGTGGCGATTTCGAGGCGGGCCGCTTCCAGCGGTGTGGCCCGGATCATGGCCAGGTCGTTCGCCCAGGTTTGGTTGAGGCCGCGAGGGGGCGGGGCGACGAAGCTCGGCCCGGATCGCGGGTTGTGCAGCGCGAGGGCGGCGTTCAGTTCACTCTCGCGGCGAAGCCGTTCAAAGGCCGGGAGGAGCCGGGTGGCCCAGGCGCGCGGCAGCGGTCTGTCCTGGCCAGCGAGTGAGCGCAGCAGTAGGCAGAGGTCCAGCGCGGGCGACAGCGCGAAGCGGCTACGCAGTAGGTCCTCGACGGAGACTTCGAAGCGGAGCACCGCGCCATGCTACCGAGGGACGTCTGTTCCGATTCGTCCAGCGACGAATCATTGGTGTTGGGCGCGGGAGCACGGCGAGGTTGGGCGTCATGACCCCAACCGCCGAGCCCGCGCAGGGCGATCACCGTGCCACCTACCGGGAGGTGCTGGCCGAGCCGCGATTCCGGCTGCTCTTCGCAACACGCGCCGTCGCGATCACGGCGGACATCCTGCGGATCACCACGTTCTCAGTGCTGGTCTTCTCGGCCACCGGCTCCGCGTCGCTGAGCGCAGCAGCCTTCGGTATCGGCTTCATCCCGCAGCTGTTCGGCTCGCTGTTGCTGGGGTCACTGGCCGACCAACTGCCGCCCCGCGCGCTCATTACCGGCGGCTACGCCTTGACGTGCGCCGCCGCCCTGCTGCTCGCCCTGGTGCGGATGCCGGTCGCGGCAAGCCTCAGTGTCGTGGCGCTGGTCTCTCTCGCCACACCGGTGTTTCACGGCGCGTCAAGTCGGCTGGTCGCTGAGTCGCTGAAGGGTGACGCCTATGTACTGGGCCGTTCATTGAACAACATCGCCGGTGCTGGCGCGCAATTGCTCGGTCTGGCGCTAGGCGGTGCGACCGTCGCGGCACTCGGCCCACGCCGGGCGCTCGCGGCCAGCGCCGTCCTCTACCTCGGCTGCGCGCTGGCCATCCGCATCCGGCTGCCCCGGCTGCAACCGGGAGAGTCCGGCGGCACACCCGGCAGCGCTGGGAGCGACAGCGGGGCCGTCCGTGCAAGCCTGCGAGGTGCAGGCCTGCTGCTGCGTCGACGCACGGTGCGACGGCTGATGCTGGCCCAGTGGCTCCCCGTCGCGTTCGTAGCGGGCTCGCAAGGCCTCCTCGTCGCCTACTCGGGAGAACGCCACTTCGCGCCCGGCTGGTACGCGGTGCTGATGGGCTGTCTTCCGGTCGGCATGCTTGTCGGTGACCTGCTGGTGGGCCGACTGCTACGGCCGCCCACTCGGGAGCGACTGGTAGTGCCGTTGATCGCGCTGACGGGACTACCGCTGGTCGGCTTCGCCGCCCAGCCCGGGGTAGGCGTCTCGTCCTGTCTGCTGCTGCTCAGTGGCCTCGGATACGCCTACCAACTCGGCCTGCAACGCCCGTTCCTCAACGCCCTGCCGCAGGATGGCCGGGGCCAGGCCTTCAGCCTGCTCGGCGCCGGCAGCATCACGCTACAGGGCGTCGGGGCGGTTTGCCTGGGCGCGGTGGCCGCAGCCATCGGAACAGGCGGCGCAATCGCCCTGGCAGGCGGCGTGGTGGCGCTTACCGCCGGCTGGATTCTCACCTGGCACCCGCCCGCCTCCCCGGTCCCCGTCCCGAACTGCTCAACGGGATCAGAGAACAGCACCGAACAGCATTGCGTGTAGTCCGCCTGCGCAGTAACCGTCGCAGGTCGGGTCGGCCGCGAGCCGTCACGCCCCACCCCACGTCTCCCGGACCTCACCCCCACCCCAACGCCAGGCCAGACCAGCCAGGTTGGAGAACGCTCACTGGCCATGGAGCTTCCCTTCTTTAGGTAGTGCGAGATGCGAGGGGGGCGCTGGCGTCGATGACTTCTGCGAGCCGCTTGGAGTACTCGGTGAGGATCTTCCGTAGGTCGCCGTAGTGGCGGAGGGGATCGGGTCGGGTGAGCTGGAACCACGTGGTGTGACGCCTGGCGTCCCAGGCGCGTTGGACTTCCGGTGGTTTGGCCTCGGCGATCGGTCGTGGGGCCAGGATCGGTTCGCCGCCGGTGACCTGGACCCAGACGAACACCAATGCCTCCTGGCGTTTCCGGTCGTCCAGGCTTGGTCGGATGGGGCCGGGGATTCTTGGCAGGTAGCTGGTGAGCTCGGTCCAGATCTGCGGGTCGAGTGCCCAGTTTCGGAGCTGGTCACGGCGGCGGTAGTCGATGCGGAGCGAGGCTTTGCGGAGGGTGCCAGCCAGCTCGCGGAGGGCCATTTCGAGATCCTGGCGGGCTTCATCGGTGATCGCCCATTTATGGGTGTTTGATGTGATGGTGTAGGTGATCCTTTCGGGGTTGATGCCGAGGAATCGTGCGGCGTCCTCGATGGAGCTGTCCTGGGCCTGTTGAACGAGGCGGACGGCGGCGACGCGTCGCAGGACTTTGATGGGGAGGGCGTCGATATGGCTCAGGTGCTGCTGATACCAGTGGTTTTCCAGTTGGGCGGGGATCTGTTCTGCGCGGTAGCCGCTGTTCGGCGGGAATCGCGGGACGCTGCTGGCGAAGGGGTGGTTGAGGATGCGGGCTGCGGCTTGCAGCCGGTCGGAGCAGTCGGCGGCATGCTGGTCGTAGAGGCGTTTCCAGGCAGCGCGGGTGCGGGGGTGACCGAAGGCGGTGTCGAAGTACTGCGCCAGGGCGCGAGGGAGGTCGCTGGAGTGCAGGACCGTGTGTGCGGCGCCCAGGAGGGCCGCGGTGGAGGCGGCGTCCTCGGGTGGGACGTCGAGGTGCCGGTAGTAGCGGTAGGACCGGTTGCGGGAGGACGGCAGCGATGACTGGCGCTCGTCCAGGCGGTGGAGGTGGGCATCGACGGGGGCGACCAGTTCGGTGTCGATCAGGTGCCGTGCTCGGGGCCATGAGGCGGTGAGGATGGCAGTGATCAGACGGAGATCGGTGAAGTAGGCGGCGGCCTCCCGGGCGGGGCGGCTGGGGTGGAGGTGGCTGAGGATGTGCTGTTGGAGGTCGAGGGCTTCTCGGCTGGGTGTTGGTGCGGTGGGCTGCTGCTGGTCGAGGCGGATATCGCAGATCTCCCGGCGTCGCCCGCGTGGGGTGTTCCAGTGGCGGCATAGCGCGGGGTGACGGACGTGGTCGCCGCTGCGGATGATGAGCCCGTAGCGGGCGGAAACGGAAGGAGCCCGGTGGCGGGGGCCGGGGCAGGCGTGCTGGAGGAAGCAGGCGTGTTCGAGGCAGGCGAACACCACACGAAGGTGCCATTCCTTCTTCCAGACTCCGCTGTGGACCTGGTCGGCGGAGTCCTTACCGGCGAGGCACTGCGGGCAGTAGCGCGGGATCCCGAGGGTTATCCAGGCGTCCGACCAGGAGATTCTCGTCTGGTGCGGCTGGGAGCGGGCGATGGGTAGGTAGCGGTCTCGCCAGCCGTCCAGGGTGAGGCCGGCCGCTTCGGTGGGGGTGAGCCGTGTCGCGCGGGCGAGGAGATCGATCTGCTGATCGGCGAGTTTGAGCAGCAGTTTCTGGTGGAGGTGCCCGCCGGTGGGCTGCGTGTGGAGGCCGATGTGCCGGGCGAGGTTGAGCGGTGGGACGTCGAGCCGGTGGCTGAGTCGCAGCAGGTAGCCCATCAGCGATTCCCCGGGGAGGGGATCTAGACTGCGTGGTAGCGGGCGCATGGGCAGGCTCATGCTCCGGACGCTGCCGCGGGGCCGTGGTCGTCGAGCACGGTGTTCCTGCCGCGCTTCGCCTTGCCGGAGGCGGCCCGCTTCGTTCCGCCGCCGTCCTTCGTGGCCGGGATGTCGGGGATCTCGCCGGCGCCCGGATCGCGGCCCGGGGCTCCGCCGACGGTGATGGCGATCCCATCGAGGAGTGATTCGGTCAGACGCTCCCCTCCTGAGTCGACGGCTTCGTGACAGCCGTCTTCGATCAGCCGCTCCAGCAGGCCGACGACGCCGTTGGTCCGCTCGAAGAGGTACTCGGGCATGCGATCTCGCGTGAGCATGCCGGGCGGTGCCCTGAACAGCCTGAGCTGGTCCTCGATGCCGGTCAGGTGATCGATCCAGGCGGTGATCTGGGCGGGTGTGTCGTAGCGGAAGCGGTCGAGTTCGACCAGGTCGAAGCGTCGTTCGGTCTGGGTCGGCTCCAGCCCGTGGACCTTCGCGTGCCGGGAGGGAGCGAAGATCACCTGCCCGGTGCGGGGATCGTGGCGGCCTTCTCTCAGCAGGCCGGAGCCCGGGATGTCGACGCCGACGAGGACGAGGGTGACGTGCATGCTCATGAACGCCCGGATGAGGTCGGGCAGGTCCATGCGCGGATGGAGCGGGGCGCCGTAGAAGTTGAGGATGGCTTTGCACGTGCTCTTCGGCTTCGCGGTCACCGGCGTTTGGACGTAGGCGACCGGAGCGTGCAGATCGCGGGCTCCGGGAACGGCGTCGGGATTGAGATGCCGGTGCAGGTCCAGCCAGGCGTCCTCGAAGGTCGCCAGGATCTCGCAGGTGGTCTCGGTCTTTCCCTGGTAGCCCCCGCCCGTGATCATCACACCGGCGCGGGTGGTCGGCTTGGCCTTGAGCGCGTTGGTCATGACCCGGCCGTGCAGCAGCTTGGTCACCGCCTTGGTCATCGGCGTTTGCAGCAGCGGGAGATTGGCGTGGGTGGCCGCGCGGTGCAGATCGTGCAGCGTCTTCTTCCTCGGGCTCAGCTGACGCCACTCGGCCAGGCTCAGCCTGGGAGCGGGCGTGAAGGCGTGGCGGGTGGTCCGCCAGGCTTCCCAGCCCTCGACGGTGTCGCGCATCGGCGGCGAGCCCGGCAGGACGAACGGAACCGGGCCGCTGTCTTCCCCGTCGGTCATGTCGGCTCCGGGCCGGGTTCGTCGGCCGGGGCCTCGTCCTCGTCGGGCAGCAGGAACAGGCTGCGCGCCCGCAGGGCCTCGCCCAGCAGGGGCGGCGGTGTCGGCGGCGTGGAGACGGCGTCCCGGCGACGCCGCCGGTCGGCGGTGACGGCGCGACGGGTGGCAGTGGCCAACTCGGCCGGCTCGGCCGGTGGAGGAAGCACGCTCAGCGGGGCAGCCGGCCGGTCGGCCGCGGCAGCGCGGGCCCGGGTCAGCTCGCGGGCCCGCTCGGCCTTCTGCTTGGCGGTCATCTGCGTCGGCCACTCGGCCACCGGGGTCCGTGCGGTGAGCAACTCCAGCAGCACCGGCAGCAGTTCCCTGTCATCGCGCGGCGCAAGGCCGGACCGGGCCGCTTCGCGGAGGAGTTCGCGGACCCGCGCGTCGGAGAAGACCGGGACGTCCTCTCCGCGCGGCAGCCCGTTCCAGTCCAGAGCGTGCCAGCGTCCAGGGTGCTGGGGGTCTTCGAAGTAGACTCACGGCAGTCCCGAGGGTCGCGGTTGATGGCCCACTTGCCCGCGTGCCGTCCGCTGCGGGCAGAGCGCTGGCCGCGGTAGGGGTCCAAGACGGCCGCGTCGCCGCCGTACCACAGTCCGCCGATCTTCACTCCGCGTCTCCGGTCGATCTTCACGTAGTGCGTGGGCAGCAGTTCGTAATACTGGTCGGGCTCGGGGATCTCCAGGCTGATCCCGTCACGGGCCGCCGCAGCGGCGAACAGCGTGTTCGGGCTGTGCCGCCCACCGGGGTCCCAGGCCGGCGCGTACTGGTCCAGCCTGCGGTTTTGCCACACCGAGACGATCCAGGTCGCCAGCAGGTGCTCCATCTCCGCGAGCGTCCAGACCGCGTCGCCTTCCGGATCGGCTCCCCGGTCGGCGACATCAACCCCCCGGTAGCCGAGCAGCATTTCCAGCAGCAGCGACTGGATCCCCGCGAAGGCCCGTTCGCAAGCAGCCTTGTCGGTCGGGCGCATTAAGCGCGCCGGCAGCAGCTCGCTCCCCCAGCGTGCGGGCGACAGAGACGACGTGGTGGTTCTTGTAGACGCTGCCGTGGTCGGTGGTCACTGTCTCCGGGGCGAAGAACGGCAGCCCGGCCACCCGGTGCCCGGCGAACTCCGCGACCAGCGCGGCCGGGACACCCGGGTAGGGCCACTCCATCTCCTCGCCCCAGTCCGGGCGCATCGGCAACGGCCGCAGCACATCCCGCAGCACCATCGCCACCTCCACCGACGAGTCCGACACCGGCGTGAGGCGAAAGGCCACCAAGGAATGCGAGAAAGCGTCCAGAGCCAGGGTGAGGTGCACGGAGATCGGGACGCCGAAGACATCGTCGAGGACCTTCACCGGCAGCGGCGTGGTGTCCAGCGCGACCACCTGGCCCGGCCGGCTGATCACCACTATCGCCGTCCCCGTCTCCACCGCCGCGGCGGAACGGACATAGCGCTGCCGGGCACCCCCGGTGCCGAACCACTCCTTCCACACCTTCGCCAGCGTGGTGTAGTGCGGGACCTTCACCTCCGGGCCGAACCTCTCACGCACGTACTGGTGGACCAGCCGCTCCTTGGTCCTCATGCTCACCTTCGAGCGATGCAGACACTCCGCGTGAACCGCCGGGATCGCCTCGGCGACCTCCTCGGTGATCGCCCGCCGACCGCGCAGCGGCGGCGTCCACCGCCCATCCGCCAGACCCATCAGCCCGTGCTCGGCGTACTTGGCGGCCATGCGCTCCAATGTGCGCTCGCTGATCCACTCCAGCCCCAGCTGCTTGGCCTCCCGGTGGTCCATCCCCTTCAGCTCGGCCACCTTCGCCCGGCGCCGCTCGGTCAGCGTGGTGCGCTCCGGGTCATACTCGGGCCTGGGCTCACCGGGCCGGGCCCAATACCGGCTCCCACTGCGGTAGCCCGTCTCCACCTCCAGCAGATGCGCCATCCGGATCCGGGCCCTGGTCAGATCGTGATCCTTCAGATCGTCGCGCTGCGACCGCTGGCGTCCGTCGTCCATCACCGCCTCCCCACCGGGTAGATCCACGCGGCATCGCTCAACGGCTGGGCCAGATCCATCGCCAATCGGCGATGCCAGAGCAGGTGAACGGCATGCGCGCGGGCCACCGCCGGCAACGACGTCGTCTGCGAAGTCCAAGGCCAGCAGCACACGACGCTCCGCCAGGCTTTCGAAACCATGCATCCGGCCCGTCGCCAGCATCGGCCGCAGCCCAGGGCGATGCCGCTGCTGCGTCCCCCAAGTGAACCTGCGGACTGGAACCGACGCCAAAGCCGGGAAACCCGCCAAGTCCTGAACGGGGCAGACCACATCGGCCCCGACCGTCTTCCACGCCGTGGTCCACCGACGAGCCCACCCCGCCCTGCTCTCCAACCGTTCCGCCATCGCCGCATCGAGGGTGTACGGCGCGACAAGATCCTCCAACGTGCAGCAGTGCGACCACACCGGCCGGGACCCGGCGTCCGGCGTACGGACGGACATCTCCATGCCCCCACCACACCCAACCCGCACGGCCTCCCGGACCACTTTCCCGAAAGACACCGCAGGTGAGAAGGACAACCACTACTCTGCCCGCCACCTCAAACGCTCAGCCCCGCCACCTCAAACGCTCAGCCCCGCCAACTCAAGCACTCACCCGCCAGCTGAAGCACTCAGTCTCAAACGCGGCCGTCGGCCGCCCTCGGCGCCATTGCATAAAAGTGCTGCGCTACGTATAGTCATGCTATTCCACGGAGGAGGCGATGGCAGTGCGGGCTGCGGTGGCGGGCGCCAGCGGTTATGCGGGGGGAGAGGTGCTCCGGCTGTTGCTGGGGCACCCGGAGATGGAGATCGGCGCGGTGACCGCCCACGCCAACGCGGGGCACCGCCTCGGCGAACTCCAGCCTCATCTGGTGCCGTTGGCCGACCGCGTGCTCGGCCCGACCTCGGTCGAGACCCTCGCCGGCCACGACGTGGTCTTCCTCGCGCTGCCCCACGGCCAGTCGGCCGCCGTCGCCGAGCAGCTCGGCGACGAGGTGCTGGTCGTGGACTGCGGCGCCGACTTCCGGCTGCGGGACGCCGACGCCTGGGAGCAGTTCTACGGCACCCCGCACGCCGGCACCTGGCCCTACGGCCTGCCCGAACTCCCCGGCGCGCGCGAGGCGTTGCGCACCACCCGGCGGATCGCCGTGCCCGGCTGCTACCCGACCGCCGTCAGCCTGGCGCTCTTCCCCGCCTACGCGGCCGGCCTGGTCGAGCCCGAGGCCGTGATCGTCGCCGCCTCCGGCACGTCCGGCGCCGGCAAGTCGCTCAAGCCACACCTCCTCGGCAGCGAGGTGATGGGCTCGATGAGCCCCTACGGCGTCGGCGGCGGCCACCGCCACACCCCCGAGATCGCGCAGAACCTCTCGGCCCTGGCCGACGAGCCCGTCACCGTCTCGTTCACCCCCACCCTCGCGCCCATGCCGCGCGGCATCCTCGCCACCTGTTCCGCCCGCGTCCGCCCCGGCGTCACCGCCGAGACGGCGCGCGAGACCTACGCCAAAGCGCTGGCCGGCGAGCCGTTCGTCCGGCTGCTGCCCGAGGGCCGCTGGCCGGCGACCGCCGCCGTCGTCGGCTCGAACGCCGCGCTGCTCCAGGTCGCGCTCGACGAGGCGGCCGGCCGGCTGATCGTCGTCAGCGCCATCGACAACCTCACCAAGGGCACCGCCGGCGGCGCCATCCAGGCCATGAACCTCGCCCTGGGCCTGCCCGAGGAGACCGGGCTGCCGTTCACCGGGCTCGCGCCGTGAGCGTCACCGCGCCGGCCGGCTTCACCGCCGCCGGGGTCGCGGCCGGCGTCGCGGCCGGGCACAAGCCCGCCGGCGCCCCCGACCTGGCCCTGGTGGTCAACGAGGGCCCCAGCCTGGCCGCCGCCGGCGTCGTCACCACCAACCGGGTCAAGGGCGCGCCCGTGCTGTGGACCGAGCAGGTCCTGCGCGCCGGCGCGGTCTCCGCCGTGCTGCTCGACTCCGGCTGCGCCAACGCCTGCACCGGCCCGCTCGGCTTCCAGGACACCCACGCCGCCGTCGAACGCGCCGCCCGCGCGCTGGACCGCAACGCCGCCCAGATCGCCGTCGCCGCCACCGGCCCGATGGGCGTGCGCCCCGCGCTGGACCGGCTGCTGCCCGGCATCGATCTGGCCGCCGGGCAGCTGAGCGAGTTCGGCGGGGAACGGGCCGCCCGCGCCATCATGACCACCGACACCCAGCCCAAGACCGCGGCCGCGCGCGGCGGAAACGGCGACGGAAACGGCGGCGGGAGCGGGAGTGGCACCGCCGCCGGCTGGACCGTCGGCGGGATGGCCAAGGGCGGCGCGATGCTCGCGCCCTCGCTCGCCACGCTGCTGGTCGTCCTCACCACCGACGCCGAGGTGCCCGCGCCCGCGCTGGACCGCGCGCTGCGCGCCGCGACCCGCGCCACCTTCGAACGGATCGACGCCGACGGCGTCGCCTCGCCCAACGACACGGTGCTGCTGCTCGCCTCCGGCGCCTCCCAGGTCACCCCGGACGCCGACGAGTTCGCCGAGGCCGTCCACGCGGTCTGCGCCGACCTGGCGCGGCAGCTGGTCAAGGACGCCGACGGCGCCACCAAGGAGATCAGGGTCGAGGTCACCGGCGCCGCCGGCGAGGAGGCGGCCCTGACCGCCGCGCGCGCCGTCGCCGGCGACGCCCTGGTCAAGGCCGCCCTGCGCGCCGAGGACCCGGCCTGGCCCCGGGTGGTCGCGGCCGTCGGCGCGAGCGGCGTCGCGGTCGAGCCGCACCGGCTGGCGGTCGCCGTCAACGGCGTCCAGGTCTGCCGGGGTGCCGCCCCCGCCGACGACCCCGCCGCCGTCGACCTGCGCTTCCGCGAGGTGACCCTCGCCGTCGACCTGGGCGCGGGCGACTGTTCCGCGACCGTGTGGACCACGGACGCGACGGCCGCCGCGCCCCGCCCCACGCACCACCCAGCGCCGCTCCCGACATCCCATCCGCATCCCCGAGCCGAAAGCGTGTGATGACGGTCAACGCAGCCAACGCCCCCGACGCGGCCAGCACCGCCAACCCGGCCCACGCCACGGGCACCGCCAACCCGGCCCACGCCACGGGCACCGCCCCCGCCGACCCCGGCGCCGGGCCCACCCGCCGACACACCGCCCTGCCCAAGGCCCGCATCCTCATCGAGGCCCTGCCCTGGCTCACCCGCCACCACGGCAGGACCGTCGTCATCAAGTTCGGCGGCAACGCCATGGTCGACGAGGAGCTGAAGGCCGCCTTCGCCCAGGACGTCGTCTTCCTGCGGCACGCCGGGCTGCGCCCCGTCGTGGTGCACGGCGGCGGCCCGCAGATCAACCGGCAGCTCGAACGCCTCGGCCTCGCCTCGGAGTTCCGCGCCGGCCTGCGGGTGACCACCCCCGAGACCATGGACGTGGTCCGGATGGTGCTCGCCGGCCAGGTGCAGCGCGAGCTGGTCGGCCTGCTCAACCGGCACGGCCCGCTGGCCGTCGGCATGACCGGCGAGGACGCCCATATCCTCACCGCCACCAAGCGGTTCGCCGAGGTGGACGGCGAGCCCGTCGACCTCGGCCGGGTCGGCGAGATCACCGCCATCGAGACCGGCGCGGTCCAGGCGCTGCTCGACAACGGGCGCATCCCGGTGATCTCCTCCATCGCCCGCAGCGCCGACGACGACCACGTCTACAACATCAACGCCGACACCGCCGCCGCCGCGCTCGCCGCCGCGCTGGGCGCCGAGACGCTGATGGTGCTCACCGACGTCGAGGGCCTCTACGCCGACTGGCCGGCCAGCGACGAGGTCATCAGCCGGCTGACGGTCAGCGAACTGGAGAAGCTGCTCCCGGAGTTGGCGAGCGGCATGGTGCCCAAGATGGAGGGCTGCCTGACCGCCGTCCGCAACGGGGTGCGCACCGCCCGCGTCATCGACGGCCGCGTCCAGCACTCGATCCTGCTGGAGATCTTCACCGACGAGGGCATCGGCACGATGGTCGTACCCGACGACGCCCCGGCCGCCGGTGCCGACGAGCCGGCCGTCACCCCCGCCAACCACCCCACCGAGGGAGAGTCCGCATGAGCAACGAGTCGCTGAACGCCCGGTGGCAGGCGGCGCTGATGGACAACTACGGCCAGCCCCGGCTCCCCCTGGTGCGTGGGGAGGGCGCCCGGTTCTGGGACGCCGACGGCCGCGAGTACCTCGACTTCGTCGGCGGCATCGCCGTCAACTCCCTGGGCACCGGACACCCGGCGCTGGTCGAGGCGGTATCCCGGCAGGTCGCCGCCCTGGGCCATGTCTCCAACCTCTTCGTCGCCGAACCGCCCGTGGCCCTCGCCGAGCGGCTCCTGGCGCTGGCCGGCCGGCCGGGCCGGGTCTTCTTCTCCAACTCCGGCGCCGAGGCCAGCGAGTCCGCGTTCAAGCTCGGCCGGCTCACCGGCCGCCCCCACATGGTCGCCACCGAGGGTGGCTTCCACGGCCGCACCATGGGCGCCCTGGCCCTCACCGGCCAGCCGGGCAAGCAGGACGGCTTCGCGCCGCTGCCCGGCGACGTGACCCACGTTCCCTACGGCAACGTCGAGGCGCTGCGGGCCGCCGTCACCACCGACACCGCGCTGGTGATGATCGAGCCGATCCAGGGCGAGAACGGCGTCGTCGTCCCGCCCGAGGGCTATCTCGCCGCCGCCCGCGAGATCACCCGCGCCACCGGAACGCTGCTCGCCCTGGACGAGGTGCAGACCGGGATCGGCCGCACCGGGCACTGGTTCGCCGGGCAGGCCCAGGGCGTGGAGGCCGACATCGTCACCCTGGCCAAGGGCCTCGCCGGCGGGCTGCCGATCGGCGCGACCCTGGCCTTCGGCCCGGCGGCCGAGCTGTTCACCCCGGGCCGGCACGGCTCGACGTTCGGCGGCAACCCGGTCTCCTGCGCCGCCGCGCTCGCCGTCCTCGACACCATCGAGTCCGACAACATCCTCCAGCGGGTCAAGGAGACCGGCGAGCGACTGCGGGACGGCGTCGACCAGTTGGGGCACCCGCTGGTCGAGGGGGTCAGGGGCGCCGGGCTGCTGCTGGGTATCGTGCTCACCGAACCCGTCGCCGCACGGGTGCAGCGCCTCGCCCAGGATGCCGGCCTGCTGGTGAACGCCGTCGCGCCGAACGTGCTGCGGCTGGCCCCGCCGCTGATCATCGGGAACGCGGAGGTCGACACCCTGCTGGCCGCGCTGCCCGGGCTCCTGGACGCCGCCGGCGCCGGCGAGGGGCACGGATGACAACCGGAGAGGGAGCATGACGGACGAGGCGCAGCCCAGGGGAGGGGCGGGCAACGGGCCCGCCGTTCCCCAGACCCGCACGGCCCGGCACCGCAGGATCGTGGAGATCCTCAACCGGGGTCCGGTGCGCTCCCAGAGCCAACTGGCCAAGCTGCTGGCCGACGACGGGCTGAGCGTCACCCAGGCGACGCTCAGCCGGGACCTCGACGAACTCGGCGCGGTGAAGATCCGCAACGCCAACGGCGAGTTGATCTACGCCGTGCCCAGCGAGGGCGGCTTCCGGACCCCGAGGGCGCCGCTGGGGGAGTCCGCCAAGGAGGAACGGATGGCCCGCCTCGCCGGCGAGCTGCTGATCTCCGCCGAGGCGTCCGCCAACCTGGTGGTGCTGCGCACCCCGCCGGGCGCTGCGCAGTTCCTGGCCTCGGCGATCGACCAGGCCGAGGTGCACGACATCCTGGGCACCATCGCCGGCGACGACACGCTGCTGCTGATCAGCCGCGACCCCACCGGCGGCCAGTCCCTCGCCAATCACCTGCTGCGGCTGGCCCAACGCGAGTAGCCTGCCGGCGGCTGGCGGAGCCGGCCCCGGCCCGGGGGGCCGGTGCCGGCCGGCGGGGCGGTGGGGCTGCACGGGGTGTTTTCGGTGTCGCCGTGGCGGGCGCTGCGCGCCCCGCCGGCGGGGCCGGCGGGGCCGGGGGCGGCGGCCATCCGTCGGGTGGTGAACGGCTGGCTGCCGGGCGGGACAGCACAACTCGGCCTCCGGGTACGCGGCTTGCCTCTCAGCGGCGGAACCCGGCCGGGGGCCGGGCAGTCCCGGCAGGGCCGGGGGCGATGGTCATCCGCCGGGGGGCGAGCGGCCGACCGCCGGGCGGGACGACCCGGCGGGGCCGGGGGGCGGCGGCTGTCCGCCGGGTGGTGAACGGCTGGCTGTTCGGCGGGGCGACGCGTCGGTGAGGCTACTGGCTTGCGGGGGTGCATCGGGCCGGTCTGACAACTCCGCGCTCGGGTACGTGGCTTGCCCCTCGGCGGCGGAACACGGCCGGGAGGCCGGGCAGTCCCGGCGGGGCCGGGGGGCGGCGGCTGTCCGCCGGAATCGGGGCCCTTCCCGTTTCGGCCGGGATCGGCGAACGGGGGCCGGCCCGTAGCATCGTCGGATGCCCGAGGACGCTTCGCTCCGACGCCCCCCGCCCGTTCCGCCGATGCCGCCCGGGATGGGCATCCGCGCGTTGGATCTGAGCGATGCCGCGACCGCGTCCGAGGTGCACGCGGTGGGGCGGCGCGCCTACGCGGTCGAGGCCGAACTCATCGGCTTCGACGGCATTCCCGCCCTCACCGAATCCCTACGGGAGTTGACGGCCCGGCCCCTGCGTTGGCTGGGCGCGGTCACCGGCGAGGGAACGGTGGCCGCCTTCGTGGCCTGGGAGACCGAAACCGACCGACGCGTCACCCATATCGACCGGGTCTGCGTGGACCCGGCCTGGTTCCGCCGAGGGCTCGCCTCACGTTTGCTGAACCACCTGCTGACCGAGGTGGTCGTCGGACACGAGGTGCGGGTCAGCACCGGAGCGGACAACGAGCCCGCCGTGCGGCTCTACGCGCGGCTCGGCTTCGACCGCACCGCGGACTCCCACCCCGAACCCGGCCTCCGCATGGCCCACTTCGTCCGACCGCACTGACCCGGGCGGGCCGGCCCGGAGCCGGCCCGCCGGCAGGGGCCCATCCCGGCCGCCGTTGCCCCTCCGGCCAGCCGGCGCCGTTCTCGCCGCCCAGGCCGGTGGGCTGGTCGTGTTCGGTCGGCGGGGCGCCTGTCGCCCGGCGGCAAGTCACCTGACGGGCACACGAGTTGTCGCTTCGGCCCGGCGTGCCGGCGTGGCCCTCGCGGGCCGGCCGTCCCGCCGGGGGCCATCCCGCCGCCGGCGACTTCGCCGGGCGGTCCGCTCGCCCGGCGGCGTTCCGCCGCATCGGGCGCCAGGTCACCAGCCCTGCCGGGGGCTCGGCCGCCCACACCGCGCCCGCCCGCCGGCGGCAACCATCCCGCCCCCGCCGCCGGCAGCCGCCCCGCCCCCCGGCGGCGAGCCGCGCAGCGGCTTCGCCGCTCCGCCCCGCCCGCCGCCGGCGGCAGCCGCCCCGCCGCCCGGCGGCGAGCCGCCCGTCCGGGAAGGATCACCTGTCGCGGTGGCACACCATCAGCGCCAGCGCGGCGAGGCGTTCCACCGCCGCCGCGTCCGCCGCGTCGGACGCGTTCAGGTCGGCCAACGCGGCCCGAGCGCCCGCGAGTTGGTCGGCCGCCGCGCGTTCCGCCCAGGCGCGGCCGCCGGCCTCGGTGACCAGTTCGGCGAGGGTGGCCACGGCCACCCCGCCGTCCCCGCCGTCCCCGCCGTCCCCGCCGTCCCCGCCGTCCCCGCCGCCCGCCTCGTCCCCGCCGCCCTCGCGCTCGACGTCGTCGCGCTCGACGTCCTCGTCCACATACAGCTCGGCCAGCCGCCGGGCCGCCGGCGTTCCGGAGTCCAGCGCGGCCACCACGGGCAGCGACTTCTTCCGGCTGGCCAGGTCGGCCCCGGCCGGCTTGCCGGTGACCTCGGGGTCGCCCCAGATGCCCAGCAGGTCGTCCGTCAACTGGAAGGCCATGCCCAGGTGGTGGCCGAAGCGGCGCAGCGCGTCGACGGACCGTTCGTCCCCGCCGCCCCACAGCGCGCCCAGCGCGCAGGCGCAGGCCAGCAGCGCCGCCGTCTTGCGTTCCGCCATCAGCAGGCACTCGTCCAACGAGACCCGGGAACGTTCCTCGAAGTGCAGGTCGGCCTGTTCGCCCTCGATCAGCTGGTTGGTCGCGTCGCTCAGCCAGCGCACGCCGGTGAGCGCGTGCGCCGGCGCGTCCGGTTCGGCGAGCGCCCGGATCGCCTGGTTGAGCAGCGCGTCCCCGGCCAGCAGCGCCGCCGAGGAGCCGAAGACCGCCCAGGCGGTGGCCCGGTGCCTGCGGGTGGTGTCGCCGTCGAGGATGTCGTCGTGGAGCAGCGAGAAGTTGTGGGTCAGCTCCACCGCCACCGCCGGCGTCAGCGCCTCCTCGGCCCGCCCGCCGACGGCCTCGGCGCAGGCGAAGACCAGTGCCGGCCGCAGCGCCTTCCCGGCCGGGGCGGCGTCGGGTCTGCCGGCGCTGTCCGTCCAGCCGAAGTGGTAGGACGCCACCCGCGCCACCGGCGGCGGCAGCCGGCGCACCCACGCCCGCAGCTCCGGATCGAGCAGCGTGCGCGCCTCGCGCAGCGCCCGGCGTGCGGTGGTGCGGTCGTCCTGGGTGTCGGGAACGGTCGTCACGGCGGGCTCCTCGCAGGCGGATGGTCAGGAAAACGGAACGTGTCCCAGCTTGGCCGCCCGCCGCCGCGATCAAAACGGTGCGTGCCCCCGCGCCGGCCCGCCCGCCCGCGCCGCGCGCCCCGGCGCGAACCCGACACACCCGAGCTGACCTGGCGTTCCCTCCCGTCGTTCGCCCCGGTTCCGGAACCGCGATCCGCCGGGCCACGGCCGGCCGGTCTACCCGTGTGGGTTAACGGACCCCCGGGTGCGGTCGCCGCCGGGACCGGCCAAGTCCGCGTCGCCGCCGGCCACTTCGGCCGCCCGACGCGTCGCCCCGGCCCCGCGCGCCGGCCCGCCGCCCCGGGCGCCCGCCGCCCGTTCACATCCCACCGGACGCCGTTCCCGGCTGCCCTGACCTGCACGTTTGACGAAACATGCAGAGGCTCGCATACTTATTCCACGTTGCCCAGTGAAGCCCCAGCGCGGTACCAGCACTGCTTGCCCTAAGGAGACACCGTGACCCAGCGCGTCGTACTCGCCTACTCCGGTGGCCTGGACACCTCGGTCTGCATCGGCTGGATCGCCGAGGCCACCGGGGCCGAGGTCGTCGCCGTCGCCGTGGACGTCGGCCAGGGCGGCGAGAGCCTGGACGTCATCCGCAAGCGGGCGCTGGCCTGCGGCGCGGTCGAGGCCGAGGTCGTCGACGCCAAGGACGAGTTCGCCGAGGAGTACTGCCTCCCGGCGATCAAGGCCAACGCCCTCTACATGGACCGCTATCCGCTGGTCTCCGCGCTCTCCCGGCCCGTGATCGTCAAGCACCTGGTCGCCGCCGCCCGCAAGCACGGCGCCGACACCGTCGCCCACGGCTGCACCGGCAAGGGCAACGACCAGGTCAGGTTCGAGGCCGGCATCGCCTCCCTGGCCCCCGACCTCACCTGCATCGCCCCGGTCCGGGACTACGCGATGACCCGGGACAAGGCCATCGCCTTCGCCGAGGAGAAGGGCCTGCCGATCGCCACCTCCAAGAAGTCCCCTTACTCCATCGACGCCAACGTCTTCGGGCGGGCCGTGGAGACCGGCTTCCTGGAGGACATCTGGAACGCGCCGATCGAGGACATCTACGAGTACACGCAGAACCCGGCCACCCCCAGGGACGCCGACGAGGTCGTGATCACCTTCCGCGAGGGCGCCCCCGTCGCCATCGACGGCCGGCCCGTCACCATGCTCCAGGCGATCAAGGAGCTGAACGAGCGGGCCGGCGGCCAGGGCGTCGGCCGGATCGACATGGTCGAGGACCGGCTGGTCGGCATCAAGTCCCGCGAGGTCTACGAGTCCCCGGGCGGCATCGCGCTGATCACCGCGCACCAGGAGCTGGAGAACGTCACCGTCGAGCGGGAGCTGGCGCGCTACAAGCGGCAGGTCGAGCAGCGGTGGAGCGAGCTGGTCTACGACGGCCAGTGGTTCTCCCCGCTGAAGAAGGCCCTGGACGGCTTCGTCAACGAGGCCAACCAGCACGTCAGCGGCGACATCCGGATGACCCTGCACGGCGGCCGGGCCGTCGTCACCGGGCGGCGCTCCGACCAGTCGCTCTACGACTTCAACCTCGCCACCTACGACACCGGCGACAGCTTCGACCAGTCGCTGGCCAAGGGCTTCATCGACATCTTCTCCCTGTCCAGCAAGATCGCGGCCAAGCGGGACGTCGCCCCGTGAGCCAGCCGCACGAGGCCACCGGTGGCAACGAGCCGGGTGCCGACATCAAGCTCTGGGGCGGCCGGTTCGCCCACGGACCGGCTGAGGCGCTGGAGCGGCTGAGCGCGTCCGTCCACTTCGACTGGCGGCTCGCGCCCTACGACATCGCCGGCTCCCGGGCGCACGCCCGGGTGCTGGCCAGGGCCGGCCTGCTCGACGACCAGGAGCTGGCCGCGATGCTCGAAGGGCTGGACCGGCTGGCCGCCGACGTGGCGGACGGCTCGTTCACCGGCACCGTCGCCGACGAGGACGTGCACACCGCCCTGGAACGCGGCCTGTTGGAGCGGCTCGGCCCGGATCTCGGCGGCAAGCTGCGCGCCGGCCGCTCGCGGAACGACCAGGTCGCGACGCTCTTCCGGATGTATCTGCGGGACCACGCGCGGATTCTCGGCGGCCTGCTGGCCGACCTCCAGGAGACCCTGATCGCGCTGGCCGACGCGCACCCGGGCGTCGCCATGCCGGGCCGCACGCACTTCCAGCACGCCCAGCCGGTGCTCTTCGCCCACCATGTCCTGGCCCACGTCCAGGCGCTGTCCAGGGACGCGGAACGGCTGCGGCAGTGGGACGCCCGCGCGGCGGTCTCGCCCTACGGCTCCGGCGCGCTGGCCGGCTCCTCGCTGGGCCTGGACCCGGAGGCGGTCGCCGCCGAGCTGGGCTTCGAGGGCGGCTCGTCGGCCAACTCGATCGACGGCACCTCGGCCAGGGACTTCGCCGCCGAGTTCGCCTTCGTCACGGCGATGATCGGCGTCGACCTCTCCCGGATCGCGGAGGAGGTGATCGTCTGGAACACCAAGGAGTTCTCCTTCGTGACCTTGCACGACGCCTTCTCCACCGGCAGCTCGATCATGCCGCAGAAGAAGAACCCGGACATCGCCGAGCTGGCCCGGGGCAAGTCGGGCCGCCTCATCGGCAACCTGACCGGCCTGCTCGCCACGCTCAAGGCGCTGCCGCTGGCCTACAACCGGGACCTCCAGGAGGACAAGGAGCCGGTCTTCGACTCCTGCGACCAACTGGAGGTGCTGCTCCCGGCGTTCACCGGGATGCTGGCCACCCTCACGGTCAACGGGGAGCGGATGGCGGCCCTGGCCCCGGCCGGCTTCTCGCTGGCCACCGACATCGCCGAGTGGCTGGTCAAGCGCGGGGTCCCGTTCCGCGACGCGCACGAGGTGGCCGGCGAGTGCGTCAAGGTCTGCGAGGCCGAGGGCATCGAGCTGGACCAGCTGACCGACGAGCAGTTCGCCAAGATCTCGCCCCGGCTCACGCCCGAGGTCCGCGAGGTGCTGACCGTCGAGGGCGCGCTGGCCGCCCGCTCCGCCAGGGGCGGCACGGCGCCGGTGGCGGTCGCCGCCCAACTCGCCGACGCCAAGGGCGACCTGGACCGGCAGCGCGCCTGGGTCGCCGCCCGCCCCGGCCTGGCCTGAGCCCGGCCGCCCGCCGTGGCCTGAGCCCTGCCCACCGAGAACGGCGAACGCCGCCCGCCGGACGGCCCGATCGCACCGGGCCGTCCGGCGGGCGGTCGCCCGTTCACTCGTCCGGGTAGCGCAGCCCGATCTCCTGGCGCGCCGCGTCCAGGGTGCGCATCACCGCGAGGGTCCCGTCCAGCGGCACCAGCGGCGACTCCGTCTCCCCGGCGCGCAGCGCCCGCCCCACCTCGGCCGCCTGGTGCATGAAGGACCCCGAGGGCCCCGGCGCGGAGAACTCCTCCGGTTCCGCGCCGACCCGGTGCAGCACAAACCGCTCCGGGTGGAAGAAGCCGCGCGGGAACTCGATCCGCCCCAGCGAACCCGTGACCACCGCCGTCCGCGCCGTGTCCGCCACCAGCGAGCAGGTCAGCGCGGCCACCGCGCCCGAGGCGTAGCCCAGCAGCAGCCCGGTGTTCTCGTCGACCCCGCCCGACATCCGCGCCCAGGCCCGCACCTTCTCCGGCTCACCCAGCACCAACTGCGCGAACGACACCGGGTAGACGCCCAGGTCCAGCAGCGCGCCGCCGCCCAGCCTCGGGTCGCGCAGCCGGTGCGAGGGGTCCATCGGCGCCTCGATGCCGAAGTCCGCGTGCACCGCGAGCACCTCGCCGATCGCCCCGTCGCCGATCAGCTCCACCATCCGCCGCACCACGGGGTTGCAGTACGTCCACATGCCCTCCATCAGGAAGACGCGGCGCTCCCTGGCCAGCCCGACCAGCTCACCCGCCTGCGCCGCGTTCAGCGTGAACGGCTTCTCGCACAGCACCGGGGTGCCGGCCTTCAGGCACAGCCGCACCGGCTCGGCGTGCGCGCTGTGCGGGGTCGCCACATAGACCACGTCCACCTCGGGGTCGGCGGCCAGCGCCGCCCAACTGCCGTGCGCCCGGCCGATGTCGTAGCGCTCGGCGAACGCTTCCGCCGACTCCGCCGAGCGGGAGCCGACGGCCACCACCTCGGCGTCCGGCAGCTCCGCCAGGTCCGCGACGAACTTCGCCGCGATGCCGCCCGTCGCCAACACCCCCCACCGCACCGGTCTTCCGGCCAGCCCGCCGCCCTCGTCAGCCATCCGTGCTCCCTGCTCGTGCCGTCCGTGCCGGGCCGCCCCACGGGCGGCCACCAGCGGATCATCGTAGTTCCCCGGTCCGACACCACCCCCGGCGCCGCCGCGACCCGGGGTCCCGGCCCTGCCGGTACGGTGAGCATCCCGGCGGGCGGGGGAGCGACCGGGGGACCGACCAGGCAGGCGAGAGGCGCGAAAGGGCACCGCGATGGCGTTCACCCGATTCCACCCCGAGGCCACCCCGACCGCCCGGATCGGGCTCGGGCTGGCGGCCGTGGGCCGCCCCGGCTACCTCAACCTCGGCCGGGCCGACGACCTGCCCGCCGACCGCACCCCCGAGGCGCTGCGCGAACGCAGCCACCAACTCCTCGACGCCGCCTTCACCCAGGGCGTGCGCTACCTCGACGCGGCCCGCTCCTACGGCCGGGCCGAGGAGTTCCTCGCCGACTGGCTCACCAGCCGCGCCGACGCCGCCAAGGAGGTGGTCGTCGGCAGCAAGTGGGGCTACACCTACACGGCGGACTGGCGCGTCGAGGCCGACGTCCACGAGGTCAAGGACCACTCGGCGGCCACCCTCGACCGGCAGTACGCGGAGAGCACCGCGCTGCTCGGCGACCGCCTCGACCTCTACCAGATCCACTCGGTCACGCCCGACAGCCCGGCGTTGACCGACCCGGCCGTGCACGCCCGCCTGGCCCGGCTCGTCGAGGACGGGGTGACCGTCGGGGTGTCGACCAGCGGTCCGAGCCAGGCCGAGGCGATCCGCGCCGCGCTGGAGGTGACGGTCGCCGGGGAGCCGCTCTTCACCACCGTGCAGGCCACGTTCAACGTGCTGGAGCCCTCAGCGGCGCCCGCGCTCGCCGAGGCGCACGAGGCCGGGCGGACCGTCATCGTCAAGGAGGCGCTGGCCAACGGGCGGCTGGCCGGCCGGGCCGCGCCGCCCGAACTGCTGCGGCTGGCGGCCGAGGCGGACACCAGCCCCGACGCGTTCGCCCTGGCGGCGGTCCTGGCCCAGCCCTGGGTCGGCCTGGTGCTCTCCGGCGCTGCGACCGTCGCCCAACTGACCGACAACCTCGCCGCCGCCCGGCTGACCACCGACCCGGCGCGGCTGACCTCGCTGGCCCGGCTGGTGGAACGCCCCGAGAGCTACTGGCGCACCCGCGCCGCGCTGCCCTGGCGCTGAGAACCCCGCCGGCGACCCGGGCCCGGCGAACGCTCCGGGCCCGGCGAACGGTTCAGGCTCGGCGAACGGTTCAGGCGGCGCGCGCCTTGGTGGCGTACATGTCCACGTACTCCTGGCCGGAGAGACGCATCACCTCGGTCATCACCTCGTCGGTGACGGCCCGCAGCACATAGCGGTCCCGGTCCATCCCGTCGTACCGGGAGAAGTCCAGCGGCTGGCCGAAGCGCACCGTGATGCGCCGCCCGCCGCCCAGCCTCGGCAGCCCCCGGCCGCCCGGCTGCACCCGGTCGGTGCCGATCATCGCGAACGGCACCACCGGCGCGCCCGTCATCAGGGTCAGCCGGGCGATCCCGGTCCTGCCCCGGTAGAGCCGCCCGTCGGGCGACCTGGTGCCCTCCGGGTAGATGCCGAAGACATCGCCCCGCTCCAGCACCCGGCGGCCCGTCATCAGCGCCGCCACCCCGCCGCGCCCGCCGTCCCGATCCACCGGGATCATGCCGACCGCCGTGAAGAACCAGGCCATCAGCCGGCCCTTGAGCGAACGGCCCTTGACGTACTCGTCCTTGCCGATGAAGAACACCTGGCGGTCGCAGACCAGCGGGAGGATCACCGAGTCGATGAAGGTCAGATGGTTGCCCGCCAGGATCACCGGACCCGTGGCCGGAATGCGCTCCAACCCCTCCACCCGGGGGCGCAGCAGCAGCTTCAGCAGAGGTCCGAGCAGCACCTTCAGCAGCACGAAACGGGACAACTTCCCCTCCGGTCGGTCATGGTCGCGCGCTCGGTCAGGCGCGCCGGTGCGTCGCGCCCCGGGGGCGCGACGCATAGGGACGATACTCGCGCGAACGGCGCCGTCCCGCACCAGGTTCACTCCATGGTGCGGAGAACGTCACACCCGCGACACGGGAACGCGGCCGGTCACGGGCGTGGCGGGCGGACCGTCGGGGCCCCGGGAGAGGGTCGGGCTCGCCCGAAGTTCGCCCGGGGTTCGCCCGCGCGTCCTCGCCTCGCGCCCGCCACCTTCCTACCATCGACCGGCGACCCAAGATCACCGGCGAGGGAGAGACCATGGCAGCTCGACAGGCGGCATCCACCCAGCAGCCCCGGCCGGGCCGGCGCGCCGTGCTCGGCGCGGCGATGGCCGGCGGCGCCGGCGCCGCCGGCCTGCTGGCCGCCGGCAGCGGCACCGCGACGGCGGCCGGCGCCGCCGGGCGGCACGGCGGCGCCGGCCCGGGCCGGCTGCCGGTGCCCACCGTGGTGGCCCACCGGGGCGCCTCCGGCTACCGACCCGAACACACCCTCGGCGCCTACCAGTTGGGCCTCGACCTGGGCGCCGACATCATCGAGCAGGACCTGGTGCCGACCCGCGACGGCCAGCTGGTCTGCCGCCACGAGAACGACATCACCGGCACCACCGACGTCGCCGACCACCCCGAGTTCGCCGACCGCCGCACCACCAAGAGCGTCGACGGCACCGAGCTGACCGGCTGGTTCACCGAGGACTTCACCCTCGCCGAGCTGAAGACCCTGCGCGCCACCGAGCGCATCCCCGCCCAGCGCCCGAACAACACCCTCTACGACGGGCGCTGGACCGTTCCCACCTTCGCCGAGGTGCTCGACTGGGCGGCCGAGCGCGCCCGGAAGCGGGGCCGGCCGGTGTGGCTCTACACCGAGACCAAGCACCCCACCTACTTCCGTTCCCTCGGCCTCGGCCTGGAGGAGCCGCTGGCCCGGCTGCTGCGCCAGCACCGGCTGCACCGCGCGGACGCGCCGGTCATCCTCCAGTCCTTCGAGCCCAGCAGCATCCAGCGGCTCCGCCGACTCGTCGACACGCCCGGCGTGGTGCTGCTGGGCGCGGCCGACGACCGGCCGTGGGACTTCGTCGAGTCCGGCGACCCGCGCACCGTCGCCGACCTGATCACCCGCCGGGGCCTCGCCGAGATCGCCGGCTACGCCCAGGGCATCGGCCCGACCCTCGACCTGGTCATCCCGCGCGCCGCCGACGGCTCGTTGACCGCCCCCACCTCGCTGGTCGGCGACGCCCACCGCGCCGACCTGCTGGTCCACCCGTACACGCTGCGGAACGAGAACGCGTTCCTGCCGGCCGACTTCCGGCGCGGCGACGACCCCAACGCCTACGGCGACGTCTTCGGCGCGGCCCGGGCCTACTTCGAGGCCGGCATCGACGGCGTCTTCGCCGACCACCCCGACACGGCGCTGCTCGCCGCCGAGGACTTCCGAGGGTGACGCTCCGTCAGGTTCGGCGCCACGTCTGACGGGTGGCGAGGCGCCCGATCCGTTCCGTAGTCACGAATCTCACAGCCCAGTTGGCCCGGGGGCATTCCCCCGCGCCCAACTCCCTAGCACAATGCTGACGGCGCGGGTTCTGACCTGCGCCGTCAGGGCTATCGCCGGATTCCGCGCGCACCCTCACCAGCGCGGCCGGCCGAACTCCTCACCTGGAGGCGTGTGCAATGGGCATGAGCGTCACGATCGAGCCGGCGACCGACCAGGACGCCGAGCAGATCCTCAAACTCCAGTACCTGTGCTATCAGCCCGAGGCCGAGCTGTACGGCGACTACACCATCGCGCCGCTCACCCAGACCCTCAGCGAACTCCGCGCCGAACTGGCCGAGAGCTGTGTGCTGGTCGCGCGGCTCGGCGGCGAGGTCGTCGGCTCGGTACGCGGCTCGGTGGACGCCGACGGCACGGCCAGGATCGGTCGGCTGATCGTCCACCCGAGGATGCAGCGGCACGGTCTCGGCGGACGGCTGCTGGTGGCGGTCGAACGGCGACTGGCAGCCGAGCGGTCCGCCGCCCGCTACCGCCTCCTCACCGGGCACCGCAGCGCCGCCAACCAGCGGCTCTACCGCCGCCTCGGCTACGCCCCGGTGGCCATCGAGCAGATCAGCCGGCAGCTGAGCCTGGTCACGATGGAGAAGCCGGTGGCCGCCGCGCCCGAGCCGGAGCGCCACGTCGCCGCATAGCCCGCAACGGTCGGGCCCGGGTCCTGCGTCCGGGCCCGACCGTTGGGCGTTCAACGCGGCTGGGCGTCGAGCCACTCGCCGAAGGTGGGGCCGGCCAGCGTGGCGTGCGGCCCCGGCAGGAACCCGCCGGCCGCCACGATCTCGGCGTCCGGGACGCCGGAGCCGTCCACCCCGACCACCCTGATGCCCCGCCGCTCGCCCAGCAGCCGGGCGGCCTCGGTCAGGATCTCCCTGCGTGGCCCGGCGACCTCGGGGATCGGCGCCCCCGGCTCCGGCCGGTCGGCCGCCCAGGGGTCGGTGGCCAGGTCGGCCAGCGTCTCCGCCACGGTGCGGCAGGCCACCAACTGCGTGGACACCGCCGGGACATAGGCCACCTCGCCGCCCTGCCAGTCCAGGAGCTGGCCGACCAGCTCGTGGAACTGCGCGGCCCGCAGAATCCGCGCCGGCAGCAGTCCGGACAGATGGGCCTCCTCGTGCACCTGCTGGGCGGCGATGAACCCGGTCGTCGCCTTGTCCGCGCCGATGATGGACGCGGCGACCACCCGCCCCACCCCGGCACGCTCGCCGGCCTCGTGCAGGTTGTGGCTGGCCGTGCGGAAGAACTCCGTGGCGGCCTCCTGATCCGAGTCGTGCCATGACGCGACGTCAACGATGACGTCGACCCCGACGAGCGCCTCGGCCAGGCCCTCGCCGGTGATGATGTCCACGCCCGTCGCGCGGGACATCGGCACCACCCGGTGCCCCCGTTCCCTGAGCACGTCCACCACATGACGGCCCAGCCGCCCCGTCGCCCCCGCCACCGCGAACCTCTCACCGCTCATCGCTGCCCCACCCTTTCACCGTGCCGCTCCGGCTGATCCGGTCACGCGGCGTCCTGACGCACACCAGACGACGGCGCCCCGCCGTCCGTAACGCACCCGGCCGTGTGACCCAGCCCACCCCGCGCCGATGTCACAGGACGGCGGGCCGCTGCGTCACGTGTGTGTGGGGGCGGCGGGCGACGAGCGGACGGGAGCCGGATTGAACGAGCGGAGCGGACCAACCACGGGCACGACCGGGCGGGTTGACCGGGGCCAGCCGCTGGACCCGGCCACCGAGGCGTTCCTCGCCCACCGCAACCTGCTGTTCACCGTCGCCTACGAGATGCTCGGCTCGGCCGCCGACGCCGAGGACGTCCTCCAGGAGACCTGGCTGCGCTGGGTCGGCGTCGACCACGCGAGCGTGCGGAAGCAACGCGCCTACCTGGTGCGGATCGTCACCCGGCTGGCGTTGGACCGGATGCGGGCGCTGGGCCGGCGCAAGGAGTCCTACATCGGCGCCTGGCTGCCCGAGCCGCTGCTGACCACGCCCGACGTCGCCGAGAACGTCGAACTGGCCGACAGCATCTCGCTGGCCATGCTGCTGGTGCTGGAGACGCTGACGCCGGTCGAACGGGCGGTGTTCGTGCTGCGCGAGGTGTTCGACGTGCGGTACGAGGAGATCGCCGAGGCCGTCGGCAGGACCCCGGCGGCGGTCCGCCAACTCGCCTACCGGGCACGGGGACGCGTCGCCGCGCGCCGACCGCGCGGCACCGTCACCCCGGCCCAGACTCGCGCCGCGCTGCTGGCCTTCCAACGGGCGGTGGAGACCGGCGAGTTGCAGAGCCTGCTCGACATCCTCGCGCCGGACGTCGTCGCCCTCAGCGACGGCGGCGGCCGCCGGCGGGCGCTGCCGCGCCCGATCGTGGGCGCGGACCGGGTGGCCCGCGTGTTGGCGACCGGCTGGTGGCGCCGCGAGGCCCGACGGTCCGTCGAACTGGTGCAGGTCAACGGCGGCCCCGGGCTGCTGGTCCGACTCGACGGTGAGGTCGACGGCGTGGTGGCGGTGCGGGTCGAGAACGGCCTCATCACCGGGGTGTACCACGTCCGCAACCCCGAGAAGCTGTCCCATCTGACCAGCGAGACCGCAGTCACCCGCTGAGGTTCCCGGCGCCGCAGGGCGCGGGGAGCCTCAGCGGGGGCGTCGAGCGCCGGGAGGGGGGCGCTCGACGCCCGCGGCCTTGCCGGCCGTTCAACGGGACGGCCTTGCCGGCCGTCGGCGGAGGGGGGTTGTGCCGCCCGCCGGCCCGGACGCGGGCGCGGCGGGGGCGCCCCACCGTTGGCCCGGGCGCGCGCCGCGTCTGGGCGCCGGCCGGCGGCCGGCGGAGCGGTTCGGGCCCTCGGCGGCGGCCGGCCCGCCTCGCCTTCGGCTGTCTGGCCTGCCAGGCGAGCCTTCCGGTGCCCCGCGTGCGGGCCTTGCGCCGGTCGGCCAACTCCCGTAGGACCGCGCGGCGTTGCGCCCGGCCGATGCGCGGCCTGCGGCGTGCGCCCGTGGTCGGCCGCCGGGCCGGGCTCGCCGCCCGGGGCCCGGTTGCCCCGCGCCGAGCCGCGTGCGTTGACCGCCGGTCCGGCCCGTACCCGCGCGCAGCGCGGGTCGGGTCAGCCCTCCCGCGCCGGAGGCGCCACCGGCGCCGCAGGCGCTCCCGAGGCGCCGCGCCAGCGGAACCAACGGAGGCCCGTCAACGGCAGAATCAGCGGGAAGAAGACATAGCCGATGCCGTAGTCCGACCAGACCGTCGCGTCGGGGAAGGCGCCCGGGTCCACCAGGGACCACGTGCCCACCGTCAGCACCCCCACCAACTCGGCCGCGCAGCACACCAACCCGACGCGCCGCGCGCGTTCCCCGCCCCGCGCCAGGCAGAACGTGATCACCGCGTACACCACGGCCGCCACCGCCGACAGCAGATACGCCACCGGCGCCTCGTCGAACCGCGTCGAGAGCTGGTACGCCGAGCGCGAGGCCGCGCCCACCGCGAAGACCCCGTAGAGCAGCACCAGCAGCCGACCCGGGCCGTGGTTCAGATCCAGCCGCCCGCCATCCCGCCGTTCCGTCCGCTCGGTCCGCTCCGTCTCAGACACCGCCCGCCCCCGCCCACACGTCGGCCAGCCGGATCTGGAGCACCGCCAGCACCACAGCGCCGGCGGCGACCGTCGCCGAACCCCAGCGGTTCCGTTCGGTCAACGACACGACGGCGGTGATCGGCAGGCACAGCGGCACCGCGACCAGGTAGCAGACGAAGACCAGCGTGCTGCCGTCCCCGGCCGGCCGGTCCCCGCCGGCGAGGGCGACCGTCGAGACCGTCGCCTGCGCCAGGGTGAGCGACTCCACCAGGGCCGCACCCGCGTAGTGCCAGTCCTTCACCGGCTGGTCCCGGAACGAGGCGTACCCGCACCAGACGGCCAGCAGCAGGGCGGTCACCACGACCGTCACCGTCAACGGGGTGAACATGGCGACGACTTTACGCCGGCCGCACCCGCCCCCGTTCCCCGCCCCCGGCCGGCCGGGCCCCCGCCGCGACCGACCGCGCCGGCCGGGCGCACGTGGCGTTGGCCACAGCACACCCGACCGTGGCGATCCCGCTCTGACCGGTCTGTTTTACTGGACGGCATGACACCGACGAGCAGCCTTCACGCGGCGACCGAGGCACGGACGTTGCCCGGTGCTCACTGTCCGTGTCGAATGTGTGACCGCTGAGGGCCCCCGCCGAGCGCCTCGCGCCCCGAAGCGAACCGCACCGCCGCGCCGCCCCGTCGCGCGCCGGTGACCGCCGGCCCCGACCGGCCACCCCGCCCCGCGCTCCCGCACACATTCCCCGACCCTGCCCCGCACCGGGCGCACGGCGTCGCCGTGCGCCTCCGTGTGCCGTCCGACAGCGATGGAAGCCAGTGATCACCACCACGGATCTCACCAAGGTCTACCGCTCGCGCGGCCGCGAGGTCACCGCGCTCGACGGCGTCAGCCTCCATGTCGAGCCCGGCGAGATGTACGGCGTCATCGGCCGCAGCGGGGCGGGCAAGTCCACCCTGATCCGCTGCGTCAACCTGCTGGAACGTCCCGACTCCGGGACCGTGACCGTGGACGGCCAGGACCTGACCGCCCTGCCGGGACCCCGCCACCGCGCCGGCCGTTCGCTCCGCCAGGCCCGCACCGGCATCGGCATGATCTTCCAGCACTTCAACCTGCTCTCCTCCCGCACCGTGCGCGGCAACGTCGAGCTGCCGCTGGAGATCCTGGGCCTCACCCGCCGCGAGCGGGCCCGCAAGGCGCTCGAACTGCTCGACCTGGTGGGCCTCGCCGACCACGCCAGGGCCTACCCGGCGCAGCTGTCCGGCGGCCAGAAGCAGCGTGTCGGGATCGCGAGGGCGCTGGCCGGCGACCCCAAGGTGCTGCTCTCCGACGAGGCCACCTCGGCCCTGGACCCCGAGACGACCCGCTCGGTGCTCCAGCTGCTGCGCGACCTCAACCGCCAACTCGGCCTCACCGTGCTGCTGATCACCCACGAGATGGACGTGGTCAAGGCGGTCTGCGACTCGGCCGCGCTGATGGAGAAGGGCAGGATCGTCGAGGCCGGCGTGGTCTCCGACCTGCTGGCGACGCCGGGCTCGCGGCTGGCGCACGAGCTGTTCCCCGTCGCCGGCGCCGTCCCGGGCGGCGACCGCACGGTCGTGGACATCACCTTCCACGGCGACAGCGCCGGCCAGCCGGTGATCTCCCATCTGGCCAGGACCCACGAGGTCGACGTGTCGATCCTGGGCGCGGCGATGGAGACCGTCGGCGGCCGCCAGGTCGGCCGGATGCGCATCGAGCTGCCCGGCCACCCGGACACCAACGCCGCCGCGCTCGCCTACCTGCGGGAACGCGGCCTCACCGTGGAGCTGCCGGCCGAGGCCGAGCCCATCGACAAGGGCCCCGCCCCCCTCGACAAGAGCCCCGACCCCGACGAACTCGCCCCGGAGAGCACCCGATGACCTGGTCCCAGATGGAGCCGCTGCTCACCCAGGGCACGATCGACACCCTCTACATGGTCGGCTGGGCCACCTTCTACGCGGTCCTCGGCGGCCTGCCGCTCGGCGTGCTGCTGGTCCTCACCGACCGGGGCGGCCCGCTGCGCAACGTGGTGGCCAACCGCGCGATCGGCGTGATCGTCAACGTCGGCCGCTCGCTGCCGTTCATCATCCTGCTGGTGGCGCTGATCCCGTTCACCCGCTTCGTGGTCGGCACCGCGATGGGCCCGACGGCCGCCGTGGTGCCGCTGGCCATCGCCGCGATCCCGTTCTTCGCGCGGCTGGTGGAGACCGCGATCCGCGAGGTCGACCACGGGCTGGTCGAGGCCGCGCACGCGATGGGCGGCGGCACCTGGACCGTGGTCGGCAAGGTGCTGCTGCCGCAGGCCCTCCCGTCCCTGATCGCCGGCCTGACCACCACCGTGATCGCGCTGATCGGCTACTCGGCGATGGCCGGCGCGGTCGGCGGCGGCGGGCTCGGCACCCTCGCCTACACCTACGGCTACCAGCGCTTCGAGGACGAGTTCATGCTCGTCACGGTCGCGGTCCTGCTGGTCATCGTCACCGCCGTCCAGCTGATAGGCGACGGCGTGGTCCGCCTCGTCACCCGCCGCACCCGCACCGGCTGAGTCCCGCCGTTCACCGGTCGGGCGCGGCCCCCAAGACCCCGGGTCACCCCCGGTACCCGTAACAACCCGCAGCAAGCGAAAGGCACTCTTCGTGCGTACCAACCTCAGGCACGGCGCCGTTCTCGCCGCCACCACCGCTCTCGCCCTGGCCCTCGCGGCCTGCGGCACGGACTCCGACCCGGACACCGGCGGTGGCTCGGGCGACGGCGCGGCGGCCGACCCCACCGAACCGTTGAGCGTGGCGGCCACCCCCGTTCCCCAGGCGGAGATCCTCCAGTTCGTCAAGGACAACCTCGCCGAGGAGGCCGGGCTCGACCTCGACATCCGCGAGGTCACCGACTACGTCATCCCCAACACCCTGGTCAACGACGGCGACGTGGACGCCAACTTCTTCCAGCACGCGCCCTACCTGGACGACTTCAACGCCCAGCAGGGCACCGACATCGTGCCGGTGATCAACGTCCACCTGGAGCCGCTCGGCCTCTACTCCAACGACCTCACCAGCGCCGACGAGCTGGGCGAAGGCGCCACCATCGCCATCCCCAACGACGCCACCAACGAGGGCCGCGCGCTGCAACTCCTCGCCGCCAACGGCCTGATCGAGCTGGCCGACGGCGTGGGCACCAACGCCACCCCGGCCGACGTCACCGAGGACAACGGCATCACCTTCCAGGAGCTGGAGGCCGCCTCGCTGCCCCGCTCCCTGGAGGACTTCGACGCCGCCGTGATCAACGGGAACTTCGCGCTGGAGGCCGAGCTGGTCCCGGCCGAGGACGCGCTGGTCCTGGAGGAGGCCGAGGGCAACCCGTACGCCAACTTCCTGGCCGTGAAGTCCGGCAACGAGGACGACCCCCGCGTCCAGACCCTCGCCGAGCTGCTCAACTCCGACGAGGTGCGGCAGTACATCGAGGAGACCTACCAGGGCTCGGTGGTCCCGGCGTTCGGCGCCCCCACCTCCTGACCCGGGCCGGCCCCAACCCGGGCCGGCACCGCGCACCGAACGAGCAGCACCGCGCACCGCCCACCGAACGGGCCGGCGCCCCCACCGCAGCGCGGCTGGGACGCCGGCCCGGCCGTTGTCAGCGCACCCCGGCGACGACGCCCGGCTCCGCCTCGTCGAGGAACGTCCGCCGCGACTGTGCCCGCCGCAGGCCGAACCACTCCTCGCCCTCGGTGGCCAGCGCCGCCAGCACCCGGAACCCGGCCGAGACGCCGGAGGCGTCCAGCGCCACGTCCCGCAGCTGCCCGAGGTTCGCCCCCGCCGTCGCGAGCTGGTGGTGGGTCTCGATCCGCACCTCCAGGTCCTCCCGGTTGTTCAACACCAGGCGCAGCACCTCACCGGCCGGCGGCTGCTCCTGCGGCACCGTCTGCCACCCCGTCGCCCCGGCCTGGGCCCCGGCGGTCTGAAGCACCACCGAGCTGATCGAGTCGAAGCGGAAGACGAAGTCCCTGCGCCCGTCGTGCCGGGACGTCGCCGTGTCGATCTCCCACGTGCACACCCACACCCCGGCCGTGGTGAGCACGAACAGCTTCAGCCCGTAGCGCGCGTAGCGCGGCGGCCCGTTGGGCACCTTGGCCCGCACGCAGTCCGGCGCGGCCTCCAGCACGAAGAACGTGAACTGGATGCCCCGGTGCGCCATGCGGTGCTCCCGCAGCACGTCCCGCAGCAGCGCCCGCTGGTCCAGATCCAGCCAGCGGCCCATCTCCTCGTCCACGGGCCGGTGCGCCAGCAGGAACGCGCGCCACTCGGCGTGCTCCCGCTGCTCCGCGCCGAAGGACGCGAACTCCTCGGCCGCCAGGGCCAGTTCGACGAGCCGACCGGCCACCCCGATGCCCCCCAGGACGCCGGCGGCGCAGAGCAGGAGCACCAACATCGCGATGCCCGGGGCGCTCTCCAGCAGGACCAGCGACGGAACGGCCGACCCCAGCGCGACGAGCAGCACGCCGATCCTGGCCCACCGCCACTGCTCGAACGCCGAGCGCGGCGCCGACGGCAGCTTCCCCTCCGCCCAGGCGGCGGCCGCCCGCCTGGCCCGCACCTGGAGCCACCAGTCGAGCCCCTCCGGCTGCCCGGACTGCCAGTAGCGGGTGGCCAGTTCGTCGACCAGCTCCGCCTGGACATGGGCGGTGGAGAACTGCCAGGCGGCGGGCCCGGGACCGTTGGCCGGCCCGGCCTCGGCGAACCGTGCGGCGGCCAGCGCCGCCAGCCGGGCGCGGAAGGCGTGGAACGCGAGCGCCTCGGCCGGCTGCGCCACCGGCCCCTGGGCCGCCCGCAGCCGTTCGCGCTCGGGGGAGAGCGGGCGGCGCTCCCGCACCCAGCCGGGCCGGCGCCCCTGGCGGGCCCGGCGGCGCAGCTCCGCCCGCCCGTTCCTGAGCAGCAGCAGCGCGCCGGGAACGACGAACACCGCGACCCCGAACAGCGTCCCCCCGGCCAGGGCGCCGGTCTGGGCGACCCCGAGCACCAGCCCCAGCGCGAGGAGCACCCCGGCGACGGCCAGCAGCGTCGTCGCCGTCGAGGGGTCGCTCGGCCAGATCGACCGCCCCGCCGGTGCCGGCGGGCGCAGCGGCAGCGGGTCGGGCGTGAAGAAGAGCGGCACCCGCGCGGCCCGGTCCCGGCGCGCCTCCTCGGCGAGGCCCGCGTCGATCTCCGCCGAGTCCTCGGCGGAGATGACCGACTCCTCGACCCGCTGGATCACATAGCGCAGATGGTCGGTCACCTCGGCCCGCCGCGCCTCGGGCAGCGCGGCGATCCGCCGCTCGACGTCGCCGGCCGGGTCCGCGCCGGCCGCACCGCCCGAGCCCGCCCCGTGCTCCGCGGTGAGCGCGGCCGTCAACAGGTCGTCCACCAGCCGCGCGGCCTCGGCGTAGCCGCCGACATCGCCCGACCCGGCCCCGTTCGCGCCCGGCCCGTTCCCTCCGGCGTCGGGCCACGTGCCCAGCGCGCCGTTCAACGCCCGACGCAACGGGACCCAGTCCTCGTCCGTCAGGTCCTCGGGCGAGCGCCGGCTGACGATCGTCAACACCCAGCCGTAGTAGCCCTCCCGCGACCGGTGGCCCCGGCCGATGGCCTCCTCGACCAGCTGTCTGGCCCGCACCCGCATCCCCGCCGTCAGGCACCGCATCCCCTCGGCGAAGACCTGCTCGGGGGAGGCCGCCGGGTCCAGCAGGTACTGGTTGACGTACTGGTCCCCGTGCAGCACCCCGATCCCGCCGTGCGCGATGTCCCCGCTCAGCGCGCCGATGCCGCTGTTGTTGGTGATCCGGGGTCCCGGGTTGGTCGATCCGTTCAACACTGCTCACCTCTCAGGGTGTTGACGAGGTTCCTGATGGGCTCGGCGATCGCGCCGACGCCCGCCACCAGCGCGCCGAGCTTCACCAGCGCGCGCGTCAGCGTGCCCCGGCTCTCCTCGTCCTCCGCCCCGGCGCACTCCTCGGCCGTGTCCAGCTCGCGCGAGGCATCCTGGTAGGTGCCGGCGTCGATGTCCCTGCGCTCCAACGCCTCCTTCAACAGGGCGCGCAGCGACTCCAGCTCACGGGCCAGGGCCTCGCCCTCGCCCCCGGCGCCCGGGGCGGGCCGGTCGCCGAAGTCCTGGGTGACCTCGCCGTGCACCACGCCGATGCCGCCGTCCCTGATGTCGCCGAAGAGCTGCCCGATGCCCGCGTTGTGCCCGATCAACGGCCCCGGCCCCGACGCCCGTTCGGGCCCTGAGGCCCGTTCGCCCGGCGTCCGTTCGCCCGGCGTCCGTTCGCCCGGCGCGGGCGCGGGACCCGCCGCCCCGGCCGGCCCCGGCGACCAGGCGTGCCCCGGCACCCGGACCCAGATCGTCTCGTTGGCGATCTCCTTCGCGTCGAACCGCACCGGCCGGTACTCGGCCGCGTCGATCCCCGGGTGGTGATGGCTGACCACCTTGCGGTGCCACTCGTCCGAGACCGCCACCACCAGCTCGGCCTCCGGAACGGCGGCCAGCGCGTCCCGCAGCGGCTGGTGATCCACCATCCGGCAGGCCGTGTTGAGGTCGGCGCCCACCCAGCCGTGCCCGTCGTGCGCCACCTCGCCGCCGTGCAACGCCAGCCGCATCCGCAGCCGGCCCTCCCCGCCACTGGTCCGCGCGTGGGAGCGCAGCCCCTCCCGCAGCCGCTCGACGAACGGACCGGTCACGTCCTCCTTGGGCACCGTTCCCGGCAGCAGCAGAAAGGCGCCGTCGCCCCGGTCCTCGGGCGCGGGCCCGGCCTCCGCGTCGATCCCCGCTCCCTCGAAGGCGTCCTCCAACAACTGGCGCAGCCGAGCCCGAAGCCAGGACTGCACCGGGTTGGGCCGCCGCCCGAAACCCTCGATGTCGACCACCACGATCGTGTGGTACGTGTACTTCACCGGCATGAATCCCCCTCACTGGACTGACGCCGAACTGGCGCCACACCGGGCGCGAACGGGCGGGCCGGCGCCCCCCGCCGACCCGTCGGCCCGCCCGCGCACCACCAGGAAACCCCCGAACGGCCGCCCACACCGCGTCAGATGACGCATCGGGCACCTTCAATCAGAAGCCGTCACGAACCGCCGCGAGCTATCGCGAAACGAAGGCGAACCAAACGGGAACCGAAGGCGAACCGTCGCGGGCCGCTCAGCCGCGCCGCCACTCCCGCAGGCCCGCCAGGTCCACCACCAGCGTCTGGCCCCGCTCGCGCACGATCAGCCCCTCCGCCGCCAACTCGCCCAGCGCCCGCACCAGCGACTCCCGCGAGGTCCCCGCCGCTCCCGCCAGCTCCTGCTGGGTGACCCGCACCGCCAGCGCGCCCGGCGGCTCGGCCGCCTCGACCCCGTGCCGGCTCGCCATCTCCCACAGCACCCGGGCCACCCGCACCCCCGCCGGATAGGCCCCGTGCTCGGCCCGTAGCCGGTCGGAGTCGCGCAGCCGCACCGTGACGCTGCGCAGCACCGCCAGCGCCAACTCGCCGTGCGCCGCGAGCAGTCGCCGGAACCGCTCGCCCGGCACCACCGTGCCGTGCACCGCCCCCAACGCGGTCGCCGTCGCCGAACGCGGCCCGCCGTCCAGACACGACAGCTCGCCCAACAGTTCGCCCGGCCCGCGCACGGCCAGCACGCTGGTGTAGCCGTTGGCCGACTCGGTCGTGATCTTCACCAGCCCCGACTCGATCAGGATCACGTCACTCGACGGAGCGCCCTCCACCAGCACCGCCTCCCCGCGCTCCCAGCCGCGCGCCCGGCCCGCCCCGTGGACCAGGCCCAACTGCTCGGGGGTGAACGCGTCGCCCGAGACCATCGCCCGACCTCCCTCACGCCTCACCGAAAACGCCGGCGCACGCCCCGCCTCGGGCGCCGCCCTCGCCGCAGCGTAGAGGCCGGGCCCCCGACGCCGCCGGCACTCGCGAAAGTCCCGGACGCCGCTCGCCCCGGGACCGTCCAGGCGCCGGCGTCCCGGAACGACACAGCCGGGGCCCGAGCGGCGAAGGTGAACGGCCATGCGCCATGCTTGCCCGGAAGGACCCCAGGCCAGGCAGGGAGCGACGCATGACATCCACCTTCCCCGACATCTCCCTCAGTACCGAACGGCTGACGCTCCGCCCGTTCGAGGAGCCCGACGCCGACGAGCTGGCCGCCATGATGAGCGACGAGCTGAGCGTCGCCTGGACCTCGGCACCCATCCCCTACACCCGGCGCGAGGCGTACGACTGGATCACCCGGGGCGCCCCCGCCGAACGCACCGAGGGCCGGGGCATCGTGCTCGCCGTCGCCGAGTACCTCACCCACCGGCTCGTCGGCTGCGTCCACCTGATGAACACCGACTGGCGCACCCTCAGCACCGAGGTCGGCTATGTCGTGGCGCCCTGGGCCAGGGGAGAGGGCTACGCCGCCGAGGCCGTGCTGGCCGTCGCCCAGTGGCTGTTCCGCGACCAGAAGTTCGAACGTCTCGAACTCCGCACCGCCGCCGGCAACACCGCCTCCCAGCAGGTCGCGCAGAAGATCGGCTGCATCAGCGAGGGCGTGCTCCGCAACGCGCTGATAGTGCGCTCCCGCACCGAGGACGGCGGCTGGACCGACATCCGCACCGACCTCATCGTCTGGGGCCTGCTCCCCGAGGACATCGAGGGCATCGAAGGCGTCGACGACCTCGACGGCATGGACGGCCTCGACAGTCTCGACGGCATCGACAGCAGGGGCGGCATCGACAGCAGGGACGGTCTCGACGGGTTCCGGGGCCGCCCGGGCGCCTCGACCGAGGGCTGACCGCCCGTCGCGGTAGGCTCAACTGCCGTTCCCACCCACCGCTCCCCGCAGGAGACCCCTGACCATGGCCGACCGCGTCACCGTGATCGGATGGGACGGGTCCCCGCTCGCCCCGGCCGCCGTGACCGCCCTGCGGGCGGCGACCCTGGTCGCGGGCGCCCCCCGCCACCTCGCCCTGCCGGAGGTCCCGCCGCACGCCGAGCGCGTCGTCCTGGGCAGCCTCGTCATCGCCGCCGAGCGCATCGCGGCCCACCGGGGCACCGCCGTGGTGCTGGCCGACGGCGACCCCGGCTTCTTCGGCGTCGTCCGCGCGCTGCGCGCGCCGGCGCACGGCCTGGAGGTCGAGGTGGTGCCCGCCGTCTCCGCCGTGGCGACGGCCTTCGCCCGCGCCGGGATGCCCTGGGACGACGCCCGCATCGTCGTCGCCAGCGAACGGAACCTGCGCCGCGCCGTCAACGTCTGCCGCGCCCACCCCAAGGTCGCCGTCCTCACCTCGCCCGACGCCGGCCCCACCGAGATCGCGCTGCTGCTCGGCGCCGAGCAACGCACCTTCGTCATCTGCGAGTCGCTGGGCACCGAGCGGGAACGCGTCACCGTCCTCACCTCCGACCGGGTGCCCCAGCACCGGTGGACCGACCCCAACGTGGTCATCGTCATCGGCGGCGCCGTTCCCCACTCCAGCACCAGCAGCTGGCTGGCCGGGCTCGCCACTGGCGACGTTCCCGAGGGGCCGCGCGGCTGGGGCCTGGACCCGGCCGCCTACGGGCAGCCGGAGCCGCCGGCCGCGACCGAGGGCGCGGGCCGCGACCGCCGGCTGCGTGCCCTCGAACTCGCCGCCCTCGGCCCGCGCTTCGGCGACCTGCTGTGGGACGTGGGCAGCGGCAACGGGCTGACCGCCGTCGAGGCCGCCCGGCTGGGCGCCGCCGCCATCGCCGTCGACCGCGACCCGCGCGCCGCCGCCCTCGCCGAGGCCACGGCGCGCCGGGTCGGCGTCCAGGTCCGCTGCGTGCGCGGCGCCGCGCCCCAGGTGTTGTCCGACCTGCCGCAGCCGGACCTGATCCGGGTGGGCGGCGGCGGCCGACGGGTCCTGGTGGCCTGCGCCGACCGCAGGCCCGAACGGCTCGTCACCCACGCCATGACCCGCGACCAGGCCGAGGAGGCCGGCCGGGTGCTCACCGGGGCAGGTTACGCGGTGGAGTGCAGCCTGGTGCAGTCCGTTGAACTCGCTGCCCAGGACTGGTCGGAACGCGGTCGAAGCGTTGTCTTTCTGCTCGTCGCACGCCTGTTGTCATCATCGACCTGACAAATACGGATCATCCAGGGACAGTCGCCCACCCAGCGCCAGTGTCGGGTCCCATCCCGGGTAGGCTGAACGACCGTTGCGCCGTCGGCCGGCCACGCGGTTTCGTCCCGCTTGGTCCGGACAAATGGCAACGGAAGGAGCACATGCGATGGGCGAGGTGGACGCATGACGGACGCCCCGGGCGAGATTCCCGAGCGGGAAGCGCCGGAGCAGCCGGAGCGGTTGGAGCCTCCCACTCCCGCCGCCTACCCCTATCCAGGACAGCCCGTCGCGGGGCAGATCCCGGTCGCCGACGAGGACGACGAGGCCGAGGAGGAGCTGCTGATGCCCGGCAGCGCCGCGGCCTGGGGGGAGTCGCCGCAGCCGGCCCAGCCCGTTCAGCCGGTCGCCCCCGCAACGCCCGCCCCACGGCCCCGGCAGAACGTGCGCCCGGTGCCCCGCCCGGGCCCCCACCCCACCGAGCCGGAGTACCTCGACGTCCCGATGACCCATGCCGACCAGCCGTCGCCGACGCAGCCGACGGCCACCCCGGCGCACGGGCAGCAGCCCGTCCCGGCGCAGGCCGCGCCCGCGCCCGCCGCCGCCCACGCGGCCCCCAACCCGCAGGCGGCGCCGGCTCTTTCGCAGCCGGCACCCGGGCCGGAGCCGGTCGCCACCGATCCCGCCGCGCCGGTGCCGGCCGAGCCGGCCGTTGCCCAGCCGGACCCCGCGCCGGTTGCCGAGCCGGTGGCAGTCGAACCCGAGCCCGTCCCGGCCGAGCCGACGGTCACCGAGCCCGCCCCCGTCGCCGTCGAGGCGGAACCCGAGCCCGCGCCGGCCGTCGCCCAGCCGGAGCCCGCGCCGGAACCGGCCGAGCCGGTCGCGGCCGAGGCGGCGGAGCCCGTTCCCGCCCCCGCTGCCCCGACCCCAGCCGAGGCGCCCGAGGGCGCCGTCGCCCCGGCGGCCGAGACCCCAACGCCCCCCGCCCCGGCGCCCGTTGCCCCCGGGCCCGCCGCCGCCCCGGAGCCGGCGGCGGCCGAACCGGCCGCGCCGCCCGTCGAGCCCGCGCCCACCCAACCGGCGCCGCCCGCCGAACCGTTGGCGCCCGCTGAACCGGCGCCGGCCGCCGCCGCGCCCGGCTACCCCGAGACCGAACGGGCCGCCGTGCACCGCCTGATGCGCGACCGCCGCGACGTCCACCACGGCTTCCGCCCCGACCCGGTGCCGCCCGAGGTGCTGCTCCGGGTGCTGGAGGCGGCCCACAACGCGCCCAGCGTCGGCCCGGCCCAGCCCTGGGACTTCGTGATCATCAAGGCCCCCGAGACCCGCAACGCGATCCACGAACTGGCCCGCCGCCAGCGCGAGACCTACGCCAGGTCCCTGTCCAAGGCCAGGGCCCGGCAGTTCCGCCAGCTCAGCGTCGACGCCATCCGCGACACCCCCGTCAACATCGTGGTCACCGCCGACCCCACCCGGGGTGGCCGCAACACCTACGGCTGGCACCTCCAGCCGCAGACCACCCCCTACTCCTCGGCCCTCGCCGTCGAGAACCTCTGGCTCGCCGCCCGGGCCGAGGGCCTCGGCGTCGGCTGGATCGGCTTCTTCGACGAACGCGAACTCGTCCACGCCCTCGGCCTGCCCGAGCACCTGGAGGTCGTGGCCTACCTCTGCGTCGGCTATGTCGACTCGTTCCCCGACGAGGCCGAGCAGGGCCCGGGCGGTTGGACCCACCGCAGGCCGCTGTCCTGGGTCGTCCACGAGGAGTCCTACGGCCGCCGTGCCCTGCCGGGCGCCGAGCCGCACGACCTGCTGAGCCAGACGCTGGGCGAGATCAGGCCGTTGGACGCGCAGGCGCTCGGCGAGGCGTGGGAACGCCAGAAGCGCATGACCAAGCCGGCCGGCTCGCTCGGCGCGCTTGAGGTCATCTCCGCCCAGCTCTGCGGCCTGTCCCGCAGCTGCCCGCCGCCGGTGCCCGAGCCGGCCGCCGTCGCCGTCTTCGCCGCCGACCACGGCGTCCACGCCCAGGGCGTCACCCCCTGGCCGCAGGAGGTCACCGGGCAGATGGTGGCCAACTTCCTCGGCGGGGGAGCGGTCTGCAACGCGTTCGCCGCCCAGGTCGGCGCCGAGGTCTGCGTGATCGACGTCGGCGTCAAGGACGAACTGCCCGGAATGCCCGGGCTGATCCCGCGCCGGATCAGGCCCGGCACGGCCGACCTCAGCGTCGGCCCGGCGATGAGCCGCGAGGAGGCGCTGCGCGCCGTCGAGGTCGGCATCGAGATCGCCAGGGACCTCGTCGCCGCCGGCAACCGGGCGCTGCTCACCGGCGAGATGGGCATCGCCAACACCACGCCGGCCGCCGCGCTGGTCGCGGCGTTCACCGGCGCCGAGGCCGCCGAGGTCACCGGGCGCGGCTGCGGCATCGACGACGAGACGCACGCGCGCAAGGTCGACGTCGTCCGCCGCGCGCTGCAACTCCACCAGCCCGACCCCAGCGACCCGTTGGGCGTGCTGGCCGCCGTCGGCGGCCTGGAACACGCCGCGCTCACCGGACTGATTCTGGGCGGCGCGGCGCAGCGGGTGCCGGTGCTGCTCGACGGCGTCAGCGCGGGCGCGGCGGCGCTGGCGGCGCGGGCGATCGCGCCGGAGGCGGTCTCCGTCTGCGTCGCGGGGCACCGCAGCGCGGAGCCCGGCCACCAGGCGGCGCTCACGGCGCTGGGCCTGCGGCCCATGGTCGACCTCGACCTTCGCCTCGGCGAGGGCACCGGCGCGCTGCTGGCGCTGCCGCTGGTGCAGAGCGCGGCGCGCGCGATGCGCGAGGTCGCGACGTTCGACTCGGCGGGCGTCACCGACAAGAACTGACCCGCCGGTCGGGCCCGGGAGGCGCCCGGCGGGCGCCGAGGCGCCGGGGGCGCTCGGCTGACGGCGGCGCCTGTCGCCTTCGGCTCATCTGGCGTGATGGCTGTGGGCGCCGACTCGGACCGGGTGTGACCACCGACCATGCGGGTCGCAACCCCCTCGGCCGGGTCCGGCTTTCCGTCGCGCGACGGGGCACGTCACCGGCCCGGCCTGCCGGTTGCCGGAACGCCGAGCCCGGCACATCGCCGCCCGGTTCGGCGAGGTGGCGTGCCGGTGGTCGGAGGCGCCGCCTCCGGCCCACACCGGGGCCAGCCGCTCGCCAGGGGCGGCACCTACCCGGCCACCCGCCCCAGCCGTCCCGGCGCGCGCCCGATCGCCCCGCCACCAGGACCCGGCGGCCCGCGCAGCCGACCACGACGCTCCACTTCGCAAGCCAGCGCGCCCGTCCCGCAACGAACGCCCGCCTCCGCCGGCGCACCGGCGGAGGCGGCGGCACGGCGCCCGAACGCCCCGCGCAGCGGCACCCCCGGTCCCCGCGCGGCGCGGAGGCGCCGAACCGCCCGCCGGCGTCAGGTCGTTGCCGACCACCGCGCCCACGCCGGGTGGGTGGAGGCGCGCGCGATGTCGATCCGGGCGACCCGACCGTCCCAGGTGGTGACGGCGACGACCGCGAGGGGGTGGCCGCCGGGGGCGACGACATGGACCCGTTCGCCCGCGAGGCGCATCGGCGCGCTGGCGCGAATGCGGTCGGCGAACCGCCCGGTCTCCTCGGCGACGGCGGAGGCGCCGCTGACCACGGTCGGCGTGCCGGGAGGCACCAGCGTCTCGTCGACGACGCGCACGCAGTCGTCGGCCAGCAGGGCGAGGACCCGGCCGATGTCACCGCCGGCGGCCGCCGCGAGGAAGGCATCCACGACGGCGCTGTCGACGCTCGTCGCGGGCGGGGACGCGGACGTTGGCGCGCGGTGCGCGATCCGTTCGCGTGCCCGGCTGGCGTGCTTCTTCGCGCTGTCCCGGCTGGTACCGAGATGCCCCGCGACCTCAAGGAACGGGACGTCGAACAGGTCATGCAGGACGTACGCGACGCGCTGGGATGGCGTCAGCCGGGCGAGGATCACCATCAACGCGCGGGAGATGTTCTCGCGCCGAAGGTACTGCTCGTCCGCCGCGAGGGCCTCGTCCGGGATCAGGTCCGCGAACAGGGGCTCCTCCCGGCGCCGCTGACGAGCCCGCAGCTGGTCGAGGCAGACACGGGTGAGAACGGTCGTCAGCCAGGCCGCCGTGTTGCGAAGGGTGTCGGCGTCGACGGCCCTCGCCCTGATCCAGGTGCTCTGCACGGCGTCTTCCGCGTCGTCGACGGAGCCGAGCAGGCGGAACGCGATCGCCGTCAGCTGCGGCCGGGCCGCTTCGAACTCCTCAAGGGGTACCACCAGGTGTCACCTTTCCGGGGCGGGAGACGTCGGACGCACGAGACCGCCGATCTCGCCCACGAAGCCCCCTACCGAGGAGACACCCACCGATGAGCGTACCCGTGGTCCCCTGGTCCGCCACTTCGAGACGGGCCCCGCGCCCCCGCCCGCCGCGCGGCGGGAGCGGCGCATGACGGCCGTCCTGTTCGTCGCCACGCTCGTATGCATCGTGGCGAACGCGTTCATCGCCGTCGCCGATCTCGTCAGGGCGGGGTTCGTGGTGCGGAACGCCGCGGCGGTGCGCGTTCCCGCCACCGCTCTGTCCTGGCTGGGCTCGTTGAAGCTGGCCGGGGCGGCCGGACTCGTCGTCGGGCTGGCCGTCGCGCCCTGGCTCGGCGTCGCCGCCGGCTTCGGCCTGACGCTGTTCTTCGTCGGTGCGGTCGTCGCCCACGTGAGGGCCCGCGTCTTCTCCAACATCGCCTTCCCCGGCCTGTATCTGCTCCTCGCGGTGGCGGCCACCGCCTGTCTGCTCCGCCGAGCGGTGGGCTAGCGTCCCCTGTGCCGCGAGGCACGGGGGACCGGACCCGAGCCCCGCCACCGCCCGGCCGCCCCCGACTCCCGGGGCCCCGCCCCCCGGGCGCGGCCCCGTAAGCTGAGGCTCGCGGAGCACCGGCGCCCCGCGTCGTTTCTCCGGTCCGCACTCCCGGCACGCCCAGCCGCGAGCGCGGCCCCGCGTCAAGGAGTTCGTGCCGTCGATGTCTGACCTCCCCGCCTACCCCGTCGGGCTGCGCCTCGCCGGCCGCCGAGTCGTCGTGCTCGGCGGCGGCACCGTCGCCCAACGGCGGCTGCCCGCACTGCTGAACGCCGGCGCCGACGTGACCCTGGTCGCCCCCGCCGTCACCCCGTCCGTCGAGGCCATGGCCGACGCCGGCCAGCTGCGCTGGGAACGGCGCGGCTACCGCGCCGGCGACGTCGACGGCGCCTGGTACCTGCTGATCGCCACCGACGACCCCGAGGTCAACGCCGCCGCGTCGGCCGAGGCCGAGCGGCTCCGCGTCTGGTCGGTGCGCAGCGACGACGCGGAGGCGGCCAGCGCCTGGACCCCGGCGACCGGCCGCTGCGACGGGGTCACCGTCGCCGTGCTCACCGGCCGCGACCCGCGCCGTTCCGCCGCCGTGCGGGACGCCGTCGTGGAGGGGCTGCGCGAGGGCACCATCGGCGCGCCCCGCCACCGCGACCGGACGCCGGGCGTCGCGCTGGTCGGCGGCGGCCCAGGCGACCCGGACCTGATCACCGTCAGGGGCCGCCGGCTGCTGGCCGAGGCCGACGTGGTGATCGCCGACCGGCTCGGCCCGCGCGACCTGCTCGACGAACTCCCGCCCGGCGTCGAGGTGATCGACGCCGCCAAGATCCCCTACGGCCGCTACATGGCGCAGGAGGCGATCAACGCCGCGCTTGTCGAACACGCCAGGGCCGGCCGTTCCGTGGTGCGGCTCAAGGGCGGCGACCCGTATGTCTTCGGCCGGGGCCGGGAGGAGGCCCAGGCTCTGGCGGAGGCCGGCGTCCCGGTCACCGTGGTGCCGGGCGTCACCAGCGCCATCTCCGTGCCCGGCGCCGCCGGCGTGCCGGTCACCCACCGGGGCGTGGCCCACGAGTTCACCGTGGTCAGCGGCCATCTCGCCCCCGACGACCCGCGCTCCCTGGTCGACTGGCCGGCGCTGGCCGCGCTGCGCGGCACCCTGGTGCTGCTGATGGCGGTGGAACGGATGGCCGCCATCGCCGAGACGCTGATCGCCCACGGCCGGGACCCGGAGACGCCGGCCGCCGCGATCCAGGAGGGCACCACGCCGGCCGAGCGTCGGGTCGACGCGACCCTGGCCACCGTCGCGGCGCGGATCGCCGAGGCCGGCATCCGGCCGCCGGCCGTGATCGTGGTCGGCGACGTGGTGGCCGTGCCATGACCGCGACCCCGGGAACGGCGCCGGCGACGCCCCCCGCCGCCGTGCCCGCCGGGCGGCTCACCGCCGTCGAGGACCCGGCCGACCCCCGGCTCGCCGACTACACCTCGCTGACCGACGTGGCCCTGCGGCGACGCCTCGAACCCGCCGAGGGCCTCTTCATGGCCGAGGGCGAGAAGGTCATCCGCCGTGCCCTGGACGCCGGTTACCCGATGCGTTCCATGCTGCTGGCCCCGCGCTGGGTCGAGGCCATGGCCGACCTGATCGCCCGCACCGAAGCCCCCGTCCACGTGGTCAGCCCCGAGCTGGCCGAGGCCGTCACCGGCTACCACGTGCACCGGGGCGCGCTGGCCGCGATGGGCCGTCGCCCGCTGCCCGACGCCGCCGACCTGCTGGCCGGGGCCCGCCGCGTCGTGGTGCTGGAGGCCGTCAACGACCACACCAACATCGGCGCCGTCTTCCGCTGCGCCGCGGCCCTCGGCATGGACGCGGTGCTGCTCTCGCCCGACTGCGCCGACCCGCTCTACCGGCGTTCCGTGAAGGTCTCGATGGGCGCGGTCTTCGCCCTCCCGTACGCCCGACTGGCCGGCTGGCCCGGCGGGTTGAACGCGGTGACCGGCGCCGGCTTCCGGCTGCTGGCCCTCACCCCCGACCCGGCCGCCGTCGACCTGGCCGACGCCGTCGCCGAGGCCGGCGGCGCCCGGCTGGCGCTGATGCTCGGAGCCGAGGGCGACGGCCTCACCCGCCGCGCCCTGGCCGCCGCAGACCGGTGGGTGCGCATCCCGATGGCGCACGGCGTCGACTCGCTGAACGTGGCCGCTGCCGCCGCCGTCGCCTGCTACGCGCTGACCCAGGGGCGGCCCGCGACCGCCGGCTGAGCCCCATCGCCCGCACCCGCCGAAAAACCCGACTCCCGTGCCGCGCCCGGCCGTTACCCTGCGAAACCATGACCACCAGCGAGGCCGCCCCGGCCGTCACCCGCCGCCCCGACGGCTACCAGATCTCGACCGACCCCGACCGGCTCGACATCGACCGCGTGCACCGGTGGCTGTCCACCGACGCCTACTGGGCGCTGGGCCGCGACCGCGAGACGGTGGCCAGGGCGATCGCCGGCTCGCTCAACTTCGGGCTCTACGCGCCCGACGGCCAACAGGTCGGCTTCGCCAGGGTGGTGACGGACCTGGCCACCTTCGCCTGGCTCTGCGACGTCTATGTCCGCCCCGAGGACCGGGGCCGTGGCCTGGGCACCTGGCTCGCCACCACCGTCAGGGACCACCTCGCCCCGCACCGCCTGAAGCGGATACTGCTCTTCACCGAGGACGCCCACGAGGTCTACGCCCGCGTCGGCTTCACCGCGCTCCCCGAACCACCGGAACGCGTGATGTCCCTCCGCCTCGACGCCGACTGACCCGCCCCCGCCCCGCCGCGAGCACCCAGGAACCAGCCGCCCCGGAACCGGCCGTCTCCGGCCCGGCCGCCCGCGCCCCGGCCGACCTCGCAGCCGCCCGCGCCCCCGGCGTTCTCCTGCCCCGGCCCAGCGGCCATGAGCTACAGCGGTCCCTGGCACCCCTGCGCCAGCGTGATGCCCAACGCGACCAGCAGCGTCACCGTGACGAAGACGAACACCCGCTGCCGCAGCAGCCGTTGGTCCGCCGCCCGGCGCCGCGCCGAGGGCCCGGGCCGACGGCGGGCCCGCTCCGGCGGCCTGGCCGGCGCACGCTCGGCGGGACGCTCCGGCGCGCGCTCCCGTTCCCTCGTGCGCCCCCGCGCGACCGCCCCCGCGCCGGCGCCCCCGCGCCCGCCCGAACGCCCGTCCCCGCGCCCCTCCCCGTGCTGGTCGGAGGTGCCGCTCACCGCGACCCGCTGCCGCCTGGCCGGCTGCGGCACGCCCCGCGCCTCCCGGACGGCGATCTCCTTCAGCCGCAGCGAGAGCCCCGTCGTGCTGGGCCGCTCCTCCGGCGACTTGTCCAGGCAGGACCGCAGCAGCGGCGCCAACGCGGCCGGCACGCCGTCCAGTTGCGGCTCCTCGTGCACCACCCGGTAGAGCATGACCTCCGAACTGCCCTGCCCGAACGGCGAGTCGCCCAGCGTCGCGTACGCCAGCGTGGCGCCCAGCGAGAACACGTCGCTGGCGGGCGTGACGCCCTGCCCGCGCACCTGCTCGGGCGCGAGGAACCCGGGCGAGCCCACCGCGGTCCCCACGTGGGTGAGGGTGCTGGCCCCGGTCGACCAGGCGATCCCGAAGTCGATGATGCGCGGGCCCTTGGGCGAGAGCAGGATGTTCGACGGCTTCAGGTCCCGGTGCACGACGCCCGCCTCGTGGACCGCGACCAGCCCCTCGGCCAACGCGGCCCCGATCGCCGCCGTCTCGGCGGCTGACAGCGGCCCGTGCTCCAGCACCCGGTCGTGCAGCGAGGGGCCCGGAACGTACTGGGTGGCGAACCACGGCCGGCTGGCCTCCAGGTCGGCCGCCACCAGCCGGGCGGTGCAGCCACCCCTGATGCGCCGGGCCGCCGACACCTCGCGGGCGAAACGCGAGCGGAACTCCTGGTCCTCCGACAGGTCGGGTCTGATCACCTTCAGGGCGACCCGCTGCCCCCGCCGGTCCGACCCCAGGTAGACGACCCCCATGCCGCCGGCCCCCAGCCGTCGGTGCAGCCGGAACGCCCCAACGACTCGCGGGTCCTCGCGCCGGAGCCGCATCATCGCCATGTCCACCTCGCTGCCCGGTGCTTGTGATGGCCACAGCTTACGGACTGGACGCCGCCAGCGGGGAAAGGCCGCGCGCGCCACGGTGACCTATCCCCGCCCACCCGCCACCGGCGCCCCACCCCTCCACCTGCCGCTCGGCGCTCCCCTGGGGGCAAACCCTTGGCTTGGTGCGGACCTTGTCCACCCTGAGGAGTAGGCGACCGGTCCCGCCGTCATCCTGGGGGAGGCCCGAGGTCAGTACGCCGGGGTGACGTGCCGGGGGAGCGGCCCTGCCTACAGTTGAGTCGCAGCGACGGGCGCAGAAGCCGTCCCCCGAGGTCACCCGCCCGTCGCTGCCAACAGACGGACTGGAGTGCGGAGATGACACGCATGAGCGCGGTACAGCGGGCACCTCGCCCGACCGACAGGCGGCACCCCCTGGTGGCGGCTGCGATGGTGCTGCCGCTCGCGTTCGTCCTCGCTTTCATGACGGGCGGCATCGACGCCGTCGTCACCCAGGCGTCGTCCGTGGCCGGCACTCTGGGGCGCTGAGCGGCGCCCCAGACCTGGGAGAGCGGCCCGGGTCGGGGACACCGGCAACACCACCCCGTGGGGACGGGGAGACGGACGGCATTGTGCCCGGGCGGCTGGGGAGCCGCCCGGGCATCTTTCTGCCTCCTCCTCCCGAAGGAGGAGACCGGGAGAACAAGACGAACGGCCGGGGGCCGGGAGGCGTCCGCCGCCTCCCGGCCCCCGGCCGGTGTTGTCGCTGTGCGCGATACTGGGATTGAACCAGTGACCTCTTCCGTGTCAGGGAAGCGCTCTCCCGCTGAGCTAATCGCGCGGGAGGGTCCTCGCGGACCCCGTGGACGATACTGGGATTGAACCAGTGACCTCTTCCGTGTCAGGGAAGCGCTCTCCCGCTGAGCTAATCGTCCGAGGTGGAGACGGGATTTGAACCCGTGTAGACGGCTTTGCAGGCCGTTGCCTCGCCTCTCGGCCACTCCACCGGATGAGGGCAACCGCCCTCTTCGAGCGGACGACGAGATTCGAACTCGCGACCTCCACCTTGGCAAGGTGATGCTCTACCAACTGAGCTACGTCCGCAGGTGTCTCTCCGGATCTTGGACCGCGACCCGGCGACGTCATGAACTCTAGCGGATTCGCCGGCCAGCTCAAACTCACCTTTCGCGGCCGCCTTGCCTAGACTCGCGCAGGTGTCCGATCATCCTCCGCTTGCCCGGTTCGGCGGGTTCCTCGCGACCGACCTGGTCGATGTCACCGACGACCCGGCCGCCCTGGACTCCAGCGGCTGGTGGGCGGTGGTCGCCGGCTTCGAGGGCCGGCTGGTCTGCGCCAGGTTCGCCACCCTGCGCAGCGCCCCCGTCACGCCGCCGGCCCGCCGCTGGCGCGGGCCCGACCCGGCGGCCTGGACCGGCTCCCTGAACCGCGCGGGCTACCTCGCCGGCGTCGCCGCCATCCACTCCCGGATCGCGGCCGGCGACGTCTACCAGGTCAACCTCTGCCGGGTGTTGTCCGCCCCGCTGCCCGATCACGCCCCGGACATCGACGCGTTGCGCGCCCACCTCGCCGCGCGCCACCCCGCGCGGTACGCCGGCAGCGTGCGCCTCCCGGCGCACGGCACCGAGATCGCCACCGCCTCCCCCGAGTTGTATCTGCGCCGGGCCGGCGACGTCGTGGAGTCCGGGCCGATCAAGGGCACCGCCCGCGCCCCCGAGCTGATGCTGCCCAAGGACCGCGCCGAGAACGTGATGATCGTCGACCTGGTCCGCAACGACCTGGGCGCGGTCTGCGCCCCCGGCACGGTCACCGTTCCCCAACTGTGCGGAGTCGAGGACTACCCCGGCCTGGTCCACCTGGTCTCCCGGGTCGCCGGCCGGCTCGCGCCGGGCGCCGGCTGGCCCGAGCTGCTCGCGCACACCTTCCCTCCCGGCTCGGTCACCGGCGCCCCCAAGTCCAGCGCGCTGCGCGCCATAGCCGACCTGGAGACCGCGCCCCGTGGTCCCTACTGCGGCGGCATCGGCTGGGTGGACGCCGACCGGGGCGTCGGCGAGCTGGCCGTCGGCATCCGCACCTTCTGGATCGACCGGCCCGCCGGCCGCCCCGTGCTGCGCTTCGGCGCCGGCGCCGGCATCACCTGGGACTCGGACCCGGCGGGGGAGTGGGCGGAGACCGTGCTCAAGGCCGAACGCCTCCTTCGGGTAGCGTCTGAACCGGGGGGTCGGGCAGGAGACGAACGCGAGGTGAAGGAGTCGGCATGGCGCTGATCTGGCTGAACGGCGAGCTGCGGGACGCCGACAGCGCGCGGATCTCCGTCTTCGACCACGGACTCACCGTCGGCGACGGGGTGTTCGAGACGCTGAAGACGGAACGGGGTCGCCCCTTCGCGATGACCCGCCACCTCGACCGGCTGGCGGCCTCCGCCGCCGGGCTCGGCCTGCCCGAGCCGGACCGCGAGGAGGTGCGGCGCGCGGCGCGCGCGGTGCTGGACGCCGTCCCGCTGGAACGCGGCCGGCTGCGGATCACCTACACCTCGGGCAGCGCCCCGCTCGGCTCCGACCGGGGCGAGGAGGCCCCGACCCTGGTGGTCGCGCACGCCGAGGCCAAGGCGCCGCCGGAGACCACGGCCGTGATCACCGTGCCCTGGACCCGCAACGAGCGCGGCGCCCTCACCGGGCTCAAGACCACCTCCTACGCCGAGAACGTGCTCGCCCTCGCTCGCGCCCGCCAACAGGCCGCGTCCGAGGCCCTGTTCGGGAACAACGCCGGCCAGCTGTGCGAGGGCACCGGCACCAACGTCTTCGTGGTGCTGGAGGGCGTCGCCCACACCCCGCCGCTCAGCTCCGGCTGCCTGGCCGGCGTCACCCGCGCCCTGGTCGTCGAGTGGCTGGGCGCCAAGGAGACCGAGCTGCCGATGGACTGCCTGCGCTGGGCCGATGAGGTCTTCCTCACCTCCAGCACCCGCGATGTGCAGGCCGTGCGCCGGGTCGACGACCGCGAACTGCCCGGCGCCCCTGGGCCCGTCACCGCCGAGGCGCTCCGCGTCTTCCGCGCGCGCTCCGCCGCCGACCAGGACCCCTGAGCCCGGCGAAGTGACCCGGCGGGGACGGGAGAACGGGCCGCCCGCCGGGTAGAGATCCCGCGATGACCACCACGCTGCGCCCCACGGCCCCCGAGGAACACACCGACGACGGGGGCCGCCGCCGGGCCTTCGCGATCACCGTCAACGGCCGCCCCGTCGGCGCCCTCCGGCTGGAGACCGACGCCCGCTTCGCCCACCGCGTCGGCCGCCTCGTCGACCTGACCGTGGAGCCCGCCGAACGCCGGCGCGGCCGGGGCACCGTCGCCGCGCTCGCCGCCGAGGAGGTGCTGCGCTCCTGGGGCTGTGGGCAGGCCGACGTCGCCGTCCCCGACACCGCGACCGGCGCGCTGCGGCTGGCCGCCGCCCTCGGCTACGCGGCGCGCTGGCGCACCCTCGCCAAGGAGCTGGCCGACCCGCCGCCCCCGCCGCCCGAGGACAGCGCCCACCGCCCGCTCACCGAGGCCGAGTACCAGCCCTGGCTGGCCGCCGAACGCGCCTCCTACGCCCGCTCCTGGACCGAGCGCGGGGTGCCGCCGGAGTGGGCCGCGTTCCGCGCCAACGCCGCCACCGAGGCGGCCCTGCCCCAAGGGCTCGCCACCGCCGGGGTGTTGGTCCACGTGCTGGAACACGCCGGCACGCCCGTCGGCAGCTGCTGGCTGACCAGGACCCACGAGGGCGCCCGGGGCGAGCCGGCCGTGATGGGCGTGAGCGTGGCCCCCGAGCACCGGGGGCTCGGCCACGGCCACACGCTGCTGGCGCACGCCGAGCGGCTGGTCGCCGAGCGCGGCGCCAAGCGCCTGCTGGCCCACGCCTTCGCCGGCAACCTCCCGGCGTCCCGCCTCGCCGCCTCCCTCGACTACCGGCCGCTCACCCACCACCTGAGCAAGCCGCTCCTCTAGGGCACGAGCGAGGAAACGGCTCAGGCCCCCTCGGCCAGCAGCCGCTCGGCGATCTCCGCGATCGTCTCCCGCAGCCCCTCCTGGGACTTCCCGCCGTCCAGCCGCCGCCCGTCGATCAGATACGTCGGCGTGCCCGTGACGCCCAGCGCCTTCCCCTCGGCGTGGTCAGCGTCCACCTGCAACAGGTGCCGCCCGTCGATGAGCGCCGTCTCCAACTCCTCGACGTCCAGGCCGAGTTCGCCCGCCAGCTCCAGCAACACCGGCTCCCCGCGCCGCCCCAGCTCGGCCGTCCGCCCCAACAGCGCCGTCCAGTACTCCTCGCCCCGGCCCTGGGCCAGCGCCTCTTCGGCGGCCTGCGCCGCCGCCAGCGCGTGCCGGTGCCCGGCCAGCGGAAAGTGCCGCCGCCTGATCTCCAGCGCCGACCCGAACCGCTCGCGCAGCGCGGCAAGATCGGACTCCGCACGGTGACAGTCCGGGCACTGAAGGTCACACCACGCGTCGAGCACGGCGTGCCCGGTCGTCTTGTTGTTCATGGCGGCAGTCTTCCACCCGCCGCCGACAACCCCGATATCTCCCTGATCCCGCCGCCCGACGCTGGCCTTGGCCGGCGGGCTTGGGCACGATGGAAAGATGTTGACTGGCACCGTATGTACTCTGCTGTCCGTCGCCGGCCTGGGAGTCTCGCTGCTGGTGGCCAGGCGCCGCCGGTACGCCACCGCGATGCGGCTGGCGGCGCTGTCGCTGGTGCCGGTCGGGCTGGCGATGACGGGCATCCTCCGCCTGATCATCAACATGACCTTCAACCCGGTGGCCTGGGTCGGCGTCGGCGTCCTCGGCTTCGCCGTGCTGCTCTTCCTCTCCGCCCGCCTCGCCGACCGGAGCCGCAAGGGCGCACCCGCCGCCGAGCCCGGCACCCCGCCCGTCGCCGCCAAGGGCGCCTCCACCCCGGCCCTGCCGGCCACCGGCCGCAAGGGCGCCCAGGCCGCCGGCGGCGCCGACGACTTCTCCGACATCGAGGCCATCCTCAAGAAGCACGGCATCTGAGGTCGGCCCGCCCTAGCACAACGGGCCACGCCCGCGCCGGGCAAACCGCCGATTGCCGCGCGAAGGAGACGCCGCGATCGCGGCAACGGCCCACCCTGCGCCATGATCGCCGCGTCATGGCCCACATCACCGGGGAGCACGCTCCCGAATCCGTCCGCCCCAGTCCGCGCCCGACCGCCGACCCGCGCCCTCCCGAGGCCGCGCCCGACGAGGCGGCCGAGGCGCCGCCCGAGCCCGGCGGCTGTCTGTTCGCCGTCTCCCAGCCCCCGCTGATGCTCTTCCTGACGGTCATCGGCACCCTGCTGCTGATCGCGGGCCTGCACGACCAGTTCTGGCTCTAGTCCACCGGGACCCGCCGGCCCGGGGCCCCGGAACGGCGACGGCGCCGTCGCGGGCGGTTGCTCCGCGACGGCGCCGTGCCGGAGGTAGCGCCGGTCCCGCACCGTCGCCCCGAGTTCAGACGGTGCGAGGGACCGGCGGGTCGTTAACTCTCCGCGAGGATGTGCGAGAGTTCCGTATCGAGGTCGAAGTGACGGTGTTCCGTGCCCGGGGGCACGGCCGCGTCGGTCCGCTTGAGGAACGACTCCAGTGCTCGGGCGGGGGCCTCCAGCAACGCCTCCCCCTCCGGGGAGCTGAGGGCGATGCAGACGACCCCCTGTCCATGGCTGCGGGATGGCCAGACCCGAACGTCGCCTGTTCCCGTCGGGCGGTGCAGCCCTTCGGCCAACAGGTCGCGGGCGAAAACCCACTCGACGGTTTCTTCGGCTCCGGTGTGAAATGTGGCGTGTACGGCGTAGGGGTCCGCCGTGTCATACCGCAGCCCCGCGGGTACAGGAAGTGAGGACTCGCTCGATACAACGAGGCGCAGGTGCAGCTCGCAGCTGACCGTGGTGTTCATAAGCGCCAGGGCCTTTCGCTCAGTGTGCGCTCGGGGATTCGCACGTCGGCCAAATCGAGATGCCACATACCCGTCGGTTGTAAACCGGTCTGCCCGCATTGCTCCCCTTAACGTCATTCCAATGGTCGAGCTGCGACACGGCCCGGAACCTAGGGTGATGGGCATGTCTCACACCTGGTGGAGTCGCTATCAATTCGGCGGGGTCTGGCGTGTCGCGGCGCCCACGGCGAGGGTGTTCGCGGCGCTGGACGAGCCGGCCGACTACCCGCGCTGGTGGCCCGAGGTCCGCGAGGTGATCCGCTGCGACCAGCGGAGCGGGGTGGTGCGGTTCCGTTCGTTCCTGCCGTACGAGCTGCGGGTGGGGGTGCGCGCCGGGGTGCGGGACGAGGCGGGCGGGCGGCTGGAGATCCTGCTCTCCGGCGACCTGGAGGGCCGGCTGTGCTGGTCGCTCTTCCCCGTCGGGCGCGGAACGCTGCTCGTCCACGCCCAGGACTGCGTGGTGACCGGCGGGCTGCCGCTGCGGCTCGGGCCGCTCGCCAGGCCGGCGTTCCGGGCCAACCACGCGGCCATGATGCGGTCCGGCGAACGGGGCCTGCGGGCCTGGCTGCGCGAGTGACCGGGAGGCGTCTCCGACCGCACGGCCGACCGCACCGCCAACCGGTTTGGACGTCAGGTGACCTGCCCTGTATGGTTCTTCCCGTGCCGAGGGGCACAACACCCGGGCGATTAGCTCAGTGGGAGAGCGCTTCGTTCACACCGAAGAGGTCACTGGTTCGAACCCAGTATCGCCCACCCGGGAAGGCCGGTCCGCGCGTGCGGGCCGGCCTTCGTCATGGGCCCCGGGCTGCGGCCCCGACAACGCGCCTCGTACCATGCCTGGAGAGCCCAAAGGCGGGGAAATCCCCCAAGATCCACAGGACTCGGGCTCAGCACACGGAAACGACGAGGTGGCGGCGCGACGCGTGGGCGTCCGTGCCGCACGGAGCAGAGGAGAGCACCGGTGGCGGAAGTCCGAGTGGCCGTACTGCGCGACGCCGAGCGGCAGGAGCGTGTGGTGCCCACGGGGACGACGGCCGGCGCCCTCTTCGAGGGCGAGCGCTCCGTCGTGGCCGCCCGGGTCGGCGGCGAACTGCGCGATCTGAGCCACCCGCTGGCCGAGGGCGACGAGGTCGCGCCGGTCGAGCTGGCCTCGCCCGACGGGCTGGACATCCTGCGCCACTCCACCGCCCATGTGCTGGCGCAGGCGGTGCAGGAGCTGTACCCGGAGGCGAAGCTCGGCATCGGCCCGCCCATCAGGGACGGCTTCTACTACGACTTCGACGTGGCCCAGCCGTTCACGCCCGAGGACCTCGGCCGCGTCGAGAAGCAGATGCGGCGCATCGTCAAGCAGGGCCAGCGCTTCGTCCGCCGGCCGGTCGGCGACGAGGAGGCGCGGGCCGAACTGGCCGACGAGCCCTACAAGGTGGAGCTGATCGGGCTCAAGGGCGCGGCGGCCGAATCGGCCGAGGGCGCGGGCGCCGAGGTGGGCGCCGGTGAGCTGACGATCTACGACAACGTGGACCCGAAGACCGGCGAGCGCCGCTGGCGCGACCTGTGTCGCGGTCCGCACCTGCCGAACACCCGCCTGATCCCCGCGTTCCGGCTGATGCGTTCGGCCGCCGCCTACTGGCGCGGCAGCGAGCGCAACCCGCAGCTCCAACGGATCTACGGCACCGCCTGGCCGAGCATGGACGAACTCAAGGAGTACCTGGCGTTCCTCGCCGAGGCCGAGAAGCGCGACCACCGTAAACTCGGCGCGGAACTCGACCTGTTCTCCATTCCCGAGGAACTGGGCTCGGGACTCGCCGTGTTCCATCCGAAGGGCGGCACGATCCGCCGGGTGATGGAGGACTATTCGCGGCAGCGCCACGAGGCGGCCGGGTACGAATTCGTCAACACGCCGCACATCAGCAAGCGGAACCTCTTCGAGACCTCGGGCCATCTGCCGAACTATGCCGAGTCGATGTTCCCGCCCATGGAATTCGAGGGGCAGGACTATTACCTCAAGGCAATGAACTGCCCGATGCACAACCTGATCTTCAGGGCGCGCGGGCGTTCCTACCGTGAACTGCCGCTGCGGCTCTTCGAGTTCGGCACCGTCTACCGCTACGAGAAGTCCGGCGTGGTGCACGGCCTCACCAGGGCGCGCGGGTTCACCCAGGACGACTCGCACATCTACTGCACCAAGGAGCAGATGCCGGCCGAACTGGACGGGCTGCTCACCTTCGTGCTGGGGCTGCTGCGCGACTACGGGCTGGACGACTTCTACCTGGAGCTGTCCACCCGCGACGACTCGGAGAAGTTCATCGGCGAGCCCGAGGAGTGGGCCGAGGCCACCGAGGTGCTGCGGCAGGCCGCCGAGAAGCAGGGCCTCGAACTGGTCATGGACCCGGGCGGGGCGGCCTACTACGGGCCGAAGATCTCCGTCCAGGCCAGGGACGCCATCGGCCGCACCTGGCAGATGTCCACGCTCCAGGTCGACTTCCAGCAGCCCAAGCGGTTCCACCTGGAGTACACGGCGGCCGACGGCGGCCGGCGCACCCCGGTGATGATCCACCGGGCGCTCTTCGGCTCCATCGAGCGCTTCTTCGGGGTGCTGTTGGAGCACTACGCCGGCGCGTTCCCGCCCTGGCTGGCGCCCGTCCAGGCCGTCGGCATCCCGGTGGGCGACACCCACGTGCCCTACCTCGCCGAGTTCGCGGCCGAGGCGCGGGCGGCCGGGCTGCGGGTCGAGGTCGACGCCTCGGCCGACCGGATGCAGAAGAAGATCCGCAACGCCCAGCGCGCCAAGGTCCCGTTCATGCTGATCGTCGGCGACGACGACCAGGCGGCGGGCACCGTCAGCTTCCGCTACCGGGACGGCAGTCAGCGCAACGGCGTGCCCCGCGAGCGGGCGCTCGCGGAGATCGCCGACGCGGTCGCGCGACGCGTCCAGGTCTGAGCGCGCGCACCGGCCCCCGGGCTCAACCCGGGGGCCCGGTCAGCGGCGATACGCCATATGCTGGCCGGCATGAGCAGCGAGCCGGAGCAGCAGATCGGGGTCGGGACGCCGGACGCGTTCCAACGCCTGTGGACGCCCCACCGGATGGCCTATATCCAGGGTGAGGGGAAACCGACCGGGCCCGGCGCCGAGGACGGCTGTCCGTTCTGCTCGATCCCCGCCAAGAGCGACGAGGACGGCCTGGTGATCGCCCGGGCCGAGACGGTCTACGCGGTGCTCAACCTCTACCCGTACAACGGCGGCCACCTGCTCGTCGTGCCCTACCGGCACGTCGCCGACTACACCGAGCTGACCGGCGAGGAGACCGCCGAGCTGGCCACCCTCACGAAGCAGGCCATGACCGCGATCAGGTCCGCCTCCGGCGCGCACGGCTTCAACATCGGGATGAACCAGGGCGCCGCCGCCGGCGCCGGCATCGCGCCCCACCTGCACCAGCACGTCGTGCCGCGCTGGGGCGGCGACGCCAACTTCATGCCGGTCGTCGGGCACACCAAGGTGCTGCCCCAACTCCTCGCCGACACCCGGCGGATGCTCGCCGACGCCTGGCCCTCGGACGCCGGCGTCTGACGTGCGCGCCGGCCCGGGCCCGGGCCGGCGCTCCGCTCACATCCCGTACGTGTCGTCCTGGCTGGGCCCCGGGTCCTGGACCGAGCCGCTCAGTATCTGCGCCCTGGCGTCGAACGGCGCCATGTCCACGCCGTTCTCCCGCAGCACCTTGAACGCCGCCGACAGCGCCACCCGCAGCACCGGCGTCGCGGTGCGCAGCACGTCGTCCACCATGAAGCGGTGGTTCCACGGCTTGGTGGCCCAGGTGTGCCGCAGCCCGAACGGCTCGGGCAGCGCGATCGTGCCGCCCAGCTTGTCCAGCCGCTTGGGGAACCAGGTCAACGGCGCCCGGGCCGCCAGCCGCACCGCCTCCCTGACGTTGACCGCCGGCAGCTCCACCTCCCGCTGCTTCCAGAACCTCGGGAAGTCCCGCACCTTCTTCTTGTCCGGCTTGGGCTTCTCGCCGAAGAAGCCGTGCAGCGGCCCCAGCGCGTAGCCGGAGACCTCGATCCGCAGCGTGTGGTGCAGCACCGTCACCGTGATCATCATGGTGATCACCAACTCGCCGTCCCACAGCACGAACTGGACGCCCAGATAGTGCCGGTCCCCGGCGCTGTACTGCTGCTCGTTGCAGATCCGCTGGACCTCGATGTTGCTGAAGCGGAACCCGTCCGCGTTGGGCCCCTCCGGCCTGGCCACCTCGCCGGCGCCCTCGCCCACGTGCCGCACCACCCAGTGCGTTATCGTCGGCGCGGTGAACCCGCCGGTGTGCAGCGGGCCGCGCTCCAGCAGCCGCATCTGGTCGCCGATCGCGCGGGCCACGTCCCAGGCGCGGAACGGGTCGATCTCCCGGCCGGGGTCGCGCGGCCGCAGGTCCTCCGCCAGGTGCCAGTGGCCCCAGCGCACGCCCATCCCGAGTATCCCCTTGGTGCCGGCGTAGTACGTCAGGTTGCTCTCCTGCTCGGCGGCCAGCTTGGCCAGGCCGATCCGCAGCCGCTCGGCGTCCGCGTCGTTCGGGTTCTGCGGGACCGCCTCCGGTACCACGACGCCGGAGCCGCCGCCGCCGGCCAGATCGGCCCAGTGGGCGCGGAGGTTCTGCGCGGTCCGCTCGCTGACCTGCCGGGCGAGGAACCAGCCGATCACCGGCGCCGGCAGCATCGCCCACAGATAGATCTGGAGCACCCCGCCGACCGGGGCCCGCACCACCAGCAGCGCGACGAACAGCGCGATGCCCACCAGCAGCAGCGTCCCCAGCGCCCCGGCGCGCCGGTCCTGCGAGCCGGCGAACGTCCGACGCAGCTGGAACAGCCCCAGCCAGACGGCCACGCCCGGCAGGAAGAGCAGCCCGAGAACCGCCATGATCACGGTCAGCCTGGCGTCCCGCTGCCGGCGGATGCGCTTGGCGGCCAGCGCGTGCTCGACCACCACCTGCGGCTCGGCGCCGAACGACTGGATCAGCGGCTTGCGCCCGTCCGCCAGCATCCTGGTCTCGATGGCCCGGGTGAACGCCTCGCCCAGGTTCGGCTCCAGCAGGCTGAACCTGCCCTCGTTCACCTTGGCCGCGTCGTTGGGCTCCTTGATCTTCTCCGGCGAGCCCTCCCGGTACGCCACCGAGGCGATCCGCTGGCTGAGCCCCGTTCTCCCGCCGCTCGACCCGGACAGCGGCACCTGCGCGCCGGGGGCGAAGTCGAACTCCACACCAGCGGCGTTCCGCAGGTCGTCAAGCGCCGTCATGACTGACCCCACTCCCTGAGCCGTCCGACGGGAGGCCCCGCCGGAGAACCGTCCTCAATCCCGCACGGGCGGGGCGCGACCACCCGTCGCCGACAGGCCCGTTCCCGCGCCGCGAGCCCGGCAACCCTGCCGCGACCAGCCTATCGGCGGGAAGCGCAACGCCGCTGCCCCACGGGCCAGTTCTCGCCGCCGAGGCGGGGTGGGGCGGCGCCCGCCCGGCGCGTGACTACGATGGGCCCTCCGGTGGCCGCCCGACCAGCGCGGCCCGCTGCGACCCCCTGGGAAGGACATGCTCAACAAGTACGCGCGTGCATTCTTCACGCGTGTCCTCACCCCGTTCGCCGCCCTGCTGCTCCGGCTGCGGGTGAGCCCGGACGCGGTGACCCTCGTCGGAACCGCCGGAGTCATGGCGGGAGCGCTGGCCTTCTACCCCAGGGGCGAGTTCTTCTGGGGCACCGTCGTCATCACCCTGTTCGTCTTCTCCGACCTGGTCGACGGGAACATGGCGCGCCAGCTGGGCGTCTCCAGCCGCTGGGGCGCGTTCCTCGACTCGACCCTGGACCGGGTCGCCGACGCGGCGATCTTCGCCGGCATCGCCCTGTGGTACGCCGGCGGCGGCGACGACCAACTGCTGTGCGCCGTCACGCTGTTCTGCCTCGCCAGCGGCCAGGTCGTCTCCTACACCAAGGCCAGGGGCGAGAGCATCGGCCTGCCGGTGGCGGTCAACGGCCTGGTGGAACGCGCCGAGCGGCTGGTGATCACGCTGGTGCTGGCCGGCTTCTCCGGCTGGGAGCGCACCTTCGACGTGCCGCACATCGGCCTGCTGCTGCCGCTGGCGCTGTGGGTCGTCGCGGTCGGCTCCCTGATCACGCTGATCCAGCGGATGCTCACCGTGCGCCGCGAGTCCGCCGAGGCCGACGCGGCGGCGGCGCGCGAGGCGTCCGCCGAGCGGGAGCCCGAGGGGAAGCGCGAGCAGGCATGAAGGAGCGCCTCGCCGACCTCGGCTACCAGCTCGGCTGGAGCACCGTGAAGCGGATGCCCGAGCCGCTCGCCAATCGCCTGGGCCGGCGGGCCGCCGACAGCGCCTGGCGCCGGCGCGGCCCCAGGGTCCGCCAGCTGGAGCGCAACCTCGCCCGGGTGGTGCCCGAGGCCGACGAGGCCGCGCTCCGCGCGCTCTCCCGCGCCGGGATGCGCAGCTATCTGCGCTACTGGACGGAGTCCTTCCGGCTGCCGGTGTGGAGCAGGGAACGGATCGGCGCCTCGCTGCGGCTGGACGACGCCCACCACCTGACCGACGCCGTCGCCGAGGGCCGGGGCGTGGTGCTGGCCCTGCCGCACCTCGCCAACTGGGACCTGGCCGGCGGCTGGCTGGTCACCGAGCTGGGCATCCCGTTCACCACGGTCGCCGAGCGGCTGAAGCCGGCGAGCCTGTTCGACCGCTTCATCGCCTACCGCGAGGGCCTGGGCATGGAGGTGGTGGCGCACGACGGCGGCTCCGCGTTCGGGCTGCTCGCCCGCCGGCTGCGCGCCGGCGGGGTCGTCGCGCTGGTCGCCGACCGCGACCTGTCGGCCTCCGGGGTGCCGGTCACCTTCTTCGGCGAGCGGGCCAGGATGCCGGCCGGGCCCGCGCTGCTGGCCCAGCAGACCGGTGCGGCGCTGCTGCCGGTCGCGCTCTGGTACGACGAGACCCCGGTGATGCGCGGCCGGGTGATGGCCCCGCTGCCCGTGCCGGCCGACGGCACCCGCGCCGAGCGCACCGCCGCGCTCACCCAGGCTCTGGCCGACCACTTCGCCGAGGCCATCGCCGCCCACCCGCAGGACTGGCACATGCTGCAACGGCTGTGGACGGCCGACCTCACGCCCCGGGCCGGGGCCGGCGAGGGCGCCGGGGAACGCCGGCCCTCGGGGACCGACGGCGGGCAGCCGACCGTGAGGGACCGACCATGAGGGACCGACCGTGAGGACGCGCGCATGAGGATCGGCATCGTCTGCCCCTACTCCTGGGACGTCCCCGGCGGGGTCCAGTTCCACGTGCGCGACCTGGCCGAGCACCTGATCGAACGCGGCCACTCCGTCTCGGTGTTGGCCCCGGCGGACGAGGACACCCCGCTGCCGCCCTATGTGGTCTCCGCCGGGCGGGCCGTCTCCGTCCCCTACAACGGCTCGGTGGCCCGGGTGAACCTGGGCCTGATGTCCGCCAGCAAGGTGCGGCGCTGGGTCAAGGACGGCGACTTCGAGGTGCTGCACATCCACGAGCCGGTGGTGCCCTCGCTCGGGCTGCTGACCTGCTGGGCGGCGCGCGGCCCGATCGTCGCCACGTTCCACACCTCCAACGCGCGCTCGCGCGCCATGGTCGCCGCCTACCCGATCCTCCAGCCGGCGCTGGAGAAGATCAGCGCCAGGATCGCCGTCAGCGAGTACGCCCGCCGCACCCTGGTCGAGCACCTGGGCGGCGACGCCGTGGTGATCCCCAACGGCGTGGACGTGGACTTCTTCGCCGAGGCCGAGCCCAGGCCCGAGTGGCAGGGCGGCACCATCGGCTTCATCGGCCGGATCGACGAGCCCCGCAAGGGACTTCCGGTCCTGATGCGCGCCCTGCCGACGATCCTGCGGGAACGGCCCGAGGCCCGGCTGCTGGTCGCCGGGCGCGGCGACGAGCGCGAGGCGCTGGCCCCGCTGCCGGCCGAACTGCGCGCGCGCGTCGAGTTCCTGGGCATGGTCAGCGACGAGGACAAGGCGCGGCTGCTGCGCAGCGTGGACCTCTATGTCGCGCCCAACACCGGCGGGGAGAGCTTCGGGATCATCCTGGTCGAGGCGCTCTCGGCCGGCGCCCCCGTGCTGGCCAGCGACCTCGACGCGTTCGCCCAGGTGCTGGACGGGGGAACGGCCGGTGAGCTGTTCGCCAACGAGGACGCCGAGGCGCTGGCCGCAGCGGCCGTGCGGCTGCTGGGCGACGCGGACCGGCGCGCCGAGCTGACCGGGCGCGGCAGCCGCCATGTGCGGCGCTTCGACTGGTCGACGGTCGGCGCCGACGTGCTCGCCGTCTACGAGACGGTCACGGCCGGCGCTGGCGCGGTGGCCCCGGACGACCGGGTGGGGCTGCTGGGGCGGCTGGGCTTCGCCCGCGACTGAGAACCGGGCCACGGGCGCCCGTTGACGCGGCGCGGCCGGCCCGGCTGACGCCCGCCGGGCGGCGCCGGTAGGGTGGCCGGGCGTGACCACCGTCATCGTCGTCGTCGCCGCGCTGCTGCTGATCGGCGTCTACCTCAGCTGGACCGCCGGCCGCCTGGACCGGCTGCACGCCCGCATCGACGCGGCCAGGGCCGCCCTCGACGCCCACCTGCTGCGCCGCGCCTCCATCACCCAGGAGCTGGCCACCGCCGGGGTCTTCGACCCGGCCGCCTCGATGGTTCTCTACCAGGCCGCGCACGCCGCGCGGCTTGCCGAGGACGAGCAGCGCGAGGTCGCCGAGAGCGAGCTGACCCAGGCGCTGCGCGCCGTCTTCGCCGAACGCGCCCAGGTGCGCGCGGTGTTGGAGGCGCCGGGCGGCGAGGCCAGCGCGGCCGAGCTGGTCGCGGCCGTGCGCCGGGTGCCGATGGCCCGCAGGTTCCACAACGACGCGGTGCGCGCGGCCCGCGCCGTGCACCGCCACCGCACGGTCCGCTGGCTGCGGCTGGCCGGGCACGCGCCGTTCCCGCTCGCCTTCGAGATGGACGACGAGCCGCCGCCCGCGCTGCTGGAGCCGCTGACCCCGCCGGGCCCGCCGACGGCGCCGGGGGAGCCACCGAGGGAGCGGTGAGCCGCCGGCCATCGTGCCGGTTGGACCTGTTCGGGGAGCCACCAGGGGACGATTGGCCCTTCCGGCGCGCGGGCCGAAGGGGTCCAATGGAGGGGACGACCTCGCGGTGGCCGGGACCGAGGACCCGCAGGGACGGGACCCCGGGCCCCTGGGGGACACCGAAGGCACCGACCTACCATGGGGTTGTCTGAATTTCCCGTTGGATGTCCCGTTTCCCAGCCCGTTCGAGTGAGGTTTCCTTCGTGTCCAGCACGCCCACCAGCAGCACCCCCGCCACGGCGAACCCGGCGACCCCGGAGACCGGCACCGCCCGGGTCAAGCGCGGCATGGCCGAGCAGCTCAAGGGCGGGGTGATCATGGACGTCGTCACCCCCGAGCAGGCCAGGATCGCCGAGGACGCCGGCGCGGTGGCCGTGATGGCCCTGGAGCGGGTCCCGGCCGACATCCGCAAGGACGGCGGCGTCGCCCGCATGTCCGACCCGGACATGATCGACGGCATCATCGAGGCGGTCTCCATCCCGGTCATGGCCAAGTCCCGCATCGGGCACCTCGTCGAGGCCCAGGTCCTCCAGGCGCTCGGCGTCGACTACATCGACGAGTCCGAGGTCCTCACCCCGGCCGACGAGGTCAACCACACCGACAAGTGGTCGTTCACCACGCCCTTCGTCTGCGGCGCCACCAACCTGGGCGAGGCCCTGCGCCGGATCTCCGAGGGCGCGGCCATGATCCGTTCCAAGGGTGAGGCCGGCACCGGCAACGTGGTCGAGGCCGTCCGCCACATGCGGCAGATACGCGGCGAGATCGGCCGGCTGCGCGGGCTCGACAACCACGAGCTGTACGCGGCGGCCAAGGAGCTGCGCGCCCCCTACGAGCTGGTCCGCGAGGTCGCCGAGCTGGGCAAGCTCCCGGTGGTGCTCTTCTCCGCCGGCGGCGTGGCCACCCCGGCCGACGCCGCGCTGATGCGACAGTTGGGCGCCGAGGGCGTCTTCGTCGGCTCCGGGATCTTCAAGTCCGGCGACCCCGCCAAGCGCGCCGCCGCCGTCGTCAAGGCCACCACCTTCTACGACGACCCCAAGGTGATCGCCGACGTCTCGCGCGGCCTGGGCGAGGCCATGGTCGGCATCAACCTGGACACCCTGCCCGACGGCGAGCGGTACGCCTCCCGTGGCTGGTGACACCGCGTCCGCAAGCACGCCGGAGGCCCGGCCCGAGATCGGGGTGCTCGCCCTCCAGGGCGACGTGCGCGAGCACCTGAGCGCGCTGCGCGCGGCCGGGGCCTCGCCCCGGCCGGTGCGCAGGCCCGAGGAGCTGGCCGCCGTCGCCGGCCTGGTCATCCCCGGCGGCGAGTCCACCACCATCTCCAAACTCGCGGTCGCCTTCGGCCTGTTGGAGCCGCTGCGCGCGCGGGTCGCCGAGGGGCTGCCGGTCTACGGCTCCTGCGCCGGCATGATCATGCTCGCCGACAAGATCCTCGACCCCAGGTCCGGGCAGGAGACGGTGGGCGGCATCGACATGATCGTGCGCCGCAACGCCTTCGGCCGGCAGAACGAGTCCTTCGAGGCCGCCGTCGAGGTGGCCGGCGTGCCCGGCGGGCCGGTGCACGGCGTCTTCATCCGCGCCCCCTGGGTGGAGTCACGCGGCGCGGGCGCCGAGGCCCTCGCCGCGTTCCAGGGCCACCCGGTCGCGGTCCGGCAGGGCAACCTGCTGGCGACCGCGTTCCACCCGGAGCTGACGGGCGACCACCGGGTGCACGGCCTCTTCGTCGCGATGGTGCGCGCGGCGGGCCGCTGAGCTGCCGGTAGGATCGCTGGGCGACTGACGCACGGGAACTAGTTGGCGACAACGAAGGAGCAGCGCTGTGTCCGGCCACTCCAAGTGGGCAACCACCAAGCACAAGAAGGCCGTGATCGATGCCAAGCGCGGCAAGCTGTTCGCCAAGCTGATCAAGAACATCGAGGTCGCCGCCCGCACCGGCGGCGGCGACCCGGACGGCAACCCCACGCTCTTCGACGCCATCCAGAAGGCCAAGAAGAGTTCCGTGCCCAACACCAACATCGACCGCGCGGTCAAGCGGGGGGCGGGCCTGGAGGCCGGCGGCGCCGACTACCAGACCATCATGTACGAGGGCTACGGCCCCAACGGCGTCGCGGTCCTGATCGAGTGCCTCACCGACAACCGCAACCGCGCCGCCTCCGACGTGCGCGTGGCGATGACCCGCAACGGCGGCTCGATGGCGGACCCGGGCTCGGTCTCCTACCTCTTCCACCGCAAGGGCGTGGTGATCGTCCCCAAGGGCGAGCTGTCCGAGGACGACGTGCTGACGGCGGTCCTGGAGGCCGGCGCCGAGGAGGTCAACGACCTGGGCGAGTCCTTCGAGGTGGTCAGCGAGGCCGGCGACCTGGTCGCGGTGCGCACCGCGCTCCAGGAGGCCGACATCGACTACGACTCGGCGGAGGCCAGCTTCGTCCCCACCATGCAGGTGGAGTTGGACGAGGAGGGCGCCCGCAGGATCTTCCGGCTGATCGACGCCCTGGAGGACAGCGACGACGTGCAGAACGTCTTCGCCAACTTCGACGTCGCCGACGACGTGATGGCCCGGGTCGACGCCTGACCCGCCCCCGTCACCCGACCACCACCCGCCCCGGGTCAACGCGCCGCCGCCGCACGACGGTTGACGCCGGCGGCCGGCCTCGGGCCCGGGCGCGCGGGGCCAGCCGCCACGCCGACGCCGGGCGTGGGACGGCTCGTTGTCAGTGCTCGCCGGTAGCCTGCCAGGCGGCTGGTCGAAGGGCCGGCCGAGGGGCGAGCGTTGAGGAGATCCGGTGCGGGTGCTGGGAGTTGACCCGGGGCTGACCCGCTGCGGGGTCGGCGTCGTCGAGGGCACGGTGGGCCGCCCGCCCAGGATGCTCGGGGTCGGGGTCATCCGCACCCCGCCCGAGCTGGACGTGCCCGAGCGGCTGGTGCTGGTCGAGCGCGGTATAGAGGAGTGGCTCGACGCCCACCGGCCCGAGTCGGTCGCCGTGGAGCGGGTGTTCAGCCAGCACAACGTGCGCACGGTGATGGGCACGGCCCAGGCCAGCGCCGTCGCGATGCTCTGCGCCGCGCGGCGCGGGCTGCCCGTGGCGCTGCACACGCCCAGCGAGGTCAAGGCCGCCGTCACCGGCAGCGGGCAGGCGGACAAGGCGCAGGTCGGCGCCATGGTCACCCGGCTGCTGCGGCTGTCGGCCCCGCCCCGCCCGGCGGACGCCGCCGACGCGCTGGCCCTGGCCATCTGCCACATCTGGCGCTCCCCGGCCCGCCACCGGGTCGCCGCAGCCGAGGCCGCCGCCCGGGCGGCGGCCAACTCCCGGCCGCGAGGCCACCGTTCCCCCGGTTCCCCCGCCGTTCCCCCGCCGAAGGGCAGCGCCACCGCATGATCTCGTTCGTCTCAGGGCCGGTCGCCGCCGTCGCCCCCGACCACGCGGTGGTCGAGGTCGGCGGCGTCGGCATGGCCGTCCAGTGCACCCCGGGCACCCTCGCCACGCTGCGGGTCGGCGAGCCGGCCAGGCTCGCCACCTCGCTGGTCGTCCGGGAGGACTCGCTCACCCTCTACGGCTTCGCCGACGACGACGAGCGGCAGGTCTTCCAACTCCTCCAGACCGCCAGCGGCGTGGGGCCCCGGCTCGCGCAGGCGATGCTCGCCGTGCACGCGCCGGACGCGCTGCGGCTGGCCGTGGCCACCGGCGACGAGAAGGCGCTGACGGCCGTGCCTGGCATCGGGAAGAAGGGCGCACAGAAGCTGTTGTTGGAGCTGAAGGACCGGCTGGGCGCCCCCGTCGGCGCCGTCACGCCCCCCCAGCGGGGGCGCCCGACGGCCGTCGCGCCGCCCGGCTGGAGCGAGCAACTGCACGACGCGCTCGTCGGGTTGGGGTACCAGCCGCGCGAGGCCGAGCGGGCCGTCGAGGCCGTGCGGCCGCAGGCCGAGGCGACGTTGGCCGAGGGCGGCCAGCCCGCCGTCCCCGGGCTGCTGCGCGCCGCGCTCCAGTCGCTCAACCGCACCCGCTGAGTCCGTTCCGGCCTCGGCCGGAACGGGACGAGGCGAGGCCGCGCCCCGGTCGGCACTGGCCGGGGACCGGGACACCGACCGACCGAACGAAAGGGGAGGGGAAGGGGAGTGAGCCGGATACCCGTGCCGTCTGCCCGTCGACCGGACCGGCCGCGCCGACGCGGCCCGACGCCCGGTTCCGTGACCGAGACGGCCAACCGGCTTGCCGCACGCCCTCGCCCCGAGGGCCCCGCCGGGGACACCGACCGGGCCGGAGGCCAACCCCGTTGGCCGGAACGGCCGCAGCCCGACGACGACGTCAGCGTGACTGACCGCCGCAGCCGACCCATCCCTGGAGGAGAGCACCCGTGAGTCCGGACGACGACAGCGTGGCCGGTGGTGCCGATCGCCTGGTCGGCGCGGTGGCCGACGGTGACGACCTGGCCGTCGAGGCCGCCCTGCGGCCGAAGGACCTGGGGGAGTTCATCGGCCAGACCCGGGTCCGCGAGCAGCTCGACCTCGTGCTGCGGGCCGCGCGGGCCAGGGGCGGCACCGCCGACCACGTGCTGCTCTCCGGCTCGCCCGGGCTCGGCAAGACCACCCTCTCGATGATCATCGCGGCCGAGATGGCGGCCCCCATCCGCATCACCTCCGGCCCCGCGATCCAGCACGCGGGCGATCTCGCCGCGATCCTCTCCTCGTTGACGGAGGGCGAGGTCCTCTTCCTCGACGAGATCCACCGCATGTCGCGGCCCGCCGAGGAGATGCTCTACATGGCGATGGAGGACTTCCGGGTCGACGTCGTCGTCGGCAAGGGCCCCGGCGCCACCGCCATCCCGCTGGAGCTGCCGCCGTTCACCCTGGTCGGCGCCACCACCAGGGCCGGACTGCTGCCGCCGCCGCTGCGCGACCGGTTCGGGTTCACCGGGCACATGGAGTTCTACGAGCCGGCCGAGCTGGAGCTGGTGGTGCACCGGTCCGCCGGGCTGCTGGACGTGGAGATCACCGCCGAGGGCGCGGCCGAGATCGCCTCGCGCTCCCGGGGCACGCCGCGCATCGCCAACCGCCTGCTGCGCCGGGTGCGGGACTACGCGCAGGTCCGCGCCGACGGCCGGGTCACCCGGGAGATCGCGGCCCGCGCCCTTGAGGTCTACGAGGTGGACGCCAGGGGCCTCGACCGGCTGGACCGCGCGGTGCTGCGCGCCCTGTTGGAGCTGTTCGGCGGCGGCCCGGTCGGCCTGTCCACGCTCGCCGTCGCGGTGGGGGAGGAGCGGGAGACCGTGGAGGAGGTGGCCGAGCCGTTCCTGGTGCGGGAGGGGCTGCTGGCCCGCACCCCCAGGGGCCGGGTCGCCACCCCCGCCGCCTGGCGCCACCTCGGGCGCACCCCGCCCGAGCCGGCGGCCGGCGGACAACCGGGACTGTTCGGGACGTGATGCCGCCTCGCGCCCGACGAATCACACCCCGTGGAACTTCGATAGCATCCTGGACGTTGTTCCCCCGGCGAAGCCTCGCTTAGACTCCGCCGATGCCATCCGCCCCCAGGACGGCACACCTGACCCCCGACATGCCGGCCGCGCCAGCGGCCAAACAAAGGAAACTCCTCCGCCGTGGATATCGCGTTTCTCTTCCCGTTCATCCTGCTCATCGGCGTCATGTTCCTGATGACGCGTTCCGCGAAGAACCGCCAGCGACAGGCGCTGGAGATGCGCGACTCCATGGAGCCAGGGTCAGGTGTCCGGACCATCGGCGGCATGTACGCCGAGGTCAAGGAGGTCCGCGAGGACACCGTGCTCCTGGAGGTGGCCCCCGGGGTGCAAGCCATCTACGCCAAGAACGCGATCGGCGCCGTGCTGGACCCGGAGGAGTACGACCGGATCGTGAGCGGTGACCTGCCCGAGGACGAGGACTCCCTGGTGGTGCCCGACGACGCCTCCTCGCTGACCGCCGAGGAGACCGAGGACCGGGTCGAGCTGGAGAAGTCCGCCGACCAGGACGACGTCGACGAGCCCGAGGACGCCGCCGCCAGGCGCCGGCGCGACCAGGGTGACGAGGGCGAGGGCGGCTCCAAGGCGTGAAGGCGACGGCAGCGACCGTCCGTCAGTCATCCCGCTGAGCCTCGCCGCGAGCAGCGGGCGCGCGGGTCTTTGGACAGAGAGAAGACGACAAGGTGGCGACACCGAAGAAGGACCTGAGGTCCTCACGAAAGCGGGATTTGAAGTCCCGGGGCCAGGGCAGGCCGGGTCGGGCGCTGGCGTTGATCCTGCTGATCGTGATCGCGCTCACCGTGGGGATGTTCGCGTCGGGACACACCACACCCCGGCTCGGCATCGACCTCGCCGGCGGCACCAGCATCACGCTGACCGCCCGCCCCGATGCGGACGACGCGGACGCCGTCAACGCGACGAACCTGAACACGGCGGTCTCGATCATCGAGCGTCGCGTCAACGGCCTGGGCGTGCAGGAGGCCGAGGTCCAGACGCAGGGCGACGAGAACATCATCGTCAACATCCCCAAGGGCACGGACGAGCAGGCGGCGCGCGAGCAGGTCGGCACCACCGCCGAGCTGGGCTTCCGCCCGGTGCTCACCGTCGCCTCCGCGGCCCCGGCGCAGGAGCCGCCGCCGGCCGAGGAGGGTGGCGAGGAGCAGCCCGAGGACGGCGGCGAGGAGCAGCCGACCGAGGAGCCCACCGACGAGTCCACCGAGGGCGCCGAGGAGCAGCCCACGGACGAGCCGACCGACGAGGGCGCGGCCGAGGACGGCGAGGCCGGGGCGGACGAGTCCACCGAGAACCAGGGCGCCCCGGCGCCCGGGGCGCGGGACGAGGGCGGCCTGTCGCCCGCCTCCTACCGCACCGACGACGAGCCCACGGACGAGCCCACCGACCAGCCGGCGGAGGACTCGACCGAGGAGCCGACGGACGAGCCGGCCGAGGAGGGCGGCGAAGAGCCCGCCGAGGAAGGCGCCGAGGAGGGCGGCAACACGGGGGACCCGGCCGCCGACGCCGCCGCGCTCCAGGCCCAGCTCGAAGCGCTGGACTGCACCACCGAGGAGGCCAGGCTCGCGGCCAGCCGCGCCGCTGCCGAGGCCAAGGACGAGGAGACGGTCGTCTCCTGCGACACCGACGGCGTCTGGAAGTACGCGCTCGGCCCGGTCGCCGTCCCCGGCACCGACGTCAGCGACGCCAACGCGATCTACGACACCCAGCGCGGCCAGGGCTGGATCGTGCAGATGCGGTTCACCGACGCGGGCGCCGGGAAGTTCGCCGACATCACCGAGCAGCTGTCCACCCAGGCCGAGCCGCAGAACCAGTTCGCCATCGCGCTCGACGGCGAGGTCGTCTCCGCCCCCAGCGTCCGCGAACGCCTGGGCGGCGGTCGCGCCGAGATCTCCGGCAGCTTCAACCAGGAGTCCGCCGAGGAGCTGGCCAACATCCTCAAGTACGGCGCCCTGCCGCTGAGTTTCGAGGAGTCCTCGGTCTCGACCGTCTCCCCGACGCTGGGCGGCGACCAGCTGCGCGCCGGCCTCATCGCCGGCGGCATCGGCCTGGCCCTGGTCGTGCTCTACATGCTGGTCTACTACCGTGGCCTGTCCGTGATCGCCATCGTGAGCCTGCTGGTCTCGGCCGCGATGACCTACTCGATCATGTCGCTGCTCGGCCCGGCCATCGGCTTCGCGCTCAACCTGCCGGCCGTCTGCGGCGCCATCGTCGCCATCGGTATCACGGCCGACTCGTTCATCGTCTACTTCGAACGGATCAGAGACGAGATCCGCGAGGGGCGTTCCCTGCGTCCCGCCGTGGAGCGCGCCTGGCCGCGCGCCCGACGCACCATCCTCGTCTCCGACTTCGTGTCCTTCCTGGCCGCCGCCGTGCTCTTCGTCATGACGGTCGGCAAGGTGCAGGGCTTCGCCTTCACCCTGGGGCTGACCACGGCCCTGGACGTGGTGGTGGTCTTCCTGTTCACCAAGCCGCTGATGACGCTGGTGGCGCGGCGGAAGTTCTTCTCCGGCGGGCACCCCTGGTCCGGACTCGACCCCAAGCGGCTCGGCGCACCGCCCCCGTTGCGGCGCACCCGGCGTCCGGCCCCCGTCGTTCCGTCCGACCCGAAGGAGGCCTGAGATGTCCCGACTCGGCGATCTCGGCGCCCGGCTCTACCGGGGTGACGTCAGCCTCGACATCGTCGGTGCCCGCAAGATCTGGTACGGGGTGTCCATCCTCATCACCATCCTCGCCTTCGGCGCGCTGCTGGTGCGCGGCCTGCACATGGGCGTGGAGTTCGAGGGCGGCGCGGTGTACACCACCCCGGCGACGGACGTCTCCGTAGAGGAGGTCAGGGAGGTCGCCGAGGAGACCTCGGGCAGCCTGGCCCTGGTGCAGACCCTCGGCAACGACGGCACCATGCGCGTCCAGGTCAGCGGCCTGGACACCGAGACCTCCAACGAGACCAGGGCCGCGCTGGCCGAGACGTTGGGCATCCCCACGGAGGAGCTGAACGCCGAGCTGATCGGCCCCAGTTGGGGCAAGCAGATCGCCGACCGCGCCTGGCAGGGCCTCGCCATCTTCATGGTGCTGGTCGTGATCTACCTGGCCCTCGCCTTCGAGTGGCGCATGGCGTTGGCCGCGCTGATCGCCCTGATCCACGACCTCACGATCACCGTGGGCGTCTACGCCCTGGTGGGCTTCGAGGTCACCCCCGGCACGGTGATCGGTCTGCTGACCATCCTCGGTTACTCCCTCTACGACACGGTCGTGGTCTTCGACGGTCTCAAGGAGACGACGCGCAACTTCGAACGGCAGACGCGGTTCACCTACCGGGAGTTGGCCAACCGCAGTCTCAACGGCACCCTGGTGCGTTCCATCAACACCTCGGTGGTGGCGCTGCTGCCCGTGGGCGGCCTGCTCTTCATCGGCGGTGGCCTGATGGGCGGCGGGATGCTCAACGACATCGCGCTGTCGATCTTCGTGGGTCTGGCCGCCGGCGCCTACTCCTCGATCATGATCGCGACCCCGCTGGTCGCCGACTTCAAGTCGCGTGAACGAGAGATCGCCGCGCAGGACCGCCGGGTGCTCAACAAGCGCGCCAAGCGGGCGGAGTCCGGCGAGGAGCCGGAGCCGGCCGAGGACGCCACCGCCCCCCGCGCGGCCGAGTCCACGCCGGCCGAGGCGGCGGACGAGGACGATCCGGAGGACGGCGGCCGGGACGAGGCGGCCGGCGTCGGCGCCGGCGGCCAGCGCCGGGGGCCGCGCCGCCAGCCGGTCTCCCGCGGCCGTGGCCGGGGCCGCCCGTCGGGGAAGCGGCGGTGAGCGTGGCCGAGGGGCTGTCGGACCTGCTGCTCAGCCGGGTGCGGGACGTCCCCGACCACCCCAAGCCGGGGATCGTCTTCAAGGACATCACCCCGCTGCTGGCCGACCCCGAGGCGTTCGGCGCGCTGACCGAGGCGCTTGCCGCCACGGCCAGGGAGCTGGGTGCCACCAAGGTCGTCGGGCTTGAGGCCAGGGGCTTCATCCTGGGCGCCCCGGTGGCGCTGGCGGCCGGCGCCGGCTTCGTTCCGGTCCGCAAGGCCGGCAAGCTGCCGGGCGCCACCCTCTCGCAGTCCTACGACCTGGAGTACGGCAGCGCCGAGATCGAGATCCACGCCGAGGACCTCGCCGACGACGACCGGGTGCTGATCGTCGACGACGTGCTGGCCACCGGCGGCACAGCCGAGGCCGCCATCGGCCTGGTCCGGCGGACGAAGGCGACGCTGGTGGGGTTGGCGGTGCTGATGGAGCTGGGTTTTCTGCCCGGCGGTGAGCGCGTCCGCCTCGCCCTCGGGGAGGTCCCCTACCAGGCGCTTGTCACGGTCTGACGGCGCACGCACACGCACGGGGCGCCCGCCACCACGGCGGGCGCCCCCGCTTGTGTGCCGGTTGAACGGGAACGGTTTGCCCGGGCTCGTTACCATGGCAGTCCGATCGTTCCTCGGCCGGACTCTTCTCCGGGGCGGCGTGTCCGAAAGCGCCCGGAGGACCGTTCTCCCCGCCGACGCCCGCCCAGGCGCCGACGAGGGGCCGCACAAGGAGTGCCCTTGCCCGACGACGCCCAGCCGCTCACCTCGACGCAGCGGAAGAACAGCAAGCCGGCCACCGCCCTCTGGCGCGACGGCGGCGCGGAGAACCGCGCCCAGTCCGCTGCCCCGGGCACCACCCCGGCGGTCTCCGGCGTCTCCGGCCGCTCGGGCTCGTCCAACCGCGTCCGCGCCCGGCTGGCGCGGCTCGGCGTCCAGCGCTCCACCCCGTACAACCCGGTCCTCGAACCGCTGCTGCGGGTGGTGCGCGCCAACGACCCCAAGGCCGACACGGCCGCGCTGCGCACCATCGAGCGCGCCTTCCAGGTCGCCGAGCGCTGGCACCGCGGCCAGAAGCGCAAGAGCGGCGACCCGTACATCACCCACCCGCTGGCCGTCACCACCATCCTCGCCGAGCTGGGCATGGACGCGGCGACGCTGATGGCGGGGCTGCTGCACGACACCGTCGAGGACACCGAGTACGGCCTGGAGACCCTGCGCCGCGACTTCGGCGACCAGGTGGCGCTGCTGGTGGACGGCGTCACCAAGCTGGACAAGGTCAAGTTCGGCGAGGCCGCCCAGGCGGAGACGGTCCGCAAGATGGTCGTCGCCATGGCCAAGGACCCCAGGGTCCTGGTCATCAAGCTCGCCGACCGGCTCCACAACATGCGGACCATGCGTTTCCTCAAGCGCGAGAAGCAGGAGCAGAAGGCCCGCGAGACGCTAGAGATCTACGCGCCGCTGGCCCACCGGCTCGGCATGAACACCATCAAGTGGGAGCTGGAGGACCTGGCGTTCGCCATCCTCTACCCCAAGATGTACGACGAGATCGTGCGGCTGGTCGCCGAGCGCGCGCCCAAGCGCGACGAGTACCTGGCCACCGTGATCGACGAGGTGCAGTCCGACCTGCGCGGCGCCCGGATCAAGGCGACCGTCACCGGCCGGCCTAAGCACTACTACAGCGTCTACCAGAAGATGATCGTGCGCGGCCGGGACTTCGCCGAGATCTACGACCTGGTGGGCATCCGCGTCCTGGTGGACACCGTCCGCGACTGCTATGCCGCGCTGGGCACCGTCCACGCCCGGTGGAACCCGGTGCCGGGGCGGTTCAAGGACTACATCGCGATGCCCAAGTTCAACATGTACCAGTCCCTGCACACCACGGTGATAGGGCCGGGCGGCAAGCCGGTCGAGTTGCAGATCCGGACGTTCGACATGCACCGCCGCGCGGAGTTCGGCATCGCCGCGCACTGGAAGTACAAGCAGCAGGCGGTCGCCGGCTCCTCCAAGGTCCGCACCGACAGCCCGAAGCGGTCCGGCGACAAGAGCGGCACGGTCAACGACATGGCCTGGCTGCGGCAGTTGCTCGACTGGCAGAAGGAGACGGAGGACCCGGGCGAGTTCCTGGAGTCGTTGCGTTTCGACCTGTCGCGCAACGAGGTCTTCGTCTTCACCCCGACCGGCGACGTGATCGCGCTGCCCGCCGGCGCCACCCCCGTCGACTTCGCCTACGCCGTGCACACCGAGGTCGGGCACCGCACCATAGGGGCCAAGGTCAACGGCCGCTTGGTGCCGCTGGAGTCCACGCTGGACAACGGCGACACCGTGGAGATCTTCACCTCCAAGGCCGACGGCGCCGGCCCCTCCCGCGACTGGCTGGGCTTCGTCAAGTCGCCCCGGGCGCGCAACAAGATCCGGGGCTGGTTCTCCAAGGAGCGCAGGGACGAGGCCATCGAGCAGGGCAAGGACCTCATCGCCCGCGCGATGCGCAAGCAGAACCTGCCCATCCAGAGCGTCCTCACCGGCGACTCGCTGGTCACCCTCGCCCACGAGATGCGCTACCCGGACATCTCCTCGCTCTACGCGGCGATCGGCGAGGGCCATGTGTCGGCGCAGAGCGTGGTGCAGAAGCTCGTCCAGGCCGTCGGCGGCGAGGAGGCCGCGAGCGAGGACCTCGCCGAGACCGCGCCGCCCGTGCCCTCCGGCGCCAAGCGCCGCTCGGCGTCCGACCCCGGCGTGGTGGTCAAGGGCGTCGACGACGTGTGGGTCAAGCTGGCCCGCTGCTGCACGCCCGTGCCGGGCGACCCGATCATCGGCTTCGTCACCCGGGGCAACGGGGTCTCCGTGCACCGCGCGGACTGCGTCAACGTCGACTCACTGTCCCGGGAGCCGGAGCGCATCCTGGAGGTCGAGTGGGCGCCCACCCAGTCCTCGGTGTTCCTGGTGGCCATCCAGGTCGAGGCGTTGGACCGCTCGCGGCTGCTGTCGGACGTGACCCGCGTTCTCTCCGACCAGCACGTCAACATTCTGTCGGCGGCGGTGCAGACGTCGAGGGACCGGGTGGCGACGTCCCGGTTCACGTTCGAGATGGGCGACCCCAAGCACCTCGGGCATGTGCTCCGCGCGGTCCGGCGCGTGGAGGGCGTCTACGACGTCTACCGCGTGACCTCTCCGAGGCGGCCGTAGCAGACGACGACGGTGCTGGGTGGCCACGGTGGTTGGTCGTCCGCAGGTCGGTGGTGGGTTGCTCGCGCAGTTCCCCGCGCCCCTTTAAGGCCGGTGGGCGCTTGGGGGCGCGGGGAACTGCGCGGTGCATGGGGGGCGGGCCGCAGACGACGACGGTGTGAACGGGCCACGGCGGGTGGTCGTCCGCAGGCCCCCGGACGGGAACTAGCCTCCGAACTCCTGGAGTCCCTTCAGCGCCTGGTCCAACAGGGCCTGGCGCCCAGCCAGTTCCTGCTCCAGCTTCTCCGCCTTCGCCGTGTTGCCGGCGGCCCGCGCCTTCTCCGCCTGCTCCCGCAGCCGGTCAACCGCGTCCTGCAACTGGCCGGTCAGGCCGGCCGCCCTGGCCCTCGCCTCGGGGTTGGTGCGCCGCCACTCGGCCTCCTCGGCCTCCCGCACCGCCCGCTCAACGGCCGCCATCCGCCCCTCGATTCCGGCCCTGGCGTCCCTGGGCACATGCCCGATCGCCTCCCACCGCTCCCCGATGGAACGCAGCGCGGCGCGGGCCGACCTGAGGTCGGTGATCGGCAGCAGCTTCTCCGCCTCGGCCGCCAACTCCTCCTTGCGGGCCAGGTTCTCCCGCTGCTCGGAGTCACGCTCGGCGAAGACCGCGCTCCTGGCCTGGAAGAAGACGTCCTGCGCCGCGCGGAACCTGGCCCACAGGTCCTCCTCGGCGTCCCGGTGCGCCCGCCCCGCCGCCTTCCAGTCGCGCATCAACTCCCGGTAACGGGTCGCCGTGGGGCCCCAGTCCGTGGAGTTCGAGAGCGCCTCCGCCTCGGCGATCAGCTTCTCCTTGCGCCGCCTGGTCTCCTCGCGCTGCGCGTCCAGCGCCGCGAAGTGCGACTTGCGCCGCTTGGAGAACGCGGAACGGGCGTGGGAGAAGCGGTGCCACAGCTCGTCGTCGGTCTTGCGGTCCAGCCGGGGCAGGCCCTTCCAGGTGTCGACCAGCGCGCGCAGCCGCTCGCCGGCGGACCGCCACTGATCGCTGCCCGCCAGCTCCTCGGCCTCGACGACCAGCGCCTCCTTGGCCGCCCGCGCCTCCTCCGTCTGCCGCGCCCTGGCCGCCTTCCGCTCCTCGCGACGCTCCTGAACCGTGGCGACCAGCGCGTCCAACCGCGCGGCCAGCGCGGCCAGATCGCCCACCGCGTGGCCCTCGTCCACCTGCGCCCGCAGATGGTCGATGGCGGCCGTGGCGTCCTTCGTCGACAGGTCGGTGGTCCGCACGCGCCGTTCCAGCAGCCCGATCTCGACCACCAGGCCCTCGTACTTGCGCTCGAAGTAGGCGAGCGCCTCGTCGGGGGAGCCCGCCTGCCAGGAGCCGACGACCCTCTCTCCGTCGGCCGTCCGCACATAGACGGTCCCCGACTCATCAACACGGCCCCACGGCTCGCCGCTCACAGCGCCTCCTCGTTTGATGCGCGACGGGGTCAACACCCCCGGCATCGTCCACAGTTCTCCACCGGCCCAGACCCGGGCTGCCGGGCCCGCACCGCAGCGCCAGGCCCAGCACAGGGCCAAACATAGGCGACAGCCCGCCCGGCTGTCCGCACCTTGCCCGGCGGAAATTGCCGCTGGCCTGGCCCGGAGGTCAGGCCGCCGGCTCCACCGTGGCCTCGTTGATCACCACCGTGGCGTTGGGCGCGGTGTTCCCGCTGGTCGGGTCCGGCGCCGCCGCACCGGCCCCCGCGATGGTCTCCAACACGTCGAGGCCACCCGTGACCTGCCCGAACGGCGTGTAGCTGGCGGGCAGTTGGCTGTCCTCGTAGACCAGGAAGAACTGGCTGCCGCCGGTGTCGGGACCGCTGTTGGCCATGGCCACCGTGCCCGCCGGGTAGACGCCATCGGCGACCTCGGGGGCGTCCAGGTTCTCGTCGGGCAGCTCGTAGCCGGGCCCGCCCTGACCGGTGCCGGTCGGGTCGCCACACTGCAACACGAAGATGCCCTCCGTGGTCAACCGGTGGCAGGGAGTGTGGTCGAAGTAGTCCTCGCCGGCCAGAAACGCAAAGGAGTTGACCGTGCGCGGGGCCGCCTCGGGGTCCAGCGTCAGCTCGATGTCGCCGCAGGTGGTCGCCAGCGTCATCACCTGCGGGGTACCGGTGTCCACGGTCAACTCCGGCTCCGCGTCCCACTGGTCGCCGGTCGGCTCGCCCTCCGCGGGCGCGGCACAGGGGTCCTCGACCGGCTCCTCGGAAGGCGCCTCGTCCGTGGGGGCGTCGCTCGGCGAGGCCGCCGCGTCCGTCGGGGAGTCGTCGTCGTTCAGCCACATCGCCCAGGCCGTGCCGCCGCCCGCCACCACCAGCACCGCCACGACCGCGAGCAGCACCCGGACTTTGCGCCCCCGCCGGGCCCGCTCCGCCCGCCGCCTGGCCTGGCGTTCGTACTTGGCCCGCGCGAGTTCCCTGCGCCGTCGCTCCTTGCTGGACACCGCGCTCTCCTTTGCTCCAACGGACACTTCCACCGGACACTTCCACCGGACACGTCAAACGTGCGGACGTGGCGTCACCGTATACGGGTTCCGCCGCCGCGCACCCGTCGCCGGTAGGCTTCGAACCACCCGCCACCCACCCGCCAGCCACCCGCCCGACGATCGACGAGAGGGCCGACGTTGCTCATCGCAGGCTTCCCCTCCGGCGCCTGGGGAACCAACTGCTATCTGGTCGCCCCCGCCGCCGGCGAGGAGTGCGTGATCATCGACCCGGGTCACCGCGCGGCCCCCGGCGTCGAGGAGACCATCGCCCGTCACCGGCTCAAGCCCACCGCCGTCATTCTGACCCATGGGCACATCGATCATGTCGCCTCGGTCATCCCCGTCTGCGGCGCGCACGACGTGCCGGCCTGGATTCATCCCGAGGACCGCTTCATGCTCGCCGACCCGGAGAAGGCGCTCGGCGCCACCATCGGGCAGCCGCTGCTGGGCGAGTTGACCGTCGGCGAGCCCGACGACCTGCGGGAGTTGACCGACGGCGGCTCGCTGTCGCTGGCCGGCCTGGAGTTCACGGTGGCGCACGCGCCGGGGCACACCCGGGGCTCGGTGACCTTCTCGACGCCCGAACGAGCCGACGTTCCCCCGGTGTTGTTCTCCGGCGACCTGCTCTTCGCCGGTTCCATCGGCCGCACCGACCTGCCCGGCGGCGACGCGCGGGAGATCCTGCGCTCGCTGGCCCGGGTCTGCCTGCCGCTGGACGACGCCACGGTGGTGCTCTCCGGGCACGGCCCCCAGACCACCATCGGCAGGGAGCGCGTCGACAACCCGTTCCTGCGCGAACTCGCGGCCGGGCGCGGCCCGGACGGGGACGCGACGCCCCGCCGGGGGCTGTGAGCGCCGGGGTCTCGGCGGCGGGTCAACGTCGGGGCGCCGGCGGAGGGTCCCCCGACCGGATGGTCGTCACGCAGCGTCTTTTGGTGCTTAACGGGGCGTATCGGTCGGGAACGCGCCTCGGGCGCCCGTGACTTTGACGGCGGCCTTACACGGGGGCCGGTTCACTGGTACAGAATGGTGGACCCCTGACCGGTGGCAGCCCGGTGGCCTCGGTGGGGTTCCCCGGTGGCGCGGACGACGGAGCGGATGGGCGAGATGGCAGCAGACGCGGCGGTGGACGAGGTGCGCGCGGACGACGATCCGGTGGGCGGCGAGCGCGACGGCGGCGCGGTCGGCGCGGGGCGCGCGTTCGCCCTGATGCTGGTGATCACCGGCTTCGCCGGCCTGTTGGCGGCCTGGGTCATCACGCTGGACAAGTTCCACCTGCTGGAGGACCCGGACTTCACGCCGGCGTGCAGCCTCAACCCGGTGATCTCCTGTGGCTCGATCATGGAGAGCGACCAGGCGGAGGCGTTCGGCTTCCCCAACCCCATGCTCGGGATGGTCACCTACGGCATGGTGATCGCCATCGGGATGGGCCTGCTGGCCGGCGCCAGGTACCAGCGCTGGTTCTGGCTCGGCCTCCAGGCCGGCACGCTCTTCGGCGTCGCGTTCTGCACCTGGCTCCAGTACCAGTCGCTGTACGAGATCAACGCGCTGTGCCTGTGGTGCTCGCTGGCCTGGGTCGCGACCATCGTCATGTTCTGGTACACGACGCTGCACAACGTGCGCAACGGCTTCCTGCCCGCCCCGCGCGGCGTCCGGAACGCGCTGGAGGAGTTCCACTGGCTGTTCCCCACCGTGCACATCGCGGTGATCGGGATGCTGGTCCTCACGCGCTGGTGGGACTTCTGGACCAGCTGAGCCGAGCCCTGGCCGGGCGGGCTTTCGGGGAGCGCCGCCGGCGCGGGGGGCGTGGGCCTCTCGGGCGGCGTGGCCCTGGCCGGGCGGGCTTCTGCGGGGCACCCGCTGGCGCGGGAGGTGCCCTGGCCGGGCTGGTCTTTGCGGTTGCGCGCTGGCGCGGTCGCTTGGCCCTGGGCCTGCGGGCCTTCGTGGGAGTGCGCCGCCCGGGCGGTTGACGTGGAACGGGGGTGCTGACGCCCCGGTTCGGCGAGCAGCGCCGCCCTGGTTGGGCCGTTCTCGCGGAACGGTGGTTCGTCGTGCGCGCACCAGGGCGGCTTCGTTGTTTCCGGTGGGGGCGGTGCCCTGCCGGGCGGCGAACGCCCGAAGGCGGAGCCCCGACGGCGGCGGTGCGCCCGGTCCGGGGCCCGGCCAGGCCGGCGCCTTCTCCGCTGATCACCCGACGCGCCACGGCACGGGCCCGGCCTCGCCACCCGGCGGGTGTGGCGCCGGGGCGCGGGGCACCGGTCCTGGACCCTCGTTCGGAGTGGAGCCAGGAGGCGGGAGCGCCGCCACCGGTGTTCGACGCCCGGCGGAGGGGCCGGCCCCGACGGGCCGTCTCGGTCTGACCGCGACGGCCCGACGGCCTGGGACGCGTGGATGATCCCCGGCAGGCGGACGGACGCGCGCCCGGCTCCGCCGGGAGGACGCGGAGCGTCGCGCGGGCCAGGACGCCGTTCCCGGTGGGTCGTTGGCGTCGCCCGGCAGGACCGGGGCGAGAGCGCCCTGGGCCCGGCGGCCCGAGCCTCGTCGCGGACGACGACCCGCCCCCGGGCTGGGCCCCGAGCCCCAGCCCGGGCTCCGGGGTCCACTGTCAGTGGGGTGGCTTAGGGTCGGGAGGCGTGGAGCATGATCTGTTCACCGCCGCCGCCGAGGACAGGGCGGAGAAGGACCCGGCGGCCCGTCCGTTGGCCGTGCGGATGCGGCCGCGCAGCCTGGACGAGGTGCTGGGGCAGCGCCATCTGCTGAAGCCGGGCTCGCCGTTGCGGCGCCTGGTCGGCGAGGGCGGGGGCGGACCGGCCGGCCCGGCATCGGTGATCCTGTGGGGCCCGCCGGGCACGGGAAAGACGACGCTGGCCCATGTGGTCAGCCAGGCCACGGACCGGCGTTTCGTCGAGCTGTCCGCGATCACCGCCGGCGTCAAGGAGGTTCGGGCCGTCATCGACGGCGCCCGGCGTTCCTCGGGCGGCTTCGGCAAGGAGACGGTGCTCTTCCTGGACGAGATCCACCGGTTCAGCAAGGCCCAGCAGGACTCGCTGCTGCCCGCCGTAGAGAACCGCTGGGTCACCCTGATCGCCGCCACCACGGAGAACCCGTACTTCTCCGTGATCTCCCCGTTGATGTCCCGCTCGTTGCTGCTCACCCTGGAGCCGCTCACCGAGGACGACCTGCGTGGGCTGCTGCGCCGCGCGGTCGCCGACGAGCGCGGGCTCGGCGGCGCCGTGGCGCTGCCGGAGGAGACGGAGGCGCATCTGCTGCGGATCGCCGGCGGGGACGCGCGGCGGGCGCTGACCGCGCTGGAGGCGGGCGCCGGCGCGGCGTTGGCCGAGGGGCTGACGGAGATCACGTTGCCCGTCCTGGAGACGGCCGTCGACCGGGCGGCCGTCGCCTACGACCGGGACGGTGACCAGCACTACGACGTGGCCAGCGCGTTGATCAAGTCGATCAGGGGCTCCGACGTGGACGCCGCGCTGCACTATCTGGCGCGGATGGTCGAGGCGGGGGAGGACCCGAGGTTCATCGCCCGCCGGCTGATGATCTCCGCCAGCGAGGACATCGGGATGGCCGACCCCACGGCGCTGACCACGGCGGTGGCGGCCGCGCAGGCTGTGGCGTTGATCGGCTTCCCGGAGGCGGCGATCACGTTGAGCCAGGCCACCATCGCGCTGGCCCTGGCGCCCAAGTCCAACGCGGCGGTGGTCGCCATCGGCGCCGCGCAGGCGGATGTGCGGGCCGGGCTGGCCGGCCCGGTGCCCCCGCATCTGCGGGACAGCCACTACAAGGGCGCGCAGAAGCTGGGCCACGGCGCCGAGTACCAGTACCCGCACGACCTGCCCGGCGGCATCGCCGCCCAGCAGTACGCGCCGGACGCGGTGGACGGCAAGCGCTACTACCAGCCGACCCGGCACGGCGCGGAGGCCCGTTACGCGGAGGTGCTGGAGCGGGTCCGCGAGCGCCTGGCCGACCGGCCGCCCCGCCGGGACTGAGCCCCCGCGCGCGGCGCGCTCCGATGTCGACCTGACCGGTGGCCGCCTGGCAGGCGCCCCCGGTCCGCTCGGCCGGGACGGCAACGGATGGCGCCGGGGTGGGCCGACGGCCTCGCCTGTCCGCGGAACGCCCGGCGGCGTCGGGCGCCCGACGCCGACCGTCACCCGCGAGGTCATGCCCAACGGCGGCCGGCCGCCCACCGCGCGACCGCGCCCCGTTCACCCGCGCCGCCGAACGGGCCAGCGCGGGCGCGATACCGCCCGCCCCGAGCGGCGGGCGCCGCCCCCGCGCCCCAACCGGCCGGGCCCTTCGGTCAGTTCGGTCAGCGGTCGGCCGCCGGAGGCGTCTCGGCGGCCGACTCGAAGAGCCAGCGCATGGCCCGGCGCAGCTGCCCGATGTCGCCCACCGGCTCGGGGAAGTCGAAGCGCGCGTCGAAGCAGGAGCCCTCCGTGCGGCAGCGCAGCCGCAGCCCGAAGCGGTCCAGGCTCAGCGGGGCGATGGACACCGGCTGCCGGCAGCCGCCGGGCGCCTGGTCCAACAGCCGGCAGAGCGAGCCGAGTTGGTCCTGGTGGCTGGCGGCGAGGTGCTGGAGCAGCTCGGCCTCGTGGCGCGCCATCGGGTCGGCCGTCGCGTCGGCGAACTCGTCGGGCTCGACATGCGCCTCGCCCCACAGGTCGTCGGTGTACGCCTCGCCGACCTCCAGACGCAGCAGCGTCCAGCCGGGCCCCGGCACCGGCCCGGCCGGGTGGGCCTTGGCCAGCAGCCGGCGGCAGGCGCCGCTCTCCTCGGCCGGCACCGAGGTCAGCCAACCGGCCACCCAGGCCCGTCCCCTGATCCTCTGGGGCACCGAAACGGGCGCGACATCTGTGATTTCCATCACGGCGGTCACCTCGTCGTGCTGGGCGTGAACCGCCGTACGCCCAGCCAGTGAGTCCGTCGGCACCAGCAGAAGGACATCCCCGCGTGGGGTGACGGCCCGAGCCTCCGGCACACTGGGGACGGGGTTGTCGAAGGTGTCCCGCTCGCCGCCAGGAATGGTGAGCGTGGCCGACGCGTTCGACTCCACCAGGGTGCGCACCCGCTCGGCGGCCGTCGGCTGTTGGGCTTCCTCCGTGGGACGCGGCTGGCCCGCCTCCCGGCTCCGGTTTCCGGTGTCGGGCAGGGGGCTCCCAGGTCGAATCATGCGCGCTCCTCAGCTAAGGTAAGGCTCACCTAACTTACTACGGAGGTCCGTTCAACGTGAACCAGTCGCGTCCCAAGGTCAAGAAGTCGCGTGCACTCGGCATCGCGCTCACCCCGAAGGCGGTCAAGTACTTCGAGAAGCGCCCCTACCCGCCGGGTGAGCACGGCCGTGGCCGCAAGCAGACCAGCGACTACAAGGTCCGGCTGCTGGAGAAGCAGCGGCTGCGCGCCCAGTACGACATCAGCGAGCGTCAGATGGTGCGGGCCTACGACCGCGCCCGCAAGGTCACCGGCAAGGCCGGCGAGGCGCTGATCGTCGAGCTGGAGCGCCGCCTTGACGCCCTGGTCCTCCGCTCCGGCCTGGCCCGCACGATCTACCAGGCCCGCCAGATGGTCGTGCACGGCCACATCGCCGTCAACGGCCGCAAGGTCGACAAGCCCTCCTTCCGGGTGAGCCCCGACGACGTGGTCAGCGTCCGCGAGCGCAGCCGCGACAAGTACCCGTTCCAGGTGGCCCGCGAGGGCGGCTACGCCGGCGACGGCGAGACCCCCCGCTACCTGGAGGTCAACCTGCCGGCCCTGGCGTTCCGCCTGGACCGCAACCCCAACCGCAGCGAGATCCCGGTCATCTGCGACGAGCAGCTCGTCGTCGAGTACTACGCCCGCTGACCCGCCCGCTCACTCCGGGGCGGCCCGCCGCCGCGCCGGAGGCAGCGGCGGCGGGCCGGCCAACGCCGGGTGCGGGGCGGTCGACCCCCGACCCCGCACCCGCAGCGCCCTGGCCACGGCGGCGTCGGTGTCCAGCCGTTCGCCCTCCCGCAGGCACTCGCGGAAGCGCGCCTTGCCCAGCCGCTCGGCGACCTGCTGCGCGCTGCGCGCGTGCGGGTCGTTGAAGTACTCCGAGCCGAACAGCGGCATCCCCACCGAGCGCCACAGCCGGGCCGCCGCCCCCTGGAGCACCGCCGCCTCGGCCGCGTCCCCCTCGCTCGCCGTGATCCCGGCCAGCAGCTCCAACGCGAAGACCGTGCCCACCAGATCGCGGAACGCGTAGTTGACCGGCAGCGACTCTTCCAGGATCTTCCGCGCCGCCGCCGTGTCCCCCCGACTCCATGCCGCGAAGCCCAGCACGTGCAGGGCATAGGAGCGGGCCCACTGCTCGCCGTGCTCCTCACACACCTCCCGCACCTCCTCGCAGAGCGCGGCGGCCCCCGCGATGTTCCCCTGGAACACCAGCGCCATCGCCAACTCCACGCGCCCCATCAGCACGTTGCTGTTGAGTTCGCCGATCTCCTCGTACCGGTCCATCGCCGCCCGCAGCAGCGCCTCGGCCTCGGCCGCCTCGTCGTTGATCAACGCCAACGCCCCGCTGTGGTGCAGCGAGTAGGCCACCGCCCGCGCGTTGCCGGTGCGTTCGGCCGCCTCCCGGCACTCGTGCAGCGCGGTCAGCGCCGCCACCGTGTCGCCCTGGAGCACCGCCACATAGCCCACCGCCCACAGCGCCCGCAGCCGGGTGTCCTCGTGGTCGGTCTCCAGCGCCAACGCCCGGTCCAGCCAGTGCCGTCCCTCGGCCAGCCGCCCGCACGCCACCCAGCAGAACCAGAGCGTCGCCGCCAGATAGAGACCGAACCTGGCGTCCTCGTCCTCCTCCAGCGCGAACTCGAACGCGGCCCGCAGATTGGGCAGTTCGTCGTGCACGCGCCGCGCCACCTCCGACTGGCGCGGGCTGAACCACTCCAGCTCGCACCAGGTGACCAGGCCCGTGCACCAGTCCCGGTGGCGCCGCCGCAGCCGGTCGGTGTCGCCGGTGGCGGCCAGCCAGTCGGCGCCGTAGGCGCGCACGGTGTCGAGTATCCGGTAGCGCACGCCCGACGGCGCCTCCTCCCGGCTCACCACCGACTGCGCGACCAGCTCCGTCAGCACGTCCAGCACCTCGTCGGCCGGCAGGTCGGGGCCCGAGCAGACGTACTCGGCCGCCTCCAGGTCGAAGTGGCCGGCGAACACCGACAGTCGGGCCCACAGCAGCCGCTGCTGCGGGGTGCACAGCTCGTGACTCCACCCCATCGCGGTGCGCAGCGTCTGGTGCTGCGGCGGCGCGCCGGCCCCGCCGCCGACCAGCAGCCGGAAGCGGTCGTCCAGCCGTTGCAGCGTCTGCTCCAACGAGAGGGTGCGCAGCCGGCCGGCGGCCAGTTCCAGGGCCAACGGGATGCCGTCGAGCCGGTGGCACAGCTCGGCGACCACCCGCCGGTTCTCCGGCGTGATGGTGAACCCGGGCAGCACGGCGGCGGCCCGGTCGGCGAAGAGCCAGGCCGCCTCGCCCAGCGGCACCCGCGTCGGCTCGTGGCTGGCCGGGCCAGGCGCGGTCATCGGCGCCAGCGGGTAGAGCCGCTCGCCGACGATGCCCAACGGCCGCCGCCCGGTGGCCAGCACGCGCAGCCCCGGCACCCGGCGCAGCAGCTCGTGCGCCAGCTCGGCCGTCGGCTCCACCAGGTGCTCCACCCCGTCCAGGACCAGCAACATCCGCCGCCCGGCGAGCTGTTCGAGCAGCACCGTCAGCGGCGGCCGGCCCGACTGGTCGGTGACGCCGAGGGCCTCGACCACGGCGTGCTCCAGCAACTCCGGGTCCCGCAGGCCCGCCAGCTCCACCAGCCAGACCCCATCGCAGAAGCGTTCCTGCAAGAGGCGCGCCGCCTGAAGCGCACACCGTGACTTCCCCACGCCCCCGACCCCGGTGACGGTGACCAGCCGCTCCTCCGTCAACGCCGAGGTCAGCGCGCTGACTTCGGCACTGCGCCCGATGAACCTCGTCAGCTCACTGGGCAGATTGCCGGGGCGACACCCGCCCGGTCCGGTCCCCCGCGCCGTCTCCCGAGCCGGAGGCTCGGACCCCTGAAAGCCTCGCATAAGACACGCAGGGTACTCGTAGGTAAGCAGAACGTACAATTGTCGCCGGTCCCCCTTGGCAGACGCGGGCTTATGCGGTACGAGCCCGCGCGGGGAGCGCGATAGGGTCGGGACCTGCCGTCCAGCGGGGCGGACGGCGGCGCGGGGAGAGCCGTCGCGGCCGGTTTCGGCCGGGCGGCCGTCGACCCCGAGGCGGCGAAAATACCCGTCCGAGGGAAACCTCCCAGGGAACCTCCAAAGGAAGCGGTGCGTTCGTGTCCGGTGGCGAAGTAGCCGGCCTGCTGGTGGCCGTCTTCTGGGCGATCCTGGTCTCCTTTCTCGCCGTCGCGCTGTACCGGCTGGCGCGCACGCTCCAGGCGGCCACCGAGCTGGTCGGCTCGCTGACCGAGCGCGTCGTGCCGCTGCTCGGCGAGGCGTCCGCCACGGTCCGCAGCGCCCAGTCCCAGCTGGAGCGGGTCGACGACATCACCGCCGACGTGGCCGATGTCGCCGCCAACGCCTCGGCGTTGTCCACCACCGTGGCCACCACCTTCGGCGGGCCGCTGGTGAAGGTCGCCGCGTTCGGCTACGGCGTGCGCCGCGCGCTCGGCCGCCGGCCGGCCGCCGAACCGTCGCCACCCCGCGTTGTGCCCGCGCCCCGCCGCCGTCGCAGGGGAAGGAACGACCGATGATCCGCCGTGCGCTGTGGTTCACCACCGGCGCCGTCGCCGGCGTCTGGGCCACCACCAAGGTCCAGCGGAAGCTGCGCGCCCTCGCCCCCGACAGCCTCGCGCTGCGCGCCGCCGACCGGGCCGTCACCACCGGCCACCGGCTGCGCGCCTTCGCCGGCGAGGTGCGGTCGGGCATGGCCGAGCGCGAGGACCAACTCAACGACGCGCTCGGCCTGTCCGCGCCCCCGACCGGCCCGCAGGCGCCCCCGACCGTGCTGCCGGCGCCGCCGCGTGCCGCCCTCGGCCGCCCCCCGGCGCGCGCCGAACGCCCCGCGCCCCGCCCCCGGAACGACGCGCCCCGCCCCCGGAACGAACTGACCGAACCGACCCGACCGACCGGAACCGAAAAGAGGACCACTGATGGAGTCGGCTGAAATCCGCCGCCGCTGGCTGAGCTTCTTCGAGGAGCGCGGGCACGCCGTGGTGCCCTCGGCGTCGCTGATCGCGGACGACCCGACGCTCCTGCTGGTCCCCGCCGGGATGGTGCCGTTCAAGCCCTACTTCCTCGGCCAGGCCACCCCGCCCTACCCCCGGGCCGTCAGCGTCCAGAAGTGCGTGCGCACCCCGGACATCGAGGAGGTCGGCAAGACCACCCGGCACGGCACGTTCTTCCAGATGTGCGGGAACTTCTCCTTCGGCGACTACTTCAAGGAGCGGGCCATCACCCTGGCCTGGGAGCTGATGACCACCTCCCAGGACGAGGGCGGCTACGGCCTGGACCCCGAGCGCCTGTGGGTCACCGTCTACGAGGAGGACGACGAGGCGTACCGGATCTGGACCGAGACCGTCGGCGTCCCCGCCGAGCGGGTCCAACGCCTCGGCAAGGGTCCCAACTTCTGGGACATGGGCGTGCCGGGCCCCTGCGGCCCCTGCTCCGAGATCAACTACGACCGGGGCCCCGCCTTCGGCCCCGAGGGCGGCCCCGAGGTCAACGACGAGCGCTATGTCGAGCTGTGGAACCTCGTGTTCATGCAGTACGAGCGCGGCCCCGGCCAGGGCAAGGACTACCCCATCGTGGGCGACCTGCCGGCGCGGAACATCGACACCGGGCTCGGCCTGGAGCGCCTGGCGATGGTCCTCCAGGACGTGCACAACATGTTCGAGACCGACACCCTGCGGGTCGTCATCGACAAGGCCGCCGCCCTCACCGACGTCAGCTACGGCGCCGCCGACGAGAGCGACGTCGCGCTGCGCGTGGTCGCCGACCACATGCGCACCTCGGTGATGCTCATCGGCGACGGCGTCACCCCCGGCAACGAGGGCCGCGGCTACGTGCTGCGCCGCATCATGCGCCGCGCCATCCGCAACATGCGGCTGCTGGGCTCGTCCGGGCCCGTCGTCGGCGAGCTGGTGGACACCGTCATCGGCATCATGGGCGAGCAGTACCCGGAGCTGGTCACCGACCGGGGCCGGATCGAGTCCGTCGCGCTGGCCGAGGAGGCCGCGTTCCTCAAGACGCTGCGGGCCGGCACGAACATCCTCGACACCGCCGTCTCCGAGACCAAGGCCGCCGGCGGCAGCGTGCTGCCGGGCGAGCAGGCGTTCCTCCTCCACGACACCTGGGGCTTCCCCATCGACCTCACCCTGGAGATGGCCGCCGAACAGGGCCTGTCCGTGGACGAGTCAGGGTTCCGCCGGCTGATGAAGGAGCAGCGGGAACGCGCCAAGGCCGACGCCAGGGCCAAGAAGCAGGGCCACGCCGACCTGACCGCCTACCGCGAGTTCGCCGACGCCGCCGGGCCCTCCGAGTTCATCGGCTACACCAGCACCACCGGCGAGTCCGCCGTCGTCGGGCTCCTCGTCAACGCCGCGCCCGCGCCCGTCGCCGTCGAGGGTGACGAGGTCGAGGTCGTGCTCAGCCGCACCCCGTTCTACGCCGAGGGCGGCGGGCAGCTCGCCGACACCGGCCGGATCAGGACCGACGCCGGCGCCGTGGTCGAGATCCGCGACGTGCAGCAGCCGATCCCAGGCGTCATCGCCCACAAGGGCGTCGTGCTGGTCGGCGAGGTGTCCGTGGGGGCCTCCGTGGAGAGCGAGATCGACGTCCAGCGCCGCCGCGCCATCGCCCGCGCCCACAGCGCCACCCACCTCACCCACCGCGCGCTGCGCGACGCGCTGGGCCCGACGGCCGCCCAGGCCGGCTCGGAGAACGCCCCCGGCCGCTTCCGCTTCGACTTCGGCTCGCCGACCGCCGTGCCCGGCACCGTGCTGTCCGACGTCGAGCAGAAGATCAACGAGGTGCTCAGCCGCGAACTCGACGTCACCGCCGAGGTGATGTCGATGGACGAGGCCAGGAAGCAGGGCGCCATCGCCGAGTTCGGCGAGAAGTACGGCGACCGGGTGCGGGTGGTCACCATCGGCGACTACTCCAAGGAGCTGTGCGGCGGCACCCACGTCCACAACACCGCCCAACTCGGCCTGGTCAAGCTGCTGGGCGAGTCCTCCATCGGCTCCGGCGTGCGCCGGGTCGAGGCCCTGGTCGGCGTGGACGCCTACCGCTTCCTCGCCCGCGAGCACACCGTCGTCGCGCAGCTGACCGAGCTGCTCAAGGGCCGGCCCGAGGAACTGCCCGAGCGGATCTCGGGAATGCTCGGGCGGCTGAAGGACGCCGAGAAGGAGATCGAGCGGTTCCGCGCCGAGAAGGTCCTCCAGGCCGCCGGCGGCCTGGCCGCCGGGGCGCGTGACGTGCGCGGCGTCGCCCTGGCCAGCGGCCGGGTGCCGGACGGCACCACGGCCGACGACCTGCGCAGGCTGGTGCTGGACGTGCGCGGCCGGCTGGCCGGCGACCGGCCGGCCGTGGTCGCGCTGTTCACCGTGACCGGCGGGCGGCCGCTGACCGTGGTGGCCACCAACGAGTCCGCCAGGGAGCGCGGGTTGAAGGCCGGCGACCTGGTGCGGGTCGCTGCCAAGGCGCTCGGCGGCGGTGGCGGCGGCAAGCCGGACGTCGCCCAGGGCGGCGGCCAGAATCCGGCCGCCATCGACGAGGCGCTGGCCGCCGTGGAACGCCAGGTCGCGGAAGCCGCCTGATGCGACGCGGCAGGCGGCTGGCGGTCGACGTCGGCGAGGCCAGGATCGGGGTCGCCTCCTGCGACCCCGACGGGCTGCTGGCCACCCCGGTGGAGACCGTTCCCGGGCGTGACCTGCCGGCCGCCAGGCGCCGCCTCGGCCAACTGGTCGCCGAGTACGAGCCGATCGAGGTCGTCGTCGGGCTGCCCCGCTCGTTGAACGGGCGGGAGGGCCCGGCGGCCGGCCGGGTGCGCGCCTTCGCCGAGGCGCTGGCGCGCCAACTGGCGCCCGTGCCCGTGCGGTTGGTGGACGAGCGGATGTCCACCGTGGCCGCCGCCCGGGACATGCGGGCCTCCGGCGTCTCGGCGAAGAAGGGCAGGTCGCGCATCGACCAGGCGGCCGCCGTGGTGATCCTCCAGACCGCCCTGGAGACCGAGCGCGGCTCGGGGCGCCCGCCGGGGCAGTGCGTCGAAGTGGTTGTCTGATCGCGATACGGTAACGTTCCGCGCGACATGGCAGTTTGCTGCATGGGGGGTACGGGGCTGCCACCTGCTGCACAAGGGGATCGATGACTGATTACGGCCGGGGCTCCGGCTCCGAACCGTGGTACCCGGAAGACCCGCTCTACGGCGAGCGGAACTGGCCCGGGGGACCCGAGGGTTACGACCCGAACGGCCAGGGCCAGGGCCAGCCGCCGGGCGGCGCCGGGGACTTCGGCGGCTACGGCGCCCCGGGCCAGGGCGGCCAGCAGGCGGGCTACCCGCAGGGCTACCAGGACCCGTCGTACTCGGACCCCTCGTACCAGGACCCCGGCTACCCGGGGCACCAGGGCCAGCCGGGGCCCGGCTACCAGGACCCGGGCTACCAGGGCGGTCAGCCCGGCTGGGACACCGGCGCGCACCAGCACCCGCCCCATCGCCAGGAGCAGGGATACCCGTCGGGCGGCTACCCGAACCAGGGCGGCCACGGGGGAGACACCTACGGCGGCCAGGGCCAGGGCGGCCAGGGCGGTCAGGGTTACGACACCGGCGGCTACGACACGTCCGGCTACGACACCGGCTCCTACTCCACCGGTGGCTACAACACCGGCGGCTACCAGGGCGGTTCGTACGACACGGGCTCGTACGACACCGGCTCCTATGACACGGGCGGCTACCAGGCCGGCGGCTATGACACCGGCTCCTACCGGGCCGGTCAGGGGGGCCAGGGCGGTCAGGGTTACGACACCGGCGGCTACGCCTCGCCCGGCTATGACACCGGCGCGCGGGGCGCCGTTCCCCACCAGGGCCAGGGCGTTCCGCACGGCCACGCCCCGCCGCCCGGCCAGCGCGGCCCCGCCGAGCACCCGCAGGGCGCCACCCAGGCGATGCCGGCCGTCGAGGTGCCGCACGCGCGGGACGGCGAGCACCCGCGCGGGAACGGCGGCGGCGACGGCCCGGGCCCCGACCCGGAGACCGGCTGGGACCCGGGACCCGACCAGGGCGAGTCGGACTTCTTCCGGCGCACCAACGAGGACGACGACCGCGACTACCGGGACGACCGTGGCGAACGCGACGACGACGGCGGCCGGCGCGGCGGGTCCGGCCGACGCCGGGGCTGCGGCTGCCTGTTGCTGGTCGCCGTGGTGGTCGGCGGCGTGGGCGGGGCCGGCTGGTACGGCTACCAGTTCTACCAGGACCGCTTCGGCCCGGCGCCCGACTTCGAGGGCGAGGGCCACGGCGAGGTCGAGGTGGAGATCCCCGCCGGCTCCGTGCTCTCGCAGATGGGCAACATCCTCAAGGAGGCCGGCGTGGTCAAGAGCCACGACGCCTTCGTCGAGGCAGCCGAGGCCGCCGAGGCGTCCATCCAGCCCGGGGTCTACACGCTCCGCCAGGAGATGTCGGCCGAGGCCGCCGTCGCCGCCCTGACCGACCCCGAGGCGCTCAACGTCCTGACCATTCCCGAAGGCAAACGCGCCACCGAGATCTACACGCTGATCGACGAACGCCTCGGGCTGGAGGAGGGCGCCACCGAGGAGGTCGCCGAGACCGCCGACCTGGGCCTGCCCGACTGGGCCGAGGGCGACCCGGAGGGCTTCCTCTTCCCCGCCCGCTACGACGTCGGCGGGGAGACCACCCCCGAGGAGCTGCTGACCGAGATGGTCGAGCGGGCCGAGGCCGAGTTCGACGGGATCAGCCTGGAGACCGCCGCCGAACAGCTCGGCCACACCCCGCGCGAGGTCCTCACCATCGCCTCCCTCATCCAGGCCGAGGCGCAGGAGGACGAGGAGTTCGGCAAGGTCTCCCGGGTGATCTACAACCGCCTCGACATCGACATGCGGCTCCAGTTCGACTCCACCATCAACTACGCGCTGGGCCGCGACACGTTGGACGTCTCCATCGAGGACACCCAGCTCGACTCCCCGTACAACACCTACGTCGAGTACGGGCTGCCGCCCGGCCCCATCGACAATCCGGGCCACCAGGCGCTGGAGGCCGCGCTCAACCCCACCGAGGGCGACTGGCTGTTCTTCGTCACCGTCGAACCGGGCGACACCCGGTTCACCGCCGACGACGAGGAACACGAGCGGAACGTCCAGGACTTCAACGAGGCGCAGGAGCGCGCCCGCGAGGAGGGCGACGGATGACCCGGCCCGTGCCCGTGGGACCGTCGCGCCGGGCCGCCGTTCTCGGCTCGCCGATCGCCCACTCGCTCTCCCCGGTGCTGCACCGGGCCGCCTACCGGGCGCTGGGGCTGACCGGTTGGCGTTACGACAGGTTCGAGGTCGGCGAGGCCGAACTGGCCTCGTTCCTGGGCGGGTTGGGCCAGGAGTGGGCCGGCCTGTCGCTGACCATGCCGCTCAAGCGCGCGGTGATCCCACTGCTGGACGAGATCAGCGACACCGCCGCCTCGGTCTCCGCCGTGAACACCGTCCTCCTCACCGACGACGGGCGCGCGCTGGGCGAGAACACCGACATCCCGGGTCTGGTCGCCGCGCTCGCCGAGCGCGGCGTCACCGGGGTGGAACGCGCCACCGTGCTGGGCGCCGGCGCCACCGCCGCCTCGGCGGTGGCCGCGCTCCGGCGGCTGGGCGCGGCGGAGGTCACCGCCTGCGTGCGCGGGGAGGCGCGGGCGGCGGAGATGCGCGCCTGGGGCGAGCGCCTGGGCGTGACCGTGGTCCCCGCGCCCTGGGCCGAGGCGGCGAAGGCGCTGGACGCGCCGCTGGTGATCGCGACGACGCCGGCCGGCGCCACCGACGCGCTGGCCGACGCGGTGCCGGCCGAGCCCGGGGTGCTCTTCGACGTGCTGTACGAGCCGTGGCCGACCGCGCTGGCGGCCGCCTGGTCGGCGGCCGGCGGGAAGGTGGTCGGCGGCCTGGACCTGCTGGTCCACCAGGCGGTCTGCCAGGTCGAGTTGATGACGGGGCTGGCCCCGGCCCCCCTGGCCGCGATGCGCGCGGCGGGGGACGCCGCGCTGGCCGGCCGGTAGCCCGACCGGCTGGCGCGCCTGGCCGGTGGAGCCGGCAAGGCCCTCGGCCGGCCCGTCTCGCTCGGCAGACGGGTGAGCTGGCCGCAGGCCGAACGTGGGAAGATCGAGGCACACACCCGGGTCGATCCGCCGAAGGCGCCGAAGGCGCTGAATGCGCCGAAGACCCATCTGAAGACGATCCGAAGACGATGAAGAGTCGAGCATCCGAGGAGCACCGTTGAGCAGGCTGCGCTGGCTGACGGCGGGGGAGTCACACGGCCCCGCACTGGTCGCGACGTTGGAGGGGCTGCCCGCCGGGGTGCCGATCACCACCGACCTGGTCGCCGACGCGCTGGCCCGTCGGCGGCTCGGCTACGGCCGGGGCGCCCGGATGAAGTTCGAGCGGGACGAGGTCACGTTCCTCGGCGGCGTGCGGCACGGCCGCACCCTCGGCTCGCCGGTCGCGATCATGGTCGGCAACACCGAGTGGCCCAAGTGGGAGAAGGTCATGGCCGCCGACCCCGTCGACCCGGCCGAGCTGGCCGAGTTGGCCCGCAACGCCCCGCTCACCCGCCCGCGCCCCGGCCACGCCGACCTCGCCGGAATGCAGAAGTACGGCGTGGACGACGCCCGCCCCATCCTGGAGCGCGCCTCCGCCCGCGAGACCGCCGCCCGCGTCGCGCTCGGCACCGTCGCCCGCTCTTATCTGAAGGAGACCGCCGGCGTCGAACTCGTCTCGCACGTCGTGGAGTTGGGCGGCGCCAAGGCGCCCGCCGGGACGCTGCCGCGCCCCGAGGACGTCGCCGCGCTCGACGCCGACCCGGTGCGCTGCCTGGACGCCGAGGCCAGCAAGGCGATGGTCGAGGTCATCGACCAGGCCCACAAGGACGGCGACACCCTCGGCGGCGTCGTCGAGGTGGTCGCCTACGGCGTTCCCGTCGGCCTCGGTTCGCATGTGCACTGGGACCGCCGGCTCGACGCCCGGCTGGCCGCCGCGCTGATGGGCATCCAGGCCATCAAGGGCGTGGAGTTGGGCGACGGCTTCGACCTGGCCCGGGTCCCGGGCTCGCAGGCGCACGACGAGATCGTCGGCACCCCCGACGGCATCCGCCGCGCCTCGGGACGCTCCGGCGGCACCGAGGGCGGCCTGTCCACCGGCGAGGTGCTGCGGGTGCGCGCCGCGATGAAGCCCATCGCCACGGTGCCCAGGGCGCTGGCCACCGTGGACGTCGCCACCGGCGAGGCCACCAAAGCGCACCACCAGCGTTCCGACGTCTGCGCCGTGCCGGCGGCCGGCATCGTCGCCGAGGCGATGGTGGCGCTGGTCCTCGCCGACGCCGTCGCCGAGAAGTTCGGCGGCGACAACGTCGTCGAGACCCGCCGCAACGTCACCGGCTACCTCGACAACCTGGAGATCAGGTGAGCACCCCGGCCGTCATCCTGGTCGGCCCGCCCGGCTCGGGGAAGACCACCGTCGGCGGCCTGATCGCCGAGCGGCTCGGCCTCGAACTGCGGGACACCGACGCCGACATCGAGCGCGCGGCCGGCAAGCCGATCCCGGAGATCTTCCTGGAGGACGGCGAGCCGCACTTCCGCGCGTTGGAGGCCGACGCGGTCCGCCGCGCGGTCGCCGAGCACACCGGGGTGCTCTCGCTGGGCGGCGGCGCGGTGCTCGACCCGGCCACCCGCGCCCTGCTCGTCGGGCTGCCCGTCGTCTTCCTCGACGTGGCGCTGGCCGAGGCGGTCCGCCGCGTCGGCCTCGACGTGCCCCGCCCGCTGCTCGCGGTCAACCCCCGGCAGCGCTGGCGCACCCTGATGGAGGAGCGCCGCCCCTGGTACACCGAGGTGGCCCGGGCCGTGGTGACCACGGCCGACCGCACCCCGGACGAGGTGGCCACCGCCGTTCTCGACGCATTGGAGCGCCACCCAGCATGAGCAGCGCCACCCCCCACGACGAACCGGCCCGTGAGCCCGTTCACGACGCCGAACCGCTGCGCGTAGCCGTCGGCGGCAGCGCCGGCACCGCGCCCTACGAGGTGCTGATCGGCCGTCAACTGCTGGGCGAGCTGCCCGGGTTGATCGGAACGTCCGCCCAGCGGGTCGCCGTGCTGCACCCGGAGGCCCTGGCCGAGACCGGGCAGGCGGTCCGCGAGGACCTGGCCGCCCAGGGCTACCAGGCGATCGCCGTCGAGGTACCCAACGCCGAGGACGCCAAGCAGGTCGAGGTCGCCGCCTACTGCTGGCAGGCGCTGGGCCAGACCGGCTTCACGCGCTCCGACGTGATCGTCGGCGTCGGCGGCGGCGCCACCACCGACCTGGCCGGCTTCGTCGCCGCGACCTGGCTGCGCGGCGTCCGCTGGATCGCCGTGCCGACCACCGTGCTCGGCATGGTCGACGCGGCCGTCGGCGGCAAGACCGGGATCAACACCGCCGAGGGCAAGAACCTGGTCGGCGCCTTCCACCCGCCGGCCGGCGTGCTGTGCGACCTGGCGGCGCTCGACTCGCTGCCCGTCCACGACTACGTGTCGGGCCTGGCCGAGGTCATCAAGGCCGGCTTCATCGCCGACCCGCGCATCCTCGAACTGGTCGAGTCCGACCCGGAGGCCGCCAGGACGCCGGGCGGCCCGCACACCGCCGAGCTGATCGAGCGTTCCGTCCGGGTCAAGGCCGAGGTGGTCTCCGAGGACCTGAAGGAGTCGGGCCGCCGGGAGATCCTCAACTACGGCCACACCCTGGCGCACGCCATCGAGAAGAACGAGCGCTACCGCTGGCGGCACGGCGCCGCCGTCTCCGTCGGCATGGTCTTCGCGGCCGAACTCGGCCGGATCGCCGGCCGGTTGGACGAGGCGACCGCCACCAGGCACCGGGAGGTGCTCGCGTCGGTCGGCCTGCCGGTGACCTACCGGGGCGACCAGTGGCCGAAGCTGCTGGAGACCATGCGGATCGACAAGAAGACCAGGGGCGACCGGCTGCGGTTCATCGTGCTCGACGGGCTGGCCCGGCCGACCGTGCTGGAGGGCCCGGACCCGGCCGCGCTGCTGGCCGCACACGCGGAGATCGCGGCATGACGCGCACCACGGGCACCACGGGCACCACGGGCACCAGGGCAGGGGAGTTGGCGGCGTGACCAGCGAACGGACCACGAACGGTCGCCGGGTCCTGGTGCTCAACGGGCCCAACCTGGGCCGGCTGGGCTCCCGGGAACCCGACGTCTACGGCAGCACCTCCTACGCCGGGCTCGTCGAGCGCTGCGGCGCGCTCGGCGCCGAGCTGGGGTTCGCCGTGGAGGTCCGGGAGACCAACGACGAGGGGGAGATGATCCGTTGGCTGCACGAGGCGGCCGACGGTGAGCTGCCCGTGGTGCTCAACCCGGGCGCGTTCACCCACTACTCGTACGGGATGCGGGACGCGGCCGCGCAGCGCACCGCGCCGCTGATCGAGGTGCACATCTCCAACCCGCACCGGCGGGAGGAGTTCCGGCACACCTCGGTCGTCGCCGAGGTGGCCACCGGCACCATCGCCGGGTTCGGCATCGACTCCTACCTGCTGGCGCTGCGCGCGCTGGCGGCGGAGCCGGCGGGCTGAGACGCCCGCCGACCGGCCGCCGCCTCCCGGACCCGGGCGGCGGAACGGTACCGTGTGTCACACCGGAACGGGTGCGCGAGCCGGGGGCTCGCGCAGGGGAGAAGACGGAGTGGGAAGCGGATGCAGCAGCCCGGTGGAATGCCCACGCCACCGCCCGCGCCGCTGGACGGCGGCACGACCGGGTACATCCAACTGCCGCCAGGACACGCGGTGCCGGCCCCGAGCCCGGCCGCCGCGCTGCCGGACGTCCACCACGCGGGCGTCGCCGTGCTGTTGATCGGCCCGGCCGGCGCCGGCAAGACCACGGTCGCGCGGTTCTGGGCGGAGCGCCGCCAGGTGCCCACCGCCCACATCAGCCTGGACGACGTGCGCGAGTGGGTGCGCTCCGGCTTCGCCGACCCGCGCACCGGCTGGGACGACAGCTCCGAGGCGCAGTACCGGCTGGCCCGCAGGACCTGCGGCTTCGCCGCCCGCAACTTCCTCGCCAACGGCATCTCCTGCATCCTGGACGACGCCGTCTTCCCCGACCGCCCGTCCGTTGGACTCGGCGGCTGGAAGCGCCACGTGGGCCCGGGACTGATCCCGGTGGTGCTGCTTCCGGGTCTCGACGTGGTGCTGGAGCGGAACGCGGCGCGCACCGGCACCCGGCGGCTCTCCGACGAGGAGGTCGCCACCATCCACGGCCGGATGGCCGGATGGTACGGCTCGGGCCTGCCCATCATCGACAACTCCCGGCACGACGTGGCCACCACCGCCCGGATGCTCGACGACGCGGTCACCCGCAGCCTGCACAGCCCGCCGCCGTGGTGACCGCCGCGCGCGGCGCCGAGGCGCGTGGGGCCGTCGCTGGTCGGGCCGCCGCTCGTTAGGACGCCTTCAGGCGGCCGGGCCCGCCGCCGCTGCGTAGGCTCGACGCATGTCCGAGGTTCACGCGGCTCGACGATCCTGGCTGCGCGCCCGCTGTTCCCCGCAGAACGGCGCCGCCGTCGTCGCCAGGCCGGCCAACGTCCGCTATCTGGTCGGTTCGGCCCCCGCCGGCGCCGCGCTGCTCGTGCGCCAGTCGGGGGGTGATGTGCTGCTGGGCCACTGGGACCCGGCCGAGAGCCCGGGCGGGCCGCTGGGCGAGCTGGGCGGGCCCAGGATCGTGGCGCTCGACGGCGACGCCGACCCGGTGGAGGCCGCCGTGGCGCTGGCCGTCGAGGAGGGCGCGGGGGAGGTCGCCGTCGAGGAACACCATCTGACCGTGGCCCGACACCGGGCGCTGCTCGCGGCCGTGCCCGGGGCGCGGCTGACCGACCTGGGCCGCGCGGTCGAGGGGCGGCGGGTGGTCAAGGACGAGGACGAGATCGCGGCGCTGCGGGCGGCGGCCGAGATCACCGACCGGGCGCTGGGCGAGCTGCTGGAGTCCATCCTGGTGGGCCGCACCGAGCGGCATCTGGCGCTGGAGCTGGAACGGCGGCTGGTCGATCACGGCGCGGACGGGCCGGCGTTCCCCACCTCCGTCGCCACCGGCAGCCACTCGGGCCTGGCCGGGCACCGGCCGACGGACCGCAGGGTGGAGGAGGGCGACTTCCTGACCGTGCGGCTGGGGGCGCGCTTCCGTGGCTACCGCTGCCGGATCGGGCGGACGTTCGTCATTGGCACCAGCCCGGCGGACTGGCAGATCGAGCTGTACGACGTGGTGTTCGCCGCCCAGCGGGCCGCGCGCGAGGCGCTGGCCCCAGGGGCCGACTACCGGGCCGTGGACCGGGCGGCCCGCGAGGTGCTGACGGCCGCCGGCCACGGCAAGGCGCTCGGCCCGGTCACCGGCTACGGGGTGGGGCTGGAAATCGGGGAGGACCCTCGGTTGGGCCCTTCGGCCATGGGTAGACTGAGCGCTTGTGTTCCGGTCACCGTCGAGCCGGGGGTGCATCTCCCAGGCCGGGGCGGGGTCCGGATCGACGACACACTCGTCGTCCGCCCGTCGGCGGACGGCGGACCCGAGCTACTCACCATCACGACCAAGGAACTCCTGGCTCTGTGAAGCCCAGCCGGCAGCGGACCGGGAGTCGCTGGTCCGTCCACTGCGGCAGCCTCAGGAGAATCCACGACCGTGGCCACCACGAACGACCTCAAGAACGGCATGGTGCTCAAGCTCGACGGGGGCCAGCTGTGGTCCGTAGTCGAGTTCCAGCACGTCAAGCCCGGCAAGGGCGGCGCCTTCGTGCGCACCAAGCTCAAGCATGTGCTCACCGGCAAGGTGGTGGACAAGACGTTCAACGCCGGTACCAAGGTCGAGACGGCCACGGTCGACCGTCGCGCGATGCAGTTCTCCTACAAGGACGGCGCCGACTTCGTCTTCATGGACACCTCGACCTACGACCAGCTGCCGATCAACCCCGAGACGGTGGGTGACGCGGCCAACTACCTGCTGGAGGGCCAGGACTGCACGGTCGCCATCTACGAGGAGGCCCCCCTCTTCGTGGAGCTTCCGGCCGCCGTCGAGCTGGTCATCGAGTACACCGAGCCGGGCGTCCAGGGCGACCGCTCCACCGGCGGCACCAAGCCAGCGAAGCTGGAGACCGGCTACGAGATCGGCGTGCCGCTCTTCATCACCACCGGCGAGAAGATCAAGGTCGACACCCGCTCCGGCGAATACCTTGGCCGGGTGAACAGCTAACCGTGGCTGCCCGCAGCAAGGCGCGCAAACGAGCCCTTCAGATCCTCTTCGAGGCCGACCAGCGCGGCGCCAAGCCCGGCGAGGTCCTGGCGGACTGGGCGCGGCTGGCCACCACCGACGAACGGCAGCCGCCGGTCAGCGAGTTCAGCAGGCGGCTGGTGGAGGGCTACGCCGAGCGGGCCGAGCGGATCGACGAACTGCTCGCCCAGTACACCGTGGGCTGGCCACTGGACCGGATGCCGGTCGTGGACCGGAACATCCTGCGGCTGTCCGCCTACGAGCTGATCTGGGAGGACGAGACGCCCGACGCGGTGGTGCTCGACGAGGCCGTGCAGCTGGCGCGGGAGTTCTCCACGGAGGAGTCCCCCGGCTTCGTCAACGGGCTGCTGGGGCGGCTGAAGGATCTCAAGCCCACGCTCCGCCGCTGAGTCCTGGCCGGACGGGCTTCCCGGAGTCGCCGGCGCTGCGCGCGGCGGGGGCGCCCTCCGGGCTCGGGGGTCTCCGCGCGATGCGCGCGGGGCTCCCGGAAGGGTGGGATGTTCCCCGGGGCCGGGGGCATCGGTTCACCGCGCGTGGACGCGGGGTGAGGCTCCCCGGTCTCGGGGTTCGTTTTTTTCCGCGCGTGTGCGCGCGGTGCGGTGAAGCGGCGAGGTATCCGGGTGGCGGATGGGCCGCGCGGGTGCCGGGGTGGTCTCGGCCTTGGCTCTCTGGCCTGGCAGATCGTTTCCGGTCTGCGTCCGCGCGGTGCGGCGCAGGGGTGAGGTATCCCGGTGGCGGATCGGCCGCCCGGGCGCTGGCTCTGTCCGGGGCGGCGGATCAATGCAGCGCGTGTGGGGTGCTCCCGGTCCCGTTCTTCCCCGGTCCTCGGCCTCGCGGATCGGCCGATCGCGCATGGCGAGGTTCCCCGTGCACCCGGTGCGCGAAGCGGTCAGCGACTCCTGTCCCCGGGCCCGGTGAAACGGCCACCCGTGCGTGGCGCGCTGCCCCCGGACCTCCGGCATCCCGGATCGATTCACCGCCCGTGCGGGTGCGGTGAGTTGCGACGGTGGGTGTTTCCTCAGGCGCTGAGCCTGACGGGTCGGCCGGCCAACGCCTGCGCGCCCGGTGTGGTGCGGCGAGGCGGCAGGGGACTCCGGGCTTTTGGGGTCGGCGGAGCGCCAACCGTGCGCGGCGGGATGCGACCGGCCCCGGCTTTCCGGATCGGGTAACCGCCCGTGCGGGTGCGGTGAGTTGACCCGGCGCGAGGTCACCGGCGCCCTGCGCGCCTGCGCGGCGCCTCCCGAGCCCGGGCAACGCGGCACGGTGTCCCGGCCCGCGTGCCGTCGCCGTTCCCCCGGGCCCCCAGGGCCCGGGGGAACGTCAGGAACGCGACCTCGCCGTGGGCGGCGGTCCCGCCCCGGCGGGTCGGGCTCGGGCCGGGCCCCCAGGGGCCCGGCCCCCGGCTCAGCCCTCTTCGACCTGAACGGCCCGCCGCGCGTCCGCGCCCAGGACGCCCCAGCTGATCAGCTGCTCGGTCAGGACCGAGGGCGACTGGTCGTAGATCACGGCGAGGGTGCGCAGGTCGTCCTGGCGGATCGAGAGCACCTTGCCGTTGTAGTCACCGCGCTGGCTCTGGATGGTGGCGGTGTAACGCTGGAGCGGGCCGGCCTTGTCGCTCGGGACGTTGGCCAGACGCTCCAGGTCGAGCACCAGCTTCGGCGGCGGCTCGGCGGCCCCACCGGGCGTCGAGCCCGGCAGCAGCTCCTGCACCGGCACTCCGTAGAACTCCGCCAGCTCCGCGAGGCGCTGCACGGTCACGGCCCGGTCGCCGCGCTCGTAGGAACCGACCACCACGGCCTTCCACCGGCCCTGGGACTTCTCCTCGACCCCGTGAAGCGACAGACCCTGCTGGGTGCGGATGGCCCGAAGCTTGGCTCCGAGCTGTTTGGCGTATTCGCTGGACATGTGTCTCCCCGGACGGCTTTTCGTAACTCACTGTGAGGTTACGCAGCGTGATATCTCTCGTCAAGCCGAGGCCAGAGAGTTCTTTCTGACCTGGGGCGATGCGGAGCGTGCGAAACGCCCTGATAGGGTCACACTCGTTCCACCCGACATCCTTTAACGGCCGTCCCGTGAGGCGGTCAAGGAGGTCCGTACGACCATGAGCGACAACGACCCGAGCCCGGCCCGCTCCGTTCTGGAGGCGCCGGACATCGCGCGGGCACTGACCCGCATCGCGCACGAGATCGTCGAGCGCGCCAAGGGCGCCGACGACGTGCTGCTGCTGGGAATCCCCACCCGGGGTGTCTTCCTGGCCCGCCGGTTGGCTGACCGGCTCCACGAGATCACCGGCGGCCCCGTCCCGCACGGCTCACTCGACATCACGATGTACCGCGACGACCTGCGGCTGCGCCCGGCCCGCGCGTTGGGCCGCACCGAGATCCCGGACGGCGGGATCGACGGCCGGCTGGTCGTCCTGGTCGACGACGTGCTCTTCTCCGGCCGCACCATCAGGGCCGCCCTCGACGCGCTCGGCGACATCGGCCGGCCCCGCGCCGTGCAATTGGCCGTGCTGGTCGACCGGGGCCACCGCGAGCTGCCGATCCGCGCCGACTACGTCGGGAAGAACATCCCGACCTCGCTGCGGGAGACCGTGAAGGTCAGGCTCACCGAGGAGGACGGCCGCGACGGCGTGCTGCTCGGCACGCGCGCGCCCGACGCGGGGCGGTAGCGCCCCCGCGCGTCACGCCCGCACCCGGCACACCCCCGAACACCGGCACCCTCCTGCCCCCTGGGAAGGCTCACGATGAAGCACCACCTCATCTCGGCCGCCGACCTCACCCGTGACGACGCCGTGCTGATCCTCGACACCGCCGAGGAGCTGTCCCGCGTCGCAGGCCGGCCGATCAAGAAACTCCCCACGCTGCGCGGCCGCACCGTGGTCAACCTGTTCTTCGAGGACTCCACCAGGACCCGGATCTCCTTCGAGGCCGCCGCCAAGCGGCTCTCCGCCGACGTGATCAACTTCTCGGCCAAGGGCTCATCGGTCTCCAAGGGCGAGTCGCTCAAGGACACCGCGCTGACCCTGGAGGCCATGGGCGCCGACGCCGTGGTCATCCGGCACCACGACTCCGGCGCCCCGCACCGGCTCGCCACCTCCGGCTGGATCGGCGGCCATGTCGTCAACGCCGGCGACGGCACCCACGAACACCCCACCCAGGCGCTGCTGGACGCGTTCGCGCTGCGCCGCCGGCTGGTCGGCGGCGAGCTGGGCGCCGACCTCACCGGGCGGCGGGTCACCATCGTCGGCGACATCCTGCACAGCCGCGTCGCCCGCTCCAACGTGCGGCTGCTGACCACCCTGGGCGCCGAGGTCACCGTCGTCGCCCCGCCCACCCTGCTGCCGGTCGGCGTGGAGAGCTGGCCGTGCGCCGTCTCCTACGACCTGGACGCCGTGCTGCCCGACTCCGACGCGGTGATGATGCTGCGGGTCCAGCGGGAGCGGATGAACGCCGCGTTCTTCCCCACCGAGCGCGAGTACGCCCGCCGCTACGGCCTCGACGGGGAACGGATGGCGCGGATGCCCGAGCACGCCGTCGTGATGCACCCGGGCCCGATGAACCGGGGCATGGAGATCACCGCCGAGGTCGCCGACTCGCCCCGCTGCACGGTCGTCGAGCAGGTCTCCGCCGGGGTCAGCGTCCGGATGGCCGTCCTGTACCTGCTGCTGGGCGGCGCCGGCCCGACCGGCGAAGAGGCCACGGCAACCGCGAGTTCCACCGCCGCCACCGGCGCCGAAGCGACACGAGGGAAGCGAGCATGAGCCACACCCAGCGGACCGTGATCCGAGGCGCGAAGGTCCTGGGCGGCCCCGCCCGCGACGTGCTGATCGACGGCGAGACCATCGCCGAGGTCGGCGCCGGGCTGACCGCCGACGGCGCCACCGTCGTCGAGGCCGAGGGCCGCGTGCTGCTGCCCGGCCTGGTCGACCTCCACACCCACCTGCGGGAGCCGGGCCGGGAGGACTCCGAGACGGTCCTCACCGGCACCAGGGCGGCGGCCGCCGGCGGCTTCACCGCCGTGCACGCGATGGCCAACACGTTCCCCGTCGCCGACACCGCCGGCGTCGTCGAGCAGGTCTGGCGGCTGGGCCTCGCCTCCGGCTACTGCGACGTCCGGCCGGTCGGCGCCGTCACCGTAGGGCTGGGCGGCAGGCAGCTCGCCGAGCTGGGCGCGATGCACGACTCCGCCGCCGGCGTCACGGTCTTCTCCGACGACGGCAAGTGCGTGGACGACGCCGTGATCATGCGGCGCGCCCTGGAGTACGTGAAGGCGTTCGACGGCGTCATCGCCCAGCACGCCCAGGAGCCCCGGCTCACCGAGGGCGCCCAGATGAACGAGGGCGTGGTCTCCGCCGAGCTGGGCCTGGCCGGCTGGCCGGCGGTCGCCGAGGAGTCGATCATCGCCAGGGACGTGCTGCTGGCCGCCCACGTCGGCTCCCGGGTGCACGTCTGCCACCTGTCGACGGCCGGCTCCGTCGAGCTGGTCCGCTGGGCCAAGTCGAAGGGCTGGCAGGTCACCGCCGAGGTCACCCCGCACCACCTGCTGCTCACCGACGAGCTGGTCCGTTCCTACGACCCGGTGTACAAGGTCAACCCGCCGCTGCGCACCGAGCAGGACGTGCTGGCGCTGCGCGAGGCGCTGGCCGACGGCACCATCGACTGTGTGGCCACCGACCATGCCCCGCACCCCCACGAGGACAAGGACTGCGAGTGGGGCGCCGCCGCCATGGGGATGGTCGGGCTGGAGACCGCGCTGTCCGTGGTGCAGCACACCATGGTCGACACCGGACTGCTCGACTGGTCCCAGGTCGCCGACCGGATGTCGACCCGCCCCGCCGCCATCGGCCGGGTCGCCGGCCACGGCCGGCCCGTCTCCCCCGGCGAGCCGGCGAACCTGACGCTCCTCGACCAGGACCACCGCGCCCCCGTCGAGCCGGCGGCCTTCGCCTCCCGCAGCCGCAACACCCCCTACCGTGGCCTGGAACTGCCCGGCCGGGTCACCGACACCTGGCTGCGCGGCCGGGCCACGCTGCGGAACGGAGCCCTGGTATGACGCTCGGAGCACCCCTGCTGGCCACGCTCGCCGAGGAGGGCGAACGCCGCTCCCAGCCGGTCACCGACTGGGCCGAGCGCATCGGCTGGGTCGTCGGCCTGCTGCTGCTGGTCGCCCTCGTCTACTGGCTGATGCGGCAGGGCTGGAAGTGGCGCGCCACCCTTCAGAGCGACCTGCCGGCCCCCGAACCGCTGCCCGAGGAGCAGGCCGAGGAACAGGCCGAGGCCAGGCTGGCGTTTACCGGCCGCTACCACGGCTCGACGGTCGCCGGGCAGTGGCTGGAGCGCATCGTCGCCCACGGCCTGGGCGTGCGCAGCCGCGCCGAGGTCACGCTCACCGAGCGGGGCGTGGCCGTCGCCAGGCCCGGCGCCGGCGACTTCCTGATCCCCGCCGACGCCGTGCTGGGCGCCCGCCTCGACAAGGGCATCGCCGGCAAGGTCCTCACCGAGGGCGGCCTGCTGGTGATCACCTGGCGGCTGGGCGAACGGACGCTGGACACCGGCCTGCGCTCCGACCGGGCCGCCGACCACGCCGCCTGGGTCGAGGCCCTGGGCCACCACCTTCCCGCACCACTCGCACCGCAGCCGCCGGCCGACGGCGCCCGGCCCTCGCACGCGACCGACAACGCGACAGAACCGGAGGGCGCACGATGAACGCCACCAGCCCCACCGGCGGCCGGGTGCCCGCCGAACTCGTCCTGGAGGACGGCCGGGTCTTCACCGGCCGGGCCTACGGCGCGGTGGGGGAGACCCACGGCGAGGCCGTCTTCTCCACCGGCATGACCGGCTACCAGGAGACCCTCACCGACCCCTCCTACCACCGCCAGATCGTGGTGATGACCGCCCCGCACATCGGCAACACCGGCGTCAACGACGAGGACCCCGAGTCCCGCCGGATCTGGGTCGCCGGCTATGTGGTGCGCGACCCCGCCCGCACCCCGTCCAACTGGCGCTCCCGGCGCGGCCTCGACGAGGAGCTGGCCGCCCAGGGCGTCGTCGGCATCCAGGGTGTCGACACCCGCGCCCTCACCCGCCACCTGCGGGAACGTGGCGCGATGCGGTGCGGGATCTTCTCCGGCGAGGCGCTGGCCGACGGGCGCGAGGCCCGGCTGGCCCGGGTCCGTTCTGCCCCGCAGATGGTGGGCGCGCCCCTCTTCGACGAGGTCGCCACCGAGGAGCCCTACGTCGTCCCGGCCGTCGGCGAGCGCCGGTTCACCGTCGCCGCGATCGACCTCGGCATCAAGGGCATGACCCCGCAGCGGATGGCCGAGCGCGGCATCGAGGTCCATGTGCTGCCCGCCACCGCCGACCTGGACGCGGTCTACGCCGCCGGGCCCGACGGGGTGTTCTTCTCCAACGGCCCCGGCGACCCCGGCACCGCCGACCACCCGGTGGAGCTGATGCGCGGCGTGCTGGAGCGCGGCACCCCGCTGTTCGGGATCTGCCTGGGCAACCAGGTCTTCGGCCGCGCCCTCGGCTTCGACACCTACAAGCTCAAGTACGGCCACCGGGGCATCAACCAGCCGGTCAAGGACCTGTCCACCGGCAAGGTCGAGGTGACCGCGCACAACCACGGCTTCGCCGTGGACGCCCCGCTGGAGAAGGCGGCGAAGACCCCGTTCGGGCCCGCCGAGGTCTCCCATGTCTGCCTCAACGACAACGTGGTCGAGGGGCTGCGGCTGGTGGAGAAGCCCGCGTTCAGCGTGCAGTACCACCCCGAGGCGGCCGCCGGGCCGCACGATGCCGCCTACCTGTTCGACCGCTTTGTTTCCCTGATGGAGGGCCAGCGTGCCTAAGCGCACCGATATCCAGTCCGTCCTGGTCATCGGCTCCGGCCCGATCGTCATCGGCCAGGCCGCCGAGTTCGACTACTCCGGCACCCAGGCCTGCCGCGTGCTGCGCGCCGAGGGCCTGCGGGTCATCCTGGTCAACTCCAACCCGGCGACCATCATGACCGACCCCGAGATCGCCGACGCCACCTATGTCGAGCCGATCACCCCCGAGTACGTCGAGCGGATCATCGCCAAGGAGCGCCCCGACGCGCTGCTCGCCACCCTCGGCGGCCAGACCGCGCTCAACACCGCCGTCGCCCTGCACGGCGACGGCACCCTGGAGCGGTACGGCGTGGAGCTGATCGGCGCCAACGTCGAGGCCATCCACAAGGGCGAGGACCGCGAGCGGTTCAAGGAGGTCGTCGCCGCCGTCAAGGAGCGTATCGGGCACGGCGAGTCCGCCCGCTCCGTCATCTGCCACTCCATGGACGAGGTGCTGGCCGGCGTCGCCAAGCTGGGCGGCTACCCGGTCGTCGTCCGCCCCTCGTTCACCATGGGCGGCGCCGGCTCCGGCTTCGCCCACGACGAGGACGAGCTGCGCCGCATCGCCGGCCAGGGCCTGGCGCTCTCCCCGACCACCGAGGTGCTCCTGGAGGAGTCCATCCTCGGCTGGAAGGAGTACGAGCTGGAGCTGATGCGGGACCGCAACGACAACGTGGTGGTCGTCTGCTCCATCGAGAACCTCGACCCGATGGGCGTGCACACCGGCGACTCCATCACCGTCGCCCCCGCGATGACGCTGACCGACCGCGAGTACCAGGTGCTGCGGGACATCGGCATCGCCGTGATCCGCGAGGTCGGCGTCGACACCGGCGGCTGCAACATCCAGTTCGCCGTCAACCCGGACGACGGCCGCATCGTCGTCATCGAGATGAACCCGCGGGTCTCCCGTTCCTCCGCGCTGGCGTCCAAGGCCACCGGCTTCCCGATCGCGAAGATCGCCGCCCGGCTCGCCGTCGGCTACACGCTGGACGAGATCCCCAACGACATCACCCGCGAGACGCCGGCCTCCTTCGAGCCCACCCTCGACTACGTGGTGGTCAAGGTCCCCCGGTTCGCGTTCGAGAAGTTCCCCGCCGCCGACGCCACGTTGACCACCACCATGAAGTCCGTCGGCGAGGCCATGGCCATCGGGCGGAACTTCACCGAGGCGCTCAACAAGGCGCTGCGCTCCATCGAGAAGAAGGACGCGCCCTTCGACTTCACCGGCAAGCCGGGGGAGTCGGGGGACACCTCCGACGACAAGGACCAGCTGCTGCGGCTCGCCGCCACCCCCACCGACGGCCGGCTGGGCACCGTGATGCGCGCCATCCGCGCCGGCGCCACCCCCGAGGAGGTCTTCGAGGCCACCCGGATCGACCCCTGGTTCGTCGACCAGCTCTTCCTGATCGGGGAGATCGCCGACGAGCTGGCCGCCGCCGACGAGCTGAGCGCCGAACTCCTCGCCCACGCCAAGCGGCACGGCTTCTCCGACGCCCAGATCGCCGGCATCAGGGGCCTGCGCGAGGACGTGGTGCGCGAGGTGCGGCACGCGCTGGGCGTGCGCCCGGTCTACAAGACCGTCGACACCTGCGCCGCCGAGTTCGCCGCCCGCACCCCCTACCTCTACTCCTCCTACGACGAGGAGACCGAGGTCGCCCCCCGCGAGAAGCCGGCCGTGATCATCCTCGGCTCCGGCCCCAACCGCATCGGCCAGGGCATCGAGTTCGACTACTCCTGCGTCCACGCCTGCTTCGCGCTCAGCGAGGCCGGCTACGAGACCGTGATGGTCAACTGCAATCCGGAGACCGTCTCCACCGACTACGACACCTCCGACCGGCTCTACTTCGAGCCGCTCACCCTGGAGGACGTCCTGGAGATCGTGCACGCCGAGACCCTGGCCGGCCCGGTCGCCGGCGTCCTGGTCCAGCTCGGCGGCCAGACCCCGCTCGGCCTGGCCCAGGCGCTCAAGGACAACGGCGTGCCCGTCGTCGGCACCTCGCCCGAGGCGATCAACCTGGCCGAGGAACGCGGCCACTTCGGGCGCGTCCTCGCCGAGGCCGGGCTGCCGGCGCCCAAGTACGGCACCGCGTTCTCCTTCGAGGAGGCCAGCGCCATCGCCGCCGGCATCGGCTACCCGGTGATGGTCCGCCCCAGCTACGTCCTCGGCGGCCGGGGAATGCAGATCGTCTACGACGAGCCCTCGCTGGAGGACTACCTGCGCCGGCACGCCGGGCTGATCTCCGAACACCCCGTGCTGATCGACCGGTTCCTCGACGACGCCATCGAGATCGACGTCGACGCCCTCTACGACGGCCACGAACTGTATCTGGGCGGCGTGATGGAGCACATCGAGGAGGCCGGCATCCACTCCGGCGACTCCGCCTGCGCCCTGCCGCCCATCACCCTCGGCGGCCACGACATCAAGCGGCTGCGCGCCTCGACGGAGGCCATCGCCCGGGGCGTCGGGGTGCGCGGGCTGATCAACATCCAGTTCGCGCTCGCCGGCGACATCCTCTACGTGCTGGAGGCCAACCCGCGCGCCTCCCGCACCGTCCCGTTCACCTCCAAGGCCACCGCCGTGCCGCTCGCCAAGGCCGCCGCCCGGATCTCGCTGGGCGCGACCGTCGCCGAGCTGCGCGCCGAGGGGATGCTCCCGGCCGAGGGCGACGGCGGGACGCTCCCGCTGGACGCGCCGATCTCCGTCAAGGAGGCCGTGCTGCCCTGGGCCAGGTTCCGCGACGTGCACGGGCGCGGCGTGGACACCGTCCTCGGCCCCGAGATGCGCTCCACCGGCGAGGTCATGGGCATCGACTCGGTCTTCGGCACCGCCTACGCCAAGTCCCAGGCCGGCGCCTACGGCGCGCTGCCGCTGCGCGGCCGCGCGTTCGTCTCGGTCGCCAACCGCGACAAGCGCGCCATGGTCTTCCCCGCCCGCGCCCTCGCCGAGCACGGCTTCGAGCTGCTGGCCACCTCCGGCACCGCCGAGATCCTGCGCCGCAACGGCATCGACGCCACCGTGGTGCGCAAGCAGAGCGAGGGCACGGGCCCGGCCGGCGAGCCCACCATCGTCCAGCTGATCCACGACGGGCAGGTCGACCTCATCGTCAACACCCCCTTCGGCACCGGCGGTCGGCTCGACGGCTACGACATCCGCACCGCAGCCGTCGCCCGGGGCGTGCCCTGCCTGACCACCGTGCAGGCGCTCGCCGCCGCCGTCCAGGGCATCGACGCCCTGCTGCGCGGCGAGGTCGGCGTGGCCTCCCTCCAGGAGCACGCCCAGAAGCTGATCGCGGCGCGCACCCGATGAGCGCCGCCCAGGAGCCACGCGGCTACCGCCTGCTGTACCGCACGGTGCTGCGCCGGATCGACGCGGAGCGCGCCCACCACGGCGCCTTCGCGCTGATCCGGCTGGCGGGGCGCGTTCCCGGGCTGCGCTCCGCCGTGCGCGCCCGCTACGCACCCCCGCACCCCACGCTGGCGGTGAACGCGCTGGGGATGCGGCTGCCGGGCCCGTTCGGCCTGGCCGCCGGCTTCGACAAGAACGCCGTCGGCATCCGTGGACTGGCCCAACTCGGCTTCGACTTCGTCGAGATCGGCACCGTCACCGGCCAGCCGCAGCCCGGCAACCCGACGCCCCGCCTCTTCCGCATCACCGCCGACCGGGCGCTGGTCAACCGGATGGGCTTCAACAACGACGGCTCGGCCGCCGTCGCCGCCCGCCTCGCCGCCCTCGGCGCGGACCGCCCGCCGCTCGGCGTCAACATCGGCAAGACCAAGGCCGTCCCCGAAACGGATGCCATCGACGACTACGTCACCAGCACCGAACGGCTCGCCCGGCACGCCGACTACCTCGTCGTCAACGTCTCCTCGCCCAACACCCCGGGGCTGCGCGACCTCCAGGCCACCGAACGGCTGCGCCCGCTGCTGACCGCAGTCCGCGCGGCCGCCGACCACTCCGTCACCGGGCGGCGCGTCCCGCTGCTGGTCAAGATCGCGCCCGACCTCGCCGACGAGGACCTGGACCGGATCGCCGACCTGGCCGTCGAGTTGGGCCTGGACGGCATCATCGCCACCAACACCACCACCGCCCGCGACGGGCTGCGCGCCGATTCGAGGGCCGTCGCCGCCCTCGGCCCCGGCGGCCTCTCCGGCGCCCCGCTCAAGGAACGCTCCCTCGCCGTGCTCCGCCGGCTCTACGCCCGGGTCGGCGACCGCGTCACGCTGGTCGGCGTCGGCGGCGTCGAGACCGCCGACGACGTCTGGGAGCGCGTGCTCGCCGGCGCCACCCTGGTCCAGGGCTACAGCGGCTTCATCTACGGCGGGCCCGGCTGGCCCCGCGCCCTGCACGCCGGCCTGGCCCGGCGGCTGGCGGCCAGCCCCCACACCACCCTCGCCGACGCGGTCGGCGCCGACGTGAGGAGTTCCCGCCCGTGACCACTCCCACCACTCCCAGCACTCCGCCCGCTGCCGCCATGCCCCCGTCCGCCGGCGAGCCGTTCGGCGCCCGGCTGCGGCGCGCCATGGACCAGCGCGGCCCGCTGTGCGTCGGCATCGACCCGCACCCCGAGCTGCTGGCCGCCTGGCAACTCCCGGACAGCGCCGAGGGCCTGGCCCGGTTCGCCGACACCGTGGTCGCGGCGCTCGCCGACCGGGTGGCGGTGCTCAAGCCACAGTCCGCGTTCTTCGAGCGCCACGGCTCGGCCGGCGTCGCCGTGTTGGAACGGGCGGTCGCCGACGCCAGGTCGGCCGGCGCGCTGGTGCTCCTCGACGTCAAGCGCGGCGACATCGGCTCCACCGTCGCCGCCTACGCCGGCGCTTACTTCGGCGAGGGCGCCCCGCTGCGCTGCGATGCGATCACCCTCACCCCCTATCTCGGCTACGAGTCGCTGCGCCCGGCCCTCGACCGGGCCAGGGCCGACGGCGCCGGCGCGTTCGTGCTGGCCCGCACCTCCAACCCGGAGGGCGCGGCCACCCAGACCGCCCGCACCGAGGCCGGAGTCCCGCTGGCGCAGACGGTGTTGAACGACCTCGCCCGGGAGAACGCCGGCGCCGAGCCCTGGGGCTCCTTCGGCGCCGTGGTCGGCGCGACGGCCCCGGAGTCATCCCTCGAACTGACCATCAACGGCCCGCTGTTGGCCCCGGGCCTGGGCGCCCAGGGCGCCACGGCCGACGACCTGCCCCGGGTCTTCGGACCGGCGCTGCGCCAGGTGCTGCCGTCGGCCAGCCGGTCCGTGCTGCGCCGGGGCCCCGGCGTCGACGGCCTACGCGCGGCGGCCGAGTGGGAGGCGGCCGAACTGGCGCGGGTGCTGGCCTGAGCGCCCCAACGGGCGGGCAGGCCAAGGCCACCGCGCCGAAGAGTCGCCACGCGGGCGTCGTGCGTCACTGAAAAGTCAACGAAAGAGCCGCCGAAACGTTCCTTGAGCCGTCAACTGACCCGAAAACCGTGGGCATATATCCGATATGTCGCCGAAGCAGTTCAGCTGACCTGGACTTTTTGTCGATTCTCCCTGACTTATTGCCGTCACGGCCGCTAGTCTCCGTCGAGAGCGGAGCACCCGGGCGCGTTGCTCGTTGCTCCGCTGGTGCGGGCCCACTAGGTTCCTCACCGTTCCATATCCGACCAGTTCGACAACCGAGGTGACGTAGGCGTGGCTCTTCCGCCCCTTACCCCTGAACAGCGCGCAGCCGCGCTTGAGAAGGCCGCCGCGGCTCGCCGGGAGCGCGCCGAGGTCAAGAATCGGCTCAAGCACTCCGGCGCTTCCCTGCACGAGGTCATCAAGCAGGGCCAGGAGAACGACGTCATCGGCAAGATGAAGGTCTCCGCCCTTCTCGAGTCGATGCCGGGCGTCGGCAAGGTCCGCGCCCGCCAGATCATGGAGCGCCTCGGGATCTCCGAGAGCCGTCGCGTCCGTGGCCTTGGCTCCAACCAGATCGCCTCCCTGGAGCGCGAGTTCGGCAGCGGCGCCTGAGCGGCGCTTCGAAGGCGGGTGCCGCGCTCGTGGACGGGTTTTCGCCACCGAAGCGGGAAGCGGGATAATCGCCGGCATGACCGATCGTTCGCGACTGACCGTGCTCTCCGGCCCCTCGGGGGTCGGCAAGAGCACGGTCGTCGCTCATCTGCGCAGGGCTCATCCGGAGGTGTGGCTGTCCGTCTCGGCCACCACCCGCCATCCACGGCCGGGGGAGCGGCACGGCACCCACTACTTCTTCGTCAGCGACGAGGAGTTCGACAAGCTGGTCGCCAACGGCGAGCTGCTGGAGTGGGCCGAGTTCGCCGGCAACCGCTACGGCACACCGCGCCGCGCGGTCGTCGAACGCCTTGAGGCCGGCGAGCCCGTGCTCCTGGAGATCGACCTCCAGGGCGCCCGGCTGGTCCGCGCGTCCATGCCGGACGCCCGGCTCGTCTTCCTCGCGCCGCCCAGCTGGGACGAGCTGGTGCGCCGGCTCACCGGCCGGGGCACCGAGCCGCCCGAGGTCATCGAACGCCGGCTGGCGGTCGCCAGGACCGAGCTGGCCGCCGAGCCCGAGTTCGACGTGACGCTGGTCAACACCTCCGTCGAGGAGGTCTCCGCCGAACTGCTAGCCTTGATTCGTTGAATCCGGGGGCCGCGCCACACGTTGGTCCTACGGTCCCCCGAAACCCACCGGAAGGCAGAGCGTGTCCTCTCCCATCACCACGCCCGAGGGCATCATCAACCCGCCGATCGACGAGCTGCTTGAGGCGACCGACTCCAAGTACAGCCTGGTGATCTACGCGGCCAAGCGCGCCCGCCAGATCAACGCGTACTACTCGCAGCTGGGCGAGGGCCTGCTGGAGTACGTCGGCCCCCTCGTGGACACCCATGTGCACGAGAAGCCGCTGTCCATCTCGCTCCGCGAGATCAACGCGGGCCTGCTCACCTCCGAGGCCATCGAGGGCGCCACCGACTGACGCTCGGCGCCTGGCCGGCGGGGGGCGTGGGGGCGACCACCCGCCTGTGGCCCTCGGCGCCGTCGTCGTCCGCGGGCCTTCGCCCATGCTTCGCGCGGTTCCCCGCGCCCCTGGGGATTCGGGGGCGCGGGGAACCGCGTGTGGGGGCCGGAATCTCAGGAACGTGGGAGCAAGGAGGCGCGCCGTGGGGCGGACCGAGGTCGTGCTGGGCGTAGGCGGCGGCATCGCCGCCTACAAGGCGTGTGAGCTGTTGCGCCTGTTCACCGAGTCGGGGCACGCGGTGCGCGTGGTGCCCACCGCCTCCGCGCTCCGCTTCGTCGGCGCCCCCACCTGGGCGGCGCTCTCCGGGCGGCCCGTGCACACCGAGGTGTGGGACGACGTCGCCCAGGTGCCGCACGTGCGGATCGGCCGCGAGGCGGACCTCGTGGTGATCGCCCCGGCCACCGCCGACCTGCTCGCCAGGGCCGCCACCGGCCGCGCCGACGACCTGCTCACCAACGTCCTCCTCACCACCCGCGCCCCCGTCGTCCTCGCGCCCGCCATGCACACCGAGATGTGGGAGCACCCCGCGACCCGGGAGAACGTGGCCACCCTCCGCCGCCGGGGCGCCGTCGTCGTCGAGCCCGCCGTCGGCCGGCTCACCGGCGCCGACACCGGCAAGGGCCGGCTGCCCGATCCCGCCGCCCTCTTCGAGGTGGCCCGCCGGGTGCTGGCGCGCGGCGTCGCCGCCGCCACCCCCGACCTCGCCGGCCGCCGCGTGGTGATCAGCGCCGGCGGCACCAGGGAGCCGCTGGACCCGGTCCGCTACCTGGGCAACCACTCCTCGGGCAAGCAGGGCTACGCCCTGGCCCGCACCGCCCAGGCCAGGGGCGCCGAGGTCACCCTCGTCGCCGCCAACACCGCGCTGCCGGCGCCCGCCGGCGTGACCGTCGAACCGGTCGGCAGCGCCGAGGAGTTGCGCGCCGCGATGCGGAAGGCGGCCGCCGAGGCCGACGCGGTCGTGATGGCCGCCGCCGTCGCCGACTTCCGCCCCGCCAACCCCGTCGGGCAGAAGATCAAGAAGCGCGACGGCGTGGACCCCGACCCGATCGCCCTGGTCCGCAACCCCGACATCCTCGCCGAGCTGTCCGCCGCCCGCCGCCCGGGACAGGTCGTCGTCGGCTTCGCCGCCGAGACGGAGAACGTGCTGGCCGGCGGCCGCGCCAAGCTCGCCCGCAAGGGCTGCGACCTGCTGGTGGTCAACCAGGTCGGCGGCGGCCTCGCCTTCGGCACCGACGAGAACGAGGCGGTCATCCTCGCCGCCGACGGCGACGAGACGCCCGTTCCCCTCGGCCCCAAGGAGGCGCTCGCCGACCGCGTCTGGGACGCCGTCGTGCGCCGCCTGCCAACGCCCTGACCGGCGGCGGACGTTCGGAACGCGCGCCCCCGCCGGCCGGCCGCGCCGACCACCGAGCGTGAATCCGTGCGCGGTTCTCTCCGCCAGGAGGGCCCCATGTGGCTACACTGAGCGGTGCCGTGGCCGGTCCCACCGGGCGCGGAAGCATAGTCAGCAGCCGCTGCAACCCCAGGGAGCGTTGTGTCCCGTCGTCTGTTCACCTCAGAGTCCGTGACCGAGGGCCACCCGGACAAGATCGCCGACCAGATCAGCGACACCATTCTGGATGCCCTTCTCACCGAGGACCCGGGCTCCCGGGTCGCCGTCGAAACCATGATCACCACCGGCCTGGTCCATGTCGCCGGCGAGGTCACCACCAAGGCGTACGCGGACATCGCGACCCTGGTGCGGGCCAAGATCCTGGAGATCGGCTACGACTCATCGAAGAAGGGCTTCGACGGCGCCTCCTGCGGCGTCTCCGTCTCCATCGGCGCCCAGTCGCCCGACATCGCGCAGGGCGTCGACACCGCCTACGAGTCCCGCGTCGGCGGCGCCGAGGACGAGCTGGAGAGGCAGGGCGCCGGCGACCAGGGCCTGATGTTCGGCTACGCCTGCGACGAGACCCCCGAGCTGATGCCGCTCCCCATCCGGCTCGCGCACCGCCTCTCCGGCCGCCTCTCCGAGGTCCGCAGGAACGGCACCATCCCCTACCTGCGGCCCGACGGCAAGACCCAGGTCACCATCGAGTACGACGGCGACAAGGCCGTCCGCCTCGACACCGTGGTGGTCTCCAGCCAGCACGCCTCCGACATCGACCTCGACTCGCTGCTGGCGCCTGACATCCAGGAGTTCGTCGTCGAGCCCGAGCTGAAGGCGCTGCTCAGCGACGGCATCAAGCTGGACACGGAGAACTACCGGCTGCTGGTCAACCCGACCGGCCGGTTCGAGATCGGCGGCCCGATGGGCGACGCCGGGCTGACCGGGCGGAAGATCATCATCGACACCTACGGCGGCATGGCCCGGCACGGCGGGGGGGCTTTCTCCGGCAAGGACCCGTCGAAGGTGGACCGTTCGGCCGCCTACGCGATGCGCTGGGTGGCGAAGAACGTGGTGGCCGCCGGGCTCGCCACCCGCTGCGAGGTGCAGGTCGCCTACGCCATCGGCAAGGCCGAGCCGGTCGGCCTGTTCGTCGAGACCTTCGGCACCGCCTCGGTCCCGGCCGAGCGGATCGAGCAGGCCATCACCGAGGTCTTCGACCTCCGCCCGGCCGCCATCATCCGCGACCTGGACCTGCTGCGGCCCATCTACGCCCAGACCGCCGCCTACGGCCACTTCGGCCGCGAGCTGCCGGACTTCACCTGGGAACGCACCGACCGGGTCGACGCGCTGCGCGCCGCCGCCGGCCTCTGACGCACCCCGTTTCTCGACCGTTCCCCCTCCTTGGCACGACCGCCGAAGCGCCGACCGCACTGTCCGAGCCGTCTGATGTACTGGCCGGATGAGTGAGGCCGGCGCTTCGGAGCGTCCGGGCGGGGAGCAACTGGCGCTGATCAGGGCCGCCGTCCGGGAGCGGAAGCTGCCCAAAGCCAGGCCGCGCACCTGGCGCGACGCCCCGCTCGCCGAGCGGCTGCCGGTCGCCCGCGTCCTCGTCGACAAGGGCCTGGTCCACCTCGACCGCTGCTTCGACTACGCCGTGCCCGCCGGCCTCGACGCCGAAGCCCAGCCGGGCGTGCGGGTCCGCGTCCGGTTCGGCGCCGGGCAGCGCGACGGCCGCCGCGAGGGCGGCGGCCTGGTCAACGGCTATGTGGTGGAACGCCGCGCCGACAGCGACTTCACCGGCGTGCTCGCCCCGCTGGCCCAGGTCCTCTCGCCCGAACCGGTGCTCACCCCCGAGCTGTTGGCGCTCTGCCGCGCCGTCGCCGACCGCTGCGCCGGCGCCCTCGCCGACGTGGTGCGGCTCGCGATCCCACCCCGGATGGCCAAGGCCGAACGCGCCCCCACGCCCGAGCCCCCGCCGCCGCCCGAACCGCCGGCGCCGGGCGGCTGGTCACGTTACCCGCACGGCGCCGCGTTCCTCACGGCGCTCGCCAAGGGGCGCGCGCCCCGCGCCGTGTGGACCGCGCTCCCCGGACCGCGCTGGCCCGACGAGCTGGCCACCGCGCTGGCCGCCACTCTCGCCGGCGGGCGCGGCGCCCTCGCGGTGCTGCCGGACGGGCGGGCCGCCGCCCGGGTCGACGCCGCCCTCACCGAACTGCTCGGCCCAGGCCACCATGTGCTGCTCACCGCCGACTCGGGGCCCGAGCAGCGGTACCGGCGGTGGCTGGCGATCCACCGGGGCGCCGTGCGCTGCGTCGTCGGCACCCGCGCGGCGATGTTCGCGCCGGTCCGCTCCCTCGGCCTGGCCGCCATCTGGGACGACGGCGACGCCGCGCACCGCGACGACCACGCGCCCCAACCGCACGCCCGCGACGTGCTGTTGCTGCGCGCCACCCAGGAGAACGCGGGCCTCCTCCTCGGCGGCCACGCGCACACTGCCGAGGCCGCCCGGCTGGTGCGCGGTGGCTGGGCCAGGCCGCTGGTCCCCGAGCGGGAGACGTTCCGCGCGGCCGCGCCCCTGCTGCGCACCGTCGGCGACCACGACCAGGCCCGCGACGAGGCCGCCCGTTCCGCCCGGCTGCCCACCCTCGCCTGGCAGGCGCTGCGCGAGGGCCTGGCCCGGGGCCCGGTGCTGGTCCAGGTGCCGCGCCGGGGGTACGCGCCCCGGCTGGCCTGCGACCGCTGTCGGGAGCCGGCCCGCTGCGCCGGCTGTCACGGCCCGCTGGCCTCGGTCGGCGCGGACGAGGAGCTGCGCTGCGGCTGGTGCGGCACGGCCGAGCGTTCCTGGCACTGCGGGGAGTGCGGCGGCCGTCGGCTGCGGGCCGTCGTGATCGGCGCCCGCCGCACCGCCGAGGAGCTGGGCCGCGCCTTTCCGAGCGTGCCGGTCCGCGCCTCCGGGCGGGATCATGTGCTGGCCACCGTTCCCGACCAGCCGGCGCTGGTGGTCAGCACGCCGGGCGCCGAACCCGTTCCCGAGGGCCCCGGCTACGCCGCCGTGCTGCTGCTGGACGGCTGGGCGCTGCTCGGCCGGCCCGACCTGCGGGCCGGCGAGGAGACGCTGCGCCGCTGGCTCAACGCGGCGGCCCTGGCCAGGGGCCGCCACGACGGCGGCGTCGTCGTGGTCACGGCCGAGCCCACGCTGCGGCCCGTGCAGTCCCTGGTCCGCTGGGACCCGGAGGGGCACGCGCTGCGCGAACTCGCCGACCGGGAGACGCTCGGCTTCCCGCCGGTCTCCCGGATGGCCGCCGTCACGGGTCTGCCTGAGGCGGTCGCCGGGCTGCTGGCCGTCGCCGAACTCCCGCCCTCGGCCGAGGTGTTGGGCCCGGTCCCGCTGCCGGAGACCCCGGCCGGCCGCCCCCGCAGAACGGGCGAGCCGCCACCCGGCGAACAGTGGGAACGCGCGCTGATCCGCGTCCCGCCGGGCGCCGGCGGCGCGCTGGCGCTGGCCCTGAAGACGGCCCAGGCGCACCGCCTGACCCACCGCGAGGGGCCGCCGGCCTGGGTCCGGATGGACCCCGACGACATCGGGTGATCCGCGTGATCCGCGTGATCCGCCTGCCGGCGCACCGGCTCGGGAGCGGGGTGCGCCTGCCGGCGCACCGGCTCGGGAGCGCCGAGGCGCCCTGGGGGCGCCCGGCGTGGGGTTCTGCCTGGCGGTGCTCGGTGGAGAGGGTCTCCGTTTGGCGGTGGCGCGTTGGGTGAGGAGGGGGGTGGCCGTGGGTGTCGTGGTTTGGGGTGTTCGGGAGGGTGCGGCGTCGGCTGGGCCCTTGGCGGTGTTCGCTCGCGCGGCGTTGCTGTCTAAGGGCCGGGCACGGGGGTGTGGTGCGTCTGCCGGCGCCCGGCGTGGGGGTCTGTCTGGCGGTGTTCGGCGGAGGGGGTCTCCGTTTGGCGGTGGTGCGTGGTGGGCGAGGGGGCGGGGTGGCCTGTGGTGTTGGGCGGAGGGGTTCTCCGTTTGGTGGTGACGGGCGGGGTGGCCGTGGGTGTCGTGGTTTGGGGTGTTCGGGAGGGTGCGGCGTCGGCTGGACCCTTGGCCGTGTTCGCTCGCGCGGCGTTGCTGTCTGGGGGCCGGGCGCGGGGGTGTGGTGCGACGTGGCGTGGGTAACGGGCGGTGTCCGTCTGGGCGTTGGCGGGGGCGGCTGAGGGGTTCTCCGCTTGGTGGTATCGCGTACTGGGTAAACGGGTGCTGGTTGGGGCCGGGTGGAGAAGGTCTCCGTTTGGCGGCGGGGGAGGGGTTCCCCGGTCGCCCGGGCAGCGGGACGTCAGTGAGAACGGGGTCGGCGTCCGGGGCGTTGTTGGTGAGCGAAGCAACTCGACCCTGGCCTTGACCGCCGTGGCCCGATGGCGGCCGGTGCCAAGCATTTCCGGCGGTGCGGCTGGGCAGTTGACCGGCGGGGCCGTTCCCCAGGAGCGCGGGCCGTGGCACTCCTGGGTCCGTCGCCGTCACGCGTGACGGCGACGGACCACAAGTAGCGCTGCTCGGCGGGCTGCTGGCCCCAGGACCGGCCGCGTCGCCTCAGGGACGGGCCCCCAGGCTTCGGGCCCGGGGCCCGTTCGCCCCGGGTGGGCACCTCCGGGCCCGCCGCCTTGGGCGGCGGCCCGGTCCCGAGGCCAGCCGCCAGGCGTCAGCCGCGTTGGCCGGGGAGGCTGTGCGGCTCGGGGGCCGGGGTCGTCGCGGCGGGCTGCGGGCGGCGGGCCGGCGGCACGGCCGGGGGCACCGTGCCGACCGGGGCCTCCCGTCCCCCGGCCGGCGGCGCCGGCCGCCGCGCGCCGTAGCGCCGGTGCACCGCCTGCTTGGTGACCCCCAGCGCCGAGCCCACCGCGTCCCAGGAGAACCCCAGCGAACGGTCGAAGTCGACCGCCGCTGTGACCAGCGCCTCCACGCTGTCTCGCAGCTCCTGGGCCAGCCGCACCGTGGGCGCGGGGGCCCGCCCATAGACCACGAAACCGGCCGAGGGGCCGGTCCGTCGTGGTCGGTAGACGTTGCCCAACTGCGCGGTGAGCGTACGCAGGGCGTCCACCTGGCGGCGAACCCGCTCGATGTCGCGTACCAGCAGATGCAGGCTGGCCCGCGCCTGAGCGTCAGGGGTGGCGTGGTCGGCCATTTACAAGCCTCTCGAACCGGCGGCAAGGAAGGGACGGGACGCGAGGGACCCGTCTGCGGTCAATCTGTCTTGACCAACGCGCCACCGGGCGCCTGAGTCACGCCCTCGGCGCGCATCGTCAACACGGCGGAGCGCACGGCCCCGAGCCCTGCGCCCCCCGGTGCCCCCGAACGCACCAGCACGCCACGGAACGTAGACTCTGCGGGCGTTCACCCCGCCCCACGCGGGAGGCTCAACGGGGGGCCGTCCGGCTCGTCGGCCCCGCCGGTCCCGTTGAGGACACGTCCGAGTTGAAGACACGTCCGAGAGGTCACCCACCCACGATGAGGCCCGCACGATGAGGCTGGTTTTCGCCGGCACCCCCGAGGTCGCCGTTCCCGCGCTGGACGCCCTGCTGGCGTCCGACCGGCACGAGGTCGTCGCCGTCGTCACCCGCCCCGACGCCCCGGCGGGGCGCGGCCGGCGGCTGGTCGCCAGCCCGGTGGCCGAGCGGGCCGCCGAGGCCGGGATCGAGATCCTGCGGCCGCGCCGCCCCAAGGACCCGGACTTTCTCGACAGGTTGACGGAGATCGCCCCCGACTGCTGCCCCGTGGTGGCCTATGGCGCGCTGCTGCCCAGGCCCGCGTTGGACATCCCGGCCCGGGGCTGGGTCAACCTGCACTTCTCCCTGCTGCCCGCGTGGCGCGGCGCCGCGCCCGTTCAGCACGCGCTGCTCGCCGGCGACGAGGTGACCGGCGCCAGCACCTTCCAGATCGAGGAGGGCCTGGACTCGGGCCCGGTCTACGGGGTGATCACCGAGGAGATCCGCCCCCGGGACACCAGCGGCGACCTGCTGACCCGGCTGGCCCTCGCCGGCTCCGGCCTGCTGGCCGCCACCATGGACGGCATCGAGGACGGCAGCCTCACCCCCCGCCCCCAGCCGACCGAGGGCGTCAGCCTCGCCCCGAAGCTGACCGTCGATGACGCGCGGGTCGACTGGAACGCGCCGGCGCTCCGCGTGGACCGGGTGGTGCGGGCGTGCACGCCGGCGCCCGGCGCGTGGACCACGTTCCGTGGCGAACGGCTCAAGCTGCGCCAGGTCGAGCAGCTGCCCGGTGAACCCGCCCTGGCGCCGGGCGAGTTGTCGGCCGACAAGCGGACGGTGCGGGTCGGCACCGGCTCCCACCCCGTCGAGCTGGCCTTCGTTCAGCCGCAGGGCAAGCGGCCCATGGCCGCCGCCGACTGGGCCCGAGGGGTGCGGGTCGCCGAGGGCGAACGACTCGGCGGCTGAGGCCGCCGGGCCGCGTCGCCGTACCCTGGACCCCGGCCCCACCGGCCACCAGCCCGTCATCCACCCCGTTGCACCCGTTGCACGCGTTCCACCCGTTCCCCCGTACCCGCCGGAGTCAACGTTCCCGTGAGCAGTCGGCAGCGCCGCCCGTCCAAGCCCTATCGCCGCCCCCAGCGGGACCCCGCGCGCATCCTCGCGTTCGACGCGCTGCGCGCCGTCGACGAGCGGGACGCCTACGCCAACCTGGTCCTGCCGCCGCTGCTCGCCCGCGCCAAACGGGACGGCAGCCTCGACGACCGGGACGCCGCGTTCGCCACCGAGCTGGTCTACGGCACGCTCCGCCGCCAGGGCACCTATGACGCGATCCTCGCCGAGTGCGTGGACCGCCCGCTGCGCGAGGTCGACCCGCCGGTGCTCGACGTGCTCTCGCTCGGCGTCCACCAGCTGCTCGCCACCCGCATCCCCACGCACGCCGCCGTGAGTTCGGCCGTCGAGCTGGCCCGCTGCGTGGTCGGCGACGGCCGGGCCAAGTTCGTCAACGCGGTGCTGCGCCGGGTCACCGCCCACGACCTCGACGGTTGGATCGAGCTGCTCGCCCCGCCCTACGACCGGGACCCCGAGGGCCATCTCGGCCTGCGGCACGCCCACCCGCGCTGGGTCGTCGGCGCGCTGTGGGACGCGCTGGGCGGGGGGCGCGAGGAGATCGAACGCCTGCTGGTCGCGGACAACGAGCGCCCCCGCGTCACCCTGGCCGCCCGCCCCGGGCGCAGCACCCAGGAGGAGCTGCTGGCCGGCGAGGGCGCCGAGCCGGGGCGCTGGTCGCCGCAGGCCGTGCGGCTGGTCGAGGGCGGCGAGCCGGGCGCGGTGCCCGCCGTCGTCGAGGGCCGGGCCGGCGTGCAGGACGAGGGCAGCCAGCTGGTCGCGCTGGCCCTGGCCAACGTGCCGCTGGCCGACGGCCCCGACCGCCGCTGGCTCGACGGCTGCGCGGGCCCCGGAGGCAAGGCCGCGCTGCTCGGCGCGCTCGCCGCCGAACGCGGCGCCGCCCTGGTGGCCAGCGAACTCCAGCCGCACCGGGCCCGGTTGGTGGCCCGCGCCCTGGCCGGCAACCCCGGCCCGTACCAGGTGCTGGTCGCCGACGCCCGCCGTCCCGCGTGGCGGCCCGCCAGCTTCGACCGGGTGCTGCTGGACGTGCCCTGCACCGGACTCGGCGCGCTGCGCCGCCGCCCCGAGTCCCGCTGGCGCCGCCGCCCCGAGGACCTGGACCGGCTCGCCACCCGGCAGCGCGAGCTGCTGCGCGCCGGCCTGGAGGCGCTTCGCCCCGGCGGCGTGCTCGGCTACGCCACCTGCTCCCCGCACCTGAGCGAGACCCGGCTGGTGGTCGCCGACGTCATCAAGGGCCTGGCCGACAGCGACCTCGCGGTGGAACGGGTCGACGCCCGGCCGCTGCTGCCCGGCGTTCCCGAGCTGGGCGACGGGCCCGACGTCCAGCTGTGGCCGCACCGCCACGGCACCGACGCGATGTATCTGGCGCTGCTGCGGCGGACCGGCTGAGGCGCTGGCGCCGGGCGCGCACCACCGGGCCGGCGCCGAACGCGATGTTGAATACTGGGCCCATGGCCCAGATCAACCCCAGCATTCTGTCCGCCGACTTCGCCCGCCTCGCCGACGAGGCCCGCGCCGTCGAGGGCGCCGACTGGCTCCATGTCGACGTCATGGACAACCACTTCGTGCCCAACCTGACGCTGGGCGTGCCCGTGGTCCAGTCCCTGCGGAAGGCGACCGACACCCCGCTGGACTGCCACCTGATGATCGAGGACCCGGACCGCTGGGCGCCGTCGTTCGTCGAGGCGGGCGCCGGCTCGGTCACCTTCCACGCCGAGGCCGCCGCCGCGCCGGTCCGGCTGGCCAGGGAGATCCGCGCGCTGGGCGCCCGCGCCTCGATGGCGCTGAAGCCGGCCACGCCGATCGAACCGTTCGAGGACCTGCTGCCCGAGCTGGACATGATCCTGGTGATGACGGTCGAACCCGGCTTCGGCGGCCAGGCGTTCCTCGACATCATGCTGCCCAAGATCCGCCGCACCCGGGCGCTGATCGAACGCCACGGGCTGCCGCTCTGGCTCCAGGTCGACGGCGGGGTCTCGGCCGACACCATCGAGCGCTGCGCGGAGGCGGGGGCCGACGTCTTCGTCGCCGGCTCCGCCGTCTACGGCGCCGACGACCCGGCGGCCGCCGTGCGCGGGCTGCGCGCCTCGGCGGAACGGGCGGCGGCCGCCGCCTCAGGGCGGGGCGGCTCCGGCGGCTCCGGGCGGTGAACCGGTTCGCGTTTCGTCTGCGAGGATTGAACGCGGAACGTGACCGGGGACACAGGGCCGATGAACAGTGAGGTGAGTGCGGTGCCGACCGGAAGGTCTGCCACACGGATGGGGCCCGCCGAGCTGATGCAGGCGGCGGCGATGGCACGGCGCTTCTACCTGGAGGGGAAGTCCAAGATCCAGATCGCGGACGAGTTCGGCGTCAGCCGCTTCAAGGTCGCCCGCGTGCTGGAGTCGGCGGTCGAACAGGAGCTGGTGCGGATCGAGATCCGCGTGCCCGCCGAGCTGGACGCCGAACGCTCCGACGCGCTCCGCTCGCACTTCGGCCTGCGCCACGTCGTCGTCGCCGAGTCGCCGACCGAGGCCACGGAGGACACCCCGGACCCGGAGCACCTCGGCGAGGTCGCCGCCGAACTGCTGGAGGAACTGGTCGCCGAGGGCGACGTGCTGGGCCTGGCCTGGGGAAGGTCAACGATCCACATGGCGGCGGCACTTCGCCAGCTGCCGCCCTGCACGGTGGTCCAGCTGACCGGCGTCTACGACGCGGGCGCCGAACGCGGCTCGGTCGAGGCGGTCCGCCGGGCCGCCGACGTCTCCGGCGGCGAGGCGCACCCGATCTACGCGCCGATGCTGCTCTCCGACCCCGGCACCGCCGCCGCGCTGCGCGCCCAGCCCGGGATCGCCGCCGCCTTCGACTACTTCGACCGGGTCACCATCGCGGCCGTCTCCATCGGCACCTGGGAGACCGGGATCTCCACCGTTCACGACATGCTGGGCAAGGAGGAGCGCGACCACTACGCCTCGCTCGGCGTCGCGGCGGAGATGTCGGCGCATCTCTTCTCCGCCGACGGGCGGCGGATCGGCCGCGACCTCGGCGAACGGTGCATCACCGTGGAGCCGGAACGGCTGCGCCGCGTCCCCGAGGTCGTCGCCATCGCCGGCGGCCGCCGCAAGGCGGGCGCGATCAACGCGGTGCTGCGCTCCGGGCTGGTCACCAGCCTGGTCACGGACACGGCGGCGGCCGACCAGCTGCTGGCCACGCCGGCGCCGGCCCGACCGGCGCTGGACCGGGCGGACCTCGACGCGTGACGCTGGCCGCTGGGCCTCGCCCGGTTTTTTCTTGCCCACCCGCCCGCCCCTTGTTGCCTGCGGCTCGCTGCGGGCCGGTGCGTTCGTTGCCGCTTGGCGGTAACAGGGGTGGGTGGGACCACGCCTTGGGGCTGCCGGTAGTCGCCCGTCAATGGCCAGTGGTGGGTGGGGGCGTTGCCCCCACCCACCCGCCCCTTTTTGCCTGCGGCCTGCTGCGGGCTGGTGCGTCCGTTGCCGGCTAGAAGTAAACCCCAGGCCGGCTCGCAGCCGCCGACGGCGATTCGCCGGCCCACTACCGGCGGCGAAAGGGCGGGCGGGTGGGAGAAACGGCCGTCAACGGCCAACCCCACGCGGCGCGTTCGCGCCTCCGCCCTCGCGAACCGCGTTCGCGCCCCCGCCGCCGCGAGCCGCGTTCGCGCCCTCAAGAACGGGAACGATGATCTCGTCCGTCACCCACCGCGCCACGCCCTCCGGGAACGGGGCCGGGAGGCTGAGGACGATGTGGGTCGCGCCGGTGGTCAGCAGGTCCGTGACCACCGCGCGGGTGGCGGCCGGGTCGGTGTAGGAGACGTGGGTCTGCACCGAGCGGGTGATCTCGCCGGGGTCGCGGCCGAGTTGGGCGCACGCCGCGTCCAGCGCGGCGGCGCGCTCGCGGACGCGCGCGACGTCGGCGTGCGGCGGTCCCGAGATGTTCCACAGGTCGGCGTGTTCGGCGGCGACCCGCAGCAGCCCGTCGCCCGAGCCGCCGATCAGCAGCGGCAGCCGCCGCGCCGGGCGCGGCGCGGCCCGGGCGCCGGCCAGGCGGTAGTGGCGGCCGGCGAAGTCCGTCGGCTCCTCGTTCTCCCAGAGGGCGCGCAGCACCCGGCAGCTCTCGGCGAGCCGGGCCAGCCCGACGCCGGGCGTGGGCGGTTCGATGCCCAGGGCGCGGTACCCGGCGACCGCCCTGGCCGCAGGGCCTGCGGCCGCCGGCTGGCCGGGGCGGGGGAGGGTGGGGCCCATGCCGAGGCCGACGGTGAGGCGTCCCTCGGAGATGCCCTCCACCGTCGCGGCCGTCTTGGCCAGCAGCGCTGGCGGCCGGAGCCGGTTGTTGGAGACCAGCAGGCCCAGGCCGATCCGTTCGGTGGTGGCGGCGAGCGCGGCCAGCGTGGTCCAGCCCTCCCACGTCGGCCCGGTGGGCGGGCCGAAGAGCGGCGGGAGGTGGTCCCAGAGCCAGGCGTGCTCGATCCGCTCGATGCCGTCGGCCTCGCGCCAGACGCGCAGCACGTCCGCGTAGTCGGTGTGGGCCGGGGTGGTCTTGATGCCGAAGCTCAGCCGACGCCCGTTCGTTCCTCCGGTCATCCGAACCTCCCGCTGCCGCCGGACCGTTGGGCGCCATCGTGGCAGCGGCGTCGGGGGGCCGGGGGCCCGGCGGGGGAACGTCACCCGGGGTGCGAACGCGCGGCGGGTGGTGCGTTCCGACTCGTGCGCCGCGCGAGCCGGCGCGCACGCGAGCGCGTGGGGGCGCGTGGACGGTGGACGACCTGGGTGATAATGGCACAGGAGCCGCAGCCTCCCACCCGCCATTCCCCATCGAGCCACAGCAGGTGAGAGCGCGAGCATGAGGTTCCTCAACGACGCGAAGCCGTCCCACGACCTGACCTATGACGACGTCTTCATGGTCCCCAACCGTTCCTCCGTCGGTTCCCGGCTCGCGGTCGACCTGTCCTCGCCGGACGGTTCGGGCACGACGATCCCCCTGGTGGTCGCGAACATGACGGCGGTGGCCGGCCGCCGGATGGCCGAGACGGTGGCCCGGCGCGGGGGCCTGGCGGTGATCCCGCAGGACATTCCGCTGGACGTGGTCACCGAGGTGATCGCCTGGGTCAAGCGCCGCCATCTGGTGCTGGACACCCCGATCACGCTGGCCCCGACCCAGACCGTGGCCGACGCGCTGGCGCTGCTGCCCAAGCGGGCGCACAACGCCGGCGTGGTGGTCTCCCACGAGCGCCCCGTGGGCATCGTCACCGAGGCCGACCTGACCGGCGTCGACCGGTTCGCGCAGGTCGGCGAGGTGATGTCGCGCGATCTGCTGGTGCTGGCCGCCGACCTGGACCCGCAGGAGGCGTTCACCACCCTGGACTCGGCGCACCGCAAGATCGCCCCGGCCGTCGGCCCCGACGGGCGGCTGGTCGGCATCCTCAGCCGCAAGGGCGCGCTGCGTGCCACCCTCTACCAGCCGGCTGTGGACGCGGCGGGCCGGCTGCGGGTGGCCGCCGCCGTCGGGATCAACGGCGATGTGGCGGCCCGCGCCGAGGCGTTGTTGGCCGCCGGGGTGGACACCCTGGTCGTCGACACCGCGCACGGCCACCAGGAGTCCATGATCGCGGCGCTGCGGGCGGTGGCCGCGCTGCGGCCTTCGGTTCCCGTGGTGGCGGGGAACGTGGTCTCCGCCGAGGGCACCAGGGACCTGATCGAGGCGGGCGCCGACATCGTCAAGGTGGGTGTCGGCCCGGGCGCGATGTGCACGACCCGGATGATGACGGGCGTCGGCCGGCCGCAGTTCTCCGCCGTGCTGGAGTGCGCCGCCGAGGCGCGGCGGCTGGGCCGGCACGTGTGGGCGGACGGCGGCGTGCGGCACCCCAGGGACGTGGCGATGGCGCTGGCCGCCGGGGCGTCCAACGTGATGATCGGCTCCTGGTTCGCCGGCACCCACGAGTCGCCGGGCGACCTCCAGCAGTCGGCCGACGGGCGCCTGTACAAGGAGAGCTTCGGGATGGCCTCGGCCCGGGCGGTGCGCAGCAGGACCGCCGAGCAGTCGGCGTTCGAGCGGGCGCGCAAGGGCCTGTTCGAGGAGGGCATCTCCACCTCGCGGATGTTCCTGGACCCGGCGCGGCCGGGCGTCGAGGACCTGATCGACTCGATCATCGCGGGGGTGCGTTCCTCGTTCACCTATGCCGGGGCCGCCAACCTGGCCGAGTTCGGGGAACACGCCGTGGTCGGGGTGCAGTCCGCCGCCGGCTATGCGGAGGGCAAGCCGCTGCACGCCAGTTGGCAGTAGCGGCTTCCCAGGCGAACGGCGGGCGTTACCCGGGTGAAGTGAGGGATGTGGGGGAAACGTTGGTCGGCGGCGCACGGACCGTGATCTGATGATGGCATGAGTGGACGTACCCGTGAGGGATGTATCGGAACGGGTCCGGGGCCCATCACCCCGGACGGCTGTGCGGTGGAGCGGTGGCTGCGGCTGCCGGTGGGGCGCGAGCCCAACATCATCGAGCGGGCCGTTCCGGCGGGCGCCAGCATTCTCGAACTCGGCTGCGGGGTGGGTCGGGTGACCCACCCCCTGGTCGAGCGGGGCTTCACGGTCACGGCCGTGGACGAGTCGCCGGAGATGCTGGAGCACGTCCGGGGGGCGCGCACGGTCTGTGCGGCCATCGAGGAACTGGATCTGGGCGACGAGACGTTCGACGTGGTGCTGCTCATGTCGTTCCTGATCCACAACGCCGACCCCGGGGTGCGCGCCGGCATGTTGCGCGCCTGCCGGCGCTATGTGGCGGACGGCGGGGTGGTGTTGATCCAGCGGGAGGGAGAGGACTGGCACCAGCGGGTGCCGAGGGAGGCGAAGACGGGGGACGACGGGCTGATCCGCGTCGCGTCCGCCGAGCCGATCAACGACGAACTGATCCGCATCCGGGTCGAGTACGAGTTCCCCGACGCGGAGTGGACGCACACCTTCTCCTCCTACCGGTGGGGCCGGGAGGCGTTCGAGGAGGCGCTGGCCGGCGCCGGCCTCCCCGTGGAGCGGTATCTGACGCTGGACCGCACCTGGGTGCTGGCCCGGCCGGCGTGAACGACCGGACCGTGCGGGGCGTGACCGACCGACCCGCCCGGCGCGGGCGCCGGCGGGACCCGTGTGGGCGCGGCGTTGCCTGTTCGTCAACTCCCGTCACCCGACGGAGGGTTGAGCATTCCTGTCGGGGTGCATAGGTTCGACTTCCGGTAGTGAACGGCCCGCCCGACCCGGGCGGGCCGCCAATCCCGGGAGGATGCGCCATGCGCACGCGTCAACGGATCGCCACCCTGTTCACGGCCCTCGCCCTCAGCCTGGGCGTCATCTCCGTCTCGGCCGCGCCGGCCACCGCCGCGCTGGCCGACAAGCCGCAGGTGCTGAGCAGTTGGACGCAGACGAGCGCCAGCAGCTACAACGCCTGGCTCTCGGCTCGCAACAACCAGGGGGCCTGGGCCTCCTACGGCTTCGACTGGAGCACCGACCTGTGCTCCTCCTCACCCGACAACCCCTTCGGCTTCCCCTTCAGCTTGTCATGTGCGCGGCACGACTTCGGCTACCGCAACTACAAGGCGGCCGGCACCTTCGACGCCAACAAGGCGCGCCTGGACAACGCGTTCTACCAGGACCTGCTGCGGGTCTGCGACAACTACTCCGGCGCCCAGGGCACCGCCTGCGACAGCACCGCCTGGACCTACTACCAGGCGGTGCGGCTGCTCGGCTGACGCCACCCGCACCCGCCGAACCCGGCGGGGGCCGGGCCGCGTTGACCCTCGGATCACTCGGCCCGGCCCGCCGCCCGGTCCCCGGCCCGTTCCCCGGCGCCCGGCGCCGAGGCCACCGGCGCGCTCGGCCGGGACCCGCGCCCCAGCACCCCCGCGCCCACCACCAGCAGCGCCGTCGCGACCGTGACCACGGCGAACGAGGCGCGCAGCGAGGCCAGTTCGCCGACCGCGCCGATCAGCGTGGGCGCGATCAGGCTGGCCGTATAGGTGATGGTCGCCACGCCGGCGATCGCCCGGCTCGGGTTGGGCCCGCTGTGCCCGGCCGCCGCGAACGTCAACGGCACCACCACCGCTATCCCCACCCCGATCAGCGCGAAGCCCGCGATCCCCTGGGCCGGCACAGCGGCCGTCACCACCAACAGCCCGCCCAGCGCGGCCAGTCCACCGCCGCACCGCACCGTGCGCACGGGGCCGAGGCGGCGCACCACCGCGTCCCCGACCAGCCGGGCCACCGCCATCGTCGTGGCGAACGCCGTGTAGCTGGCGGCCGCCACCGTCTCCGAGGCGCCGGTGAGATCCCGCAGATACACCCCGGACCAGTCCATGCTGCCGCCCTCGGCCAGCACCGCGCAGATCCCCACCGCGCCGATCAGCAGCGCGGAGCGCGGCGGCAGCGCGAAGCGGGGCGGCGCCGCCTCGTCCCCGCTCGGCCGCACGTCCAGCAGCCCCCGGCAGGCCGGCACCACCGCCAGCAGCAACAGCGCGGCGACCAGCGGGAGATGACCGCGCGCGTCCCACTCCAGCGCGACGGCGCCCACGCCCAGCGCCGAGCCGGTCAGGGTGCCGACGCTCCACAGCCCGTGCAGCCCCGACATGATGGACCGCCCGTGGCGCTCCTCCACCTCCACGCCCTGGGCGTTCATCGCCACGTCCGCCATCCCGGCCGTCGCGCCGAAGAGGAAGAGCAGGGCGCAGAGCGCGGGCATGTTGGGCGCCATGACCGGCAGCGCGGAGGCCGCGATCCACAGCGCCAACAGTCCCCGCACCGCCGCGCGGGCGCCATGTCGGTGGATCACGCGGCTGGCCAGCGGCATCGCGACCGAGGCGCCGACGGCCGGGAAGGCGAGGGCCAGGCCGAGGGCGGCCGTGCTGAGGCCCAACTGGTCCTGGAGCCAGGGGATTCGGGTGACGAAGCTGCCCGAGGCGGCGCCGTGCAGGGCGAACACCGCGCCGACGGAGACCCTGGCCCGGCGCACCCGGGCCGCCTCGACGATCAACGGGGCGACGGAGGGGGCGGGTTGAGGCTCGCCTGGGGGCCCGGGGCGGGGCTCGCCTGGGGGATCGGGGAGAGACATGGCACGGAAACTATCAGGAAGGTTGCCTAATAGTAAGGGGATAGAATCCCGGCCATGAGCAGCGTGCGCACCGCCACCCCGCAGACCGCCCGGGCCATCAACGACCGGATCGCGCTCGAACTCCTCACCGAGCACGGCCCGTTGACCGCCGCCCGACTGCGCGAGCTGACCGGGCTCTCCCGCCCCAGCGTCGCCGAACTGCTCGGCCGACTCGGCCGCGACGGGTTGGTCGACGTGGTGGGGGAGACCGGCGCCGAGCGCCGGGGACCCAACGCGCGGGTCTACGGACTGGTCGCCGACCGCGCCCATGTCGCCGCCCTCGACGTCCGGTTCGACCGCGTCGAACTGGCCCTCGCCGACCTCGCCGGCGCCACCGTCGCCACCAGGACGCTGCCGCTGGTCGACGCGGCCGACGCGGCCGACGCGGCTGGCGTGGCCGGTGTGGCCGGCGTGGCCGGGCCGGCCTCGGGCGGCCAACACCCCATGGTCGCGGCCGTGTTGGCGGCCCTGGACGAGATCGGCGACGCGGCCGGCGTCGTCGAGCCGCACACCGTGGCGCTCGGCGCCCCCGGGCTCGCCGACCCGGCCACCGGCGCCCTGCGCTTCTCCGACGCGCTGCCCGCCTGGCACCGCGAGCTGCTGGCCGCGCTGCGGGAGAACCTCGACGCCCCGGTGCTGCTGGAGAACGAGGTCAACCTCGCCGCCATCGCCGAACACCGGCTCGGCGCGGCCCGCGATCGCGACACGTTCGTCCTGCTCTGGCTGGGCGCCGGCGTCGGCGCGGCCGTGGTCCTCGACGGCGCGCTGCGCCGGGGGGCCTCGGGCGGCGCCGGCGAGGTGGGCTTCCTGCCGGTGCCCGGCCGCGCGGGACTGCCCTCGGCGACGGACTGCGAGGCCGGCTTCCACGGCCTGGTCTCCGGGGCGGCCGTGCGGGCGCTGGCGGTGGAACACGGCCTGGAAGTCGGGGAGTTGGCGCCGGGCGAGCTGGCCGGGCCGGATCGGCCGGTCGCCGAGGCGGCCGAGCGGGGCGACGGACCGTCCGGCGCGTTCCTCGACGAACTGGCCGGCCGGGTGGCGCTGGGCGCGGCCTCGGCGGTCGCCGTGCTCGACCCGGGCTGCGTGGTGCTCGGCGGCGAGGTCGGCCGGGCCGGCGGGGCCGCGCTGGCCGCCCGGGTGGCGGAACGGCTGAGCGCGATCTCCCCCCTCGACACGGAGGTCCGCGCGGCGACCGTCACCGGCAACCCGATCCTCGGCGGCGCCCTCGTCACCGCCCTGGCGGCGGCCCGGGCCGACCTCTTCGCGACGGACCGCTGACCGCCAGCCCCGCCGGGGCTCGCGGACCGAACCGGCAACGAACGTTCGCGCCTGTGATGCCGGGTGTTGTGCCGACCCCGCCGTACGGGTTGACCCGTCCCGTAGCGTGGGGTGTCGTGACGGTACTGATCGTCGGTGGCTCCGGGTTCCTGGGCGCCGAACTGGTCCGGCGGGCGACGGCCGCCGGCCTCTCGACGGCCGCGACCTACGCGTCCTACGCGACCGGGCCGGGGAGCGTCCGGCGGGTCGCGTGGCATCGCCTCGACCTGCGGGTTGCCGAACGGGTGGAGACCGTCCTGACCGAGGTCGGCCCCCGCGTCGTGGTCAACGCGTCGAGCGGCGGGGCGGACTGGGCGGTCACGGCCGAAGGCGCCGTGCGCCTGGCGATGGGCGCGGCGAAGGTGGGCTGCCGTCTGGTCCGTGTCTCCAGCGACGCCGTGTTCTCCGGGGCCCGTGTCCACTACGAGGAGTTCCGCCGCCCCGATCCCGTGACCCCGTACGGGGCGGCGAAGGCGGCGGCGGAGACCGGCGTGCTGCGAGCCGGCCCGGCCGAACGGGGCCGGCCCGGGCCGGGATGGTCCCCTCGGAGGCGGGACCCTGCGGAAGGTGAATCTCCCGCAGGGGCAACCGACTTCGCCGCCCCTCTGGGGCGGGCCGCTGCGGCAGCGGAGGTGTTCTCCGCTTCCCGGGCTGGGCTACTCCCGGAGCGGAGCGGCTATCCGCCCCGGCCACGGCGGCTCCCGGAGCGGAGCGGTTTTCCGCTTGCGGGCTTGGTGGTTCCTTGAGCGGAGCGGTTCTCCGTCTGCGGGCTTGGTGGTAGGTGCAGCGGAGGGGTTCTCCGTTTCACTGGTTCGGCCACTCCTTGAGCAGAGGGGTTCTCCGTCTGCGGGGTTGGTGGCTCCTGGAGCGGGAGTGGTTCTCCGTTCCCCGGCCCGGCGGCTTCTAGAGCGGAGTGGCTCTCCATCTGCCGGCTCGGCGACTCCGGCAGTGGAGTGGTTCTCCGTTTGCGGGCTCAACGGGGCCGGGCTCGTTGATGGAGCGCCACGGCGGGCGACTCGCAGAGTATGAACTGGCCGCGCGCTGGGGTGACTTCGCCGGAACGGCCCGCCGGGCGTGCCGTGTCGTCCCTTCCGCAGGGCGGGTCCTGTCGGGAGGCGGGCCCTGTCGGGAGGTGCGGACCCCGGCGCGGCAGGTGAGGGCCAGCCCGCAGGGCGTGTCCTGCTCGCCGGGCACGGGCGCGGCCCGGGCGCGCGGGGAAGCGCCCTCCGGGCACCCGCCCCGCTCGCCCCCGCCGCAACGCGCCGCCCCTGCCACAACGCGCGGCCCTGCCGAACGCCCGTCCGCCGCAGGCGGGTTGAGGCCGGCCCGCAGGGCGGGAAGCGCCACGTGGCGCGCGAGCGCCGCCGGCGCGGCCTGCCGCGAACGCTTCCGCCGGAGGCGGCCCGGGTCGCCAGGTGCCCGAGGCGCGCCCCGGCCCCGGCGCCACGGCCGCCGGCACCGCGCGCCCCCTGGGATGCCCCCGCCGCCGGGCCGCGAACGCCCCCGCCGCCGCCGGCCGCGCGGCCGGCGCCCGCCAGCAAACCGTCGCTGGCGCGAAGTGCGGGCCGTCGCCCGACGCCCGCCAGGGCGTCGGGTGTGAGGCGGGACACAGCCCCGCGTGCTCCGGCGGATCGCGTGGCAGACTGGTGGGGTACCAGTGACGTAGCGCACTCCGGGGTCGGTGAAACTCCGAACCGGCGGTTATAGTCCGCGACCCGTCCGCAGCCAGCGGCCGGTTGACCAGGTGAAACTCCTGGACCGACGGTGAAAGTCCGGATGGGAGGCAGTGCGCGGCGGACGCGGTGTGTGTGCCGTTTCGCCCCGTCGTCGGGCCACTCTCAGGGTGGCCGGCGCGTTCGGGCCGGCGGTGGGCCGCCGTTCCCGTCGGTCCTGATGTGTGATGGACGCCCCGGAGTCGTGCCCGATGTAGGCAGGAGACCCGGTGGCCTTCTCGTTCGCGCCCCCTCGCTCCGGTGGTCCGGCTTGCTCCGGCGGTCCGGCTCGCTCCGGCGGTCGTGCTCGCTCGCGCGGCCACGCCGGAGCGCGTCCCGTGCCGTCCCCGAACCGTCCGGGGGCCGCCGTGGAATCAGCGCTCTCCGCCCGGTGTTGCTCCTGCCGGCGCCCGACCGTCCCCGTGTGGCGGTCGCGCCGCGCCCCGCAGCCCGTCGCCCTTCGCAAGCCCGAGGAGTCCTGAATGTTCACCGGAATCGTCGAGGAGTTGGGCCGGGTCGTCGCCGTCGAACGGCTCGGTGACTCCGCCCGCCTGCGGCTGCGCGCCTCGACCGTGGTCGAGGACGCCGCACACGGCTCCTCCATCGCCGTCAACGGCACCTGCCTGACCGTGGTGGAGTTCGACGGCGAGGGCTTCACCGCCGATGTGATGGCCGAGACGCTCCGCCGTTCCAACATCGCCACCCTGGCCCCGGGCGACGTGGTCAACCTGGAGCGCCCGATGGCGCTCGGGGGCCGGCTCGGGGGCCACCTCGTGCAGGGTCACGTCGACGGCACCGCCGAGGTGCTGGCCAGGGAGCCTGGTGAACGCTGGGAAACGGTCACCTTCACCCTGCCGCCCCAGCTGGCGCGCTATGTCGTGGAGAAGGGCTCCATCGCCGTCGACGGCGTCAGCCTCACCGTGGTCGAGGCCGGCCGGGACCGGTTCTCCGTCGGCCTGATCCCCACCACGCTCGACCTGACCACGCTGGGTCGCCGGCAGCCGGGCGACCTGGTCAACCTGGAGGTCGACCTGCTGGCCAAGCACGTCGAGCGGCTGCTGGCGCACGGCGCCCAGGTGCCGTCCGGGCGGCCGGAGGGCGCAGTCTTCGAGGGAGTGAACGTCCGGTGAACCTCGACCAGTTGAACGCGACGGCGTTCGAGGCGTTCAACCAGCCGGTGATGTGGTCCGACATGGTCGGCAACCTCGCCGGGCTGGCCGCGCTGGCCCTGGGCTGGCGCCGTTCCCTCCTCACCTGGCCGGTGCAGCTGCTCTCCGGGCTGATCCTGGTCGCCGCCTACAGCGCCGCCGACCTCGGCGGCGGCGTCGGCAAGCAGCTGCTGGTGATGACCGCCGCGCTGTGGGGCTGGCGGCAGTGGAGCGTCGGCCGGCAGAACAGCGGCGACGGGCAGAAGATCGCCGTCCGCTTCGCCAGCTGGCGGGAGCGCGGCGCGCTGGCCGCCGGCGCGGTCGTCGGAACGCTGCTGGTGGGCGGCCTGTTCACCGCCTACCCCTCGCTGTCCTGGAACCCCTGGCCCGACGCCTACATCTTCGTCGGCACCCTGGTCGCCATGGTGGCGCAGGCCAGGGGGCTGGTGGAGTTCTGGATCGCCTGGCTGCTGGTGGACCTGGTGGGGGTGCCGCTCGCGTTCAGCAGCGACCTGCCGTTCTCCGGGCTGGTCTACGTCGTCTACCTGTTCCTCGTGCTGTGGGGGATGCGGGACTGGTGGCAGCGCTCCGCCGCGCGCCGCATGCCCGAACCCGCGACCGAGCGGCTGGAAGGAGCCCCGGCATGACCCTCACCGAACCCGCGGCCAGCGACCCCCGGGACCTCGGGGCGCTCGCCGACGCCGGGCCCCACGCGGCCGGGGACCCGGCCGACCCGGACACCGCGCTCGACCCGATCGAGCGCGCGATCGCCGACATCGCGCTGGGACGCCCCGTGGTCGTCGTGGACGACGCCGACCGGGAGAACGAGGGCGACCTGGTGCTGGCCGCCGAGCTGGTCACGCCCGAGACGATCGCGTTCATGATGAGCGAGTGCCGGGGCCTGATCTGCGTGCCCATGGCCGCCGAGGAGCTGGACCGGCTGGAACTGCCGCAGATGGTGGAGAAGAACACCGAGTCGATGGCGACCGCGTTCACCGTCTCGGTCGACGCCGGCCCCGAGCACGGCGTCACCACCGGGATCTCCGCCGCCGACCGCGCCGCCACCATCCGGCTGCTGGCCGACCCGAACGCCCGGGCGGACGACTTCTCCCGCCCCGGCCACGTCTTCCCGCTGCGCGCCCGCGCCGGCGGGGTGCTGATCCGCCCCGGGCACACCGAGGCGGGCGTCGACCTGGCCACCCTGGCCGGGCTGCGGCCCGCCGCCGTGGTGGTGGAGATCGCCGGCGAGGACGGCCGGATGCTGCGGCTGCCCGCGCTGCGTTCGTTCGCCCGGCGCCACGGCCTGACCCTGGTCTCCATCGCCGACCTGGCGGCCTACCGCGCCGCCCGGGAGGAGACCGAGGAGGCGCTGCCCGTGCCCGAGGTGTTCCGCGAGGCGGTCACCTCGCTGCCCACCGCGCACGGCACGTTCCGCGCGCACGGCTACCGCTCGGCGGTCGACGGTGTGGAGCATGTCGCGCTGGTCGCCGGCGACCTCGGGAACGGCGAGGACGTGCTGGTGCGGGTGCACTCCGAGTGCCTGACCGGGGACGTCTTCGGCTCCCAGCGCTGCGACTGCGGCCCCCAGCTGACCGCCTCCCTGGAGCGCGTCGCCGAGGAGGGCCGGGGCGTGGTGGTCTACCTGCGCGGCCACGAGGGGCGCGGCATCGGGCTGCTCTCCAAGCTGCGGGCCTACGAACTCCAGGAGCGCGGCCGGGACACCCTCGACGCCAACCTGGATCTCGGCCTGCCGGCGGACGCCCGCGACTACGCCGTCGGCGCGGGCATCCTCGCCGACCTCGGGGTGCGCTCGGTGCGGCTGATCACCAACAACCCCGCCAAGGCCGAGGCCCTGGGCGGCCACGGGGTGAAGGTCAACGAGCGCCTGCCGCTGCCCGTTTCGCCGGGCGAGCACAACCTGCGCTATCTGCGCACCAAGCGCGACCGGATGGGCCACGACCTGCCCTGGTTGGACGCGGCGCCGGCGTCGGCCCACGCGGACCGGCAGCCGCGTTACCTTGGGTACGCCAAGCCTGACGTTCTGTGACAGTCGCACCATCGGTTCGAACATGTGAGGAGTGAGTCGTGAGCGGAACGGGCGCCCCCGAGGTGACCATCTCCGACGCCACCGACCTGCGGGTCGCCGTCGTCGCCGCCCAGTGGCACCGGAAGGTGATGGACGGCCTGCTGGACGGGGCCGAGCGCGCCCTGGCGGAGTTCGGGGTCACCGGGCACACCGTGATCCGGGTCCCCGGCAGCTTCGAACTCCCGGTCGCCGCCGGGGTGTTGGCCCGGCAGGGCATGGACGCCGTGGTGGCGCTCGGGGTGGTCATCAGGGGCGGCACCCCGCACTTCGAGTATGTCTGCCAGGGGGTGACGGAGGGGCTGACCCGGGTGAGCGTGGACACCGGGGTGCCCGTCGGCTTCGGCGTGCTGACCTGCGACACCGAGGAGCAGGCCCTGGACCGCGCCGGTCTTGAGGGCTCAACGGAGGACAAGGGGCACGAGGCGGTCTCGGCCGCCGTCGCCACCGCCGCCGTGCTGCGGGCCGCCGTGGAACCCGGGCGCTGGGCGGTGCCACCCACGCCGTAGGCTGAGGGTCACCATGGCCAACAAGACTTTCGACCAGCTCTTCGCCGAGCTTCAGCAGAAGGCCGCCACCGGCGACCCCTCCACCTCGCGCACCGCCGAGCTGGTCGGGGCGGGGGTCCATACCATCGGCAAGAAGGTCGTCGAGGAGGCCGCCGAGGTGTGGATGGCCGCCGAGCACGAGAGCGCCGAGCGGACGGCCGAGGAGATCTCCCAGCTGCTCTACCACCTCCAGGTGATGATGGTGGCCCGGGGCATCTCCCTCTCGGACGTCTACGCCCACCTCTGAGCCGAGCCGACCCCGCACGACCGTCCACGACCGACCCTGCCCGTCCACGCCCCGTTCAACGTCCGTCTTCGCCCGCCCGTCAGCCTGTTCCGATCACCGAAGGAAAGCTCACTCATGCTGCGCATCGCCGTCCCCAACAAGGGTTCTCTCGCCGAGCCTGCGGCGGCCATGCTCCATGAGGCCGGGTACCGACAGCGCAAGGACCGCAAGGAACTGGTGCTGATCGACGTCGAGAACCAGGTCGAGTTCTTCTATCTGCGCCCCCGCGACATCGCCGTCTACGTGGGGCTCGGGCGGCTCGACCTCGGGATCACCGGCCGGGACCTGCTGCTGGACTCCGGTGCCGAGGCCGAGGAGATCATGAAGCTCGGCTTCGCGGCCTCCACCCTCCGCTACGCCACCACGCCGGGAACGGTGGGCGACGTCCGGGAGTTCAACGGGCTGACCGTGGCCACCTCCTTCGCCGGCGTGGTCAGCGCGCACCTCGCCGAGCACGGCGTCGAGGCGTCCGTGGTGCACCTGGACGGCGCGGTGGAGACCGCCATCCAGCTGGGCGTCGCCGAGGTGATCGCCGACGTGGTGGAGACCGGCACCACCCTGCGGAACGCGGGCCTGGCCATCATCGGCGAGCCGATCCTGGAGTCCGAGTCGGTGGTCATCCGCCGCCGGGGCGACACCGAACAGGAGGCCAAGGTGCGGCAGTTCCTCCGTCGCCTCCAGGGCGTCCTGGTCGCCCGCCGCTACGTGATGATGGACTACGACATCAGGACCGAACTGGTCGAGAAGGCCGTCGCCCTCACCCCGGGCCTGGAGTCACCGACGGTCTCCCCGCTGCACGACCGGGGCTGGGCCGCCGTCCGTTCCATGGTTCCGGTGCAGGACGCGCAGCGGGTGATGGACGAGCTGTACGAGCTGGGCGCCCGCGCGATCCTCACCACCGGCATCCACGCCGCGCGGCTGTGACCGTGGCCACCACCAACGAACCGACCGGCGCGCCGCACGACGAGCGGGCCCTCCCGCTGACGCTGCGCCCCACCCTGACCCGGGTAGTGCTGCTCGTCGCCGGGCTGACCGTCGTCGGCGTGCTGACGCTGATCGCGGTGCTGCTGCCGGCCGGCGGCGCGGTCAGCTGGGGGCTGGGCGACCGGCTCGCGATCGTCGGCAGCGGGCTGCTGGTCCTGGCCGTGCTGGCGCTGCTGGCCCGCCCCCGGGTCAGCGCCGACGCCGAGGGCGTCACGGTGGTGAACCTGACCACCGTGCGCCGGCTCGCCTGGCAGGAGATCGTGCGCGTCACCCTGCGCCCCGGCGATCCCTGGGTCACCCTGGACCTCGCCGACGGCACCGTGCTGCCCGTGATGGCGATCCAGCCCGGCGTCTCCCGCGAGCGTTCCCTCGCCGACGCCCGCACGCTGCGCTCCCTGGCCGAGTCGCTCGGCTCCGCCCGCGACGACCGCTGACCAAACCGCTGACCGAGCCGGTCAACGGGCCGCGCGTCCTGTCAACGCACCGGTCAACCGGCCGTGTGCCGGCGGCCGTTCACCAGCGTTCCCAGTGCAGTACCTCCTCCCTGGGCACCCGGCGGGCCGGGCGGAAGTCGGTGCCGAGGGTGAACGCCAACGGGACGAACGCCGCCAGCATCACCTCCCGGTGCGGCACGCCCAGCGCCTGAGCCAACTCGCGTTCCACCGCGCCCTGGGCCGTCGTCCACACCGTGCCGAGGCCACGGGCGCGGGCGGCCAGCATGAACGACCAGACCGCCGGCAGGATCGAGCCCCAGGTCATCGACTGCTCCAGCACCGAGGCGCGGTCCGTGCGGCCCTCCACGGCGGGGATGACGAAGGCCGGCACCCGGTGGATGTTGTCGTACAGGTGCCGCACGCCCTCGGAGACCTTCTCCATCGAGCCGGGGTGGGCGTACATCCGCCGCAGATCCCGCTCCGTCGGCCCGCGCCCGCCGCCGGTCAGCAGCGCGCGGCGGAACAGGTCGCCGACGACCCGCCGTTGCTCGGCCTCGGTGACCACCAGGAAGTGCCAGCGCTGGCGGTTCCGCCCGGTCGGGGCCTGGGTGGCCAGGTCCACGCACTCCTCGATCAGCCGGCGGGGCACGGGCCGGTCCAGGTCGAGGCGCCGGCGGACGGCGCGGGTGGTGGAGAGCAGTTCGTCGGGGGTGCGGGGCAGCGTCACCGGAGTCTCCTCGGTCGGCACGCCGCATACCGTCGGCCCGCCGATAGTTTGGAAGCAGATGATTGGCGAGCATATGGGCTCGATGGTTGGCGGTCAAACAGTTCGCTTGCGGATCGTTTGTTAGGCTGCCGACCGGAGCGAGGGAGAGGACCATGACCAGCAGCGAGAAAGCGCCACTCGGCGCCGCGTACTTCCACCAACTCGCCGCCGAACGCCCGGACATCGCCCTGTGCCGGGCCTCCGCCGCCGTCGCCCGCGCCGCCGAGGCGCACACCGACGCCACCGCCGGGCTCGGCGTCGGCCCGCACCTGGTGCTCAAGGCGCTCGCCGAGGCCGGCCCCGCCTCACAGCGGGCGCTCAGCGACGCGCTGCGCATCGACCGCTCCGTGATGGTCGGCCTCTGCGACGGCCTGGAGGCGGCAGGGCTGGTCCGCCGCGAACGCGCCGCCGGCGACCGCCGCGCCTACGCCGTCACCCTCACCGACGCCGGCCGCGCGCGGCTGGCCACCGCCGAACGCGGCGTGCCCGCCCTGCTGGAGAACGCCCTGGCGCCGCTGACCGCCGAGGAACGCGCCCAACTCGCCACGCTCCTCGGCCGGTTGCTCTGACCGTCTCGTCGCTGACGGTTCGTCAGCCCTCGGGGTGGGGCGCGGCAACGCTCAGGTCAGCGGCGGCAGTTCGTCGTCCGTCGGCAGCGTGCGGCCCCGGCCGGCCAGCACCTCGCCATAGGCCAGCATCAGGTCGGACAGCCGCAGCGTGGACAGCTCCTGCCGGGTCGGCGAGGCGCCCGACTCGGCCAGCCGCACATCGCGGAACGCGCAGCTGGACTCGTAGAGCGTGCGCAGGAAGCGCCCGTTGCCCAACTCGTCGATCCAGCCCTCGGCGACGACGTGTTCGCTGATGCTGCGCAGCTCCTCCAGCGCCTCCGGGTCCCAGGAGTCGCCGTGCTCGGTGGCCAACAGCTCGCCGATGGCGGTCAGTTCGTTCGGCCGGTAGCTGGGGAACTCGACCCGGGCGGCGAACCGCGAGCCCAGGCCCGGGTTGGCCGCCAACAGCCGGTCCATCCCCTCCGGATAGCCGGCCAGGATCACCACCAGGTGCTCCCTGCTGTCCTCCGCCCGCTTGAGCAGCACCTGAAGCGCCTCGTCGCCGTAGGCGTCGCCCTTGCTGTAGCCGGAGTGCACCAGGCTGTACGCCTCGTCCACGAACAGCACCCCGCCCAGCGCCGAGTCGATCAGCCGGTTGGCCTTCACCGCAGTCTGCCCCAGGAACTCCCCGACCAGATCGGCCCGTTGCGCCTCCACCAGCCGGTCGTTGGCCAGCACGCCCAGCGCGTGGAAGACCCGGCCCAGGATGCGCGCCACGGTCGTCTTGCCGGTGCCCGAGGGGCCGGAGAAGACGAAGTGCCGCTTCGGCGGCTGCACCGGCAGCCCCTGGCCCGAGCGCAGCCGGGCCATCCGCAGCTGCGCCGACATCGCGCGCACCTGCTCCTTCACCGGCTCCAGGCCCACCATCCGGTCCAGCTCGCCCAACGTCCGCGCCAGCAGCGCCTGGTCGGGCACCGGCGGCGGCCCCGCGTCCCGGCCGCCCGAGCCCGCGCCGAACAGCAACGTGCCCCGCTCGCCCGGGCGTTCACCGCCGCCGCCGGCCGGGGTCGCGGGCGAGGGCACCCGCAGGTCGGGGAACGGTGGCTCGCCGACCCCGCCGGCCGGCACCGCCGACGGCTCGTCGACCCGGTCGCCGAACCCACCGAGCAGCAGCCCCTCCGACTCGTCCGTGGTCAGCGCCGTCAGCCGCACCGCCGTGTCCATGAAGTCCGGGTCCGCGTGCTGCACCGCCCGGTACAGCGGGATCGCGGCGGCCCCGCGCCCGCTGCCCTCCCTGGCCCGCGCCAGCCAGTAGCGCAGCTCCTTGCGCTGCGGATGCTCGCTGCGGCAGCGCATCAACGCCGCCGTCAGCAGCGGCTCCGCCTGGTCGAACATCTCCAGCCGCACCCGCGCCATCCCGGCGAACAGGCCGGCCTCCACGCCGAGTTGGGGGTCCTCGGTGAGCGTCGAGGTGTAACGGAACAGCCCCTCCCAGTCCTTGGAGAGATAGCAGCGGCAGGCGTGCAGGAAACGCGCGTAGGGATCGGACTCCGGCGCCGGGCACTCCGCCAGCGCCCGGTCCAGCTCGGTCATCCGCCGGCCGTCGAGTAACTGCGAGGCGTGCGCCAGTATCAGGTCACGTTCGCTCTCCAACACCGGCTGGACCCACCAGCCCAGCCAGTACCAGGAACTCAACGGCCGCCCGTGGCGCTCCCGTTGCTCGCCGAACCTGGCGCGGTTGCGGTACATCTGACGTAACGCCGTCGGCACGTCACAGCGCAGCGCGTGCAGCCCCAGCCAGGCGTCGGCCATCCCGGGGTCCTCCCGCACCGCCGCGCGGAACTCCTCCTCGGCCTCGGGGTAGGCGGCGGCCGTGTAGGCGTCGACGCCGCGCAGCCACGCCAGATCCGCCATCGGGGGCGGCACCGGGGAAGCGGGATCGCCAGCAGTCATAAACTCCTCACAACGCGGGTGCCCTCGCCCGCCCTTGGCATCCGTTGGACCTCATTCGCAGGCATGGTGACTGTCTCCCCCTGAAGTCATCAGGATATCCGCAAAGGGTCTTGACGGGTCATCGGCAAAATGGCGCAGCTCGGCTCGTTCCCACGCGTCCCAGAACGAAGCGAGCGCCGGCCCGTCCCGCAACCGCCCCCGGCGCCAGGCGACTTCGGGCGGCACCTCCAGCCAGATCAGCAGCGCGAGATGGGGGCGCACCGCGCGTCGGCCCGCGCCCACCCCCTCCACCAACACCACGGGCGCGGGCTCAAGCGGCGCGCTCGCGGTGAACGCGCGCCGGGTCCAGTCATAGACCGGGTGGTGCGCGACCTCCCCGCGCGCCAGCGGGGCCACCACCCGGCTGCGGAAGGTGTCCGTCCAGTCGAAGAACGCGTCATGGCTCGCCAGGTCGTCCAGGTGGAGCACCGGGGTGGTCCCGGGCAGCGCGGCGGCCAGCCGGCGCGCCAGCGTCGACTTGCCCGAGCCGGCGTGCCCGTCCACGCCCACCAGCCGCACCGGGCCGACGGAGGGCGGCAGCGCGGACAGCCGCGCCGCCAGCGCGTCCACGGTGCCGCCCGTTCCGCCGTCGCCCGTTCCGTTGCCGGTCGTGTCGCCCGTTCCGCCGTCGCCCGTTCCGTTGCCGGTCGTGTCGCCTGTTCCGCCGTCCGCCCCGCCGTCGAAGATCATCGCGGCCAGGGTAGCGCCACCGCGGGCCGCGCCCGACGGCCGCCAGCCGTCGCCCGGTGGCCACGGGGCGCCGGGGATCGCCACAGGTCGACACCAATATTGGTGGTCGTCGATGGCCTGGCCTTACTGGTCGTCAGGGCCCCGAGTCGGGATAGTGGTACGCACTCGCGCCCGTGCCGTCTCGCCGCCGGGCGAGGCGTTTCGCTGACCACACCGGGAGACCATCACGTGACCAGCACCCCTCGACGCACCGTACTGGCCGCCGCCGTGGCGGCCGTGGGCACCGCGACCGCGCTCTCCGCCGCCCCCACCGCCCTGGCCGCCGGGCGTTCCGCCGGCCGGGGCCGGCCGCGCGCCGACTCCACCATCGAGTACCACGCCTGGACCACGGCCGGCGACTGGCGGGCCGGCACCGGCGACGGCGTGGCCGTCGTCGCCGGCGCCCGCCCGGGCGTCCGGATCGACGCGCCGGCCGGCACCGTCGACTACACCGACCCCCACCTGGGCACGACCGCCACCTACGAGTACGCCACCTGGGTCTCGCCGAGCCACGCGCCCGCCACGCCCGGCGGCGAACTGATCGCCTCCTGGAACGCGGACACCCCGGCCGGCACCTTCGTGAGGATCGAGGTGCGGGCCGACTACTCCGACGGCACCCAGACCCCCTGGTACACGCTCGGCATCTGGGCCTCGGGCGACGAGGACATCCACCGCACCTCCGTGGACGGCCAGGAGGACGGCAAGTCCACCGTCTGGACCGACACGCTGGCCATCGACGACACCGAGACCGGTCCCCGCTTCGTCGCCTACCAGCTGCGGCTGACCCTGCACCGGGCCGCCGGCGGCGACGCCACCCCGACCGTGTGGCGGATCGGCGCCATGACCTCCGACGTCCCGGCCCGCTTCGAGGTCCCCGCCAGCAGCCCCGGGGTGGCCAGCGGGATCGAGCTGGACGTTCCGACGTACTCGCAGAACATCCACGTCGGGCGCTACCCCGAGTACGACAACGGCGGCGAGGCCTGGTGCAGCCCCACCTCCTCGCAGATGATCATCGAGTCCTGGGGGCGCGCCCCGACCCCCGAGGACCTGGCCTGGGTCAACCCCGACTACGACGACCCCCAGGTCTGCCACGCGGCCCGCTTCACGTTCGACTACCAGTACGACGGCTGCGGCAACTGGCCGTTCAACGCGGCCTACGCGGCGACCTACCCCGACCTGGAGGGGATCGTCACCCGGATCGCCTCGCTCGACGAGGCCGAGGAACTCATCGCCGCCGGCATCCCGTTGATCACCTCCCAGTCCTTCTACGAGGCCGAACTCGACGGCGCCGGCTACGGCACCTCCGGCCACCTGATGACCGTGGTCGGCTTCACCGAGGACGGCGACATCATCGCCAACGACCCGGCCAGCACCGACAACTCGACCGTCCGCCGGGTCTACCCCAGGCGGCAGTTCGAGAACATCTGGCTGCGCACCCAGCGCTACGACGAGAACGGCGCGGTCCGGAGCGGCACCGGTGGCGTCTGCTATCTGTACTTCCCGGCGAACCCCACCGCCCGCCAACGCCGCGCGCTGCGCCGCCTGGGCTGCCGCTGAGCGGCGACGGCCGCCCCGGGTGAGGGGTGGCCGCAGCGGTCGACCGTGACCCCGGACGGGCGGTGTCCCCGGACACTCCCGGCCGGGGTCACGGACGTCCACGGACGCCGGGGACCGTGCGGCGGGTGGTGGGGGCGTCCAGCCATCAGGCCACGCAGAGCTGAGCTGTGCTGTGCGCCTTGGGCGTCACGCGCGCTTGTAGGCCCGGAAGTAGTCGACCACGAACTCTTTCGGTCGGGGGTCGTTGGGGTCGACGTCGCCCGTCCAGCCGGCGTTCTCGTAGATGCTCAGGAGGAACGCCATGTTGTAGGAGGGGGACGAGTCGATCGTTTTCACCAACTGGTTGTCCACGTACAGCTTGAGCTGCGTCTCGCTCCATTCCAGAGCGTAGATATGCATCTCGTTGTTGATGTCGAAGCCGGTGGTGATCGTGTTGTTGGACTCCGTGACATTCGGGTCCGACCAGCGGTGGAGGTTGAACAGGAACTGGTTCGGGTTTGGCCCCGGGTCCTCCAGGATGTCGATCTCGGCGTTCTGGGTCGCGGTGTCCTGGGTGCCGACCGTCCAGAAGGCGGCGTGGAGTCCGCTGCGCGCGGAGGTCTTGGCGCGGATCTCGAAGTACCCGTACCGCGTGGCGTACTTCCACTCCGTGGGGATGCTGTGGTCGTAGGGGGATTCCTTGTGCAGCCCGGTCATCTGACCGGTCTGGACGCTCGACACCTTCATGGGGTTGTCCGGGTAGTACGTCGGTTGGTTGTCGTCGATCCGCAGCACGAGAGCGTTGTTGCGGAATCCGTACCACGCCCTGGCCCGGTCCTCGGTCGTCCTCGACTCGAGGTATCGCGTGATCCACATGCTCCGGTCGAGGGCGCCGTTGAACTCGTCGTGCCGGTCGAGTACCCACCCCGGCTTCTCCAGCGGGTTCGGGGGGACCTCGGCCGCGGAGGCGGGAGCCTTCACGAGCGTGGAGAGGGCGAGCGCACCGGCACCGGCGAGCAGGCCCCGACGGCCGAGTTTGGGATCCAATGCCATGATCATCTCCTTTGATGTGCGACCTTCCCCACGATCGCGCTGAGCTGCGGCGAGGCCCGGAGCCGCACCGCTCCGGCAGTCGTAAGTCATGGTCATGACAGCAGCATGAAGAGGCGCGTGCGTGCCCCTCCCCTCGGCTCCCGGCGCCGTCCCGCCGTGCCGGAACCTGGGGGCTACCTGTCTGCCGGAGTCGGGGGGCCATGAAGCAGAGGTCGCTGTTGCACCCGATGATGACAACGGTTCCAGAATCGTGTCAATCGATCCGTCATACGCTTCTGAAGCGAGCTGTGGTGAGCATTCGGAGTGGGGCGAGGGTGCCGGCTTCCGTCGGTGAGAACGGTTTCAGTCCGTTTCTCGGGGGCATCCTTCGACGGGACGTGTCTGACCGGTGCGGGCTTCTTCAGCGTGCCGTCGCGGGCGGACTGCCCGGGGTGCTCTCCCGGATGACGAGTGCCCCGGGGAGCAGGAGGTCCTCCGGGGTGGTCGGTGCGAGGGCCATCTCCAGCGCGCTGCTGCCAGCCTCGGCGAAGGGCAACGCGACCGTGGTCAGGGCAGGAGTGATGTCGCGGGCCAGCGGGATGTCGTCCACGCCTGACACGGCGATCTCTCCCGGCACCGGGATGCCCAGCCGCCGGAACTCGTTCATGGCGCCGATCGCCAGGACGTCGTTGCCCGCGAGCACCAGGTCCGGCCTGGGCCGCATCCGTGCCAGGCGGCTCGCGGCGTCGCGGCCGCCGGCTCGGGAGAGTTCGCAGTGCTCGACCGCGACCGCGGCCGGCTCGAATCCCCGTTCCTTCAGCCCCGTCAGGAAACCCCGGCAGCGGCTTTCGAGCGCGGGATGGCCGGCGGTGGTCAGGACGGCCGGCCGCTGGCGCCCCAGCCGGCCCATGAAACGGCCGACGATCCGGCCCAGTTCGACATCGCCGAACCGCACCGCGGGAAAGGTCGTGTCGTGTTCACCGATGAAGACGACGCTACAGCCGTCGGCCTGGAAGCGTTCAAGATCCGGCAGCACCTGTGCTGTTGGGACATCGGCGAAGCTGGCGCTGGTCACGACCAGCGCGCGAGGGCGCAGACCGCGAATGACGCCGAGTGCCGCCCGGTGCGTCGCCGCGTTGCTTCCGGCCGCGATGATGCTGACCAGGACGCCTCGCTCGCGGCCGGCCGTTTCCATGCCGGCCGCCATCGCCGCGATCGACGCCGTCCTCGGGTCGCTCGCGAGGAGCACGACCGCCGTGCGTCGCCCGCGGAGGGCCCGCGCCGCCTGGTTGGAGACATAGCCGAGCGACTGGGCCACGGCGACCACGCGGGCCGTGAGTTGATCGCTGACGCGCAGGTCCCCGCCGTTCAGGACCCGGGAGGCGGTGGAGGGGGATACCCCGGCGACCTCGGCGACGTCACGTAGCGTGGCGCTTTGGTAGGCTCGCCGCACGGCTCCTCCGCAGTCAGGGGAACGGACCCCGAACTCGCTCCGCCGAGGCCGCAGACCGGGGCGGCGCACCGCGCGGTACGCCTGATGTCAGGATGCCAGAGTGACGAGCGACCCCACGACCGCCAAGCCTGGGAGCGATGTTCCGCGACGAGCCACAGCGACGCTCAGCGATGTCGCCCGCGCCGCAGGGGTCTCGAAGGCCTCGGCCTCGCGGGCACTGAACCCGGGCTCGCGGCATGTGTCCGCGGAGTTGCGGGCCCGCGTGCGGGAGGCCGCGCGTCGCCTCGGCTATCAACCGAACTCGTCCGCACGGGCAACGACCACCGGCACCACCGCGATGGTCGTGGTCCTCGTCTCCGACATCAGCGACCCGTACAACGCCGAGATCACGCACGGCGTGATCGAACGCGCCGGAGAGGCCGGGCTCGTGGCCACGATCGCGGGAACCGACCACGCGATCGACGACGAGGTGCGCGCCGTGCGCATGATGCGGAGTCTCCGGCCGAGCGCGATGATCCTGACGGGAACGCGCAGCGGCTCCGCGGTCTCCCGGGCCCTGCTGAACGAGGAGTTGGAGCGTTACACGCGGGAGCGCGGGCGGGTCGTGGTCGCCGGGGACGACGAACTGCCCTTCGACACCGTGGTCGTGCCGCGTCGCAGGGGAGCCGCCGAGTTGGTCGCGGCCCTGCACGAGCTGGGGTACCGGTCGCCCGCGGTGATCCTGCCCGACCGCGACGCGGTGGCCGCGCGCGAATGGGAGGCCGGCGTCGTCGAGGGCGCGCGCCGGCTCGGGCTCCGCTTCGACTACCAGGTGGCGATCCGCGTGCCGACCACCAGGGACGGCGGCTACGAGGGCACCGCGCGCCTGTTGCGGGACCGGCCCGGAGATGTCGACGTCGTCCTCGCCGCCACCGACACGATGGCCGTCGGCGCGATGAGCGCGATCCGTGACGCGGGGCTGCGCCCCGGCACAGACCTGGGGGTCGCCGGCTTCGGCGACATCGAGGGCACCGAGGACGTGACGCCGAGCCTGACCAGCGTGAACCTGGCCCTGGTGCAGGCCGGTGCCGCAGCGGTCGAATGCGTGCTACGGGATTCCACTGCCGATCGCCGGATGGTCGAACTCCAAGCGCGTGTCGTCATCCGTGGAACCACACCGCCCCGGGGCGCCGACAGGAGTTGAATTCTCGAAGCTCAACACCAGTATGACCGTCGGCACTGACAGTGCTCGGAGAATATGGGCAACTCAGGTCTGCTTTCGCGCAGTTCATCCCTCCGCCGCAGGGCGAGCCCCATCGACGACGGTGTGTTCGCGCGCGGTTGCCGAAGGATCGCTGACCTGCCCCGCCTTGAACGCGCCGCTTGATCTCCCGGATTATCGATGCCTCTTCGGCGCGTCCACAACGCGTAACCCCGTCCTGCGAAGGGGGTTGACACCGGCGAGCGCGGCCACATACTGAACGCACCACCCCGAAAGTTTACGCAAACATCGTGTTGATGCCGCGTCAGTAAGCGATATGCCGCGTCGTTGGCCCGGGAGTTTGGGCGGCCGTGTTTCACGCGCACCAGATGACCGGTCCTGGAACGGTTGCGACTGGTTTCCGGCTGACGCGACAAGGGGTGGATGCACCATTGTCTTGCTCTTTCACGGTCGGTCCTGCCTGATCGCATGTGAGACCGCCGCGAATCGGGCTGCGGAATGGCATCCGAATCCGCAAGCGCCGTGCTCACGCCGGGATTTCATCCTGGCGCATCCGAGGGTTCGACAGGCCCGGCCGTACCGACGAACGACCGACAGCACAGTTCCCGTCTCATGTGAGAGGTGTCCGCTGATGCGTTCCCCCACGACCATCCCGAGCAGAGGGCGAGGTCTGCACGGCGCCGCGCTGCTGGTGGTGGCGCTCTGTCTCAGTGTCGCCGCCGCCATGGTGTCCAGTCAGGAGGCCCACGGGGCTCCGGCCAACCTGCTCAACGGAACCCAGTTCACCACCGTCGACGGCAACCCGCTGCACGCGCACGGCGGCGGCATCCTCGAAGTCGACGGCTACTACTACTGGTTCGGCGAGAACCGGCACGACGACAACAACGGCTTCCGCTATGTCTCCGCCTACCGTTCCACCGAC